>NZ_JAUOQH010000049.1 GCF_030547075.1 Alteromonas sp. 1_MG-2023 | reverse complement strand
TTGATACTAGCGCACCAGCCGCCCCAGTGGTGAATGCTGGTAACGGTACACAAATTACAGGTACTGCCGAAGCTGGCGCGTTAGTTAGTATTGATGTAGATGGTGATGGAACGCCTGATTACACGGTTACCGCCGATGGCGCTGGTAACTGGAGTATAACGCCTGATACCCCATTGGCTGATGGTGTTGAAGTGACAGCCACAGCTACTGATGAAGCAGGTAATGAAAGTGCGCCAACTGCAGATACCGTCGATGCCGCAGCCCCTGCAGCACCAGTCGTGAATGCTGGCAATGGCACCGAGATCACAGGTACTGCCGAAGCCGGTGCGTTAGTTAGTATTGATATAGACGGTGACGGTACACCAGATTACACCGTAACTGCCGATGGCGATGGTAACTGGAGTGTGACGCCTAATACGCCGTTAGGCGATGGCGTAGAGGTAACGGCAACTGCCACCGACGAAGCTGGTAATGAAAGTGTACTGGGCACAGATACTGTTGATGCCACAGCGCCTGTAGTAACTATTAATGATGTCACCACGAATGACACTACCCCTGAATTAACAGGCACGGTAAACGACCCAACAGCCACAGT
>NZ_JAUOQH010000048.1 GCF_030547075.1 Alteromonas sp. 1_MG-2023 | reverse complement strand
AAAGTTAAGTGCCTGTCAGGCTTCATCACAATGAAAAGAATCAATGTCATCGGTACAAGCGGAAGCGGTAAATCTCATTTCAGTTACTTGCTTGCTCAAAAGCTAGGTATTCCGTACATAGAAATGGATGCACTGTTTTGGCTGCCAAATTGGGAACATCTGGAAACCGAAGAATTTTTGTCTTTGCTTAAGGCTCACTTAGAAAAAGAGGCTTGGGTATTAGATGGTAATCAATCCAAAACTAATTCGCTCAAGTGGCAATACGTGGACACAATTATTTGGTTGGATTACAGCTTTATTCATACGTTTAAACAGATCCTCATTCGTTCGTTTAAACGCTCAACATCAAAACAAGAAATCTGGGCTGGTACGGGGAATACAGAATCGTTTAGGCGTAATTTTTTGTCTTCCGAATCAGTCATTCTTTGGATGCTGCAAAATTACTGGAAAACCAAACGAAAATACGCCAAGCTTTTTGCAAGCGACTTTCTTAATGGTATTCAGTTGGTGCATCTCACATCGCAAAAAAAAGCAAAGTCGTTTTTAGCGAATCTGTAGGGCACTTAACAAACAAATTAAGTCGCCCGCTGCGCGGGCTGGGACGCAAACACAGTCGCTGCTTCGCATTATAGCGCCTATGTTTGCGCCCCTTATTTGGAAGTTAGAAGGCGTCA
>NZ_JAUOQH010000047.1 GCF_030547075.1 Alteromonas sp. 1_MG-2023 | reverse complement strand
GTTAGGCGTCATTTACTTACAGCTTAAAAAAGTGGGTTCAGTCGTGACATTCCAGCATTAAGGTTGTTTCACTAGGTTGTCTTGGCAGCTGGCTTTTGAGGCAGTTTAAACGGCTCTAGCAACGCGCTTTAATCAATATTGCGACGCCAACATTCGGCACTGCAAGTTGTCTCAACTCGCTCATTTATCCAGCATTGCTGTTTACATCTGGCATTTCGCACAGGGTTGTTTTATCTTAAATTCAATAATCTAAACACGCGGTCTATTTGGGCAAGCGTTAGCAGCAAAGCTGCGTACTCTCAGTTGTACGCCTAACAAAACGCTGTTGGCACTCCCTTCGGTCGCTGGGACGCATACACGGGGCCGCTTCGCGATTATAGCCCCGCGTATGCGCCCCAAAGCTCAAAGTTAGCAGTCAGGTCTTAGGATTTAGTTAAATGGAATTTTTTGAAGAAGTAATATATGAAATGTACGGTTTTACTTTACTGGAGTTTCTTTTTTACGCCTTAGATGCTTTCGTCATCTGTGCTTGTTTCATCGCTTTGTTAGTAAGCTCAATTAAATTAAATCGTCGTATTAATTCCAAAGAGTCTCGCCTGTTTGTCTATTCTTGCGTAGCTGTACTGGTTCTGAGTATCCTATCAGGCGTCGTATCAGAATATAGCTATCAGCATAACGATACTTTGTCTTTAACAGAGTTGTTAGTGGTTTACTCCCCAACAGCCGCTGTCGTATTACTTACTATTAGTCTTCTTAGATTATTAAAAAGCTTAAGTGGCGGTTTAAGCAATGACTGCTAACAAAAAAATTATGTCGCCCGCAGGCGGGCTGGGACACAAACAGTCAGGCGGCTTCGCCATTATAGCCTGCCTGTCTGTGCCCCATATTTAGGTGTTAG
>NZ_JAUOQH010000046.1 GCF_030547075.1 Alteromonas sp. 1_MG-2023 | reverse complement strand
ACCTTCATCCACTTACACAACGCTCCCCTACCATACGTGTAAACACGTATCCGCAGCTTCGGTATATTGCTTAGCCCCGTTACATCTTCCGCGCAGGCCGACTCGACTAGTGAGCTATTACGCTTTCTTTAAAGGGTGGCTGCTTCTAAGCCAACCTCCTAGCTGTCTATGCCTTCCCACATCGTTTCCCACTTAGCAATATTTTGGGACCTTAGCTGGCGGTCTGGGTTGTTTCCCTCTTCACGACGGACGTTAGCACCCGCCGTGTGTCTCCCGGATAGTTCTCATTGGTATTCGGAGTTTGCAAAGGGTTGGTAAGTCGGGATGACCCCCTAGCCTTAACAGTGCTCTACCCCCAATGGAATTCGTCCGAGGCTCTACCTAAATAGATTTCGGGGAGAACCAGCTATCTCCCGGTTTGATTGGCCTTTCACCCCCAGCCACAAGTCATCCCCTAACTTTTCAACGTTAGTGGGTTCGGTCCTCCAGTTGATGTTACTCAACCTTCAACCTGCCCATGGCTAGATCACCGGGTTTCGGGTCTATACCTAGCAACTAAACGCGCAGTTAACACTCGCTTTCGCTACGGCTCCGCTATTCGCTTAACCTTGCTACTAAATATAAGTCGCTGACCCATTATACAAAAGGTACGCAGTCACAGAACAAGTCTGCTCCCACTGCTTGTACGTATACGGTTTCAGGTTCTATTTCACTCCCCTCACAGGGGTTCTTTTCGCCTTTCCCTCACGGTACTGGTTCACTATCGGTCAGTTAGGAGTATTTAGCCTTGGAGGATGGTCCCCCCATATTCAGTCAAGATAACACGTGTCCCGACCTACTCGATTTCACAAAAACAAACACTTCGTGTACAGGGCTATCACCTTGTATCGCGCCACTTCCCAGAGGCTTCCACTACGTTCA
>NZ_JAUOQH010000045.1 GCF_030547075.1 Alteromonas sp. 1_MG-2023 | reverse complement strand
GAAGTCGTAACAAGGTAACCCTAGGGGAACCTGGGGTTGGATCACCTCCTTACCAAAATGTCGATGGTGACATTGTTGATGTAGTGCCTACACAGATTGTTTTGTTATTAAATGAAGAACGACACGAAGTTTTTTGTAGTTATACAGAAAATGGGGCTATAGCTCAGCTGGGAGAGCGCCTGCCTTGCACGCAGGAGGTCAGCAGTTCGATCCTGCTTAGCTCCACCACTACAGGCTTGTAGCTCAGCTGGTTAGAGCGCACCCCTGATAAGGGTGAGGTCGGCAGTTCAAGTCTGCCCAAGCCTACCATCTTCCTTCTCACTTGCTTTGCAAGTGGTCGTGAAAAATCGCTTAACCGGAAGGGAACCTTCCTGACGATTTATCTACTCGCTGAAGTTGGCGGTAGAATTAAGCGAATATATTTGTGTGTCGATATAGACATTAAATCCTAATGAATTTTTACTCAATTGAGTAAGCATTGATTAGGGTTTTTTACTCTAAGGAAGAAAGTAATGCTTTTAGCATGAAATCTCCAACGTTCTTTAACAATTTGGAAAGCTGATATTTAATTAGTAAATCAATCAAAATTTGAGTAATTGAGAAGTCGAAAGACGTACTTACTACTCTACTTGACTTGAATTGCTTGTTATCAATCTTTATTTGATAGCAAGGCAATTTCACGATTAGCTTGTCATGCATACAACTGAGTTAGATCTCATCCAGTCCTGATTTCAAAAGGCGGGAGAGCTCTTCGCTCAATCATTGTTTTAGTATCACTCCGGTGTGTATTAGTGCAATGGGCGAGGTAACAGTTTCTAGTCGACTAAATCGACGAGTAAGCGAAGGCACATACTTCTAGTATGTAACTGAGCGGACGAGGAAAGTTTAGGAAGAATAGGAAGTGTTAACGAAGGCCATTTGGGGTTGTATGGTTAAGTGACTAAGCGTATACGGTGGATGCCTTGGCAGTTAGAGGCGATGAAGGACGTGTAAG
>NZ_JAUOQH010000043.1 GCF_030547075.1 Alteromonas sp. 1_MG-2023 | reverse complement strand
GAAAACAGCTAATTATGGACCGAAAAAATGTCAGGGAGACACTCGGTTTTTATTGACAAGGGGAGTCATACCAACGCCCAAATAAGGGGCACAAACATGGCGGCTATAATCGGAACGAAGTGACACAGCCGCCATGTTTGTGTCCCAGCGAGCCCGCGAGCGACTTTATTTTTTTGTTATATTTTTTGCCAAAAAAACTAACATTGTGTGTATGTTCTCATGCCGGTCATTTGTGATTGAAAAAAATCTGCATAATTTTCATAAACGTCTATTGTTTTAGCGGCGCCTTCTAAAGCTTTCAGTGCTACTTTAGCTTGTCGAAGTTTCTTCATCCTTTCGTTATCGCATTGTTCGATTTTTGAAAAGTCGACATGCCCGTAATCGTTAATATAAGTTTGCATAAGTGACTCGAAGTGCACCCATTGTTCACTTTTTTTATCAAGAAGCATTTCTTTTTTCGTCAATTGAAGTTCTTTAGTTTGTATTTTTTCGTATCGCTCCAATAACTTATATAAGTCTTCTTTGAAATACATGAAAACCACAATTGCTATCAGTGCGAAAATTGAAATTTGTGTACCAATGCTCTTACTTACTTCCTTGATATCCATTTTTTCCTCTTAAAATATAACGCCGCCATATGGGGCGCAGAAATGCTTGGCTAAAATTGGCGACGAAGGAGCGCAAGCCAAGCGTTTTGCGTGCCTGCCATAATGGCTTTGTTATGTCCGTCTTTTTAAACCCCACAGACGAACACGTACAACCCAATAAGTCGTTGATAGTAAAACAAGCAAAACAGGAGTTACAAGGAGAAAAGAATTCCTGATTGCTTCTGGGAATACCTGAGATTGACCAAGGAAAAAGGAAGCTGCTGCGATAAACATAGCAACGCCAATGCGCCAACTGTGACGCACTAGCCTTGCTTTGTTATTTAGTTTTTGTTTTTTGAGGAGGTATGTATCCGCAAGAGCAGCCAATAATGAAATGGTGCCAAAAACTATAATGACCTGAGTTGGATTACCATCAATCTTCGCAATACCTTGGCTTAATGCATGAAATCCCGTTAGAACGGCATATACACCAACCAAGAGGCCAAAAAATGCAAATGAAAGATTAGTCAGGTTTGGCTTAAAAGTCGTTATGCGGGCAGCAACGAAAGCTGTGCAAACTAAATAGAATGTTACTAGACCTGCAACCATGTTTAGCATTTCATCATTAATGAATGCCAACAAAGCACCAGATAGAGTCATAAGCACCATTGAGATAACAAAAACTTTGCCAGCTTTTCTGTGCGTGTTTGCCCCCTTTTTGGCCAAGAAACTTATGGTTCCAGCGAGCAAAGCTATGCTGCCTGCAAAAATATGAAGAAAAACTAGCACAGTACTACAACCTCCAATGTTGATTTAATTTGCTAAGGACATAGACACAATGACTCCCTGTGAAATGCTAGCCTCCGCATTTTCGTGGGTTAACTTTTCAGCCAGAGCCATAATT
>NZ_JAUOQH010000042.1 GCF_030547075.1 Alteromonas sp. 1_MG-2023 | reverse complement strand
GTTGGTATGACTCCCCTTGTCAATAAAAACCGAGTGTCTCCCTGACATTTTTTCGGTCCATAATTAGCTGTTTTCTGCTCTAAATAAATGAGCTAACGCACCGGATGAGGCAGTAATGTCGTCGGTTGTCATGCTGGTATTCGTGGATTATTCATCTCTCAATGAACAGTGCCTACCTTACTCACTCCGCCGTAGCACCTTCTCATCAGTCTATGTTCGTGGATCAATAACCGTTAAGTTATTGCCGTCATAACGCCCTCGTAGGTTGTGCCACATTCCGCGGCCTGATCCGAGTGCATTAGCTCAAACTCGTTTATCATGCAGGTACTCTGCTCAATCTCAATTTTGGATTAACTGGCGTAAGCACCACTTCTTTAGCGATAGCCCATATGTAGGCTGCCATCTCTCTGGCTATTGCGGTGATAATAAGGTTGTAGTGCTTACCTTTTTTACTCATTCGCTGGTAGCGTTTGCACAGACGAAGCTGTGCTTTCCATGCAATATCGACGATGTCTTTGGGTAGCCCTTCTTGGCGAATTTGAATATTAGTCGATACATTTGCTGGATATCGATAGCTGTGCGCCCCCTCAATTAACAAGCGCCTAGCTCTGCCGTTACCAGACTTCGTAATAGCGCCTAAGTGACGCTTTCCACCAGAGGAATGTTCGCTGGGTACTAAGCCTAAATAAGCCATAAGCTTTCTCGGGTGGTCGAATCGGTGTAAATCACCAAGTTCCGCAACAACCCCAACCGCCACTAGCAGCCTCACACCACGCATGGCTTGGATCGCTTTAACAACAGGATAATAGCGCCACAGATGCACATGATGGGTGAGTTCGTTATCTAACCTTTCAAGTCGTCGTATGCGCTCTTCTATCGTTTGTAAGTACTCTTGCAGCACGATGTGCTGCGCGGGATGAGGCAATATCAATTCAGTCAGCCACCGCAGATGTTTCTTCGACCAGTTAGCAGTGCCTTCATACCGAATATTGTTTCTCAGCAGCAGCGCTTTGAGTTGGTATTTGGCTTCTTTTAAATCCTTCATGGCAAGCTCTCGAGCGCGGGATAAATCTCTTACCGCCTCATCTTCTGGCTCCGGCACATAAATAGGCGTGAGATCTTCCGATTTTAACAACTTCACCAGCTTTAACGCATCGCGCCTATCGGTCTTAATATGGTCACCAGGCTTTTTCGGAATAAGGGAAGGCGCGACGACATAGCAACAATGCCCTAAACTTGTGATAAGTCGATAAATCCAATATCCACATGGCCCTGCTTCATACACAACGTGAATCGTTGCCCCAGGGTATTTCGATTCAAACTGACGAATGAGCTTTTTGACGCTGACTTTTGAAGAAGAAATTCGGCCATAGTGCACCGCACTTGCCCCGCGCTGCTCTTCACAATAGGCAATCTCGTGAAACTCTTTATGCGTATCCAATCCGATAAAAATCATGCTATGTTTGTTCATGCTAGCCTCCAAATTGATTTAGTATTGAACAAACTAATTATGGCTCTGGCTGAAAAGTTAACCCACGAAAATGCG
>NZ_JAUOQH010000041.1 GCF_030547075.1 Alteromonas sp. 1_MG-2023 | reverse complement strand
TCGTTCGCTGGGACGCATACACGCGGGGCGGCTTCGCCATTATGCCCCACATGTCCGCGCCCGTTATTGAAAAGTTATAAGGCGTCAGCCTAAACTGCGTTTGGCTTTATGAAAATCACAGTGGAACTACCCTCTCCTGTTTTCATTAGCATCGCTCTGGCTTGTGGTAGGTTTTATTCCGCCGCTTTCAATTCAAAGGTGGTGTAATAGGCGCTTTACCAACAAGTTCTTATTTTACCCGGCAAGCGCCATTGCACTTGGTAATTCATGGGGCAGCTTGCCTCAGTCAAATCACCAACATCACTGCACTGGCATTTTGCTTGTTTGCTTTAACAATCAATCGTATGCTGGCTTTATTAGTTTTTAATAAGGCCAAAGGTGCAGGCTCTGCTTCTAACAAAGCGCTTAAGCCTCTCCCTTCGGTCGCTGGGACGCCTATACGCGGGGCGGCTTCGCCATTATGCCCCACGTATCTGCGCCCCTTAGCTTAAAGTTATGCATCAGGATGAACATGCAAAATAAACTCTTTTTTGTCGCTTTAATATTAGTAGCCGTTTTTTCGTTCTTAGCAGGTAAATATTTTACACATTCAAAAAAGAGTTCAGAATACATAGATGCGTTAGTTACGACTGTCAATTTGTCTTCCGATCGTTGGGATGAAATCCAGCTTCTTACTGTTATATATGAGGCCTCATTGCAGGACAAAGAAGCTGCGAAATTTCAGTATATTCTTGCAGTGTCGCTCATGTTTCGTGACGATGTTCGGCTAAGAGATATCTATAAAAATGACTTTGGTTTAAGTACCGGAACCTACAGTACCAATAACGCCGTCATTGAGTCTTTGGAAAAACATGGTTTTACAGAGTGCGCTAACCTAGAAGGCGCAGATTTAGTCCATTGCAACTTGGATGTTTTAGAGAATGATGCATAACAACCCAATCAACACACTCACTGCGTTCGCTGGGACGCATACATGCGGGGCGGCTTCGCCATTATGCCCCACATGCCTGCGCCCGTTATTGGAAAGTTAGGTGCTACAAGTATGCTCAGCCGTATATTTGATTATTTTAAACTCAAACCTAGAGTACAAAGTGAAATTTCAAACTTTGTTTTTATTGGTATTATACTGGGCATCTTTCCATCTTTTAGCCTTATTGCGTTTGTGACAAAAGAGTTCGGACTTTCACCTGAGATGAATTTACATCAGGTTGAAAATGGTGGGTTAATTATGACCGGACTTATATTGTTACTTATTGCCACCATGATGTTTTTTATACTCTTGGGCGCTATCATTCATGCAGTATTTCTAACGCTCACTGGAAAAATGAAGTTTTGGGAGGCATGGGATGCCACAGTTCTTAGTAAATACCCTCACCATTGGTTTAAATAGGCTCGCACCTAACAAAAAAATCAAGTTCGCCCGCTGCGCGGGCTGGGACGCAAACATGTGGGCTGCGTCGCTTCGCTCCTAATTTTAGCCCATGTATTTCCGCCCCTAAGCAGGGTGTTGGTATGACTCCCCTTGTCAATAAAAACCGAGTGTCTCCCTGACATTTTTTCGGTCCATAATTAGCTGTTTTCTG
>NZ_JAUOQH010000040.1 GCF_030547075.1 Alteromonas sp. 1_MG-2023 | reverse complement strand
AAAGCCTCTTGGGCGTTGTATGGTTAAGCCTCTCGGGCAATTAGTACAGGTTAGCTTAACGCCTTACAACGCTTCCACATCCTGCCTATCAACGTCATCGTCTATAACAACCCTTCCGGACTTTAAAAGTCAGGGATGACTCATCTTTGGGCCGGCTTCCCGCTTAGATGCTTTCAGCGGTTATCCGTTCCGAACGTAGCTACCGGGCAATGCCATTGGCATGACAACCCGAACACCAGCGGTTCGTCCACTCCGGTCCTCTCGTACTAGGAGCAGCTCCCATCAATCATCCAACGCCCACACCAGATAGGGACCGAACTGTCTCACGACGTTCTAAACCCAGCTCGCGTACCACTTTAAATGGCGAACAGCCATACCCTTGGGACCGACTTCAGCCCCAGGATGTGATGAGCCGACATCGAGGTGCCAAACACCGCCGTCGATATGAACTCTTGGGCGGTATCAGCCTGTTATCCCCGGAGTACCTTTTATCCGTTGAGCGATGGCCCTTCCATACAGAACCACCGGATCACTATGACCTACTTTCGTACCTGCTCGACGTGTCTGTCTCGCAGTTAAGCTAGCTTATGCCATTGCACTAACCTCACGATGTCCGACCGTGATTAGCTAACCTTCGTGCTCCTCCGTTACTATTTGGGAGGAGACCGCCCCAGTCAAACTACCCACCAGACACTGTCCATAATCCCGATAAGGGACCAATGTTAGAACATCAAACATACAAGGGTGGTATTTCAAGGACGGCTCCACACAATCTAGCGACTGTGCTTCGAAGCCTCCCACCTATCCTACACATGTAGGTTCAATGTTCAGTGCCAAGCTGTAGTAAAGGTTCACGGGGTCTTTCCGTCTAGGTGCGGGTACACAGCATCTTCACTGCGATTTCAATTTCACTGAGTCTCGGGTGGAGACAGCGTGGCCATGGTTACACCATTCGTGCAGGTCGGAACTTACCCGACAAGGAATTTCGCTACCTTAGGACCGTTATAGTTACGGCCGCCGTTTACCGGGGCTTCGATCAAGAGCTTCTCCGAAGATAACCCCATCAATTAACCTTCCGGCACCGGGCAGGTGTCACACCCTATACGTCCTCTTGCGAGTTAGCAGAGTGCTGTGTTTTTAATAAACAGTCCCAGCCACCTGGTCACTGCGGCCCTCATTCGCTCAAGGAGCAAGTCCTATCACAAACAAGGGCGTACCTTCTCCCGAAGTTACGGTACAATTTTGCCGAGTTCCTTCACCCGAGTTCTCTCAAGCGCCTTAGTATTCTCTACCTGACCACCTGTGTCGGTTTGGGGTACGGTTCATATAATCATAAGTTTAGAAGCTTTTCCTGGAAGCAGGGCATCAACAACTTCACCACCGTAGTGGCTCGTCTCGTGTCTCAGCTTTAAGAACCCGGATTTACCTAAGTTCTCGGCCTACACACTTTCACTTGGACTACCAACGCCAAGCTTGTTTAGCCTTCTCCGTCCCTCCATCACTGATTATATAAGTACGGAAATATTAATCCGTTTCCCATCGACTACGCATTTCTGCCTCGCCTTAGGGGCCGACTTACCCTGCCCTGATTAGCATGGGACAGGAAACCTTGGTCTTCCGGCGTGGGAGTTTTTCACTCCCATTATCGTTACTCATGTCAGCATTCGCACTTGTGATATGTCCAGCAGACTTCTCAATC
>NZ_JAUOQH010000004.1 GCF_030547075.1 Alteromonas sp. 1_MG-2023 | reverse complement strand
GCAGGGCTCTCTGAATAATGGTGCCTCGACCCGGGATTGTAACGCGCGGTGCAGCCGCAGGGGCACGCCAGCGTGTTTCTGAATCCCTAAATCAAAAAAGCCCCGCATTTTCATGCAGGGCTCTCTGAATAATGGTGCCTCGACCCGGGATTGTAACGCGCGGTGCAGCCGCAGGGGCACGCCAGCGTGTTCCTTTGTTTTTAACCACCGAGATCAAAAAAGCCCTCGCATTTCTGCAAGGGCTTCTTGAATAATGGTGCCTCGACCCGGGATTGTAACGCGCGGTGCAGCCGCAGTGACACGCCAGCGTGTTCCTTTGTTTTTAACCACCTAGATCAAAAAAGCCCTCGCATTTCTGCAAGGGCTTCTTGAATAATGGTGCCTCGACCCGGGATCGAACCAGGGACACGCGGATTTTCAATCCGCTGCTCTACCAACTGAGCTATCGAGGCAAAATCTTTTAGCGTTTGGGCGTTTGCTGCCTGTCTCGCTGTGGGTGCGTATTAAACGGATTTCCGACTAACAAGTCAACCGTTTTTGTCGGTTTTTTTTCGGTTTTGTTACCGTTTGCACATTGTTTATGCAAAATACGCTTTTTTGATTACTTTTCAGGCGGAACATAGCCTTCAATTGTAGGTTCTACGCCGTCGAACAAGTAAGCCGACATACTTTGCTCTAAAAACTGTCTGGCGGTCGGTTCCATCATATTTAACTTGTTTTCGTTAATTAGCATGGTTTGTTTCTTTTGCCAGTCGGCCCATGCTTCTTTTGAAATGTTGTCGTAAATACGTTTTCCTAGCTCACCGGGGTAAAGCTGAAAATCTAAGCCGTCGGCTTCTTTTTGTAAACGCTGGCAAAATACCACTCTACTCATTGTATGTCCTTAACCTATTCGATGCGCTAAAGCACATGCACTAATTGTTGAATGATTTTCTTAGTAGGAGCAGCTAAACCTACCTCAATAGGTTCATTAAACATAAACCATTGGGCTTTTAGTTCTGCCACCTGCTTTCTGGGTACTGAGTTTATCACGGCAAACACCGGTGTTATATCCAAATGAAAGTGGCTGAAGGTATGCCTAAACGCGGTTTGGGTTTCAAATGAACTGGCTTCAATACCCCGCTTAGTAAGTTCAGCTTCGGCGCTTTGTATATCTTGGGCTTCAATAAAGCCATATAAACCGCCCCACAAGCCGCTGGAAGGCCGCTGCTCCAAATAAACCTGCTGTTGGAACAATGGCACTATAAGTAACGTACTTCGCTCTGGTATGGCTTTCTTGGGCTTTTTACCAGGGAATTCAGTTTGTGCCCCTTGGGCATATGCTAAGCAATCGTGTTGTAACGGGCATTCATCACACTTAGGCTTGCTGCGAGTACATACCATAGCACCCAAATCCATCATCACCTGCGTGTAGTTAGCACTGCGTTTTTCTGGCGTGTTCTTTTCTGCCACTTCCCACAATGCATTTTCTACTGCTTTTTGACCAGGCCAGCCGCCAATAGCATAGTAGCGGGCAAGCACACGCTTTACGTTACCATCTAATATGGGGTGGCGCTGATTGCGTGAAATAGACAATACCGCACCAGCGGTAGAGCGCCCTATTCCCGGCAAGGCTATTACATCGTCTATATTGTCAGGAAACGTACCGCCGTGATTTTCTACAATTTGCTTCGCAGCTTTATGTAAGTTTCTAGCGCGGGCGTAGTAGCCTAAACCTGTCCAATGGTGCAGTACATCATCTTGCGCTGCATTGGCTAGCTCCACCACGCTGGGAAAAGATTGCATAAACCGTTCAAAATACGGGATGACGGTGGTGACTTGAGTTTGCTGCAACATAATCTCAGACACCCACACTTTGTAAGGGGTAATATCTTGTTGCCATGGTAGGTGCTTGCGTCCATGAATGTCGTACCAAGCAAGTACTCGTTCAGCAAAAGTGTTGGGGTTAACCGTATTTGTCATAAAAACTGCGCAATGAATGACCTTTAGCTACATTTAATAGCCATTAGGTTTTATTGATAAATGGCCTGATATGTTAGCATGTGAAGGTATAAATGTATTTTAGGAGTCTTTGTGACCACCAACGCCCCCGTTCTATTTTTACCCGGAACCTTATGCGACGAACGTGTTTGGTTGCCCGTTTGGCAACGCATGAAAATTTCCCAACGTCGCTATGTGCCATTGCAGTGGGCAGCAACTAAAGACGACATGCTGGCACTTACTTCTGACCGGGTCATTCAAGATGAAAAAGTACATCTTGTAGGCTTTTCAATGGGTGGATACGTTGCCGCGCTATGGGCGTCGAAGAATATGGAGCACGTGGCCTCTATTACGCTTATTGGATACGACGCAAAAGGCCTAGACAGCCAAGAAATCACTAGGCGCAAACAGCTGGTCACTATGCTAAACAGTGGTGGGTTTAAGCCAGAAAACCCTGCGTACTTTGCCCTCTTTGTTCATCCGACACATCAGGAAAGCTCTGAGGTAATGGGCGTAGTACAATCTATGGCAGAAGATTTAGGCAAAAATACCTTACTAGCTCATACCCAAGCCACAACGCCTAGAAAAGACTTTGTAAATACGCTTGCGAAATCGAAAGTCCCCGTCAATATTATTGCAGCAACAGACGATGAAGTTGCAACGCTAACGTCCTTACAAGCCATGGCAGATAACATTCCCTCTGCAAACTTATTTAAGGTTGAAGATGCAGGCCATATGATGCTGCTGGAACAACCTGAAAAGCTTGCTACACTGCTTAGCAATTGTATAGGTGATTAAAAAAACCGCATTTTAATGTGCATTTATTGTGCTTTTTGTTAAATATAGCGTTGCATAACATGCTGCTAACTGGATAATGCGCCACCAGTAAATTGGGGCAAGAAAGGTAATACAAATGAGGCCATTTAAAAGCCAGGCCGAGGCTGAAGCCGCTGGTGTTCATGTAAGTAAGGTTAAAAGCTTTGTTAAACGCGAAGGTCGTCTAACAAAAGCGCAAACACGTGCCATCGAAGAATTTTGGCCAACAATGGGCATAGATTATCAAAATGCTGAACTGGATTTATCTGTTTTATTTAACAGAACCGCGCCAGTAGTTATTGAAATTGGCTTTGGTATGGGTAAATCCTTAGTGGAAATGGCCGCAGCAGCCCCAGAGAAAAATTTTATTGGTATTGAAGTGCATCGCCCCGGTGTTGGCGCTTGTTTAGCTGAAGCTGGCGAGCAAGGGTTAACTAATTTACGCGTAATGGATCATGATGCGGTTGAAGTGCTTAAGAATATGATCCCAGATGGCACCTTATCTCGCCTACAATTGTTCTTCCCCGACCCTTGGCACAAAAAGCGTCATCATAAGCGCCGTATTGTTCAGCCTGAATTTGCTGCACTTGTGCTAACCAAGTTAGAAAAAGGGGGCTGTTTCCATATGGCTACCGACTGGGAACCTTATGCGGAACACATGGCCGAAGTTATGAATGTGACCGAAGGTTATGCGAATACCGCACAAGAAGGTACCTATGTGCCTCGCCCTGAGTATCGACCTATCACTAAATTTGAAACCCGTGGCCAGAAGCTAGGTCATGGTGTTTGGGATCTTATTTACGAGCGAGCGCAGTAATGATTTTAACGCCTCAAAGCCAACTGTTAGAACGCAACATCAACATTTTTGAGCAAGGTGAATGGTTGTTTATCAACCCTTCTGATGCGTATTTTCTAGATGCGCTAAAACACAAAGATGTCACGGTAATGCACCAGTATTTCGACATATTCTCTGAATGTGTTCGTGTTATCCCTGCCTCAAGTTTCGATAGTCGGGATATCACAAAAGACGGTTTTGAGGTAGTGCAGAAAGTAGGGGCTCATAGCCATCACTTTACGCCATTTATGCGTAATGAAAACACCCATACTGATGTGCTTATTTTTCTGCCAAAGGCGAAATCGCATTTTCAAATGTTGCTACGCATGGCAGCAGGTATGGTGGGTCAAAATGGCCGCATACACGTTGTAGGCGAAAACAAAGGCGGCATTAAAAGTGCTGCTAAGCTAATGCAACCTTACGGCGTTACCCATAAAGTGGACTCTGCTCGTCATTGCAGCCTAATTACCACTATTGTTGAACAGCCTCACTTAGCCTTTGAACCAGAAGCTTGGCTTGAAACCGACACCTATGCAATTGGAAGCACAAGCTGGCCAGTATGTTCTTTACCTGGTGTATTTAGCCATGGTGAGCTTGATAAAGGCACAAAACTACTATTAGAAAAGCACACTTCGGGCATGAGCGGCAATGTTTTAGATTTCGCCTGTGGTGCTGGGGTAATAGCAAGTTACCTAATGCTTACCTACCCACATCTAAAAATGCAGTTGTCGGATATTAGTGCCCTTGCAATTTATGCCAGCGCGATGACGCTAGCGGCCAATGGGCAATCAGCTACATTGCATGCCGCAAACGGCTTGTATGGCATAGACGGCAAAGTTCAGCATATTGTGACTAACCCACCGTTTCATACGGGGCTTAAAACTGATTACACCATTACCAAGCGATTCATTGATGACGCCCGTAAGATGCTAAGCCAGAACGGCACCTTACTTATGGTTGCCAACCGTTTTTTACCTTACCCTGGATTGTTAGCTGAACACTTCCCGCGGGTGTTAACTACTGCACAAACCACGCAATTTTCGTTATATCAGGCAGCATAGTAATAGCACTTTCACTAACGCCTGTGCTAACGTTATCAAATTCCCCTATATTCGATATATCGGGCTGAATATATATCAGCCCTTATTCGCGCAACAACTATAGCGCCCATTTCGTGGCGATAGACGCGTTTAAATAATACGAGGCGTTCGTGTGAAAATTGTATTCGCTATCTCTGAAGTAGAAGAACTGGTTAAAACAGGCGGCTTGGCAGATGTAGGTAAAGCACTTCCGCTTGCATTGAAAGACGCTGGTGAAGACGTTGTTATTGTAATGCCTTATTACAAGGTGCTGGCAGACTCGTTAAATTTACCCACTGCGTGTGAAACACAAACCCTATTTACTGAATACAAGGTCTACAACTTTGAAGTGCGTGTTATGGACTGGCACGGCATTCCTATCTACTTTGTGGATTACCCTGAATACTTCATGCGCGAAGGTTTGTATTCAAATGCTTATGAAGCCTATGAAGATAATGGCGAGCGTTTTAGCTTCTTTAGCGGCGCGGTACTCGCCACACTTCAAGCTATAAATTACTCGCCGAATGTCATTCATTGTCACGATTGGCATACGGCCATGCTGCCATACCTAGCATCACATGACTCTACAGGCTTTTTCGATAGAACCCGAACTGTTTTTACCATTCACAATGCCGCTTTCCAAGGGGTAAACTCTCTCGAAAAAGTGCCGTTTCTTCGCCATCATCCCGGTATTTTAGCGCAGGTACATGGCGGCTATATCAATATGCTGCAATCGGGTATTGAGTTTGCCACCAAGGTCACCACAGTAAGCCCCCATTACGCTCAAGAATTGCTAACTGACTTAGGCAGCCATGGCCTGCATGAGCGCTTAGTTAGGCGTAAAACCGACCTTTCGGGCATATTAAACGGGTGTGACTATACGCAATGGAACCCAGCTACTGATTCGTTTTTACCAGAACACTACGATGTAGATAACTTACTTCCTAAGCAAACCTGCAAGCATGCTCTGCAAGAAAAGTCTGGCTTGCCTACTAATGTAAGTATTCCTCTTATTGGTATGGTGTGTCGTCTGACCGAGCAAAAAGGTTTTGGCTATATTTTGCCTATCCTTGATGAACTGATGCAGCATAATGTACAAATCGTTATCGTTGGCACGGGCGATCCTAAAATGTGTATGGATTTGGGTGAGTTTGCACAAAATAACCCTTCTCAGTTTGCTTTTATTAACGGGTTTAGTTCAGAGCACGCTCATCTTGTTGAAGCGGGCGCCGACTTTTTCTTAATGCCATCACAGTTTGAACCATGTGGTTTGAATCAAATGTACAGCTTGGCCTACGGCACTATTCCTATTGTGCGAGCGGTGGGTGGCTTAAAAGACACGGTAGTAGATAGCCGCCATAGTGAAGACGCCACAGGGTTTGTGTTTGAAGAACCTCGACCGGAAGCATTACTGGCCTGTATTCGCCGCGCATTGCTGTTTTATTATGAACACCCAGTGAAGTTTAGAGAAATGCAGCAAAGAGGCATGAATACGCGGTTTACGTGGGCTCGCGCGGCAGATGAATATAAGAACCTTTACGATTCTATGTTTGTTTAACTAATGTAGCCCAAAGCTTTATAAGGCGTTTCTTTCTTTTTGTGGAAGAATGCGCCACTATTATTAGGCGTCCATTTAATCAAACAATCTGATAATTAGCATGGCAGAACGGGCTATAAAGCTTTCTATACAAAGTCTATTTTTGTGGGTGGTAATGTCCATCGCCACAATTGCACTGGTAAGTACGTCCAGCTTGTCTATCTACAGCCAAATTACTACCTCTCGTCACGAGATTAATAGTAATGCAAACTTGCTTACTAGAATGATCGCCAGCGTAGTGTCTGAGCCATTAAAAGATTCCCCCCCTTCGTTTGTTGAAGACAGGCTACAAGACCTTGCTTCTGCAGAGCAGGTATTAAACGTACATATCTACAAAAGTTTGCCGGACGACTCAGACACTTTTAGCTCGGTTGAGCGTTTTGCGTCTTACAATAAAGATGGTCAGCTACTTATACCGGGTAAGCAAAAGCAGTTAGTAACGTTAGAGCAAACACCGATGCTAACTGAAGACAATGAATTTCTAGAAAGCTCTCAGAAAATTTATGACCAAGAAACTAATCAGGTTTTAGGCTGGGTTTACCTTCGCATGTCAGCAGAAGGGTTTAGTCATAAAATTGTGAAAACCATTTTAGTTAATCTTGGCGCATTGCTTGTTCTGCTTATATTCAGCTTAGTTTTAGCAATGCGTTTCCAACGTAAAATAACCGCTCCCATTGAGAAACTTTCTTTCTTCCTTCAGCGCACCTCTAGACAGAGAGACTATTCAGCGAGGGCTGAACCTTCAAACCTGAAAGAGATAAATGTACTTTCTGATGACGTGAATATTATGCTGTCGCGCATTCAGGAATACATGCACAAACAGCGTCAAGCTGAAGATCAGCATCGAAAGTTAAACGCCAGTCTTGAAGAAATGGTAAGTCAACGGACCAACGCGCTAAAAGATGCAAACCAAGAGCTAATACAAACGTTAGAAAAGCTGCACGAATTTCAGCGTCAAATAGTTCAGAACGAAAAAATGGCATCGTTAGGTGATATGGTTGCCGGCGTAGCGCATGAAGTTAACACCCCTATTGGTTTGGGTGTGACTGCATCTACTATGATGCTCGACAGATTGGCTGTTATTAAAAGAGATTTTGAAAATAAAACCCTAAAAGCTAGTGCCATGCAGCGTTTTATGGACGAGAGCCATGAAAACTTAAACATCATTTATCGTAATTTAAATCGCGCAGCTGAACTTATTTCGAGTTTTAAGCAGGTAGCGGTAGATCAATCAAGCGAAAGTAGTCGATCTTTTTGCTTTGCACAGCTAGTTAATGAGATACTATTGTCATTACAGCCTCGCTTAAAAAAATTACAACACAACATCAACGTAGAGTGCGACCCTACCTTATGCGTTGAAACGAAGGCTGGTCCTATTAATCAAATCCTTATTAACCTTATTATGAATTCGGTTATACATGGTTTTGAAGACGTAGAGAAAGGCCAGATTGACATCTGTGCTGAATTAATAACCGCAAATAAGTTAAAGTTAGTTTATCGGGATAACGGTATCGGGATCCCATCAGATATACGCAAACGTATTTTCGACCCATTTGTTACCACCAAACGTGGACAAGGGGGGTCTGGATTAGGCATGCACTTAGTGTACAATTTAGTCACTCAAGGGCTCAATGGTTCTATCACGATTACCAGCGAAGTGGGTAGTGGTGTAGAATTTGTTATTGTTTTTCCGGTTTCCAATGCGAAAACGTCATAATATCTGTATAACTATTGAACTTTGCTTGAAATTTGTTGGCTAACCCCAATACCTTGAATTTAAGAATATTCAATAGTAACTTGCATATAAGTAACCGAATATTAGAATTTAATCAGTAATTGCTTAAACCGATTTTTAAAGAGTGTAAAACACCATGCAGACGCCAAATGTGTTAATTGTTGAAGATGAAGTGGTCACACGTACCACACTAAAGAGTTTATTCGAAGCAGAAGGGTACAATGTATTTGAAGCTGAAAATGGTGATCAAATGCATGACTTCTTTGAAAATCACGCAATTAATTTGGTTATTATGGATATCAACCTGCCAGGTAAAAATGGCCTAATTTTGGCGCGTGAAGTACGTGACCGTAAAAACGTAGGTCTTATTTTCCTTACTGGCCGTGATAACGATGTAGATCGTATCCTTGGCCTAGAAATTGGCGCAGATGACTATCTAACCAAGCCTTTCAATCCTCGTGAACTGACTATTCGTGCGCGTAACTTGCTATCTCGCACCACTAATTCAGCAGAAGACGATGATTTACCAAGCCGCGTAAACTTCAACGGTTGGATTTTGGATGGCGATAGCCGTTCACTTATTTCTCCAACAGGTAAAGAGTTCCGTTTACCGCGCAGTGAATTCCGTGCACTACACTTATTCCTTAGCAACCCAGGTAAAATTCTTACCCGTGAGCAGCTAATTATGGAAATGACAGGTCGTGAGCTTCGCCCTAACGACCGTACTGTAGATGTAACTATCCGCCGTATTCGTAAGCACTTCGAATCAGATCCTTCTGATGAAGAGTTGATCGTAACCATTCACGGTGAAGGTTACCGCTTCTGCGGCTCTGTCGACGGCTAATTAGCCCAAACTGAGATACCAACGGTATTCCCGTTGTAAGTAATAACCTGATTAAATACCAAAAAGCCGCTCAATAGAGCGGCTTTTTTTTGTGTAGCTAATACTAAGTTATGCATCCTATGACAGACCGCTAGCGCATGCTTCTCGATTGACAGTTCCCTCTATTAACAGTTCCCTCTATTAACAGTGCCCTCGATTAACAGTGCTTAAACAAACAGAGCCCGAATTATCAGGCCCCTTATTTTGCTTTAGCAATTTTCAGCACTGGCTTTTAAAGCACTTAAGCTTAAGTGATATCGATATGCCTTTTTCTCTAACAAAAAGGCTTTGTGCGTACTTGGGCTCCACGAATCATCGCCCCCTACCCCCATGTGGGCATGGTCGATGTACACATAAATGCTGTCGGCTGATGTTAGGTCGCAGGTATGTTTAGCATCAGCAAGCTGCTTTTGCCCGTACGGGCTTACAGCAAAGTAAAAATCACCCGCTACTTTTATAGCGTTAATGCTCAGTTCTCGGCAATTACTACGAAGCCCGTTGTCGGTAGGAAAGATGTAAGGCGTATGCATACTGGCAATATTTTCCCTATAACTCCCAAACCTGGCTGCGGCTAACCGGTCGGGGTAGTTCTCAAATGGCCCTAGCCCTTTCCACTGAATGTTTGCTTCAGCCTGACTTGAATGAGGTACGGCCCACTGCAAACCAATACGCGGCATTGGAGGTAATGCATCGGCTAACTTAACCTGAACATCCAAGTCTATAGTGCCTGCTGTATTCACGCGGTAACACCAGCTTGTTGAAGCCACCAAGGCATTATCGTGATGATAGTTAAACAGTGTTGTCACACGCACATCTTGTGTGCTTTCAACCACATCTATACCTGCACAGCTTCGTTGCCATTGCCCTATTCCAGCCCGGCGCCAACGCGACTCCCACGCATTAGGATCGGGGTTGTCCACTTCACTTACGCCAATGTCATTATCTAGTGGTGCCCTAAAAAAGTTGTCTTCAAGAGGAGCACTTAGCTGCTCTTCGCCATTTACTACCCATGATGTGAGTAACCCTGTTTCAGCATTAATAGCAAAACTAGTATTCGCGACTTGGATATTCACGTTAGATTCGGTGCGCTCTACCGTGACTTTACCTTGAGCTTTGTTCTCGCCTTTGTTCTCTCCATCAATAGCGCCACTATCTTTAACGCTGGCTGATGTAAAAGCAGAAAAACCTGCGCCTGTCAGTCCAGAAAAACCTGCGGTGTTAGCAATCTCGAACTGCTCGGTATCTAACACATGCCCAGCATTCGCCCAATCACAATCGTTAGCTAGCACTACATCAATATTCAAGTGATATGTCGCATCGGGCACTAACTCAAAGCGTGGGGTAATCGTTAAGGTTTGTGACGACTGGGGGGCGATGCTTAGCGCTTCAGTGCCGCTGGCAACGCACTCTCCGTTTTCAAGCAATTGCCACTGCAGTGCTTCATTATCGGTTGAGCGGAATACATAATCACTGGTAATGGTTAGCTGATAGCTGCCAGCGTGTTCGTGCTCTAGCGCTTTAAGCGTGAATGCCAAATGCTGTTGGCAGTATTTGGCTTCAAATAATGCAGGGTGTGGCGTGCGATCAGGAAACAACAAGCCGTTGATGCAAAACTGACGGTCGTTGTCGGTATCACCAAAATCACCACCATAGGCCCAATAGGCCTCACCGCTGTCTGTATGCTTCACTAAGCCTTGATCGACCCAATCCCAAATGAAGCCCCCTTGCAAACGTGGATAGTCTTTAAATGCCTGCCAGTAGTCCGCAAAGCTCCCTAAACTATTCCCCATGGCATGGGCGTACTCACACAAAATAACAGGTCGAGTTTCACCAGGTAGCGATAACCATTTTTTAATCGCCCATTTAGGCACGGCGTCATCTAACACATCGGTATCTACCCGAGCATACATAGGGGCGATAATATCGGTTGCAGTAGTATTGGCACCACCGCCTTCGTATTGCACAGGTCGTGAAGGGTCAAACGCCTTCGACCAACCGTACATGGCATCTTGGTTTGGCCCATGGCCACATTCATTACCAAGCGACCAGATAATAATAGAAGCGTGGTTTTTATCTCGCTCTACCATTTGTGTGTAGCGCGCTAAATAAGCCCCTGCCCACATTGCATCTCTCGACAACCTCCCCATGGGAAACATGCCGTGAGTTTCAATATTCGCTTCATCGACCAAGTACAACCCATATTCGTCACAAAGCTCGTACCAACGTGGATGATTTGGGTAGTGAGCAGTGCGTACCGCATTAAAGTTGTTTTGCTTTAAAAGCTTTATATCTTCAATCATGTCGGCTTCATTCACCGCATGACCTTTGCTTTCATGATGCTCGTGCCTATTTACACCACGAATAAGAATAGGCTTGCCGTTTACGCACAGCTGACCATCAAGCATATCCACCTGGCGGAAACCTATGTTGTAGCCTTCGGCAACCACTAGGTTGCCAGCATCGTCAAACAGTGACACCACGAGTCGATACAAGTAAGGCGTTTCGGCTGTCCATTTTTTAGGCTCAGTGACGGATAACGATTGAAAAATCACATCATCCCACCCGCCTTTCTCATCTATACGGCGATTATTGGTGCCCGACACACTTGGTTCGGTAACCGAAGTTTCACCATCAAACAACTGAATGCCCACCGTATAGCTTGCTGGTGCATTAATCGCGGTACGCACTTCTAAGCTGCCATCCCGATAACAAGCATCTAGTTTTGGTGTGGCAAATACATCTTGAATATGATGTTGTGGTTTCGTTACCAATACCACATCGCGGAAGATACCGCTTAACCACCACATGTCTTGATCTTCTAAATAGCTGCCGTCAGACCAGCGAATAACCATAACCGCTAAGCGATTTTCACCAGCTTTTAAAAAGGGCGTTAAATTGAATTCAGCGGGTAGTCGGCTATCTTGTGAATAACCCACGTATTCACCGTTACACCAAAGGTGAAAGGCACTATTAACCCCTTCAAACACGATATGGTTGCGCTGTTGCAACGCATTTTCAGTTACCGAAAAAGTAGTACGGTAGCAGCCTGTGGGGTTATCGCTGGGTACTTCAGGCGGGTTTACCGGAAAAGGATATTTAACATTGCAGTAAATAGGCTTATCAAAACCCTGCATTTGCCAATTTGAAGGCACAGTAAAAGATTGCCAGTCTGTGGTTCTGGGTAATGCTTCGCTCAATAAGTCTTCATCAACGGCTTCAGGTTGGGGGTATAACCTAAAATCCCATTCACCATTTAAACTTTGTTTTTGCGCATTAACGTTTTTTTTAGCATCGTCTTGGGTTAAAAAACCGTTTAATGGACTATGTCCATTCACGCGATTTCTTTGAAACACAACTGGGTTCTGCCAATCTTTTTGCGCAACAACTTGAGCAACATTTGCCATTACTGGCTCCTTTTACGGTAAGGTTTTTTAATAACAGGTGAAATATAGCGGAAACACGCGTAATCCTTTATGCTTGTTTCTCTCTTTAATTTATCCAAAACTCTCATTTTACAATTATGCAACCTGCTAACTTTATTTCCTCTGGCTCCCAAAATGCGCATGTGCAGCGAACCTTTCGCGATATTGTAAATATTGGCCCAGACTGCCTTGAACGTTTTATAGATAGTACTAATGCGCCAGAAATTAAAGCGCTAGATATTGAGTTGGCAGGTTGCTCAAATTTATCAGGGGCTTATCAGGTAGGCCGAGTTACCCCGCCTAACCACACTATTTTTTATTCATTAAAAGGTAGCGGTAAAATACTCACCCCGAGTGGCGAGTATCCATTGCCTGCTTCAAGTGTGATTATTTTGCCTGCGCATCAAAGTTTTGAAGTGCAAATTGCGCATTTTGATGAAAGTAGCGCACCGCAGCTAGATGAAGCGCCGCGGCCGGATCAAGCGCCCTGGGACATCATTTGGCTAAATTTATCTGATAGCCCTCGATGGCAGCATTTTTTTGATGTGGAGCATCCCGTTCAGCACAACATTGAGTTGTCAGGGCTGCATCATGCGATGGAATTACTGTATTTAGAAACCAACAGCCAGCACCGACAGGCGGTTATTCCTATTATTCAGCAATATTTGCAGCATATTGCCACCCCAGTGAAAAGCACGCACCAAGTTCGATTGTCGGCTCTGTTTGCTGCGGTAGAAAAACAATTGCAGTTCAATTGGGATATAGATGCATTGGTAAACAAAGTGCACTACTCGGCCCCTCACCTACACAGGCTATGCCTTGCGCAATTCGGCAGAAGCCCTATGCAACATGTAATTTATTTGCGCATGGTTCGGGCAAAAAACTTACTCATTAGCACACAATGGCCCATTGCCTATATTGCCAACTACGTGGGCTACAGCAATGTGTTT
Source organism: Alteromonas sp. 1_MG-2023 (assembly GCF_030547075.1). Taxonomy (GTDB): domain Bacteria; phylum Pseudomonadota; class Gammaproteobacteria; order Enterobacterales; family Alteromonadaceae; genus Alteromonas. The sequence goes on along the minus strand of NZ_JAUOQH010000004.1, from coordinate 335,370 downwards.
ACGTTTTCGAAGCGGTTTAAAAAATCGGAAGGTGTGCCGCCCAGCGAATTTCGCCAGCGGCACTCTTTGGAATAATTTGGTGCAATTAAGCTAGTTAAACTGAACTGCTTAGAATTCTACAGAAAACTAGCTTCCTGCGATTTTCATCTGGTTGATAAGAATAGAGCCGGTATGCACACTACCGCGTAAATCTTTATCTTTCCCAATTGCCACAATGCCAGCAAACATATCTTGTAAGCAGCCTGCAATAGTCACTTCGTGAACTGGGTATTGAATAACACCATTTTCAACCCAAAACCCAGCTGCACCGCGAGAATAATCACCGGTAACCGTGTTCACGCCCTGCCCCATAAGTTCAGTAACGTACAGGCCAGTACCCATTTCTTTAAGCAAGTCGCTGTCGCTATGACCTGTGTCGCCCACCAACCAGTTATGAATGCCACCCGCGTGACCATTGGTTTGGGTATTTAACTTACGCGCTGAATACGTGGTGTAAAGGTACGTTGAAAGCTTTCCGCCATCTACGATGGTCATATCTTTACACGCAACACCTTCATTGTCGAAGCTAGAGCTTGCTAAGCCCGACTTGATAAACGGACGCTCTTCAATGTTTAGCCACTCAGGAAAAACTTGTTTACCTAAACTGTCTAACAAGAACGATGAACGACGATACAAACTACCACCGCTGATAGCACCCACGTAATGCCCAAATAAACTAGACGCAATATCTTTGTGTAACAGAATAGGCACCTGGGCTGTATTAATCTTACGGGCGCCTAAACGCTCCACAGTGGCTTTTGCTGCATCTGTGCCAATAGAGACCGCTGATTGCAATAAAGGCGCCTGACGGTCGACTGTGTACGCGTAATCGCGCTGCATATCGCCATCTTGAGAACCAATCACCATACAACTTAAGCTATAACGGCTGCTTGGATACCCAGCGTTAATACCGTGGGTATTACCATAAACACGCATACCAAGGTTAGCGTTGTATGATGCACCGTCTGAATTCGTAATGCGTGGGTCGTAACCTAACGCAGCAGATTCAGCTTCAATTGTGGTGGCAATGGCCTTCTCTGTATCAAGCTCTTGCGGGTGATATAAATCTAAATCGGGGAATTCTGTGGCCATAAGTTCAGCATCAGCAAGTCCAGTACAAGGATCTTCACTGGTGTACTTAGCAATATCTACGGCTTTTTCCACGGCACGAGTAAGTGCTTCTTTGCTTAAGTCAGCCGTTGAGGCGCTGCCTTTTCGCTTACCTACGTAAACACTAATGCCCAAGCCGCCATCGTTAGTAAACTCTACGTTTTCAACTTCTTGCATACGTGAAGATACCGCAATACCTTCCACTTTTGACATGCTGGCTTCTGCTTGGGTTGCCCCGTTTTTTAGGGCTAATTTCAGTACATCATCGACGACATTCTGAATTTCTGATAACTGTTGCTCAATTTGCATAGTAAGTTTCGCTGTCTAAATCCGACTGTGATAGTTACAATTTAGCTAAAGTGTAACACTTATGAGTTTGAAATGAGCGATCAGAAATCTAAATCACGACAACAATCTAAGTTAGAAAGCGCCGAGCCAGAAGAAGAGCTCATTAGTAAAAGCGAACTAAAGCGCCAATCTAAAGACTTACAAAAGCTAGGGCAAACCGTAGTAAACCTTACCCCTGCCCACTACGCCACCATTCCGCTTGATGAAGAATTGAAGGATGCGCTAGATATTGCACGTGTCATCAATAAGAAAAAAGACGGTTACAGAAGACAACTTCAGTTTATTGGTAAGCTACTTAGACAAAGGGATAATTCCCCTATTGAAGTCGCCTTGGCTAAAATAACCCATCAACATCAAGCAAATAACGCTGCGTTTCATGAATTAGAACGTGCTCGCGAAGATGTGATCACCCGTGGTGACGATGCCATTCAGGGGCTTATTGAAGAATACCCTGAGCTAGATAGACAGAAGCTTAGGCAGTTTCATCGCCAAGTGAAAAAAGAACAGGAAAAAAATGCGCCTCCTAAAGCGTACAGAGAGTTATTTCAGTACTTAAAAGAAGTGACTCAAAAAGACTAACGTTTAAATAGCGTCTGTGTTGCAAACTAAACACTTTTCAAATAAAAATAGGCGCCAATGGCGCCTATTTTGTGTTTTATCGTATTTCGTTATCTTATCTTGTAATGAGCCTAAGCTAGGCAGTACCGCCTACGGTTAGCTCATCTATTTTCAGTGTAGGTTGGCCCACACCAACAGGCACGCTTTGCCCGTCCTTGCCACACACGCCTACGCCGTTATCGAGTGCCACATCGTTTCCAATCATGGAAATCTTCTGCATCACCTCTGGCCCATTACCAATAAGCGTTGCGCCTTTAACCGGTGCGGTAATTTTACCATTTTCAATGAGGTAAGCTTCTGCACTAGAGAATACAAATTTGCCTGATGTGATATCAACCTGCCCACCCGCAAAGTTAGGGGCATAAATACCTTTATCGATAGAGGCAATAATCTCTTTAGGATCGTACTGGCCTTCAAGCATGTAGGTGTTAGTCATACGCGGCATAGGTAAATGTGCATAAGACTCACGACGGCCATTTCCTGTAGCAGCAACACCCATCAACTTAGCATTATGCTTATCTTGCATGTAGCCTTTTAAAATACCGTCTTCAATAAGTACATTGCGTTGTGTTGGTGTGCCTTCATCGTCTACCGACAATGAACCACGACGATCAGCCAATGTGCCATCGTCTACTACGGTTACGCCTTTTGCAGCGACTCGCTGGCCAATTTTACCACTGAAAGTAGACGCACCTTTACGGTTAAAATCGCCTTCAAGGCCATGACCTACCGCTTCATGCAATAACACGCCTGGCCAACCATTACCTAACACTACCGGCATAGCACCAGCAGGCGAGGCTACCGCTTGCATGTTAACGCGCGCCATATGCAAGGCATCGTCAGCTAATTGCTGATAGTAAGGGCGACCATCTTTATCTGATTCAAAAAAGGAATAAGCGTATCGACCACCAGCACCTGCGCTGCCTCGTTCGCGACGTTCACCTTCTTCAAGCAATACCGAGCAGTTGAGGCGCACTAATGGGCGAATATCCGTAGCAAAGGTGCCATCGCTGGCCGCCACTAAAATTTCTTCATATACACCACTAATACTTACCACCACCTGATTGGCTGATGGTTCTTGCTGGCGAATATACGCATCTACCGACTTAAGCAGTGATATTTTCTCAGCATCTTGCATGGCTAAAATAGGGTTGCTCTCGCCGTAACGGGCTTGATACTCGCCACGCCCTAACGATGAGACTTTTTGCGAACCGCCATCAGGGGCAATACTGCGCGCAGCATTGCACGCCTTTACTAAAGCATCTTCACTGATTTCATCTGAATAAGCGAAACCGGTTTTTTCACCGCTGATAGCACGAACCCCAACACCACGTTCGATGTTGTAGCTACCTTCTTTGATAATGCCGTCTTCGAGCACCCAACTTTCATGTTGGCTCGACTGAAAATAAAGATCAGCATAATCGGTATCGTGACGATGGATACCCGAAAGGGCTTTTTCTAGCGACGCTACATCTAGTCCAGAGTCAGACAATAAATGGCGTTCAACAGATTTAGACAAGGTGACTCCTGAATCGGTTATGTTCGGCAACCGGCATATTTTGTTTAATGGTTTGTCGCGCTTCAATTTCAACACTGGTTTGAATAACGCCAATGTCTTTAGGTAGCTCACTTAAGGTTTCACCCCACGGAGAGACCACTAGGCTATGCCCAAAGGTTTCACGGCCGTTTTGGTGTTCACCCGTTTGGTTTGCCGCTACCACATAGCATTGTTTCTCAATGGCTCTTGCTTTCACTAATGTGTGCCAATGCGCTTCACCGGTTCTTTGCGTAAAAGCGGCAGGCAATACTAAAATATCGATATCGCCCATGGCAGTAAACAGGCCTGGAAAGCGCACATCATAACATACCGCCAGCCCAATGTTGCCAATTGGGGTTTTAACCGTTACGACCTCACTGCCTGGGGTTGTAAATTTAGATTCTTTGTAGCTGCCCGTATTGTCATCAACAGATACATCAAACAGATGAATTTTTCGATAGTCGGCTAGCACTGTGCCGTCTGGCCCAAACAATAAACACGCCGCTGAAAATTTTGATGCATCGTCGGTAGCCATAGGAAATGTACCCGAGACAATGTAGCACTCATGGGCTTTGGCTAGCGCCGATAATCGTTGCTGAATAAGCCCTTCGTCTTTAACTTCAGCGGCATTAAGCAACTCGCCATCTTTAGTACCAAAACAGGCAAAGCATTCTGGCAATACCACCAAGCTATCTTTTGGAACTTGTTCATTGGCAAGAGCATGTTCTACGTGTTTCAAATTGTCTTCTACACTGGGTGTAGATGTCATTTGAACTGCAACTAGATTAACCATCGATAACCTCCATTTTTACTCTACGTAAATCATCTTCGGTAAGCGGCCGATCTAATGGCGAAGTGGTCTCTGGCGACACATTCGCCGGCAAGCTAATATCTTTACTGTGTCGTTCAACCTCATCGAATTGAGGGTTGGCTATGGTGCCGGACACTTTATAGTTCACGTTCGAAATAACTTTAGCCGACGTTAACACCTGATCTAGCGCTAGCGCAGCTAGTGCAGTAGGCGGCGTGGCTAAGAAGTAAACTAAAAATGGTAAGTTGCCCGTCACATTTGGCGCAAAAGAAATGTTGTAATTAAGGCCACCAGTATTTAAATCCGTATACCCCTTAATTTCTATTTCCCCTGCGCCACCGTCAATTTCGGTATCGTCGGTGAAAGCATTGCCATTAGCAATTTGCAGGCTTCCGCCCATTTTGTCGTAGAAGAAACCTGTGGCAAATACATCTCTAAAATCGAGGCTTAGCTTACGTACTAAAGAGTTTAGGCTGAATAAGGTAAATATACGCGAACCTTTGTCACTCACCTCAGTAAGGTAACCGTCTGTGAGTGTCCAGTCTACGTCGCCATTAACCTTGGCTACCGAGAAATCAAAGGGTGCTGAGGGCCAACTCAGGTCAAAATTAACATTTGCTTCTGAATCTTTAATGCCTGATGTCACGCCATGCTGTTTAAGCATTTGCCCTACATCGGGAGAAACAAGGGTACCGTTTAACCGGGTTGTAATATCATCACCTTCATGTTGCCAATAACCCGAGGCGGTTAAATTAGCATCCGAAGAGCGGGTTAGCAGTTGCCTAATATGCATGCCTTGATCAGTTTTAGCCACATCTAGGGTAACTTCCCCTAAATCAACACCGTGTACACTGCAAACACTGCAATGAAAATAAATAGGAGGTAAATCTAATGGGTCAACTTCCGCTACTTCTGCTTTTTTCTGGGCAATTTGAGTTTCTTCAGACTTTCCTATTTCTTGTGATTCGTCTTGCTCACTTTGCGAAGAGGTTGTCTCGCTAATAGGTTTATCTAACACTAAATAATCGGCATCAATGTCGATACCTTGGGCATTGATATCGCTATTAATTCTGATGGAGGCACGGGCTTTTGAGGCATCAACCTGTAGTAACCAATCGTTGTCTTGTTCACGGGCTGTTAACGACACATTTTTAAGAGAATGCCCCCAGCCTGTAAGCGTATCGGCGGTAACGAAAATTCTTGATGGCACCCCAAAAAGCGTCGATTTTGTTGAGCTGGCTGTCGTTGTTTTAGCGGTTAGCGTACTGCTATCACCTACTCTTTCTCCAGGCAAAATCAAGGTTTGTAACGTAGAGAACCACTGGACGATGTCAGCTTTCTCTACGGCGGCCGCAATACTAAATCCGGTACCTCTGTCTCCTAGTTCAGCGTCACCTAAAGAAAGTAGTGCACGGGAGAATTGCATTTCTTTATGAGGCAGTACACCGTCAAAATGAACATTGTCACCTAACGTAGCCACCACACTTGACGCTTGTAGATTCCCTTCGCTGTTAATTTGAAGTGGAAGGCTGCTACCTTGAATTGTATCAAAAGGGGCGGGTAATAAACTCTGCGTTGCGGTTAAGTCAGCATTAATTTGTGCATTGTAGTAAAAATCACTATTAGACAAACTCAAATTCACATCGGCTTGCCAATTAGTTTCACCATCTACGTAGTCTTTAAAATCGTTTTTCACATACTCTACTAAGGGGTGAACATGCCATAACCCTTTCAGGTTTACATTCACATCATAGCTTTCCTTTTGACGACCTTTAAGCGACATCTCAACTGGCTGACCTAATAAGCTTGCAGTAAGCCCAGAAGCGTCGATATTTGCATTGTCAAAGGTTAAGGTGCCATTCGCATCGTCAAACTTCATTCGGGTACTGGTAATGTACACAGAATTGTCATTTAGCGTTGCAGCCCCCTGCACACGAACATCTTTTCCTCGAAACGGAATATCTAACTGCAAGCTGGCAGATAAGGGGCCTGAAACCTGGACATCTTTATCTAATACTTTACCAAGAGAATTCGCGATGGAAGACTGCTTCATAAGCTCAGTCAACGATTCACCTGTCCCAGCACCCTGCGCGTTAATAGTTAACATTGAGGAGGGATGTAAACGTGGAATCTCTGCCGACATCGCTGACACATCTATGCCTGCTAACGTTCCTTTTTCACTTACCATGACTAAGCCGGCATTTTCGAAACGTACCGATAAATCGAGTTCATTCAACGCAGGCCACTTTGATGAAAACACAAAATCACTATCTTCAACATCAACATAGGCTTGAAAAATACCGCTGTTATCTGCAAAAGGATACTGTTTCGGATTACCGTGCCACAACACCTGCGCTTTAGTCACCTCGCCCTTGCCAACAAATGCTCGGGTAAGAAAATTGTCAGTATTCGCGCCCATTAGCGATACTGGAAAGAAATCGCTCACTTCATTCAAGGCTAAGGGCTCAACATTGGCGATTATGTCCATATCGCCCGTGGTTAGGTTAGACCGAAATGCGGGCTTAACTACAACCTGCTCACTGTCTAACAGAAGATTTTTGCCCGTTACTACCCATTGCTTTTCATCATCTACGGATTGAGCATGAAAAAACAGGTTAGCGCTAAACGTATTTATATCGAGGTTTTGCTTAATGACATTGTCTGCAGACAAAATGCTATTTTCACTTTTTAAGTAAACAGCACCGGAATCTTTATACCAATAAAGATCGGCATCTAACGAGGTTAAACCTGGCGTTTTACCCGCTTGTTCCCATGACAAATCAAGAATTTTTGCAGTGAATTCAGGACGACGATTTCTTAACTGAAGCTCTAACGTGGCAAGCTGCCCTGTCGGGTTTAACCCACGGATTTCCTCTTCGCTGGTATCATCCATAAACAGGGGTAAAAGCATAAGAAACGGATTTATCTGAACCGGTTTAACAATACTGACTACGGCATCACCTGAATTCGACACTTTGCCCACAAAGTCAGCTTCAATAGTTTCATTACCAGAATCGACTACGAGTTGATCTACCCTTACGCTCCAACCGTCTCGGGTGGGTACGGCTTCAATGTTGCCGCCACGAATACCTGTCACTAATGTAGAATATTCTCCGCCGCCCCATTCAAGTAAGCTTTCTTCGAACTGAGCTTGTACGCCGGTAATACCGTTACTTTGTACATCAGCCCAAATCTCAAAGTTCGCTCTACTTTGACTCAATGGACGTTTGGTTTTAATTAAGTCGCTCACCCAAGGTGAAATATCTAAATCTTCAGCGCGGGCGTAAAATACCCCTTCGAAGGCGTCTTTGTTGCCCGTCACATCAATGATGAAAGACGCGGAGTTCGACGATACATCGGCAACCCTTACTTGGCCTAAACCTTGGTGACGCTTACCACTGTTATTCCATGTTAGCTGATCGATAATAAACGATTGCTTCTCGCTGTTTTTAGTCAGGATCACTTCGCCTTCTTCAAGGGAGAAGCTTTGGAGCTGTTCTAAAAATAAGTTTTTTAAGGCATCAACAACGGGAAAATTTCCGTCGCCTGCTCGCTCGAACCTATCCGCATCAACATCAAGCTTAAGGCCTCGCAGTTCGAAGCGCGTAGAAGAAATCATACGTTGGGTGATGGATTGCCAAAAGTCTAATTCTACATAGACTTGGCGAATATTGAGGCCGACAGGAGATGCATCGTTTTGCGTCATCGATACCGAGTTTAAGACAATACTCGGCCCAGAGCGCTGCCAAACTGCATGTACGCTCTTAATAGTAAGGTTTACGCCATAGCGCTGGTTAATATAATCTTCCAGCAGGTGCTTGTTGTGTTCAATATGCGGCAACGCATAGCGAGCAGCACTGATTAACAGTGCAAAAAGAACAAGCAGGATGGCAAGCAGCAACCAGATTTTTTTGACTAAATAGGCTGCTACTGACGTTATTTTGGTCACACTTCGCCTTCGTATAGTTAGTGTATTACATCATGACGACGTCGTACTTATCCTGGTTGTACAAGGTTTCGGTTTGTACCTTAATCTGTTTCGATACAAACACTTCCAGCTCTGCAAGCATATGCGATTCTTCGCCCATTAACGCTTCAACCACTTTAGGGGAAGCATAGACAACAAACTTATCAGCGTCGTACGCACGGTTTACCCGTACAATTTCACGCATAATTTCAAAGCAGATAGTTTCAACGGTTTTCACCGAGCCACGGCCTTTACATACGGGGCATTCGCCACAGAGTATATGTTCAATACTTTCACGGGTGCGCTTACGGGTCATTTCAATCAGACCAAGCGACGTAAAACCGTGAATATTTATCTTGGCCCTGTCCTTACTCGTCGCCACTTCTAAACTATGTAAGACACGCCTCTTGTGGTCTGGTTCAATCATATCGATAAAGTCGATTAAGATCATACCACCTAGATTGCGTAACCGAAGCTGCCTTGCAATGGCTTGCGTAGCCTCGGTGTTGGTATTAAAAATCGTTTCTTCTAAATTACGATGGCCAACAAACGCGCCCGTATTAATGTCGATGGTAGTCATGGCTTCGGTCTGATCGATAATCAAATAACCACCTGATTTTAAATCGACTCGACGCTCAAGGGCACGCTGGGTTTCGTTTTCAACATCGTGTAAATCGAAGATAGGGCGGTCGCCCGTGTAGTACTCCAACTTACCGTTCATTTCAGGCACGTATTCTTTGGTGAACTGAAACAATTCTTGGAATGACAACTTAGAGTCGATACGAATTCTGTCTAGCTCTGTGCCTACAAAGTCGCGCAGTACTCTGCGGGCTAGTGGTAAATCTTCATATAGCACATTAGATTTGCGCTTTTTCATCCGCGATTGAATTTTGTCCCACAGTCGGCGTAAGAACGCGGCATCTTGCTGTAATTCAGCTTTGCCCACCCCTTCAGCAGCGGTACGTAAAATAAAGCCACCGTTTTCGTCGCAGAATTCCTGTACTAGGGTTTTCAAACGCTCCCGCTCAACTTCTTCTTCAATACGTTGAGAAACACCAACATGGGTAACACTTGGCATAAACACTAAATAACGACTTGGAATGGTAATGTCGGTAGTCAGGCGAGCGCCTTTAGTGCCTATAGGGTCTTTCACCACCTGCACAACGATATCTTGGCCGTCTCGAACAAGTTCACGAATGTCTTGTTTTTGAATATGACTGGCAGATACTTCTTCAGCAATTTCATTGTGAATGACGATGTCTGAAGCATGCAGAAAAGCGGCTTTTTCTAGGCCAATGTCCACAAATGCGGCTTGCATACCGGGTAAGACTCGGCTGACTTTACCACGGTAGATATTGCCCACTAGGCCACGCTTAGTATGACGCTCTACGTGAATTTCCTGCAATATCCCATTTTCGATAAGAACAACACGAGACTCTGACGGTGTAACATTAATTAGTAGCTCTGCACTCACTACACGACTCCAAATTCTCTAAGTAGTTGCCTTGTTTCATACAAAGGCAACCCTACCACTGCGCTAGCACTGCCGTTAATCGCTTTAACAAATTGCCCGCCAATACCTTGAATGGCGTAACTGCCTGCTTTATCAGCAGGTTCACCTGTTTCCCAGTATGCGTCAATTTCATCGTTCGTCAATGCGGCAAAAGTTATATGGGTAGTAATCGTTTGTGTTACTTGATTGGATGAAGACGCCACACTAATGGCCGTCAGTACTTCATGTTCGTTATTAGACAGCATAGAAAGAATACGTCTTGCGTCTTCTTTATCTTCTGGCTTACCCAAACTCGCACCGTTAAAAGCAATTAACGTGTCTGAAGCTAACACTAGCGTGTTTTCAGTTAGTGCACCTTCGGCCTTTAATCGCGCCAACGCGGTTTCCGCTTTTTGCTTCGCTAATCGAGCAACCTGGTATTGAGGGGTTTCGTTTTGTAATGCAGATTCATCAATATCCACGGGCTTCACCGTGTGGGCGATGCCCATTTGATCTAAAAGCATAGTACGACGAGGAGAAGCAGAGGCTAAGACTACTGAATAATTCACGATACGAGTCTCATACTTTAAGTAATGGAAAATTGACGACGGGTTTTACGTAGTAGCCAAAATACCCACGGCCAAAGCAACATAGAGGTAAGCACTGGCCACAAATAATCGAGTTGGAAATAGATATCTGTGAGTAAGTGTTGTACCCAGAATGTGAGTAAGTGATACAGCGATGACAGTAATCCAATCACGATCGCTTGTTGCCATACAGAATAATTTCGAAGTCGCTGATAATTGGCCGCTAAAATATAAATTGAAATGCTCAAGCTTAAGCTGTGAATACCCAAGGTAGTACCCACTAATATATCTACCGCTACACCAGTTAGAAAAGCCACACCCACATTCACTCTATGGGGTAATGCCATGCTCCAATATGCGAGCACAATCAACACCCAATCGGGGCGATATAAATCGGCCTGAATAGGCAATGGTACTATTTGAAGTACTAGGGCAATTAACAGCGTGGTGACGATAACTGAATGGCGCTTACGAATCATCTTCAGCCTCCTCATTGCCTGAAGTGGCATTGCTTTGTGTATCTCTTCCTGTCCCGCTATTTTCTACGCTACTTTCTACGCTATTTTGTTCGCCATTTGCCTCAACATCGGCTTTGTTCGCGTTGTCTTTACTTTGACTATTAATGTCGTTATCAACATCATTGTCGCTAGGTTTATCTTCATCAGACCACAGTAATAGTAAGTACTTTAGGCGATCTAACCTAGCCATCGGGGTAACCGTAACGATAGAAAATGGGCGACTTTCATCCCGTCGCACTTCTTTTACCGTACCCACCGGATAACCTTCTGGAAAAATCTTACCTAAACCGGAAGAAATCATTACATCTCCCGATTTAATATCAACACTATGAGGAACATGCTCTAAATACAATTCGTTTAACGCACCGCTACCTGTGGCAATAAAGCGAATATCATTACGCTGGGAGCGAACAGGAATGGCATGGGTAACATCGGCAAGCAATAACACGCGGCTATTGGTAGTGCCAACTTCCATCACCTGCCCCACTATGCCTTTTTCATCAATAATAGGCTGAGATAAGTAAACCCCATCAATAGCGCCCTTGTTGATAACCACTTGCTGGCTATAGGGGTTTTTATCAACCGCCATGAGTTCAGCCACCATTTTACGTAAATCATTACGTACGGGTGCATCCAGTAAATGTCTAAGCTGTTTGTTTTCTTGCGATAGAGCATCAAACCGCTGGAGCTTTTCGCTCATCAGCAGCAATTGATTGGTAAGCTTGTCGTTTTCTTCAAGAAGATCTTCTTGAGATGTAAGCCGCTGCGCACTTTCGCTTAGCATTAACCGAGGCAAATTGGCCAAGTACTGCAATGGACTCATGAATGAGTTGAGGTAGACTCGGGTCGATTTAAACCCTTCTACTTTGTGATCCACAAAAATAAGTAACGCTGACAAAACAATTGCCAGCGCTAGTCTATTATTCAGTGAAGGACCGCGGGTGAATATAGTATCCATAATACAAAGAAGGCAACCTTAAGGTTGCCTTTCCTGTTTATTCATAGCTAAACAGGTCGCCACCGTGCAGGTCAATCATATCGAAAGCCTTACCACCGCCACGCGCTACGCAAGTAAGCGGATCATCAGCAATAACAACTGGAATGCCCGTTTCTTCCATTAACAAACGATCTAAATCTTTCAGTAATGCGCCACCACCGGTTAATACCATGCCACGCTCTGAAATATCAGATGCTAGCTCTGGTGGAGATTGCTCAAGTGCTACCATTACCGCTGAAACGATACCGGTAAGCGGTTCTTGCAATGCTTCTAGAATTTCATTCGAGTTTAGTGTGAAACCACGAGGTACACCTTCAGCAAGGTTACGACCGCGCACTTCAATTTCACGTACTTCTTCACCCGGGTAGGCTGCACCGATTTCATGCTTAATACGTTCGGCTGTGGCTTCACCAATTAATGAGCCAAAGTTACGACGCACATAGTTAATGATAGCTTCGTCGAACTTATCACCACCAATACGAACCGATGAAGAGTACACAACACCGTTAAGTGAAATGATAGCCACTTCGGTAGTACCACCACCAATGTCGACCACCATTGAACCGGTTGCTTCTGATACTGGCAAGCCTGCACCGATAGCTGCGGCCATAGGCTCATCAATCAAATACACTTCCCGTGCACCTGCTCCTAGAGCAGATTCTTTAATGGCTCGGCGCTCTACCTGAGTAGAACCACATGGAACGCAAACTAAAACACGAGGACTTGGGCGAAGGAAATTGTTGTCATGCACTTGTTTGATAAAGTGCTGAAGCATTTTCTCTGTCACATAAAAATCGGCAATAACACCGTCTTTCATAGGACGAATAGCGCGAATGTTACCTGGTGTTCTACCTAACATTCGTTTGGCTTCTGCACCTACAGCGGCAACGCTTTTAGGCCCAGCAGCACGCTCTTGGCGAATAGCTACTACAGAGGGTTCGTTGAGTACAATACCTTGGTCTTTAACGTAAATCAGCGTATTAGCTGTTCCGAGGTCGATGGACAGATCATTAGAGAACATGCCTCGAAGCTTTTTAAACATGAAAAGTGTATTCCTGTTTCTGTGTTATCGCGTGTTAGCAATGGTGAGATGACAGCGCTTTAACGTGAAGTCGATATTTATCCGCACACTTTAACAACGAGGGCATATTTGGGCAAGTAATGCCTAGGTTAACCTTGCAAATATCTTTTAATTAGCTTCTCGCCCTCTATATTTCATGCCGAGATAGATTGATACTAGCCCCTTGATGACAATGAAATGTTCGTAAGGTTCATTAACAAAGTTAATTTCCTACTTTTTCTCTTTTGTAGATAATATTGTCATTGCCCCTAAAAGCGCCGAAAGTTAACGTTGCTTCTGGCGGCTCATCAGCTGTGCCATCACCGTCCCAATCCCATAATAACCAAGCTGAAGGATTATATTCTACGGGGAAAATTCCCTCTCCCGTTGGAGATGACACGCGAATACCATCACGGCCATCATAAGCGCCGGTGACTAAAGTGCCTGTTTCACTGGTGGTCAGCGTAGAAGACACATCATCCACATTAGCATGATCGAACGCAGTGCAATTATCTTGCGTACTCATGCGCCAATCGGCACCATCGTAATACTGCGTTTGCAGTGGCAATAATAAATCTTCACTTTCGCTACCGTAATTATTAATTAATGTGGCTCGGCCATAGGCAAAGGCTAACCCCGTATCGATTGAAGCGGTGCAGTCTACAGAACACACACTATTATTTACCGTTGCACTTTCTAGTTGAGATTCATCTAACGACAAAATTAAAGAGGCATCTAAATACGCACCATCTAGTTCAGCGTCAGCTAAACGAGTAAATGTAATATTAGTATCGCTAAAGTCGATTTGCCCTGTAGCACCCGATTGCAACCAGCCCATAGCGTCAACATTAATAAGCCGATTAAGCTGGGTACCAGAGTCTTCAACCAACATTGAAATATTGGTTAACTTGTCGAAACCATCTCGATAATTAGCCATACGTTCGTTATTGTGGTTAACCGCTTGCAGAACAAAAGACACATCTTGCAGAGGTTGGTCAAAGTACGTCAGCGTGCTGCCATCTATATCGCACCCTGTAAGCACATCGCCGCTAAGTAAAAAGTTTGAAGGGGCAAACCGTCCTACGTTTTGAATTTCACCCAGTACGGTTTCAGATGATAAATAACGACTGGATGCAGCAATAGTAATAGTGCCGACTTCATCATAGTTTAACGCTGTATTTACGCTGTCATCATCATCGAACACGATACCATTTTGTGCGCCATCTAACGTGCCCACAACACCGCCACTTGGTAATATTGCCGTGGTTGTTAAATCCACAGTGCCAGAATAATGTTTGGCGGTTATGTTATTGCTTAATTCGGCAAAGTCATCAGGTACGCCATCGTTATCGTCGTCTTCCCCATCCACCCATTGTGTAGGTCTTATTTGAAATACAAAGTCTTCACCGGTACGTTTAAGCACGCTGCCGTTTGAATTGGTGGCTAACGCATTAGAGTTATCTGCTGAACCGTTGTCGGTCCGCACTGCTAAATCAAAACCAAATGGGCGTACGATAAAGGTATTTGAAGAACCTGATACGCCACTGCCTACCGAGACTTCGGCCGCGAGTGAAATTTCCCCAGCATCAGGATACTGAATCGTAAATTCTGCGCGAGAGTCGTTATCAAAGGCTAATTGATAGGTAGCGGCGCTAGTACCAAGTTCATGGTCATTGCCGTCGTTTGAAAAGACCAACTTGTTACTACATGAGCTACTGCTTGCACAGGTGTAGTTTAAGCTTACATCCACGGTATTGTTTTTAAGTGTATCCGTATTGGCACATGCCTCAATGGCATAGGTTTTTCGGTTATACCCTTCATCAGAGGGCTTCCCTGATAACTGGGTCACGATAGTTTCGTTATCATCGGTAATGTTAGTAAATGTAAGCCCGTCTTCTTCAAAGTTAATATCACATTGGGCCAACGCCACTTCACTTCCTCCAATGAAGCATCGCAATTGTGAGGATGGGTCTTCACCAGATGTTGCTAATTCGGGGTCGTTACCTTTTAAGCTGTCTAAGGTTAATGATACTTGACCAATAAAAGTCACCGAGTCATCAGGGCTCCACTGGTAGCTATTACTATTCAATGGCAATAGCCCTACTGTAGAAGGCTGGGAGTAAAGTAAATCACAATCGACATCAGCGCATGCCTTCAAAGTTACAGATTTTGCTGCGCAGCTACTGCCCTTTGCATCAGCTAATTCAAATCGATAGTGGTTTAATACCTCTATTACCTCGCGACCACATATACCTGGAATATTACTGGGTACATCACCAGCCTGCGCCACTAAAGCAGCATTAGCAGTAACACCTCCACCACCGGTAAAATTACCCGTAATGGTTTCACCGGAAATATTCACGAATCGAATACCCCCTGTGGCAAGTATTGACGCATAAGGGTTAGTGGCGTCAATGACCACATCACCTTCAACATAAATGGCTAAATAGGCACCGTCGCTTACCGTAATACTGGTGTTTGCCATGGTAAATACTGAGGTGATATCTGGAAACGTGTCAGCATCAGCGACATAGATTCGAGTTGGCGCCACTACGTTATAGCTTGCCGCTTCCATGGTAACCACATCCCGCTTGAAAAAATAATCGCCAGCAAGTTCGGTGGGTAAAAAAGTGGGGCCAGTATCTTCAATGGTAATACTTGGAATGGCGCGAAGTTGAGCGTCCGTTAGCGCGTTGGTATTGCTAGCAAAACACGCTACACCAGGGTCTCCGCATAATGGCAGTTCATCGTTATCTTCAGCATCATTAGCATATTGTATTGTAGTAAGCTGCCCGTTGTTATCGTCTATAATACGACTGTTGGCAGAAAGGAAGATTTCGCTATCGCTGAAGGCAGCTAATGTGCCTGGGAATACCACTTCACAGCTAGGTACATCGCCGCTGAAAACAAACTCAGATGTCATCGCTATTATACTAGCTTCTTCTTCAACATGATTTCGCTCGTTTTCAATATATCTGTCTTCATCAACTCTAAGCCCTAAGCGGTTTGAGTTTAAATTACAACTGCGAAGCCACCCTCCGTCATCTTCATTTCTTGATATTTTACTGGCGGCTACTAGAGGGGTTTCGTCGTAATTATTCCTGAAATTGTTGGTTCTACACGCATCGCTATAACCCAATATTTTGTTATCGACAAAAAAGGCTTCCCATTCTACTTCTTTGCCATCGTCATCAAAGAAACTTCTAGCGCTGCCTTCAGTGGTCGCCATATAAGCCACGGTTTCAGTACGGGTGACTGCCTCATATTGGGTTTCTGAGGCTTCCAAGGCCATAAAGTAAGTTTGTTCGGTTGCAGAAGGAGTGGCGCCATTACTCCCCTTAAAATCCCACTTGGCGGCAACGGTTAAAAAAGGTAGCTGCGGTTTATTCGGTGGCTCTTGTCCGCTTATATTTACTTGGTTATTTACTGTTTGAATAGAATGGAAAAAGGTAGGCTGTTCGCTAAACTCATTTTCAAAATTAACTTGCGCATAACGCTCACTGTTAGTGCCCGTTAAAGGCCAATCAGATTTGGCTGCCGCTTGAATTGTGTCGGCGCCAAGTTCCATTTTTGCAACTTCTATCACCACATCATCGGGAAATTCATGTACACCATACGCAATCGCTAAATAGTGTCCACCCATGGTGATATGAGGCCCATCTTCGCCAGACGGCTCTAATGGCAACGCCTCGAAGCCAGTTCTCGTTACGTTACGAATTTTTACTATAGCGGGGTTTCCCCCTTGGTTTGTAGACAGCATGAAAACTGCGGGCGCTTCGTCATACACTTGCGAAAAGCTGATGGTGGTCCATTCGGCTTTGTTGTAGGTATTTTGCAGCTCTATGAAACGCCCTTCTATTTGAGGTACGGCCATTACTTGAATGCTGAAAGTAAGCACTAGCATCATACTGACTAGTAGGGAGTTTATTCTCATTATTCTTCCTGCCTTACTTCAACTAATACACGCCGTGAGGTAGATAACTGACCTGCGCTACATTGAGAGAGTGACTCAAGTAGATACACCCTAATTGCGCCGGCGCTCACTTCGGGTTCATCAACATTGGTTTCTACATCACAACTTAATGTCACAGTGCAATTTGAGAGCGCATCTGCCGCTATGTTAACTGGGGCCTCAATAACACTGCAGTTCGGATTGTTATTATTCACCAGCCTTGAAATAGCCACTTCCAACCCACTTTGGGCCGATAAATATGCGCGAGCGCCATAGTATTCAATAGACTGCTGTCGTGCATTGGATGAAATTTGGTTTGATAACGCGATACCTATCGACAGCAGCACAAGGCTAATGATCACAGCAACCATGGTGGCTGAGCCTTTTTGTCGGTGAAGTGACGCTGCATGATTAAGGGACATTTGATTAAGGGACATTAGGAAAATGTATCTCGTGTACAACGCTTAAGGTTTCGTTGTCACGGCCTTCAATGGTGAGTTCAACTTCAACAAGACCATTTTGGCGTAGCCCTGCCGTAACAATATTGGTATTCCACTGGGAAATATCCGTCGCTAAAACTGTTGTTGTACCACCTTGGCTACGAGTGAGTACATTTCCCAGTGCATTGGTTACCTGGCAAATACTAACCTGTGCTTCAGGGACAAAAAATCGCTTACCTGGAGAGGTTGAACTAACAGGGGTGTCTAGCGTTAATTCAAACTGATTACTGCTAGAGGGCGCATCCGTTGACGAATTTATGCTATCAATGTTTCTACCATTATCCACCACACTTTGTGGGCTGGTTGGATAAACGACCAAGGTATCATCTTCGGCAATAATGCTATCGAATATAACCACGTGCATGGGGTTGTCGAAAGCATCGTCTACGTAGGTGCCGCTTTGTTTTATCGGGTAATAGCTCAAGCAGCCTAACGATGAATCGAACGCTACAGAATTAGGAACGATATTTCGCAGTTCCTTTTCTAACCGTAAGATAACGAACCGCGCTTGCGAAACAAGACGGGTTCTATCGGCACCGGTAATATAAATTTGCGCACTGAGTGAAACAACTTGCGCTATCGACACACTCATTATGCCTAAGATAACAATAACGAGAATTAGCTCTATTAATGTAAACCCTCGCTGGGCCTTTACGCTTTTCATTAATAGCTGCCTCGATAAGCACTGAATCGATATACTTGCCCATCGGGTGCGGTAACCGCAATATCTATCCGCTTATAGGTATCACCGTCGTTTGAGGTTGCTTGGTTTAGGTCGCTGTCGTATTCCACATTAACGGTATAACTAAAACTTGAATAGTTGCCGCCAACATTGTTGACCGTTAAGCCATTGTAGTCATCCACATCATCGTAATCATCTGAAGATGCTTCTTCACTGCCTAATGTGGTAGAGCACCCAGATGCTTTTTCGTTGCAGGTTTCAAAAGGGGGGCTTTTATCGCTGTTTTCATCAAATGAACGACTTAGAATATCATTCATTAAAGACTGCCCTAACTTAGCGGCCTTAACTTGTCTTAGAGGTTCAGCGGTTTGCGCAGCCTGGGGCGCAATTAACGACAACACCACGGTTAAACTAATAGTAAATACTACGATACCTACCACCAGCTCTAACAGGGTAAAACCTGTCATTCTTTGCGGCAAAGTACTTTTTTTAAACGCACCTTTTTTAAATAAGCTCGGTTTAAACGCGCTTTGTTTGACCGCAGTGGTATTGCTAGCAGGCATAAATCGCCCCTTCACCGCTTAAGCACACAGCAAAAGTACTAGCTTGAATGCGACAAGTAGTTGCACAGACAATATTGCTAGGTCTACCCCATCCATCAAAACGAATTTCACTGAAGGTATTGCCATTACTATCGGTTGCTTGGAAAAGCACATCAGTACCAGTAGTTTGAATAACTTGATCATCATCGAAAGACAGAGATAAGGAATTCGCACAATTGTGCAAAGCGGGCGGCGCTATTGCTGTAGCAGTGATTTTCACACAACTGGTGTCTAAGGTATTTTGCATAGCACGAAACTGCATATTTCGAACAAACTGAAGTGTGCGATCGCGAAGTGAAATGGCATCTTCGGTATCGCTACCGAGAAACCGGGGTGCAGCGGTAATCGCTAACACCCCAATTACAATTATCGTGATAATCAGTTCTACTAATGTAAAACCACGATCCTTCACATTATAGAACGCAAGTGTTTACGGTGATTACTGGGCGTTCGCCTTCTGCAGTTGCATTGGTATATTCTACCGCACACGCTGCACCAGCCGCCGAAGGGGCCGTAGTCGCATAATCACCAAATCCTGCATAGTAAATTAGAATTTTTGTAGGCGTGCCCGTTACCACTGCGGTTTGATAATCGCCACCGGTATTACCAATATCTGAATCTAAGATACTGGTAAAGTTAGCAGTTGTTGCAGCATCTGGGTAACCGTATACAACGCTTACCGTAGTGCTGTTTCCAACATTAACACTTTCACTACCATCACTGGTACCGGCTACATCATTAATCAACGATTTACCATAAATCACTGATGATGCTGATTCTAACGAACCGGCCATACCTTGTAACACTGAGTCACGTGCATCGTCTTGAAGATTTAGAAACTTAGGTGCGGCTGTTACTGCCAAAATACCTAACAATACAATTACAATAATTAATTCAATAAGGGTAAAACCCTTTTGCGTTGAAACCGTTTGCATAGTCATATTTCCTGAACGTAAAAATTAAAAAACAGTAACCTGGCCAGTGGCTGGGTTATAGGTAAAGCCGTCATGAGTAGTGCCATCTGGCGTACCATCAGCAGGTGCTGTACTGGTAGGTAGGCCCATAGATTCCACTAGATAATAAACACATTCTGCATTTGCACCTGAGTCGTCCTCACGCACCGCATAACGAAAATCTGCTATCAAGGTATCGTTTGTTGACGTGGTATTCGTTGGCGCCGACTGTAAAACTAAGTCAAAAACATTTTTACACTCGGTACTGTTCACAGTGCTTACTAATGTATTACCTGTACTACTTCCTGTTGGATAACCAATAGTTCCATCTACACCCACTAAGGTTTGGTCGTAAGTAACTACAGTACCGTTACCATTTCCATTGTTTCCGCTAGGGCGACCTTCTACTTCCCATTGCGCACGCACTAAACCAACCGCTGCAGCAAAACCGCCTGCCACACCTTCAACGCTGGCCTCACGAGCTTCGTCTGTCACATCAATAAAGCGAGGTAACGCTGTAGCCGCTAACAAGCCTAAAATGATGACCACAATGATTAACTCAATGAGCGTAAAACCCTGTTGATTCATTTTCATAACATCTCCTTCATTGACGGACTATCGCCGTGTTCTCGGTGTAACATTGCTAATTTTTATGTATAACGCCATTTTTAGCGGTATACATAAACCAAAGTATGTCGTCGATTACATACCTACATTCTAAAAAACCTTGCCTGTCTCGCTGTGCCGTAATAGTAAGTTCACTATTCGCCGCGGTAGTAGAAGAAGATAAGCGGTAAAGCTGCTCGCAGGCTGCATCTTCTGCTTTATCCATCCCTTCCGGCCATCCGTTGCTGTTAATGAGTAACTCAAGGGCTCCAGACTTGTTCTGTGCGACTTTGCCAGTATTTAACAACTGTGTTTCGTATATCCGCACTACACTGCTCTTTGTTTTCAGCCATTGAGCCCGAGCCAACATAACAGTGCGTTCAAACTCTACTTCTACCGTTCGGCGATTTACTTGTTCAGCCTCACTAATAAGTGGCGTTGCATAAAAAACATAAACCGTTGCCAACGCTGAAATTAAGACACCAATTACAATATAGTTGAATAATCCCTTTCTGGCGTCTGACATTCACTACCCACCTTTTACTGCGGACATCATGCTCCACATTGGGGTAAATATTCCTAGCGCTAGGACCAATACCATTACTGCTACAAAGCCAATAAGAATAGGCTCAATTTTGGCGGTCAGACTTTTTAAATCAAAGTCGACTTCACGCTCGTAATAATCAGCACTTTCTTCTAATAACGGCTCTAAACGCCCGGTTTCTTCGCCCACCGCTACCATCTGTAGTACCAGAGAAGAAAATAGCCCGCTGTTCTTCGACACCCTTAACAAACTCTCGCCTTTTTCAATGCCTTGTCGCATCTCTCTGATACGCTTTTGCATGTAGGCGTTGTCGACCGCATCTGCAGTAAGTGAAAGCCCCGCAGTAAGTGGTACACCGGCTTTTAATATCATCGAAAAACTACGGCTGTACCTTGATAATAATGATCGCTCAATAATACTTCCTACGACAGGCAACTTTAGTTTAAATTTGTCCCATGTGAGACGTCCATTAGTCGAATTAACATACTGTTTTACCACGATAATAGTGCCAACAATTATTAGAATAAGAAGCCACCAATAATTGACAAAAAAAGCAGAAGTCCCCATAAGTACTCGTGTCATTAGCGGCAGTTCTGCATCAAACCGACTAAACATTTCAGAGAACACAGGAATCACAAACAAGTTCAAAATAAACATCGCAATAACTAACGCAATAATTACGAATGTAGGGTATCGAAGTGCCGACTTTATCCGTTTTCTTGTTTCTTGTTCACGCTCAAAATATTGCGCTAACTGTAAAAAAACATCGTCTAACTTACCGGTGCTCTCGCCCACCACGACCACTGAAATAGTTAACTTAGTAAAAATTCTTTCGTATTTTGTCATCGCGCTAGATAAGGTTCTTCCCTGCTCTAACTGACTAGAAATATCTTTTAAAATGGTTTTGAAATACTTGTGAGATGCATTTTCACTAAGGCCGTTAATAGCGCGAATAATCGGTATGCCCGCTTTAAGCAGTGAATACATTTGGCGAGAAAAGATAATCAGTTCATCCAGCCCAATCGAAGGTGCAAACAGATTATTTAGGTTAATACCTTCTTTCTCGCCCTCATTACCTTTCGACTCTACAATGCTCAAAGGCACAATTTTTTGCGCCAATAGCGATTGCGCCGCCATTTTTTCGGAGCTAGCTTCTATAACGCCATTTTTACTGTCACCAGAAGGTAACTTGCCTGCATATTTAAACTGTGGCATTAGCTATTAAGTACCTCAGGCACTACTTCAGCCACTTTGAATACTTCTTCTAGCGAAATTTTACCTTCTGCGGCGTAATCCAATGCCATGTGCGAAAGCGGTATGAAGCTTTTATTCTCCTTAGTGGCATCGACAAAACCTTGTGTATCATTGCTGCGCAACGCTTCCATCATGCTTTCATTCATTTCTAGAAATTCGAACACACCTATTCGTCCACGATAGCCAGTGTGGTTGCAACTGTTGCATCCCTTGCCATGATGGAAACGGGCTTCACTTAACGATGGATTTAGAAATTTAACCCAGGTCATTTCTTGACTGGTTGGCTGCTTTTCAACTTTGCAGTTTTCGCAAATACGCCTGACTAGTCTTTGCGCTAAAACGCCTCGTAATGAGGTGGCAACCAAGTAAGGTGCAGCGCCCATGTCAATCAAACGTATTGCACTGGTTACTGAGTCATTGGTGTGAAGGGTACTTAATACCAAGTGACCGGTTAACGCGCCTCGTAACCCAATTTCAACGGTTTCTTGGTCTCGCATTTCCCCCACCATGATGATGTCGGGATCTTGTCTTAATGTGGTACGCAAAATAGCGGCAAAATCTAACCCTATTTTTTGGTTAACTTGAACTTGGTTAATTCGTGGTAACCGATATTCGATAGGATCTTCTACCGTAATAATTTTACTGTTCGGGCTATTAAGTTCGCTTAAGGCACCATATAAAGTGGTGGTTTTACCTGAGCCGGTAGGCCCTGTAACCAAAATCATGCCATGAGGTCGGTGAATAGCCGTTCTAAATCGCTCAGCCATGGCTGAAGGCATACCGGTTTGTTCCAAACTCAACAACCCAGCAGACTGGTCTAGCAAACGCATAACCACTGCTTCGCCGTTTGATACAGGCATTGTAGACACACGTACATCTAAGGTGTGCCCTTTCACTTTAATATTAAAACGTCCGTCTTGAGGTAAGCGTTTTTCAGAAATATCCAAGCCTGACATTAGCTTCAAGCGAAGTACCAGTGCAGAGGCTATCTTCACTTGGTTTAGTATATTTTCTTGCAACACCCCATCAACCCGTTGTCGAATACGAAGCGTTTTTTCATCAGGCTCTATGTGGATATCCGAAGCACGCACTTGTACCGCATCTTCAAAGATGGAGTGTAATAGTTTAACGACGGTAGCATCAGAGGTAGAGTCGTCTAACGCTGAAAGCTCAAAGTCGACATCGTCGTCATACTCTTCATCAAGCTTTTCGGCGAACGAAGCAATCTCTTGTGTACGACGGTAAACCGTATCAAATGCCTCTAGCATCTGAGTTTCTTGAACGATGGCAAGATCTAGGGTTCTTGGTTCAAATAAGGGGCCTAATTGATCGAGCCCGCCAAGATCCGTTGGATCACTCATGCCTAACAGTACCGAGTCGCTGTCGGCTTCAATCACTAATGCGCGATATCGACGGGCATAAGTTTCTGGCAATAACTGGGCGTGTTCAGGGTCAATTCTACGCTGTGTAATATCTAAAAAAGGAACATTAAGTTGCTGCGCCAAAAAGCGTAAAAGTTGGGGCTCACTAATAAAGTTAAGCTGAATAAGCGTATCACCCAGTTTCCTTCCAGATGCTCGTTGGGCTGAAAGAGCCTGCTCTAACTGTTCACTTGAAATAATGTTTTCATGAACTAAAAGGTCGCCCAAGCGCATTTTTAACCGAGGTCGCATTAATATTGCTCCTGTAATACATGTAAACGCTGGATAACGTACTGCTCAGAATCAGCAGATAGGCCGCCTTTACTAATCGCACTGGTATAGGCTTGTGTAGCAAGCGCCGTATATTCTAGTGCTTCACTGCTGATGCCTAGCGCCAACCACCACTTACCCAAATTAGGCTGTAATTTGGTCATAGCAGAAAACGCTGACATGGCCTTCTTATGGCTTTCAAGCGCCTGCGCCACCGTACCTTTTATGATTAAGTAATCGGCGCGCTTCTCGGTTAATGCCGTTATATCCAAATCGTCTGGCATAATAGCGAGTACATCAGCATATCGAGTTTGCTCAATAAGTATTTTTGCAGCCAGTTCTCGCCACAACAAATTGGCAGGTTGGGACCGCATTCCTTGGGCTAAATAAGCTAGCGCTTCGTCGGAATTGTTTTGACCATACAAGAGGGCAACTAAGCGTTCTCTTGCACTGTTATTTTCTGGGCTTGCTTCAAGCGCGCGCATGAAGCTGTCTTGTGCATCTTCAAACATGCCAAATTCGAATGAACGAATACCCGCAGCCAAATGCACTTCACTTTGTTTTTCCATCGATTTGGGCGCGACAGAAACATTATTCTGCCGGGTTACCATGCCCACTGATGTTGATGACGCGGCTTCGCTTGTTGAAGCCATCGCATTCATTTCAACGCCATTTTTAACCATGACATTCGCTTCAGGGCTTTCATTAGCTACAAGGCTGCCATTAGTACTGTCAGTCGCACTTAAGATAGCTTTAGCGGGTTCTTCAGATACAGACGCTCTATTATCAACGGCTGGTTCTCGTACCTCAGTTAGCTTTTGTCGCGCCTCAGCTTGAGCTCGATAAGGCGCCTCATCATCGTCGCTATCTTGGGTAAACGCCTGTGCAGCTACCGAAACCTGTTGCTGTTGTGCCGCTATGTCTGCACTGTCTAATGGTGTAGCTTGCATGCCTTGTTGCGCCGCTGTTGCGTCAGCAGGCTGTTTTTCTGTAGCAGCTTGTTCTAGGATTTTCTGGTTCGGGGCTTTTGGCTCGAGCGCGCTTTGCTCAATCCCATCTACAAGCTGCGAATCATTCGAAGATCGTTTTTCGTTTTTTGTATTCGCTTGGGGCGACGTTATGGCCGGGTCGCTAAGCTCTGCATCTTTTGAGCTAGATAGCACTACCCACAATAGTGCCAATACCACTAGCACGACCAAAATCGTACGTTTTACTGGAAACTGACGGGTGACATTCACAGTAGGAGGCAGGCCAAAATCGTCCGAACTATCACGGGCATCCAGCGACTTAAGTGTGTTATTGAGTAGGCTCATACGCTACCCCAAGGGACTAGCTCTACTAAACCAATTAACACGATTGCAAACATGGAAAACATGATAATGCTTTGGCGCGGCACCACGCGTCGCTTACAATCTTCCGTATCTAATGTGGCATTCAGTGCATGCTGCCAATTTACCCGCGCTTTGCCTTGTCCATAGGCATGCAGTAACATTTTATGGCACATGATATTCACTAGCCTAGGTGTGCCCTGCGTAACCATAGAAATAAAAGTACACAGGCTATTGGGGATAATCGATTTTTCGCCACCAGCCGTCATCAGGCGATGTCCTATGTAATAGGTTACTTCTGATGACGTCATAC
The DNA here is from genome assembly GCF_030547075.1 of Alteromonas sp. 1_MG-2023. Taxonomy (GTDB): domain Bacteria; phylum Pseudomonadota; class Gammaproteobacteria; order Enterobacterales; family Alteromonadaceae; genus Alteromonas. Next base: position 309,861 of record NZ_JAUOQH010000004.1, on the reverse strand, counting down.
TTCGCAACGTATAAGAGAAGCTTATGCGCTGGCGAATTTGACGCACTTTCTTGTGCGCCAAATTTTGATCTAATTCAGGTTGCCCAAATAGTACAATCTGCAGCAATTTACTTTTTTCCGTTTCCAAGTTACTAAACAGGCGCAACATTTCTAGCGCATCCCAACTGAGCGACTGAGCCTCATCAATAATAAGTACAGCTTGTTTGCCTTCTCGTTTTAAGGTGAGCAGTTGTGCTTCAATAGCATTGTGCAAATTCGGACGTTCTGTCTCGGTATCTAGTTTTATGCCGAGCTCTTTAGCAAAAGATAAACGGAGTTCATCGGGCGACAGGTACGGATTAGGTAAATAACAGGCAACAAATTTGTCAGATAAATGATTGATCAACTTACGACAAAGCAGGGTTTTCCCTGTTCCCACTTCTCCCGTTACCTTGATAAAACCTTCAGACATACTTAGTGCAGATAGAATAACTTTTAGGGCTTCATTATGAGGCGCTAACGCACAGAAAAACTCTGTATTTGGCGTAAGCGAAAATGGCATCTCAGTGAAGTCGAAAAAGTCTTGGTACATAATTAGTTTCTATACCACTTTTCTAACAATGACTGAGTACGCTCACGTTGCTTTTCCCACGAATCTGGTTGCACAACAGAGGGTCTAATCAAAATAACAAGCTCTCTCTTACTTTGCGTTTTGCTGATATTTTTAAACATATTGCCTAATAACGGGATATCGCCAAGCAGAGGTGTTTTCGATTCTTGGTCGCTCGTTACCGTTTCCATAAGCCCACCGATAACGACGATTTCGCCATCTTGAGCACGAATAACTGTATCTGATTCACGAATATTGCTTTGCGCCAAAGGCAGTTGTATTTGTTGGTCGCCCACTTGAATAACCTTGGTTTGTTCTGCCGTTTCCGTAACCGACGGATGTACGTGCAGAATAACTGAACCACTACGGTCAATTTGAGGCGTAACATCTAGCGCAATACCAGAGAAGAAAGGGGTAAGTTCAATATCGTTTTCGTTCTCGGTACTAGTTGTACTTTGATCTTCACTGGTAGACACATCGGTAACAAAGTATTCATCTTGACCTACTTTGATCACAGCTTTCTGATTATTCGTTACCGTTACCCGAGGGTTACTCAACATTTGAACGTCGCCCTGGGTTTGTAGCATATTGATAACGCCGTCAAAGTCACCAGCGGCAATACGAAGTGTAGACACGCCACCAATATCCGTAGATATAGTGTTACCAATGCTGTTTACTGCGTTAATAGCAGGGTCGATACCTGACGCCGCATTAGCTGCGAAATTCGAGGCCAAACTACCGCCACTAAGGCCGAAGTTTAAGCTTCCGGTTAAACCACTTGCGATCCGATCCCAGCGTACACCTTGTTGGTATGCGTCACTTAAGGTCACTTCGATAATACGCGCTTCTAGCACTACCTGCCTTTGTAGACTTTCTTGGCTTTGCATTAAAAAGTCTTTTACTACCGCTATTTCACTGGGTAGTGCACGAATAGTGACAAGCCCTGCTTGTGGCGAGACCACCACCTTGCGACCTTCTGTAGGCGACACTAATGCCGCTAAAGCTTCTTTCAAATCCTTCCAAAAATCGTTTTCACTGGTAGTTTGAATGTTAGAGCCATTAAGCTGCTGAATATTGTTACTGGTTCCGTTTTGACCGCCCGCACCAGATTGCACACTCGAATTATTATTGCCGTTAACACCGCTGCTGTTGCTATTACCATTGCTTTGATCTTGCTCGCTTACACCACCGGCAATAACGCTAACATTAGACACGCCAAACCGTTTTATCATTAGGAAGTTGACCGGAATTGACTCTGTTTTCAATTGAGCAGGTAAAACTTGAATTACTTTTCCTTCAACAAATACATCTAGCGGGTACATTCTTGAGATGATTTTAATCACCTCATCAAGTCCAACTTGCTTAAGGGTTAAACTGATTTTTCCACTCACCCCTGGATGCACAGCAACGCTGTAAGGGGTATCGTCAACCAAGGCATCAAAAAACGGACGTACATCTACGTTATTCGCAGCCACATCAAACTTAGCGGTTTGACTTAAGCTAGGTGAGGTATTGAAGCCGCCTACTGAAGACAACAACTCTTGCGCTAACTGAGGTGGTAATGCTGGCTTGGCAACAGGCTGATTCTGCCGTTCCAATTCATCGCGAATGTGAGGCTGAACTTTTTCTCCCACGCCGTAAGACTGGCAACCTGTTAGCGTTGCCATTACCGTGAATAAAATTGCGTTGTAGATACCGTTACTTTTTAAGTTCATATGAATATAATCTGAGTGTTTTCCGCTGACGTCCGTTTGCAAGCTCTACGTCACGTCGATTAATTTTAGATATCACATACTCGCCAATAGCGTCGCCTTCGCTATAGAACTCGCCGGATATAATGGCTGTAAGCTTCTTAGATTTCTTAAAAATAGACTGTAAAACCATACCGCCATTTTGCGGCACTTGGGTTTGAGAAGATTTAACTGCCCCCAATACAGCAGGACGAGTAGGATCGACTGCGCTAACCGCGCTACCTACAAACATCAAGTTCGCTGCCAGCAGGGCAACAAGGCGTGTTGTAGTAGTGCCCACGGCACGCTTACAACGAAATAAAGGTTTCATTATTACTTACCGTCGCTAGTTGCATCGTCAATTTTGCCGATGGGTACTCACCAACTTCATAGTCGAACGCTGTCACCACTACTTTTTCATCTGCATTTTGCAAACTAGCAAGATAGGCACGAACGGCAAAGAAGCCTCCTTCAATGACCAGCGTCATGTTGTGTCTGTAAAATACGGCGCTTTGCTCTTCACCATCTCCAAAGCGGATGGCCTGAGTAGCATCCACTTGAAAATTTATTAAACTGACATCGTCTTGCTGGTTAAGCAGGGTCATTAGCAATTCAGGCATACGATCTGCCGCAACAAACCCTTCATCCAGTGTTTTCAATTTTTCGTCAATGGCGATTAATGCTTTTAGTTGTTTATCAATATCGCTTTGAACACGCTTTTTATAATCAATAGAAAGCGCTTCATGTAGGGCATCTCTTTTAATTAAAAGCGCTTTTTCTTCGCTTAGCTTCTTCTGGTGAACTTTGTTTAAGCTGTCTAGCGTATCTAGTTGAGTCGTAATCCCTACCCAAATAAAAAGATAGATAAGTAACGCCAAACTGCCGTAAAAAATAAGGTTCTTTTCACGAGGCTGTAAACCTGAAAACTTATCAGAGAGTTGTTGCCATTGGCTCATCACCCTCTCCTTCTAGTTGTGTAGATATCACAAACTTTTTCACTGATTCTTGACCATCAACTTGCTTTAAGTTAACCGCAGAAAAAGACTTCCCTTTGAAAAAGGGAGACTGTTGTAACTGCTTTAACCACGTTGGAATTGATGACGGTTGCTCGGTTCTTCCAGACAATTTAATAATATCTGTGTTGATTGATATGCGGGTTAGCCACAAATTGGGGTTATGTTGGCTGGCCAAATCATCCATTACCTCCCCATACTGGGTAGCATCGAAAGATAATTCGCCGTGTTCTAGGTAGGTAAAAAGCTCTTCTTTGTTTTTTAATGTCACCTTAAGTGAAGCGAGCTTGTCTTTTAGTTTCTGTGTGTCTCTTTTGTATTTGAGTGCAAGTGCTAGAGAATCAATATCTTTCTGTATCGAGACCACACTTGCCGTCAGTGTGTCGTTAGCACTTTGCTTGCTGCTTTCTACTGTGCTTAACACCACACAGATGAGGATCAATATTACTGCTGCAGCACCATTCACCCGAACTACCTTCGAAAGAGGTAATTTTTCTTTTTTTGGTTTAAGCGATGCTTGGTATAGATTAATCGTACGTTTCATTATGATTTTACTGCCTCCGCTGTCACTGCTAAGGCACTGGCTAGTGCGTAGTGACAGGCTGGGTCTACCACATCAGCAAGAGGTAAGTCGGGCACTAATGTACCCATATTGACAGGTTGAAAAGGCTTTAACCTCTCTATGATTGGCGCACTATCGACCTGAATTTTAAATAGTATTTCTTTTAGTGGAGGCTGCTTTAATTGTGATTCGTAGAAATCCATAGACCGTTGTATTTCTAAGCCAAGAGCATCAGTAACTTGCGCAATATCGACTTGCTCATTAAATTTACTTACAAACCCACGCAGCCTTCTGGCAAGCCAAATAGTTCTTGCCCGAATTATCATCACAAAGGGTTCACTACCAGGCTCTTGAATAATTAGCAAGCGGGCATAGTCGTCGTCAGGCAACATCTCAGTTGTAAGCACTTCTTTCACATGGATGTGTGATAACTGTTTTGTTTTTAGTTTTGCTAGCTTGGTCACTAGCTTAGATAATTCGGATTTGTCTGCAGCGAATACATCAATTTTCTGTCCACCCATGCGATCTTTCACAGGGTAATCGATATAATCTAAAACGATATTAGAAGATTCGTAGGGTACGAGGTCACCCAGGGTCCAAGGTAAGGCATTAACAATATCAACTTCAGGCACATCTGGTTTTTCCACCTGCACCATATGATAAGACTCTTGCGATAAGGTAATGGCAACCGAGCAAGCTTGTTTTCCCATATCAGTTAGCACTGTAGTAATGATATTTTCAATATCACCACCAGAAGATAAGTCGTGCTTACTGTTGCTATGTAATTGCCAAATGTTTTCTTTTTTCTCCACTGCTACTACATGCATTTCTGATGCACATATTGAAACACCAACCACTAAGTTAGGCGCTTTATTTTGAGAAGAAAACATTCTAAATTGCATAAGCCCACTTTGGTTAAGATTTCGCGGTTAAAATTTCGAAGTTAAGTGGCAGGAAAGATACAATAGAAAGCCACGAATAAACACTTTATCTATTGAAAAGTAGACTAATTATCTACAATAAACAAGCGGATGAAAAACCATACCTATTAATTAGTTACCATACCTTTGCGTGGGTAATAATTAAAATATGGACCGGAACTAAGGCTATATTGACACCAAATTTGATCGTCTTCATCGTCTCCCTCACTAACAAAATCGGCGCGAACTTTATAGCCATCTACACTGAGTGGTATAGCCAATAAAGCTGACCAAATTTTCTGACATCCCTCGGCGGTATTTTTGCCGGCTGGCCAGCCCAAATCATTCATAGTGACGGGCGCACGATCAATCTCGTTACCGTTTTTATCGTAGTGGATAAACATTATGATAGAAGTTGGTTTCTGTGCCCGCCACTTCCAGTGCGCATTTAGTGCATGTTCTTCAAACTTTTTAGCTAATTTTCTAAATTGAGTTTCAGATACATTATTGGTTTGTGAACCGACTTGGCTAATAACATAGCCAAACACGCCAACTAAAATGAGTATGGCTAACACGGAGGCGCATGATTGAATGAATGATTTTGTTGATTTGTTCACGTGAACGTTCCTTCCCTTTCTCGCCTTTATATTAACGGCAGAAATCAAGAAACACTGAGTAATTTTACGTTTTAGCGAATTTAGCGTTTCGTTTGTGAGGTGAAGTGAAATGAAGTGAAAGAAACAGTATTAACGGGTAAGTCGAGTAACCCCCCAAAATTTATTGTCTTTGGCTTGTAGTGACCAACCTTCTGCTTGCAGTTTTTTGCGTAAAAATCTGTTAGTAAGCCCATGACCTACAAGAATTATTTTAGATTGCGTTTCGCTGAGTAATTTTAGGTATTCCGCAAGCTCCACTACTCTTTTTTTAGCATCTTTAAAGCTTTCAAACCGCCCCGTTTTTCCCATAAACCACATAAGGCGACACAACAACACCCAATGCCACGCTCTTAGTTTCAAAGGCAGTTTATAGTAAGGGATATCCATCTCTTTTAGATTAGGTAGTTCCTCATCTATTTTAATGGCACCAAGGTGTGCAGCCGATAATTTAGCCCGCTTTAATGGGCTAACAATGACATAGCTATTAGTGAAGTCTACCGGTGCACCCGGTTTACTTGAGGGATCTAATTCTGAAAAGTCATACGCCCTTACCCACTTTGAGTAATCTACGGCATTAACTTTATTATTGTGTGCAGATAACGGCTTTCCATGTCGAACGAGTATGATTTCACGCATACTGAAATCCTTTTAATAAACGCTTTTTTCCATTTTATTAATATAAAGCATGTCTTAGAGATATAAAAACCCAGTATACATTTTTGCGTACTGGGTTCATTGCGCACTAGGTTATTGCTCACTGGGTTCACTACGTACTAGGCGCATAGCTCACTGAGTTCAATGCATAGGGGCTTACAGGCTAGGCCGTTTGTTTTAGCCCGTCCTCTGTTGAAAAATTAGCTGTTGAGGCCTTAGTGCTTTTACCTGTATTAGTCGCTAAATAACTTTCAAGGTGGCTTTTCTGGCTATCGGTTAAACGCAAGCCATGCTTGGTTCTACGCCAGATAACATCTTCTAACGTTAACGCCCATTCTTTCTCAATAAGGTAATCTACTTCAGCTTGGAAAAATTGACTTCCAAAGTCTTCTCCCATCTCGCTAAGTGAAGTCTTACCGCTTAAGAATAGTTTGCACAACAAACCATACTGGCGAACATAACGCACACAAACTTCTGCTGGCAACCAAGGATAATCCTGTTTAAGTTCGCTAAGCAGCGTGGCTTTATCAGCGAAAGCGCCACCAGGTAGTGGTACTTCTTTCGTCCATGCTTTTCCAGCTTTTGGAAATAACGTCACTAACTTGTCTACCGCATGTTCGGCAAGCTTACGATAAGTGGTAATTTTACCGCCGAATATATTAAGTAAAATAGGCGTTGATGCCGTACCGCTTAACTCGACTTTATAATCACGAGTTAGTTCTTGAGCCGATGCATTCGCTTCTTCTAACAAAGGGCGCACGCCACTGTAGCTATGCACAATATCATCGGGCGTAATCTTGCTTTTAAAATACGTATTTACCACATCAACAAGGTAATCGGTTTCTGCTTCGGAAATAGCCGCTTTCGTTGGTTCCCCCACGTAATTTTCGTCAGTAGTACCCACTAAAGAAAAGTCATCTTCATAAGGGATAACGAAAACAATTCGATCATCTTTATTCTGAAGAATATAAGCTTCATCGGTATCGTAAAGCTTAGGAACAATAAAGTGGCTGCCTTTAACCATACGCATTGCATTTGGGTTTTTCGTATCAGCTAATCTATCGAGGAAAGAAACCGCCCAAGGGCCTGCGGCATTTACAACCGCTTTCGCAAGCACTGTAAACGTTTTCCCTTCAATGTCTTTTAATGTCACTTTCCACAAATCATCTTGCTTTTCGGCACTGATACACTCTGTACGAGTATGTATAGTGGCGCCCTTTTCTTGGGCAGCAAGCGCGTTAAGTACCACTAAGCGAGCATCATCTACCCAGCCATCTGAGTATTCGAAACACGTTGATATATCATTAACAAGCGGGCCCGTTGGCGAAGTAGACATTTTCTTTGAACGCGGCAGCATGTTTCGTTTTGCTAAAGAATCGTAAAGGAATAAGCCAATACGAATCATCCACGCGGGACGAAGATGTTTTTGATGGGGCAAACGAAAACGTAGCGGCCACATAATATGAGGGGCTTTTTGAAGTAACACTTCTCGCTCGGCTAGCGCCTCTTTCACTAAACGAAATTCATAGTGCTCTAAATAACGTAAACCGCCGTGAATAAGCTTACTGCTTGAAGAAGACGTTGCGCCAGCAAGATCGCCCTTTTCGCAAAGCACTACCGAAAGGCCTCGACCAGCCGCATCCAGTGCTACACCGGCACCGTTTACACCGCCGCCAACCACTAACACATCAACGGTTTGTGTATTATTTGTATCTTGATTCATATTCTCGTCCCTTTCGGCTTCACTTGCATGCTGGCTATTTGACAACCAAAAAGAAAACATGTCAACACAAAACGAACATTAACGAACATTTCAGTGTATTTTTCGCCGTACTCCATACATTGCCTTTCAAAGCCGATAGCTTTTTATCGAAAATTACTAACAATGATTAAACATAGCCATTAGCTTACTTAAACATAGCAGCTAATTGGTGGCTAACAAGACAGGGGGCTTTGCACTGCATGACTGAGCGCATACGAATAAATGCATTGCGTGTAGTGAATCAACTGGCGCTGGCGCCATTACAGATAAAGATACTGTTACTGTTACTGACACTGATAAAGAATTTGGTATGGGTATTGATTTGATATAGGTATTAGAAGATTGCAGATGCGAGTATTCGTTAATTAGGCCTTAACGAAACTGATATTATTTTCATCGATAATTTTACGAATAGCCGGAGGTGGTGATTGATCGCAGACTAAGCAATCCACTTGAGAGATATGGCCTTGTTCTACCATGGCTCTTCGCTCGAACTTACTGTAATCGGCAGCAAGAATAACGTGCTGGGTGTGTTCTAATATGGCTTGAGAAACTTTTACTTCTCGAAAGTCAAAATCAAGCAAAGCGCCGTCGGCGCTAATTCCACTAATGCCTATAATGCCGTAATCCATTCTAAATTGACTGATGAAGTCGCAAGTTGCTTCACCAATAATACCGCCGTCGCGATAACGCACCTCGCCGGCAGCGATAATCACTGAAAAGTCTTCTTTTGCTGAAAGAATAGTAGCGACATGGATGTTATTCGTCACTACGTGCAAATTTTTATGATTAAGCAGTTTGCTGGCTATCATTTCGGTAGTGGTACCGATATTAATAAACAACGAAGCGCCATCGGGGATCATGCTAGCCACCGCTTCAGCAATGCGTTCTTTAACTTCGCTGTTTTGCGTTTTACGTTCTTGATAGGGGGTATTTTCCCAACTTCTGTTAAGCCCTGCCCCACCATGGTATCGGCTAACTACGCCAGCTTCAGCTAGTTGATTGAGATCCCGGCGGATAGTTTGCGGAGTAACGTCGCAGCGAGTCACCAAATCATCAATAGACATGAAGCCATTTTGCTTGATAAAACTAACAATTTTTTCGTGTCTTTGCGTTTGGTTCATTGGGTCACTCCTGCTGTGGCTTCTTTATTATACGTGGTTCATCTTACCCTGCCTATGGCAATTCGAACACTGAAATGTTCGTTTTCGAAAATATAGCATTGTTAAACTGGTGTAAATGGTGCAAACTCTTAGCAAATTATGTTCAGGAGACGTGTCATGGGCCAATATATTCTTGCCATAGACCAAGGAACTACGAGTTCGCGTAGCATTATCTTTGCACCAGATGGCGCCATTGTAGCCGTTGCTCAACAAGAGTTTTCTCAAAAATATCCTCAAGATGGATGGGTAGAGCACGATCCTGAAGAAATTTGGGAAAGCGTAACCACTACCATGAAGCAGGTGTTTGATAAATGCTCGGTATCACCTGAAGATATCGCCACGGTAGGGATCACCAACCAACGTGAAACCACCCTGGTGTGGAACAAAAACACGGGCAAACCTGTGTACCCCGCTATAGTGTGGCAAGACAGGCGTACCGCTCAGCAATGCCGCGAGCTTGATGACGATGAAAGCCTAGTTGCGCATATCACCGAATCCACAGGTTTGTTGCTAGACCCTTATTTTTCGGCCTCTAAATTGGCTTGGATCTTAGATAATGTAGATGGCGCACGCGACCAGGCCGAAGCCGGCGAACTCCTTTTCGGTACCGTCGATACATTTTTGATTTGGCGTTTGACCAACGGCGAATCTCATAAAACCGATGCTACCAACGCATCCCGTACTATGCTGTTCGACATTAACGAGCAATGCTGGGATGAGAGATTACTCGACACCTTTAATATCCCTAAATCAATGCTGCCAGAAGTTATGGATTGTGCTGATGAATTTGGTGTTGTTGATAAAGATATTTTAGGCTGCAACATTCCTATTCAAGGTGTGGCGGGCGATCAGCAAGCTGCGCTTGTTGGCCAGGCTTGCTTTGAAAAAGGCATGGCGAAAAGTACCTATGGTACTGGCTGTTTTATGATTTTGAATACGGGCGATGAGCCGCTTCAATCTAAGAATCGTTTGTTAACTACCGTCGGTTACAGGCTAAATGGTAAAACCACTTACGCCTTAGAGGGCAGTATCTTTATGGCCGGCGCTACTGTGCAATGGCTACGGGATGGCTTAAAGCTTATTGATGATGCTTCAGAAACTGAAGCCTTGGCCCAAAGAGCCCGTCAAGATAACGGTGTTTTCCTTGTGCCTGCATTTACCGGGTTAGGCGCGCCTTATTGGGATCCTGATGCTCGTGGAGCAATTTTAGGGTTAACTCGCGATACGGGAATAAGTGAAATAGTTGCCGCTGGTTTACAATCAGTATGCTACCAAACCAAAGATTTACAAAAAGCCATGGAAAGCGATGGTGCAAGACCAACGACTATTCGCGTAGATGGCGGAATGTCCCGAAATGACTGGGTGATGGGCTTCTTGTCTGACGTATTAGGTGCAGAAGTTGAACGCCCTGAAATTACCGAAACCACCGCACTTGGCGCCGCATTCCTTGCAGGTCTTCAGGCCGGTGTATTTACATCGGTTGATTCCCTTACCGAGTGCTGGAAAAGCGACAGTATTTTCACACCTCGGCTTTCCAAAGAAGAGCGTGACAAGGCCTATGATGGCTGGAAAAACGCCGTTGCCCGCATTCGCTGCAGCTAATTTACTCCCTCCTTATATAGCGCGGTAATAAATCGCGCTATTAATATAAAAAAATATTTTTATAACATTGTCATTACAATCCAAATTTGTGTTACTATCAAAAATTAAGGAAAACGTTTACCTTATTCCTTAATTTTTAAAAGCCTTTAATTTCAGCATCTTAATAACAATAATTAGAAATTTAGGTTACTAAACGTGTAAAAAGAATGTTAATAACATTGATCCGAACATACTTATTACGCTATTTGTACGCAAACTAAGTAGAAAATAGCCTACTTACGGAGAAAACACAGTGACACATAAAATTAACACATCATTATTAGGTCCAATAGCAAAACGCTCACTGCTAGGTGTTGCTATTGCTTCTGCCTTACACGCCCCGTTGGTATTCGCTCAAGAAGAAGCGACACCTTCAGATGATCAAGTTGAAATTATTGAAGTTAAAGGTTTTACCAGCTCTCTAAAAGCATCGATGTTAGATAAAAAAGCATCTGATGTTGTTTACGACGGTATTACTGCCGAAGATATTGGTAAGTTTCCAGATCAAAACGTTGCAGAGTCGCTTCAGCGTATTACCGGTGTTGCAATCGATAGAAGTGGTGGGGAAGGTCAATTTATTACCGTTCGTGGTTTTGGCCCCGACTTCAACACCGTTCTTGTAAATGGTCGTCAAATTGCTACCGAGAATCAAGGCAGAGCATTTAGCTTCGATACACTTCCTGCTGAACTTATCAGTGGCGCTAAGGTTTATAAAAGCCCACTAGCTTCTATGCAAGAAGGTGGTATAGGTTCTACTGTAGAAGTAACAACGGCTCGCCCGCTCGCTTTTGATGGCTTCAAAGCCGTTGCCAGTGTTAAAGGTATGTATGAAGATATTTCTGAAGAAACGACACCACAAGTTTCAGGGCTTATCACTAACACCTTTTTAGATGGCAAACTTGGCGTACTTGCAGCCGCTTCTTTCCAACAACGCAAACTACAAACTAATATGTTGGAAACTCGTTACTGGCGTCCAGATGTTAGCGTTACCGATCGTTCAGAACTAGATAACCCAGACTATGCAGATAGCTCTCAATACAATGGTGTTTATGTTCCACAAAACTTCGACCAAATCGTTGATTTAGTAGACCGTGAAAGAACATCGGGTAACTTAGTCGTTCAATATGCTCCAAATGATGACATGGTACTTACCCTTGACGGTTTGTACTCTAAGTTCGAAGTAGATTCTGATGCAACCAGTGTTGGCCATTGGTTCACCGACAGCAACTTAGATAACATGACATTTAATGACAATGGCTCACTTACTAGCTTAGACAGCACATTAGTAGATGGCGTTGGTGGTGCTACTGATTTCATCCGTCGTCGCTACGGCCGAGATGTAGAGATTCAAGCGTTTGGCGCTAATTTTGAGTGGTTGGTTAACGATAACCTTACCGCAGTAATCGATTTATCAACATCGACAGCTAAAGATAACAGCGGCGGTGATAACTACTTCACAGTGGTTGGTTATAACAATGCTTACAGTGTCGATTTTTCTGGTGACACACCTACGCTTACCGTAGATGGCGGCGATGCTGCATTGCAAACTCCATCGTTAGGCCGTATGCACTACAATGAGCGTAACGGTTATAATACGGAAGACACAATCTCTGAATACCGTGCAGACTTTACTTGGGTGCCCGATTCAGATAACGCTTTTTATAAAATGGACTTCGGTGTTTACTACCAAGACCGTGAAAAAGACAATACTCGCCTATACGCATCTGCCTGTAGTATTTACTGTGGCTACCAATTTGATTTGCCAGACGAGTTATTATCAGTATTTACTGCCAAAAACTACTTTGACGGTGTACCTAACCAATGGTTAACGTACGATCCTGAAGCTTATTTTGACTACGCCAATTCTGACGAAGCTGCACAACAGATTGCTGATGCAACTGGCTCATCATTTGAAGACGTTCGCGCAGCGCTTGATGCAACCAATATTTCTGACCCACAACCAAGTGCTGACTCATATGTTGTTGGTGAAGAATTACTGAGTGTGTATACGCAGTTCTATTTCCAAACTGAAATCTCAGATTTACCATTAGATATTAATTTCGGTTTCCGTTATACCGAAACTGATACATCGGTGGATGGAACGATTCAAGAAGTTCAAGATCTACAAGTTATTCCGAACGATCCTTCAGATTACAATATCGTTTACGCAACAGATGTTGGTACTGCTATAAACGAGAAGAATAGCTACTCGTCTTTACTGCCTAATGTAAACGTGAAACTGCAATTAGCTGACGATTTATACCTTCGTTACGCTTACTCAGAAACACTAACTCGCCCAATGATGGACGATCTAGTACCTGTGTTCAACGTAACCGTTTCTCGACCAGGTAACTTGCAAGCTCAAGCGGGTAACACCGAGCTTAAGCCGTATAGTGCAACCAGTTGGGATGTATCTTTAGAATGGTATTATGATGATACAAGTTACTTCTCCGCAGCTGCATTTAATAAAGAAGTCGAAGACTTCATCTCTTCATCTACTGAAGAAGAATCTTTATTCTTAGATAGCGGTGAGTATACATTTAGTGTCCTTCGTCCTCGTAATGGCGAAACATTGAATGTTGAAGGTATCGAGCTAGCATGGTTACACACGCTAGAAAGTGGCTTTGGTATTCAGGCTAACGCGACTATCGTAAATTCTGATGCGGAATTTAGCCTACCAGGATTAGGTAACTCTCAGAACATTACACTTTTCTATGAAAAAGACGCGTTCCAGGCCCGTGTAGCACTGAACAACCGTGAAACTTTCATGCAAGAAGCAGTAAGCTCGCTTGGTGGTACTGAGCCTCTGTTCACAGAGACATATACCCAAGTGGATATGAGCGTAAGCTATGATGTTAATGAAACCGTTACCGTATTCTTCGAAGGTATTAATATTACCGAAGAAGAGCTAACCCGTCGTGGACGCCTATCAGAACACTTTGTACAACAAGTGAATGATGGTGCTCGCTATGCAGTTGGCGTACGTGCTAACTTCTAATTATACCTAGAATGAAAGGGGGCACTCTCGCCCCCTTTTTGTTGTTTCTACTGCTGAGGAGTTTTTTGTGTCAGGCAGCTTAATCCAAATCATCGTCTTCTTCGTTATTACCGCACTTATCGGGTTACTTACCTATATAAAGTGCCGCGGACATGGGCACAGTACAGCAAGTGAAACTAAAGAATACTTTCTAGCTGGCGGCGGTCTTACGTGGATCTTTGTCGCGGGCTCTATTACCTTAACAAACTTAAGTACCGACCAATTGGTAGGTATGAATGGCAACCAGATGGCGTTGCTCGCGTGGTGGGAATTTGCAGCTGTTATAGGTTTAATAATTCTAGCCCGAATTTTCCTTCCTGTTTATTATCATTATCAGTGTACAACCACTACTGAGCTTTTAGAAAAGCGTTACAGCAATAAACATATTCGTGCGCTTATCGGGCTGCTGTTCTTCTTAGGAAGTAGTCTTATATTCATGCCAGCGGTTATCTATTCTGGCTCTTTATTCATGATTAATATGTTCAACTTAGACCTACCACTTATGTATGTCGCGACTGCATTTGCTGTAATAGGTGCGCTATACGCTATATTTGGCGGGCTGCGCGCGGTAGCTGTTTCAGATACCTATTCAGGTGTACTGTTACTTGTTATGGCTATCGTAGTAGTGGTACTTGCAATGGTTGCTATCGACTTTGATTTCTCTGGAATTCCAGCGGAGCGTTTAACCCTGATAGGTGATGCGGATTCTCCACTTCCATGGCAGACACTGCTTACAGGTATGATTTTCATTCAAACGTTTTATTGGAGTACTAACCAAACCATTACACAACGTGCGATGGCTGCGCCAAACATAAAAGAAGCGCAAAAAGGGGTTTACGCCGCTGCTATCATTCGTTTCATCATAGTACCGACCATTATCGTCGTCCCGGGCATTATCTCGTATAAACTTTACGGCGATATTAACGATGCGGCCTACGGCACGCTAGTAGGCGATGTGTTACCTGATTGGTTATCTGGTGTATTTGCTGCTGCTTTAGCTGCTGCGGTACTCACTACCTATAACAGTAACCTGAATTCAGCAACTGCGTTGTATGTCTGCGACATCCATGAAGCCTACGTGAATAAGAAACCAGAAGTAGCAAAGCTTAGCGGTATGGTTACGGCAATTCTTACTGTTGTATCACTAGTGATGGTACCTATTTATGCCCAAGCTGAAAGTATTATCAACTTGCTACAAGAGTTGTATGGTTTGCTCAGCATGCCTATTTTGTCTATTTTCATAGTGGGTCTATTATTCAATAACGTTAACCCTTATGCAGGCATATCTGCCGTGGTATTCGGTGTGCTTTTATATTCATATTTCAGCTTCATTCACGCACCGTTTGAACTGCATTACATTCACTTGATGTTAGTAACGTTAATTAGCTGCATAGCAGTAGCATTAGCACTCAACAAATTAGTATTTAAGCAGTCTGCGCAATGGCGTGGCAGACTAGTTGACGCTGACTAAATAGCCGGAATATATGACACCAATAGATAGTTTTGTTGTGGTAGGTGGCGGTACAGCAGGCTGGCTAACTGCTGGCTTACTAGCCGCTTCACACTCGCTACAAAACGAAAACGGTAAACGCTTAACCGTTACCGTTATCGAATCAGACACTGTGCACCCTATTGGCGTAGGCGAAGGTACTTGGCCTACTATGCGAAGTACCTTAGCTAAAATAGGTATTGCTGAAAGTGAAGTGATTAAGCATGCCTCGGCAACCTTTAAACAAGCGAGTAAGTTTGTTGATTGGCACACGCACCAAGAACGTTCTAGCTATTACCATCCGTTTAGCGCACCCCAAGGGTCTGCTAATATCGATATCACGCCTTATTGGCTTACCAATAAGTATGAAGCTATTCAACAATATGCACAGGCTGTTTGTTTTCAGCCTACCCTGTGCGATCAAGGTTTAGCGCCTAAATTAGGTGTCAACGCGAAGCAGAGCTTTAGTGCTAACTACGGATTTCACTTAGATGCTGGTAAGTTCATTACCCTTCTACGTAATCATTGTACAAATAACTTGGGTGTAAAACATATTGTTGATGACGTAACAGACGTTGTCACAAGCGTTGAAGGTATCAACTATGTGACTACGGCAAACAGCGGTCATGTTTATGGCGATATGTTTGTCGACTGTTCTGGGTTTTCAGCGTTACTCATCGAAAAAGCGTTAAAAGTGTCGATGGTGGATGCATCCAATGTGTTGTTTTCAGACTCGGCACTTGTACATCAACTTCCTTACGCCGACACACACCAACCTATTGCATGTCATACCCTTTCTACCGCGCAAGAGGCTGGTTGGATTTGGGATATTGGCTTACAAGAGCGTCGGGGCACCGGCTATGTTTATTCATCTAGATATCAATCAGGTGAAGAGGCTACTGCAACGTTAAGTCGTTACATAAAAGCTATTGATACGAATGCAGAAATTCCCGAAAGCTTCAGAAAAATAAGTTACAAGACCGGTTATCGAGAAAAGTTTTGGGAAAAAAACTGCGTATCGATTGGGCTATCAAGTGGATTTTTAGAGCCCCTTGAAGCTTCGTCATTGATGCTAATTGAACAAAGTGCTTCTCAACTAGCCGAGCAACTTCCTGCTTGCAGAGAAGTGATGCCTCACGTGGCTAAGCGCTTTAATGCATCGCTGACTTATAAATGGCAGCGTACTATTGAGTTTCTTAAATTGCACTATTTGCTAAGTAACCGCAACGAGGCTTTTTGGCTGGCAAACAAGGCGCAAGATAGTATTCCAGAACGGTTACAGTTGTTACTTGAAGAGTGGCAATATCGACCTGTTTTGGACAGTGATTTTTCAGGTATAGATGAAGTTTTTAGTGCGCAAAGTTATCGCTACATACTTTATGGAATGGCGCACAGCACCCAAGTTAGTCAATACGCACGCTCTTTGACGAAGCACGAACTTGCAAGTAAACAATTTCAATTGAACAAGTCGCTGATCATGCAGTTAACAGAACGGCTTCCCTCGCACCGCGGATTAATTGATACCATACTTACAGCGCAATAAAAAAAGCCAAACCAACAACAATCACGTTTCACTAGGTTACCAAATGCCAACATATATAACGTTAGACAGCAAAGCCCATAAAAAGCTAGCTATTCGGGTAGACAAAAATTTTGGTCATGCCGCTAAATTTAACTTAGTTAGTTTAGGCTTTAACGAGATAGCGACGATAAGTGGCTGTATGCCTGTGGTGGTTACTACTGACGATACAAATACGCCTCAGAAATTGGCTGCGGTGGTTGGCTGGCCAGAATTTGGTAACCTATTTTGTAGCGATACTCTTGAGGCAGACAACCTCCCTGCGAATAAACATTATAGCGATGATGAACAGTGGCAAGGGCATGCGGTTCCGCTCAGTATTCAAACTTACCCTTTTAATTATGCGATTGAAAAAGACAAACTTACTGTATTGTTTGACCAAGACAGCAGTTTATTTACTGCAAATGACTCTGCATCTCCATCACCGTTGTTTGCTTCTGATGGCAGCCCTTCGGCTACATTAAAACAGTATCGAAGCATGTTAGCGAATTTGGCCAGCGGCAGTGCTCAAGCAACAGCTTATGTAAAAGCACTTTTAGAACTCGAACTGCTTTCGCCATTATCAATAACCCTCCATTTTAAAAATGGCGACACTCGAGAAAGTAACGGCTTAATGACTATTAATGAAGAGAAATTAGCTCAGCTAGATGCCAACACGATTCACAAACTGCATACCCAAGGGTTGCTGGTGGCAATAAACGCGATGATGTTGTCGCTGAGGCAATATAACCGACTCGTACAACTAACACGCCGTGCCGAAAACCCGATAGTAAAAATTGGACTTAAAACCGCTAATTTATAATTAATTGTTGAACGCAAAACTGTTTATTCATTTCTAACCAAGTAACAAGGTAAAACGTTTAACCTTTTAATCGTATACGTCTTATCGCCACTTGGTTTCTATGATATACATGCATCAATTCCAGTCATCTGGTATCCATAATACTTAAAACCTGAGAGGTTAACATGTCATCACTCACGGCTTTTGTCCGCTTATCTAACAAAAAAACGACTCTGATCTTTGATTGTCAGGGGCGTATGCCAACGCTTATTTATTATGGCCAGCGTTTAAGTAACTCCACTACACCCGACATGTTAGCGCTGCTTAATACTCGCCAAGAAGCGAAATGCGCTCCCGTTATCGAGCCCCCTATTTCATTGGTACCTACTCATGGTGAAGGTGTTACCGGTTCGCCGGGCTTAGAAGTTTCAGGCGATAGCGATCAATGGTCTGCTGGCTTTACCTTATCGGGCATTGAGCAAACCGACACCTGCGTTACCTTTACCGCAGTAGATGCAGACAGACAAATGCAATTGATTACACGAGTTGTGCTGGATGCCGATACTACTGTGGCAACTTTTACTTCAAGCATCGAAAACCAAGGTGAAAGCGCCCTACAACTCAATTATTTAAATGCAGCTAGTCTTGCGCTACCTACTACCATGAGCAAAATTAAAAGCTTTGAAGGTAGATGGTCGAATGAATTCCAAACTGCCGATCATGACTTGTTCTTCGGTAGCTATGTTCGAGAAAACCGCCGCGGCAAAACCTCTCACGATACCTTTCCTGGTTTAATCGCGTTTGCGAATGGCACAAATGAACGTGCCGGGGAATGTTTCGGCTTTCATTTAGGTGCGTCAGCAAACCATAAATTCCGCGCGGAAATGATGGCCGATGGCAGAAGCTATGTTCAATTTGGCGAGCTATTGTTTCCAGGTGAAGTAACGCTAAATGCGGGCGAAAGCTATACGTCGCCAGTGCTTTACGCTGGTTTTTCTGACACCGGTTTTTCAGCGCTTTCACAACAGTTCCATAACTTCATCCGAAGCAATGTGTTAACCCACAGCGCTGACGTCACCAGTGCAAACAACAAACCTCGCCCAGTGCACTACAACACATGGGAAGGCATTTATTTCGACCACGATGAAGCTACGCTTAAAGCACTTGCTGACAAAGTAGCGCCCTTAGGGATAGAGCGCTTTGTACTAGATGACGGTTGGTTTAAAGGCCGTAGAAACGACAAAGCGGGCCTAGGCGATTGGACCGTTGATGAAGCGATTTACCCAGAAGGGTTAGATGGCTTAATTGATCATGTTACCGATAAGGGCATGGAGTTTGGTATTTGGTTTGAACCTGAAATGGTCAACCCAGATAGCGACTTGTATCGCGCACATCCTGAATGGGCACTGCAAACCAAGAATAACCCTCATGTTCCGTTTCGGAATCAATACGTACTTGATTTAACGAATCCTGAAGTGGTTGAGTACCTTTATAAAGTCATCACCGACGTACTAAGCACTTATCCTAAAATTAGTTACATTAAGTGGGACATGAACCGCGATGTAAACCACCCAGGAAACCTTCAAGGTAAGCCTGCTATGCATGGCCAAATGACGGCTTTGTATAGCCTAATCGACAGGGTTAAGGCGGCGCATCCAGGAATTGAAATTGAAAGTTGTTGTTCTGGTGGTGGCCGTGTGGACTTGGGTATTTTACCCCATACCGACCGCTTTTGGACGTCAGACTCTAACGATGCACTAGACCGCTTATACATTCAGCGCGGTTTCTCTTTCTTCTTCCCTTCTGAAGTAATGGGAGCACACGTAGGGCCTCGTGATTGCCATATTACAGGGCGTAACCTACCCATTGAAATTCGTGCGGCTGTGTCTATGTTTGGCCATATGGGTATTGAGATGGACCCTCGAGAGCTTAACTCGCACGAGCAAGACACACTGAAATCGGCTATTTCGCTATACAAACAATACCGCCATATTACCCACGGCGGCGATTTATTCCGTATGGACGACGATGGCCTTAACGTGAAGTTTGGTTATGTGTCGAAAGACAAAGCCGAAGGTATATTTGCCTACAATAGCGTGAAAGAAACCGGGCGTACTACGCCATCTCGTTTCTATTTTGCAGGGTTAGATGCCGATAAATCTTATACCCTTGAACGTGTATGGCCAGGTACATTGAAAGAATACTCACCGTCTATTTTACAAAAAACAGATGGGCAAGTATTTAGCGGCGAAGCCTTAATGAAATACGGTATGCAAATGCCAGTATTGTTCCCGCAAACCTCGCTTATTTACACGGTTAAAGCGGTTTAGTTACAACAAGACAACCCTTGGTAACTCTCAAAAAGCGAACTATTAGGTTCGCTTTTTTATTTGTTTTTTCAAGCTTTTTAACGTTTTTGTTAAACGCTTATCGTCATCCTCGGTTATCTTCGCGATAGTGCTAGATGCCATAGAAACATCATCGGCATTTAAATACAGTTCCGCTAGACGAAGATTGGCCCAGTTCTTACTTGGCAATTGCTGCGTATTGATATCGGTAGTATTCAATTCTGTTAAATAAAGCGTAAGGGCATTAATACCTGAATCGGTATATTCGCTGGTTTCTACCGCAATCCAACCTACGCGATAGGTGCCATAAAGCTGGGTGAACTTGTTGTTTGAATATGTATCCCACGCTTGCTCATCGGATTTTTCCGCTTTTTCAATATTGGTACTAATTAACGGTGTTAGCGCTGCTATGGCATCGTCATATTCTTCTTCGTTGATAAGCAATTGACCCAGTTCGTAGCGCGAGCGAGTTTCGAATTCAGGCTGCTCACTAAGTGCGTTTAATATGACTTTTGCTTCGGTTTTTTTATCGTCGGCTGCATAAACTTTCGCTGTGGCAAACTTACCTTCAAGGGCATCCATCTGGGTAATTTTATCGGCAAGCTTTTTGGCTTCATCTATATCACCACCCGCAATAGACGGTGCCATGATGTAAAACTGCATGAGGGCTTGGTAAACATCAATTTCATCAGGTGCAATTTCCACTGCCTTTTCTAAGCTCGCTTTTGCTTTTTTGGCATAACCTAAGGCTGAAAAAATACTACTGGTCGCTTGCGCCCCCATCACACTAGCGTGCATGTGGTAGGCACGGTAATTGCCCTTATGATCGTTAATAAACTGGATAGCTACCTCTTCAGCATCGTCTAAATCGGTATTCATCAGTGCTGATATTAATAAGTTATATTGCTTAACTGTTTTTGAAGGTAAAGGCTCAAGCGTATCCACAATGCTGTCATAATCTTGCGCTTTAAACATGGCGTCTAACGCATCATCAGAAGGTAATGTGTCTGCGTTCACTACAGAAATAAAAGATAAAACAAAGAATGAGCAGAGTAGCGCTAAATTTTTGGCTACTAAACGAGTGCGTGTAGACGCTGTGATAACCAAAGATAATATGGAGTTTATACGAGTTAATACTGTTCTATTTTGCTGCAGGTTCATCCCTGTTCCTCTATTCAGTAAGCCTAAAGAATCAATCTAGCATGCTAAAAACTTCATCACGAATAGAATGAGTAACAAACTATGTCTCACTTCAATAAATCAATAAGAATGAAACACCAGTAAACCCCCGAATACGAAAAAGACCTAACACGGTTAGGCCTTTCTTATACAGGTTCTTGAGTAATGCTAGAGGCCGTAAAATATCCGCCTGACAGGCCTAGGTTTAGGCTTAGCTCTTGGATTTAGCCCTTATATTTAGCGCTTAGGCTTGTCTTCCATTTTTAGACCTAGCGCGTAGCGGTTATCGAAACCTTTCCATACCTCAGGCACTTTGCCATCAACAGCAACTTGACCACTATCACCTTCAACATCTAAATAAGCACAAAACTCAGGTTTGCCTTTCACATGGCATTCCATCATAGCTAACGCAAAGTGTTCATTAATATCGTTCATGGTTTCTGAGCGCCACGCTGGCTCTAAGTAATGGCCTATATCGAACTCATTGCCAAACGCTTCTTTAGGTGCAGGATGCGGTGCAATATTGTGTCGGGCGTTTTTAAACGTTAGTAATTTCGTACTTTCATTGCCCGTATTTTCAAATAACCACTGAATACCTTGGTAACCAGAAATATCATCGTGATCACCGGCTACATAAAGCATAGGTACATTGATTTTATTTAGTGCTTGTTGAGAAAATACCTTATGTTGACCGCCCCAAGGGGCTAACGCCATAGCAGCTTTCCAGCGTTCATCAACACTGTCGGCATTCGCGTTACCACCAGCACAGGTATTAAGTGCGTTTTGAAGTGCGCTGATCACTGCCGGATCTTTTACGCCGGTAAAGCTCGCCGTCGCTTCATCACTAAAGTCGTAACAGCCACCAACGGTATTAACCGTGCCAAAGCCACCCATTGAGTAACCAATAAGCCCCGCGTTTTTAGGATCGGCAACATCTTTAAATAATGTATTTTCACTAACCGCGTTTAACGTTAACACTTGGTCTCGCGAGCGGTTTAATAGCGTGCTAGGAAAGCCAGCATAAGGCGCATTCGCAAAGTCGACATCTTCGTTTGTGGAATCGGTGTGATCTATCCCTGCCACGATATACCCATGAGACGCCAAGTGTTCACCAAGGTAATACATTATGGTGCGATAACCGGTATAACCATGTGATAACACAACCACAGGGTAAGTGCCTTGCGTATCTGCCACACTGGCATCGCGAATAGCGTCTGCTTGAATACTAAATTCTTTGCCACTGCGGGTTTGGTTATCGTAAGTTGTTGCAGCGCCGCTATCGTTAGTGGGGTACCAGACTTCTAGCGTTAAGGCGCGTTCAACTGCTTGCCCTTGCAACGTCATCACAGGCTCAGGGTAGTTTACCGTAAGGGTGGTTACCCCCACCTGATACTCGCCGTTCTCACTTAACTCTGGGGTTACATCTGAAGGGAAATCTTGATAAAGGGTTTGCGCTGCAAATACCGGTGATGAGGCCAACAAAGCAGCGGTGCAAAATAGGGATAACGTTTTCATAATTTGCTAATTTTTTGTTAATTCTTATTTATACCCATATTACCGCTACCATTCAAACATACAAGCCAAAGGGTATTGTTTAAATGAATTGTAATTAATAAGAGAAGTGAATTTATATTTATGGTGACAATCAAAGGAAATGTAAACGTATAACCTAATCTGCTAATTTTCGAGCTTTGAATATAACAAAACATCCTAGAATAACTAAAGCAAGTGCGCTGCAAGATACCGCTAAGGGTACCTTTACGCCCAGCACCAATAACGCCCCAGCGATTAATGCCCCTATAGCACCTGCGCCAACCTTTGCGGCAGCTACCCACATGTAGGTTTGCGCCGCACTATGCACAGGTGCAAATTCGGTTCGCGCGGCCAAACTGGACGTAAAGAAAATGGCATTCGCCACACCACATAACCAGTAGCCCGCCGCCCCGACGACAAATGACGGGCTTAATACTGTGGCCACTAACGCCAGTAATAGAAAGCTTCCTGCACGCTTCAATAACGTAAGGGGCTCTTTTGAAAGGGGCTTAAAAATTAGAAATAGCGCGCCGCTCAAATTACCAACTCCGTATGCTGTGACCAGATAAGCACCATGATGTGATTCATGCTGCCAGTAGGTACTTAAATACACCGCCAACACAGGCAAAGCGGCAACACTAAACGCCGCGCCCGAAGTCATTGCCATGGTACGCACTAGTTCGCTCGAATTCTTAAAAGCATAAAATACGCTTTTAAATCCTATTTCTAATGTGGCATCTGTTTTTGCTAACACCCGTTTTACGGGGAAGGTCAATATAAGCAAACCGGCTAACATGGGTGTGAATACCAATACACTAACAGCAACTTGCGCCGAATAAAGCGCTGACAAGGTTGCCACAATAAAGGGGCCAACGGTATGCCCTACTCCATAGGTAATGGTATCCCAGCTTTGCGCTTTTCTTAGCGATGTATTCGTTATCTTAGCTAAACTCGGTAGTTGAGTGCCCAAGCCCCCCATAATAAATGAACTGCAAACCCCACTTAACAATAAGGAGAAAGCCAATAACCATGCTAACTGCCTTTCAAAGCTAAATATCGCTAATAGGAAAAAGCCTGTGTAACTAAACGCCGCCGCACTAATAAGATATTTAGGCTGGGACACCCCATCTAACCATCGGCCATACACAGGGCCTAGCAAATGAGGCAAGGTTAAGCATGCGGCCAATATACCTGCCGCCTTACTTTCTAGGCCTAAGTTGCTAGAGAGTAATACGATGGCCACAATTGCACCGCCGGTTGCCGTGCGCGCCAATATAGCTGCCACAACATATTTGATTAACGCGGGCGGGTAATGTTCGCTTAAGGCCGACTTATCCATTTACACTAGCACTCATGTTGACGTTTAAGTGGGCATTGGCGTTCGCACTCGCACTCGCACTCGCAATAAGATCAGAATTAGCATCTACACGGGCAAAAAGTGTTAAATAATTCACGTGCTGCTTAACCCAGTGATAATTGCTTCAAAAGGGTTTCCAATATTTGTCTATCGTCGCTCTGCAATGGCTGTAGCGGATGGGGTAAACAATTGGCCTCTGTAAGCCCTATTATTGCAGCCGCGGTAGCCATAACTCGCATTCCGCCTTTGTTGCGGGCGAACAACTCCCACAATGGCGCTAAGCGTTCAGACTGCGCTATAGCTTCTTGCGGTGAGGATGCTTTACTTGCGGTAATCATTGCTTTTACGGTATTTGGAAATAACCCACCAAGGACAGACAGCCACAGGTCGCAACCGGCATGCATTCCCAATGCGCCAAACTTATCACCACTTACTCCAATGGCTACATGCTCTGGCACGAGCTTACGTAATGTAGCAAGGCGGGCAGCGCCGCTTGCACTGGGTTTACTTTCGGTGCTGGTGCCAGAAGCAGAATTTGAATTGGCAAAAGGCATACCTGGAATTTTGATCGCCCCTACATTAGGAAGTTGGGTAACTTGGCTATATAACCCATCGCTGAAACTAAATTGAGTCACCCCAGGGTTCTCGTAAATACATAAAGGCACTGAGATTTCAGCCGTAACTTTTTCGTATAGCCCGAACACTTCAGCTTCATGTAGTGGGTGATAAGATACCGGCGCGAGTAACAAGGCACTTGCCCCAGCTTGCTGTGCCGCATCTGCATTTTTCAATACGTCGTAGGTACGCAGAGCACCAATTCCTACCATTACCGGTATGCCATCTGCTGAACCCACGGTCGCTTCAGTAACCTGTGTAAGTTCATCTCTGTTTAAGTATGGATAAAGGCCCGTTGAGCCCATGGCACAGATTGATTCAACCTTAGCTTGTACCACGTTGCCAATAAGTTTATCGAAAGCACGATAATCGACTTTTTCATCATGAAAAGGTGTAAGGGGAAAGGCACACAATCCGGTAAACATGAGAGCTCCAAATGCAATAAGCGAAGCAACTAATCATAAGCCTCACTTGACACTATACAAGCATCAATTAGCTATATACATGCAATTACCGATATAAACACTCATCACCGCGCTCATCGTAAGTATGTACAACAAAGAGTTAAAATTCGGCTTATAGGTTGGCCATTACCTTATCGGCCCATAACGCTGCATCTTGTTGGCATCGACCTATCAGGCAGATTTCTTGGTTAGATAAACGTTCAAATGTTTGGCTATCGAACCTTTCTATTCCGATGACATTATTCAGTAATGTACCTAATTCATTGTCGTGCGTGAGCAGCGCTTGTTTTAAATGAGTCTCTATTTTCATGTTGCCAACAAGGGTGTCTATCTTAACTTCAAAAATGGCATCTACACCCGACAATAAGCCCACCAAAAAACATTCCAATGCAAGAACCTGCACTTGCTCTTTTTGTTTATGATGTGCAATAAGCTCTAAGGTTTTCGCCCTTGTTAGTAGGGTTCGAAACAACTCGTTAGGGCTTGTCGAAACAGACATTAACGACATAACAATAGCCCATTGTTTCACTACGTCTAAGCCCAATATCACCACGGCTTCCCGCACACTATTTACATCACGAACAAGTTGATAAAGCGGACAATTTATTAGATGTAAAATTTTCGTCGTTAAAACAGGATCACAAGAGATAATTTCGGCTACTTTATCAACTTCAATATCGCCTTTACTAAACTCAGATACTAACTGCAGGCTACTTTGCTGCTCTGCACTGGCTTTCTTACTTTCTAAAAGAGAGGGGTATTCAAGATAATCCCCTTGAAACAAATCAAACCCCAACGCTTTACACTGCTCGTACAGGGCTTGCGATGTAACTTTTTCAGCTAATAGTAAACAGTTCGACTTTTTTAGAATTGGAATGCTTTTTTCAAGTTGCTTCTCGGTCAGTTTGACCACATCGACTTTAATAATTTTAAGGTATTTGAAAAAAGGCGTTTTGGTTGGGTCTAACGCATATTCACTCAAAGCAAATTCAAAGCCTAAACGCCTTAATTGCTGAATACGTTTTAAATTAGCCTCGGTGGGCTCTACCGATGCAAGTATCTCTAAAATGATGTTTGGTTTTATCGGGGTAATACTGTCGGTTTCACTCAAAAAGTTCTGATCAACGTTAATGAACATTGGCACATTTAAATGTCGCCCGCCTTCTTCAACACTGTTACATACCTTGGTCAGAACCTCAGTGGTCATAACACCCAACAATGGGTTATTGTGAGCGGGAGACTCTGCATGGCCACTTCCTGTATCTAAACATAGGAATTCACAGGCATATACTTCATGGTTTTCGTTAAACACAAGTTGCCTTGCAGTCAACACATCCTTCACCATCTGCTACTCCATTACTTTTCAGGGCTTCGGGCTTAAGGGCTTCGGACTTCAGCTCTAAACCGTAATCTAAAACTTAGAATACTATGTTTCCTAACGCTTCCCTTCGCAATTATGCCTATAGTCATCTACATTAAAAATTGCTATCAACAAAACAAACTCCTTTTAAAAATCAACTTTATGCTCTTTCAATAGTAGACCACCTTTTCATGACTATAAAAGATAATGGAATTAATAAAGATCTGATAAAGACGCAAAACCTGATTAATTTGTTTTATCACCCAGTTCTGGTTGTTAATAACAATTTGGACATTTTGGCGGCCAATAATAAGTTAACTGCAAACGAGGTTTTGTCGTCAAACTTACCTATTATATTGGACACAATACTTCCTTTACTAAATGGTGAGCAGGAACTGGCATTTTGCGTAATGGAAGGTGAAGAAAAGCTTTTCACCGCCATGCCAATGGAGCATGGACGGACGCTGGTTAAAATAGCGAATTCCAAGCCTTCTGCGCTCGCTAAGCGATACTACAATTTAGTCACGGCTATCGATAAAATACCCGACGCCGCCATTATTTGTAGTGACGGCAAGATAGACCTAGTAAACGAACAATTCCAACGTATTTTTCCTTTCGGTGCGAATAGAAGCTTAAACGACGTACCGTTAGATAGCATTCTTAAAGACTTTAGCCTTTACTTTTCACAAGACGATGTCCGGTTACGGACAATAACCTATCGCTTTTTAAGACGAAAGTTCAACAGTAAACAAGAGCTCTCATTATCCTTCACCTCCCCTGACGGACAGTATTATGAATACCGAGACAACCTCACCTTTACCGGTGGCAGGGTTGGCTTAATTATTAATGAATCACAAATAAAAGGTCTGAATGAGCAGCTTGAAAGTGCATTTAACGAGGCCAATGTATTAAGCAATGCTAAAAGTAACTTTATGGCCGCAATGAGCCACGAAGTGCGTACACCGTTAAACGGCATTATTGGTTTACTAGATTTATGCGAGCATCAAGAAGCGCTCAAAGGAAATGAGCTATTACGTCGGGTGTCGAAAAGCTCAACCGCTTTGCTAAACCTTATCAATGACGTACTAGACTTTACTAAGTTTGATGCCAATATGGTCCAACTCTCACCAACCGACATTAATTTAAGAATATTGTGTGAAGATTTGATAAGTACCTTTTATGGGCAAGCTAAGCAACAACATATTGAGCTTACTTTGTATGTCGACCCTATCATACCCAGTGTCGTTAACGTTGATGAACTGCGCCTTACGCAAGTACTTACTAACTTAGTCAGTAATGGACTCAAATTTAATCAAAAACTAAATGCCACACTTCGTATAGAGGTGCTGAAGGATGAATTAACCGATTACATTAATTTTAATGTTATCGATAACGGCATTGGTATAGAAAGCACTAAAGTTCACACTATTTTTGACCGTTTCACCCAGGCAAACGACGATATTCATAAAAACTTTGGTGGTACAGGTTTAGGTTTGAGTATATGCCAAAAGGTAGTGCAGTTAATGGGCGGGGGTATTTACGTGGAGAGTGAGCTAGGAACCGGCTCTACTTTTGTAGTGCAACTTCCCTTAAAAGCCTGCTCAGAATCAGAAGTAGAACGCTTATCCCCTAGCTTGAAGGGATATACTTTTGAAACCAATAACCCTGTTTTCTTTAACGATCTTGAGTTGTACGCAAAACGACTCGGCTTTAACGCTCGGTTTATCGATGATATGCCTAAATCGGCTGCACCTAAACACCTCTATTTATTGGATGAAATAAGAGCACTTGAGTCTGGATTGGTTGAATCTGAAATGTCATTTCATGCCGCGCTATCTAACTTACCTGAAGACCAAACAGCCCTTATTGTTGATAATATAAATAAGGCTGTCCCTTCAGATACAAAGCAAATTCACTTGGTCCCATTAAAGTTGCTCGAACTACATGCTTTAACTTTACCTTCTACCGCTGCAACGTCATCAAGCGGGCAGCCTGTGCAGCCTCGAAATATTTCCAGCAGACTACGAATTTTGGTTGTAGAAGATAATGAAGACAATATCTATGTGCTTAAAAAACAATTTGATGCCTTAGGGGTTAAGGCAAGCTTTGCTATGTCGGCAGAAGAAGCCGTTATTTTCTTTGAACAACAACCTTTTAATTTAGTGATCAGCGATTATCAAATGCCCGTAATTACAGGCGGCGAGCTTATCGGTATTTTGCGAGACCTAGAGGAAACCGAACAAAGATCACCAGCCACCATGTTTATTCTTACCGCCGATAATTCAAAACAGTGCCAAGCACATTGCCGCGAGGTAGGCGTAGATCGTATCTTAATGAAGCCGTTAACGTTGCAAACATTGTCGGATTTAATTACTCGAACAAACAACGAGCTCGAGCCTATAGTTCAACAGGATTTTTCACAAGAACCTTTGGCGGCTACGGAAGCAATACCTCAAGAAGACACTTACACCTTCGAAGGTGATTTTTTTGATGACAGTAGCCAAGTAAACACCAATATTGATCCCGCCGGTATTTTTGATATTTCAGCATTAATCGAGATGGTTGGAGAGATTAGTCCGAAAGAAGAATATGAGTATTTATGCTCATTTGAGAGTAATTTAAAACGAGACTATTCACAAATGCGCGACTTAGTTGATGCCAGTGACTGGGAAAGCCTGTCTAAACTTGCACATAGATTGAAAAGTAGCGCAAGAATAGTGGGGGCATATCATTTAAGTCACTTATGCGAAATAGTAGAAACCACAGGAAGGCACACAGCTCCAGATGAGCTTATGTTGAAATATTGGGAAGAAATGAAAACCGCGATAGAAGACCTTATCACCCATTTAAGTCAGTATTTGGAAAATCATGATGCACGCCAGTGAAGCTCAAATTGTTCTCTATATCACCGAGCCGCAAAGTGACGAAATTGTGCTGGAAATCATAAACACGCACTTTGATGATTACGTGGCTTGCTATGCGATGAAAGATTTATGCAAACTGCTGATTGATGCTAAGCCCAAAGTGCTTTTGTTTACCGGTGAATCGTTAGAAAAAAGCCTATTTACTTACTATCGCACCCTTGAAGCGTTAAAGTCATACCATTTGTGTAGCCATAAAATCGTGAGCCTTATTCCTCGTCAGTTCGAGAAAGAGGCTTATGAAGCCCATGCAGCGGGGATTATCGATGACTATATGATTGCGAGACCTGTTTATGAATTGCATCGTATCATTCTAATTTGCGAACATTTGTTTAGCGAATTAGGTGTTTATGTTCAAGACAAAGAGATGCTTGCTCAGCAGACTTACTTTCGCAAAATTGATCACTTCGATGACAAAATAAAGCACGCGTTGAAACACGGACTAGAATACAAAAACCAACTAAAATCTGAGTTTGAAAATTCCATTGTCGAAATTGAAAGTGCATTAGAAAGAGCCGTAACGCGGGTAGAAATGGAACAAGCCGTCGACCTTGATATTGTAAAGTTACAAGAAACTTTATCTAAAATAAAATCAGACCAAATTCGCCCTGAACTTATTAAACTACAAGCACGCGCTATTAGTTTATTAGAAAAAACGCTCGACCTAAAAACAGCAGGTTTAACGCCAGACGCCGGCGAGCAAAAAGACACAGCAGGCTCTAGTACTGAAGCCACCCCACCGGCAAAAGAGACAGATAAAGACTACGTGTTTAACCGACTATATAATCAAGATATCGACCCTGAAAAGGTACTAGAAAAAAACAACGAGATACCTTCCATTTTAGTCGTGGAAGATGACATTATTAGTCTTCAGCTCACCAAAAGATTGATTAGCAAATACAAGATGCATTGCGACACGGTAACCACTGGCAGGCAAGCCTACGCCTCGTTAACCACGAAAAAATACGATCTTGTGTTGATGGATGTAAACCTACCTGACAGCAATGGCATTTACATTGTAGGCCAAGCGTCCTCACAGCAAAGCCTAAATGCCGACACGCCTATTATCATGCTATCAGGAGATAAGCATAAAGCTACGGTGACTAAAGCGATGCAAAAAGGGGCTAAGGGTTACATTATTAAGCCCCTGCAAAAAAGCTCATTTGATAGGTTGATTGAGAAATATATTCCATCTTAGACCCTGATTTTATGGTCTGACATATTAAATTACTAATAAGCTTTTCAGAAGCGTGAAAGTCAATTTTTCATGTTGAGAGGGCGTTGAAGATATGCACAGTCCGGTGAGCATAGTTGTCCTTAAAGATAACCTTAAGCATAAGGGTGATTACCCTCCAGTTGTAACGAAAAAAACCTGCTGAAGCAGGCTTTTTGATTAATGTTATAAGGTACGTCTGTCTTTATTTCTGCCGGGCAGCAAAATCTTTCATAAATGAAGCCAACACGTTTGCTTGCGCAAGTGAAACACCGTTGTATAAGCTAGCTCTTAAATACTCACCAACACCAAACGGTGTAAGCGTTCTTAAGCCAACAATACCTGCTTCCCAGGCTTCAATTAAAAAGCTGTCTGTCTTTTTTTGATCCCCGTTCATCACACTAAAAGGAACATTCATTCTACTTCGCAGCGATTTAGGCTCCACTGGTGTTTGATAAACCTCTGGCACGCTATCGATTATATCGTAAAGGCATTGCGCTTTGGCTTTTGAGCGCTGTTCACAAGCTTCAACCCCTCCCTGTTCGATTAACCAATCCATTACCCAGCCAATTACTTCAATATTGAAGGTAGCTGGGGTATTCCACAAATTATCTGACTGAGCATTGGTTTTGTAGTGAAAAACACCAGGACAGAGTGGGCTTGCTTGCCCCATCAGATCTTTCCGCACAATAGTAACAGTTGCGCCAGGGTGGCCTATGTTTTTCGATGCACACGCAAACAAAATACCTACATTAGCTCCTTCCCAATCAATCGGTTTCGTACTGAAATCTGAGCTGGCATCGACCACCAGCGGAATATGTCGAAGAGATTCAGGAAGGTTAGGTAAGCGGTAAAGTTCTATGCCATTTACTGTCTCATTGGAACATAGGTAAATAAACTTACTTCTGCTATCGATGTTTGCCTCATCAAGTGCGGGAAAAGTCGTGTATTGCCCATTTTCGCCTTTGGCATCTATGGTATTTACAGTGCAATACCGTTTAGCTTCATCTCGCCCTCGTTCAGACCAAGTACCGTTTATCACATAAGTTGCAACATCATCGCTAGAAGTGCACAAATTTAGGGGTACTGCAGCAAATTGCCCGTGACCACCACCATGAGTAAATAGTATCTCGTAATTATCTGGCACTGACATTACGTCGCGTATTTTGGCTTTTGTGGTCGATAAAATTTTTACAAATTCAGGTGAACGATGCGACAGTGCTAACGATGTCAACTTCCCTGTTTGGAAACTCTGAGCAATGCGCTCCTCAACTGATTGAGGTAATGATGTTGGGCCTGGGCTAAAATTGTAGGTTTTCGGTGCTGTAGTCGTTAACGCACCAATTAAAGCGGGATGAGAAGTATCGTTCATAATATTTCCTTAAAATAGGCTAACATGTATTGAGGCTCCAAACAGGAAAACCATTTTTTAAAAAATTGCTTTTAACGAGGCACTTAAGCCTAGTAGGGCCACTAAAAGCATGATGGGGAGTGCAAAGTGCTTCAATGATTTCGGCGGCTTCTTATTAAAGAACCATTGCCCAATTCTTACTGCGATAAGGGTCGGTAAAAGCACCACTAATAAGGTTTTCAGCATCGATAACTCGAGTAATCCACTACTAGCAATAGCGCCTAATGCTAACGTCTCGCTAACTACGAAGAAAAGGATCATAGTGGCTCTTTGCTGACTAGGAGATAGCCGGCTTGATAGCATGTAGCACACAATCATAGGGCCTCCTACCGAAGCTGCAGCAGTGCCTATGCCACTTGAAACTCCAAACGCTGATTTCACTATATTATTGTTAGTATTTTTCACGGTTACGTTGGCGAAAAGCAGTATTGAAAATGCCAAAATAATTGTACAGATCAGTAACTTCATTACCTCACCTGGTATCAATACCAATAAGCCAAGCCCTATTGGAATACCCAAAAGCGCGCCAACAATCAGTATTTTAAAGGTGTGAAAATCGGCTTGACGCAGCGCTTGTGAAAGTAAACTCAAGCTACAAATCACATCTAAGCCTAAAACGATAGGTATGCTTTGTTGAGGTGCGAGTACTAGGTTAAAACCAATAATGGCAATAGCTGCAAAACCAAAGCCAGCATACCCACGAACTACACCTGCAATAAACGCAGCTAGAATAAGAATCCCAAAAGAATCTACCAAACTTCGACCTTATCTATTATTCATATATAGAGCGTAATTATGTACAAAAACGCGACGAAAAATTAGCGCCAGTCCTAATCATTGTTAGTACCAGAACTGGCGTAATTTAAGGGCTTAAATACTATAATTTAGCTGTAGGTAGGCACTTCCTCCATTGAAACCGAATGGTGACTCTTCTGGATAGATTTGCCCTGCATTGTCAGCCGGGTTAGATACCTCATCAGGATATGTATTAAAGAGATTTTGTACCCCGAACGTCATAGAGAAAGCATTATTAAAGTAATACTGCGCTTCAACATCGACGAGGAACTTACCGCTGTAGTAGCCGTCAAAATCATTATATGTGCCTAGGCCAATGTCGTTTCCGACACCGATTTCTCCGTAGTAACTTCCTCTGGTAACGAAACTCCAATTTCCTTGTTCGTGCATCGCCGTAAGCGTTAGCCTATCTTTAGGTAAACCATTTTCTATAGAAAATACGCGAACATCACTTAAGTAGTCGGAGCTTCCTTCTACCTGCGTGTCAGTGTGGTTATAAGCGGCTAATAAGCGAGTATCTCCATCATTCAACGCAATAGGCATACTCAATACTACGTCAACACCTGTTGTAGTCGTTTCGAAATCGTTAATAAAAAAGTTAAAGCCGGATATAGAACTTGCACTTGAATCTCCTGCTGCAACCAGTGCATCAATAGCGGCTTGTAGATCAGCTGCAACAGCACCTCCAGCATCTAACGTATCGGTAATAGAAACCGTAGAACTCAACGTTATACGATCCTCAATTTCAATACGGAAGAAATCTATTGTTAAGTCGATTCCTCCGGCCGAATAAATAAAGCCTAAGCTGTAGTTTGTAGACGTTTCGGGGGTGAGGGTCTGTGGCTGAGGTGCATCTGGTATTGCGTCTGCCAGTGCGATAACCAAGGGATCAGTTGGTGCAAATATTCCAGATTCAAAAATACCAGCGGCGGTCACAGACGTTGAGCTTCTTACCGAATTAGCTTGACCGGGGGTGGGGGCACGGAACCCCGTACTTACCGTCCCTCGCATTGAAATTTCATCTGTAAGGGTTAAGTGCGATGACAGTTTAAAGTTGGTGGTTGAACCAAAGTCATCAAAGTCTTCATAGCGAAGCGCTCCGCCAAGTATCAATGTGTCGGTAACATCCGCTTCCAAATCGATGTAAGCAGCAACGTTACTGCGATCAAAGATACCTGCCGCACGCTCTGAGAAACCGGCAAAACCATCTACTGTTTCTCTAAATCCTTGCCCGGCTAAATCACCAGCTTCACGACTTTCTACATCTCCTAAGCCAACCTCATATTCCTCATTACGCCACTCAAAGCCACCCGCTATATTTAAATCGGATGCTAACCCAACATCTACAGGATATGAAAGATCGATGTTCACATTGGTATCAGTTTGTACGTTATAGCCAGGGCTAATAACCGAGTTCGGTGTAGAAGAAGACCAAGAAGGGTTAACACTATTGATAAAAAAGTAGTCAGCGCGAGAACTCCCCACGTGCGTGCTAACATCGTAGTACAAACCACTATCAAACTCGCCTTTAATACCTACCGCAAAACTCTTATCGGTAACATCTGCCCCAAATATCGGTGCGAAGCCGCCAGGGTATATTTCTGCCAAGGCAAAGCATTCACTGTCTAATTCCCCACCATTCGAAATCAAATCGAAATTTTCACTAGTAGTAGGATTTCCATTTTCGATAAAAATCGTAGGGCAAGTAATATCATTATCAAGGTTAGTATCACCAACTAATACTGTTTCTCCGCCGTCATTCGAGAAGCGTTGAGTTCTATCACTGCCATCGGGAGTACGGTAATAGAAAACAGTTTGCACTTCTTTGTCTGCGTAATTAGCAAAGCTATAAAGCTGAGCACTGTCATTTAGGTCAATGCCAGCATTAACAAATAACTTTAGGTCATTCTTAATTTCAGCTGAGCCCCATGTTTGGGCAGGGTTTGCAATAGCCGAATTATTCACAGACAATTGAGCCGCATCACTTCGCTGCACTTGCCTTTCAGTCGGCTCATATTCTGAGTAATCAGCAGATATATTGATAAAACCATTGTCAGTTAATGGCAAACCAAAGTTAGTCGCAATACGGTAATTCTCTCCATCACCTTCAAATGTTGCACCACGGCGAGCGGTAAGTTGAAAACCATCGGCCGCATCTTTAAGTTGAAAGTTCATTACTCCTGCGATGGCATCTGAGCCATATTGAGCGGCGGCACCATCACGTAAAACTTGAACTTCTTTTAATGCGACACTGGGAATAGGTGATATGTCTGGCCCTTGTGCACCGTCAGATACCCCACTCCCTAAAAATGTAATCACTGCGCCACGGTGACGGCGTTTACCATTCACTAATACTAACGTGTGGTCAGGGGGTAAATTTCTTAAATTAGCAGGGCGTATAAACGACGCCTCATCTAAGTTAGGCTGCTCGGCAACATTAAATGAAGGTACAACGCTTCTTAGCATGGTACTCATATCTGTATTACCTTGCCTTGATAAGTCGTCTGATGAAATAAAGTCGACAGGTGCTGGTGTACTTGTTTCCGTTCTGGCTGCACGGCGAGAACCCAGTACAGCAATTTTCTCTACAGCTTCGCTCTGCTTTTCTGCTGTTGCAGGGCGTTGCTGTTCTGAGACTTCTTGAGCATGTAGGTTGGACACAATGCCCGAACTTATAAAAGTTACGGCCACATATAAAGGCGCTAATTTAAAACGCGATGGTTGCATGTAAATATCTCCTGGTTAAGTTCCTGTTTGTATTTTCTTATTAGGCAGGCTCATGTGTATTACTAGCTCTTTCAGTGTCCTGGCTAGTTTCAACAACATGATTAATTTACATACTTCCAAACTGTACATTTTAAATACAGTACCAGTTCAAAGTATTTTTAGGTCCAGTGAGAAGTTAAAAATAAAACGATATTAATCATACAGATATGAAAAATTTAATTTACACTTTGAAATAGAGGAGGATATTTATAAATCGTCAATTAAGCGGCTTAAAGCATGGATCCCTGGCGTGATTTTTTCTTTATTAATAGCAGAAAAACCTAATCGAAAATAATTGTTAGGTTCATTTATACCAAGGTAGTGAATGTTCCCTGGTTCAACAAGAATTGATTGTTTTTCTGCTTCATAGCGAAGTAATTCAGAGTCTTGATGCTCCCCTAACTTCAACCAAAAAGAGCTTTGCGGTTCAATTGAAAATGACACTAGGTTTTCGGGCATAGTTTGATGAATAGCATTCATCATCACATCACGCTTTTCTCGGTTGAGCTCTCGCGTTTTCCTTAAGTGCGTGTCATAAAAACCTTGGGCAATAAAATGCGCTGTAGTACGTTGATTATTCGTTGGCGGATGACGATAAATTAAGCGGCGTAAGCCCCTTAGCTCTTCAATTAAAGCTGGCGCGGCCACGATATAGCCCATTCTAAGTCCTGGGGCAACCAACTTCGATAAACTCCCCATATAGACAACTCGTCCATTAGGATCTGCGGATTTAAGTGCAGGCATAGATTCTTCATTTAAGTTTATATCCGAATCATAATCATCTTCTAAAATAATAAAGTCATTCTCAATTGCTTTATTCATTAGCTTTCTGCGTCTATCTGCAGATAAAACCGCGCCTGTAGGCACTTGGTGCCCAGGCGTTACAAATACATAATCACTGTCTGATAACGTGTCATCCACAATCAGCCCATTTTCATCTACGTTATGAAGCGCAAGCTCCCCATCAAATGATTTGAATATATTATGCGCATCTCTGAAGCCTGGGTTTTCAACAGCCACTTTGGTTGTTTTATCAATGAGCAACTTTGCGATTAAAAACAAAGAGTTTTGCGTACCCATTGTCATCAAAATCTCATCAGATTTTACATATATACCTCTTCGAGGAAGGATACGTGTTCGCAATTGTTCTATTAACGCCGGATCATCTCTATCCACATTGTCATGGATCCAGTCACCGACGACAGCGTTCCCCATCATGGTTCTTAACGAGTTTCTCCAATGCTGAATAGGGAACTGATTTTGCTGTACTTGGCCGTAAATGAATGGATATTCGTAGTCAGCCCAATTTTTCGGTTTGATGATGTTTGAGTGAACGCTTGGGGCTTGTTTAAATCTACTTTTCCATTGCGCCGCGTCAGCTGTAATGCCTCCTGGCGCGACATCATTTTTTTTATTTGAGGGAACGAGTTTAGTGCTAGATTTAGATATCTGCTGTTGAGGCGTAAAGTTATCGCCATTAAAATCTGGCGAAACAAAATACCCTTGTCGCTTTTTGGAAATTAAATAACCGTCATCTATTAAGCTTTCATATATACATAAAATAGTGTTACGCGAAACATTTAGGGTTTGCGCAAGCTTTCGTGATGAGGGCAGAGCCTCATCACTTGGAATACAGCCGGAAAGAATAGTTTTAATCAGCTTTTCACGAATCTGCTCTTGTAAGGTTCTTGCAGAGCTAAAATGTGTGTCGAGATAATGCTCAATCATGATTATTCCCCTGCTGTTTAATAAAAAAACAGCTATTCAAACAAAGCGTTTAGTAGCCCAATAGACTCGGCAGCCAAAGAGATAGTTGTGGTACAAAGGCCAATAGAATGACAATAGCGATACTAGTGAGAACAAAAGGTAACGCTTTGACAGATATTTCTTCAATAGAGACTTTAGCAATACTGGAAGAAATAAACATATTCTCTCCTAAAGGCGGCGTCGCAAATCCAATCTCACAACAAACTACCAACACCAAGCCAAAGTGAATGGGGTCAACGCCCAGACTTACCATTACGGGAAGAAGCACTGGTGTCACTATCATGATGGTGGCTAGTGTCTCCATGAACATGCCAACAAATATGAGAAAGAAAATGACGATAAGCCATATTATGGTGAGGCTTCCGGTTAACTCTAGCAAGGATGCCGCTATTTCTGAAGGTATATCATTTTCAACGAGAATACGACCGAAGGCCGTAGCCGCAAACATGATAATTAGCACCCGCCCAGTTAACCATGTGGTAGATTGCAACGAAGCCGATACACTGGGCCATTTTAATTCTTTGTGAATAAAGAAACCGACAAAAAGTGTATAAAAAACTGAGACTACAGCGGCTTCTGTGGGGGTAAATAAACCCGAATAAATTCCCCCTAGAATGACAACAGGCGCTAATATTGCCCATATTCCATCTTTGCATGCTTTACCTAATGTTTCACTTTCATCTCTGGGTTCTGGTTTGATCCCTTTACGTTTGCATAAAAAATAATTCATTCCCATTAAACCAGCAGCAATTAAAATACCCGGTATTACCCCAGCTAAAAATAGTTCACTGATTGACACACTTGCTGTTACACCAAAAATTACCATGGGTATACTGGGAGGGACTACTACACCAATACCGCCCGATGACGAAGTTAGCCCCGCGGCGTAGCCTTTTCCATATCCTCTGTCTATCATTGCGGGGATCATTAACATACCAACTGCGGCCGTGGTCGCAGGGCCCGACCCCGAAATCGCACCGAAAAATATACTGGCTAAAATTGCAGAAAATCCCAGCCCGCCAGTAGTAGCGCCGGCCATTACCTCAGCAATATGCACCAATCGCCGAGAAATACCTGATGCTTGCATTAACGCCCCAGCAAGTATAAATGCAGGCAAAGCCATAATGGGAAAAGAGTCTACCGAGTTCCATGCAGTTTGAATTAGGGAAAGAAAATCATCTCCACTATAAACATAAACAAGTAGTGCCGAAGCGCCTAACGCCACAACAATAGGTGAGCCAATTATCAATAACAGTAAAAAAGTACCAAATAAAACGAAAGAAGCACTCACTACATTGTCTCCTCTACCACGTCGATATTCTTATCGGTAAAGAATCGAAGGTAGTTGTTTTGCAAAATTCTAATTGTCATTAATGTTAATGAGAGAGGAAATATCATATACAGGTATGCCATTGACCAATCGAGTGCGGGGGTATGATAAGTAAATTCAAACATGAGTATAATTATCTCAATACTCTTGTAAGTTAGTAAGGTATTGAACGTTATCCAAATGAAATCAGATAAGATATCCAAGCAAATACGGACTTTTTCAGGCAATTTAGATAGCTGAATAGTGACTCGGTTATGTGCCATTTTTTGTGCGCCATAGGCAGCGCCAAGATAAACAAACCACACAAAGGCAAATCGAGATAACTCTTCAATCCACGGGTAACCGTGATTAAAAACTACTCTCAATACGACTTGTGCAAACAACAAAATGACAAATACACAAAGTAAAAACTGACATAAATAGTTTTCTATATTGTTGAGAATTACATTTAAGCGTTTAGCGCTCATTGTCATCCTCCCTCTTCTCACACTTACGCATACAGTTAGTATTAAGTTGCGACATGACCCAGTCTACCGACTCTTTTCCGCCAACTGATTCATAAAACAATGGCCAAACCTCGTTTTTCGCTATTGATTCCCACCTTGACTCATCTTTCAATGTATAAACCTCTACACCTTCGGACTGCATATGCTTTTTCGCTTTACTTGCCTCTTGAAGCTGGTAAGCAAGTGCAAATTCAGAGGCCTCTCTTCCAGCACGACGAATGATGCGTTTATCTTCATCTGACATTTTATTAAACGCTCTTACCCCTACTACTAGTGGTTGTAGGGAGTACATATAGTGTAATTCTGTTAGATATGACTGAATTTCATAAAATTTCATTGAATCATTAACGATGTAGGGATTATCTTGCCCATCCACTACCCGCTGCTGTAATGCGGTGAATGTCTCGGTCCACGACATTGCAATTGCATTGGCACCCCATGCCTCGTATGTAGCGAGCATAATGGGGTTTTGAGGTACGCGAATTTTCAGTCCTTCTAAATCTTCCAGCGAGGCAACTGGTTTTTTAGAATTGGTGAGGTGTCTAAAATTTGAGTATGTCCAGCCGAGTATCTCTACTCCTATTTGCTTCTTCGCTATGTTGTTCCAATGCTCTCCAAGTGTTCCTGTTGTCATTTTCACTGCGTCTTCAGAATCCGCGATAAGGTAAGGCAGTGCTAACATGCCCATTTCTTTAGAAAAGGGCGCTAAATTGGTAACGCCTATCAAAGCGAAACTTTGAGCACCTAAGCGTGTGTTCTGAACCATTTCAGGCTCAGCGCCCAATATGCCTCCAGGATACAAACGAACGTTTAGTTTTCCTTCAGAATACGTTTCAACTAACGCCTCAAAACGTTCAGCAAATGCTCCCTGGTCAGAGTCGAGCTGGTCGCCCATACCTAACCTTAGGTTTTTGGAAAACGTAGGGAAACTAACGCAGAGGCAACACCACATACTAAGAAAAAGCATAGACT
The DNA here is from genome assembly GCF_030547075.1 of Alteromonas sp. 1_MG-2023. Lineage (GTDB taxonomy): Bacteria > Pseudomonadota > Gammaproteobacteria > Enterobacterales > Alteromonadaceae > Alteromonas. The sequence goes on along the minus strand of NZ_JAUOQH010000004.1, from coordinate 269,748 downwards.
TAGATAATGAACTCGGCATGCTGTACATTCACACTCCTTTAGATGAAAACTGATGTAATTACTATCAGTTTTCATTCGCTGAATATTAAATTTCTGGCAGGGCCAGGCACAAAAGCACCACACGTAAAGTTCAGCTTTACGGCGCAATTGATTTTCATGTCCTGGTGATTTGATACTAAGCTTCAAGGTGATAACGATTTATCACCATAAGTTGCTAAAATATTGTATAAGGCAGTTTTTATTTTAAGCGACGCTTTCTTATTATTATTAACGTATTTGTTATTATTTTATACGTAATTAAGCGCATTCTTTATGCGTTGAATCATTTCAAAGGGGGTGATGGAAATATAGTACCAGTTTAGAGTTTTTTTGGTGCCAGAGATACACTTCCATTAATCCTAAAGGGTTCCCAATAGAATTTAAAGAAAATAAAAAAGGACTTGTAAAAACAAGCCCTTTTCAATCTAAAAACAATAATTTACTTATAAAACAAAAAAACCGCTTAATAGCGGCTTTCTAAATTGTTTTTCAACATTTTGTCTTTGTTTAAAACGGAATGTCGTCATCAAAGTCAAAGTCTGGCTCAGCCATTGGAGGCTGCTTAGGCTGTGACTGACCACCGCCTTGATTAGGCGCTTGCTGTTGGTAACCACCTTGGTTTTGACCACCTTGGTTCTGGCCGCCTTGCTGTTGATAACCGCCTTGGCTTTGACCACCTTGTTGCTGGTATCCACCTTGCTGGTTATTCTGAGGGCGTTGATAACCGCCACCCGCATTACCACCGCCACCTTCACCACCGCGACCACCAAGCATTTGCATTTGGTCTACAATGATTTCTGTGGTGTAACGGTCTTGGCCTGACTGATCTTGCCACTTACGCGTTTGCAATTTACCTTCAACGTAAATTTGAGAACCCTTTTTCAGATATTCCCCGGCAATTTCTGCTAAGCGACGGTACATAGTAAGGCGGTGCCACTCAGTGCGTTCCTGCATTTGGCCTTGCGGATCTTTCCAGCTTTCGCTGGTAGCCAAGCTTAGGTTCGCAACGGCGTTACCGTTAGGCATGTATCGTACTTCAGGATCATTACCTAGATTTCCCACAAGTATGACCTTGTTAACGCCTTTCGTTGCCATTGGTGTCTCCTGTAACGTATTTAGTGCCTTGCTGCTCTATCACTTTGTGACAACAACAAGTGCGAAAGTTTCATCGATATTAGCCGATTAGTATATCTTATTTTGAACGGGAGAAATTAAGTTTTTTCTCTCCCGTGTGCTTTCAAATTTGAACGCTATCAAAATATTCATCGCTTGTCGGCTGAACTTTCGCATGGTTTTATTGGGCGCTTGATAGATTACGCGCCCAAACCATTCCCTTTTACTCTCTGCCTTCAGTCGCTCTTTACCACCAAGCGCCGTAGAAGGCGATAAGCAAACACACTACGGCGAACGCGGCAATATTAAACCCTTTCGTTGTAGCGAATTCGACCTCATCTAAATCTACCGCGTTTTCATGTACACCTTTTTTCTCGGCAAGCGACACAATGATTGCCACAGAAACACAAAGTAAGAACACGATACCAACACGGTCAATAAACGGCAGTTCAGGCCAGAATTGACGGAATACAATACTAAGTACAAACGAACCTAGTGCCGCACACAATCCACCGGTTGCGGTGGTCTTCTTCCAGAACATACCCAATACAAACAGGGCGCAAATACCTGGCGTAAAGAAGCCTGTAAATTCTTGTATATATTGAAAGGCTTGATCGAAATTACCCAATAATGGTTTTGCGGTAATCATGGCAATAATAAGTGATACAAAGCTAACAATACGGCCTACTTTTACATAGTGATGTTGGCTTTCATTCGGGCGTTTGTCTTTGTATAAATCCATAGTGAATATGGTCGATACACTGTTGGTCATCGAAGCTAACGACGACACTATTGCGGCTACTAACGCGGCAAAAATAACTCCTTTTAACCCTACTGGCATCATGCTCATTAGTGATGGGTAGGCTTGATCAGGCTTTGAAAGGTCCGGCACTAATAGCACTGCCGCAATGCCTGGTAACACCACAATCAATGGCATTAACAGTTTAAGGAATGCCGCAAACGCAATCCCTTTTTGGGCTTCTTGTAAGCTTTTTGCCGCCAATGTGCGCTGAATAATGTATTGGTTAAAGCCCCAGTACGACAGGTTCATTATCCACATACCACCAATGAGTACGGAAATGCCCGGCAAGTCCATATAATGCGGATTATCTTTCGATAAAATCATATCGAATTTTTCAGGTAGCTGATTACTTAAGTCAATAAAGCCTTGAATAGGGCCATTACCACCACTGATTAAATTAAGCGCGGTATACGATAAAAACAGGCCACCGAATATCAATAGTACCACTTGAATAATGTCGGTAAGTGCCACGGCTTTTAGCCCGCCGTATAACGAATACGCTAGCGAGAAAGCACCTAGGAATATCATACCGTAAATCATGTCCACACCAGCAATGGTGTTAATAGCCAAAGCGCCTAACCACAAGACCGCGGTTAAGTTTACAAATACATATACACCTAACCAAAATACCGCCATCACTTTACGTACGCGATGATCGTAACGCTGCTCTAGAAACTGCGGCATGGTATATATTTTATGTTTTAAGAAGATAGGTAAAAAGTATTTTCCCACAATAATGAGGGTGATGGCTGCCATCCATTCATAAGAAGCAATAGCTAATCCCAGCTGGTAGCCAGAACCTGACATACCAATGATCTGCTCTGCCGATATATTTGCTGCAATCAGCGAGGCGCCTATTGCCCACCATGGCAAGCTAGAGCCTGCTAAGAAGTAGTCGTTCGTATCTTTTTCGTGCCCCTGCTTTTCCCTTGATACCCACCATGCGATGCCGATAAGCGCCACCACATAGATCACAAACACTGTGATATCTAACGATGCTAATTTCATAGTTTTTCCCAACGATTATTTTAGTTTTGCGGTGCGAATTTTCTCGATGCAGGGTCGATGAAGGCAATTGGTATTATTATTATTAAAGTTAAAGTCCACACCATGACTTTCTTTATGACTTCGCCAAAAAGCGCATCATTAATATCACATTTCATTAACTTAGATGAACAAGAAATATAAATTTAAGGCAAAAAAAAGCGTTGTCTTGAAATTCAAAACAACGCAAGGGGCACAAGTAATCGTTAACGGGAGGCTTGTGTATTACATAAAGAAATTAAGCAAAGGCACCTTGAGTCGCTGTGCATACATAAATATCGGCTTTGTAGCCAGTCTCGTCGAAGTACTTGTCGGACACCACTTGCTTAACCGCATCCACTGAGTCGGTTGGAACTAACGCCACAACGCAGCCACCAAAACCGCCACCAGTCATGCGAACGCCACCGGTTTTACCTAATACTTCACCAATAATCTCTACAAGGTAATCAATTGGCGGTACGGTAATTTCAAAGTCATCGCGCATAGAAACATGAGATTCTGCCATCGCCTCGCTCACCGTAGTGATATCACCTACCTTCAGTGCTTCACTTGCACTTAATGTACGAGCGTTTTCAGTAATAATATGACGGGCACGGCGATAAACCACTTCAGGCATATGAGGCTTAGCGGTTTCCAGCATTTCTATCGTTGCTTCACGTAACGAAGGAACGCTTAATAACGACGCGCCTTGTTCACACTGTTCACGACGCAAATTGTATTCGCTGTCTACCAAGCCACGTTTTACATTTGAGTTAATGATCACAATTTGGTGTGACGAAGGCAGTGGGGAATGTTCAATTGCCAGTGATTGGCAATCAAGCAACATTGCATTGCCTTCGTGGCCCATGGCCGATACTAACTGATCCATAATGCCGCACGAACAACCCACAAAGGTGTTTTCAGCTTTCTGGCCAAGTAAGGCCGCTTGAACACCGTCTAGCGGTAATTCATACAGAGCACTAAGGGCTTTCAAAATAGCGATTTCGAAAGACGCCGATGAACTTAGGCCCGCGCCTTGTGGTACGTTGCCTGTAACAACAAGATTAGCACCAGCAAAATCAGGTAAGGCATCTTTAAGGACTTTTACCACGCCACGCACATAGTTCGCCCAGCCTTGGTTATCGTCATACTGAATATCAGCCAGTGAAAACTGGTTTTGCTGATTTTCATAATCAAGGGCTGTCACTACTATGTCGTTGTCATCACGTTTTGATGCAGCAACCCACGTACCAAAGTTAATGGCGGCTGGAAACACAAACCCTTCGTTGTAGTCGGTATGCTCACCGATTAGGTTCACTCGACCTGGCGCGTGGGCAATAAGCGTAGGCAAGGTGCCGAAACAACGTGTAAATTCTGATGAAAGTAACTGGTTATCCATTGGTGTTCTCGCGTTTCTTATAATGCACTATAGGCAGTGCTTTTAATCGGTCTGCAGCTTGCTCGGGCGTAAGGTCACGCTGAGCTTCAGCCATCATTTCGTAGCCAACCATAAATTTGCGTACACTCGCTGAGCGTAACAGTGGTGGGAAGAAATGGGCGTGTACAGTCCATTCTGGGTGCGCTTCGTTATCGAACGGCGCACTATGCCAGCCCATCGAATACGGGAATGACGTTTCAAATAAGTTGTCGTAACGGCTGGTGATATCACCAATAATTTGCGCCAACGAGTAAGATTGCGCATCGGTTATTTTATCTAATGACTGTACGTTAAAGCGTGGAAGCAATAAGGTTTCAAAAGGCCACGCAGCCCAGTATGGCACCACAACAACCCAATCATCATTTTGGCAAACTACGCGTTCCTGCTTTTCAACTTCTTGTTCGGCGTAATCAAGCAGCATGGGGCGTTGGTTTTCTGCGTAGTATTGACCAAGTTGAACCAGCTTTTTCGCCGGATCTGAAGGTAAGTGCTGCTGCGCCCATACTTGACCATGAGGATGTGGGTTTGAACATCCCATTGCTGAGCCTTTGTTTTCAAACACCTGAACCCAAGTAAATTCTTTACCTAGCTCTTCGGTTTGTGCTTTCCAACAATTCACCACTTCAGTGCGTTCATCGTCGGTAAGTTCCGGCAACGTTTTGCTGTGATCGGGAGAGAAGCAGATAACACGGCTGCAACCTTGCTCGGTTTCAAACTGAAACAATCCACTCTTTTCGCTGGCTTGCTGGGTGTCTTTTTTCAATGCAGCAAAGTCATTTTCAAAAACGAACGTGCCAGTGTAGCTAGGATTTACTTCACCGTTTACCCGAGTATTGCTCGGGCACAAATAACAAGTGGGATCGTATGACGGCTTTTGCTCGTTTGAAGGCTCTTCAGATTGTCCTTGCCAAGGGCGCTTAGCGCGATGTGGCGACACTAAAACCCATTCACCTAGCAATGGGTTATAACGGCGATGTGGATCGTCAGTTGGGTCGAAGGGCTTTCCCATAATTCCTCTCACTATTTATTTGGCTTTCGTTGCAATTTTGCCACACCGTCACCAAATAAATTTTGTGTGAGTAGGTGTAATCAAACCAAAAAGGTTAAACGTTTACCCTCAATAATATAGTAAGGGCTCACGATTATCAATTATCGAATAAAGATAATACAGTGTTAATTAAATTAACAATTGAAATGCACTATCTTTCATTTATCTCAGTTTAAATTGATACCGAATTTCAGCGGTAAAGGGTTTATCGGGATAAATGATACAATCAGGAAACTCTGGCTTATTAGGTGCATCTGGGAAGTGCTGAGGCTCTAAACATAATGCGCCAAGTTGACTGTCAGTTTCTAAGCTACCCGTATAGAACTGAATACCCGGTAAGTCAGTGTATAAATCCATTTGCAAATTTGTATCTTCAGCAAAGGCTTGTGCCTGAGGCTTTCCAGCTACCGCTTTATTTAATACGAAGTTATGATCGTACCCACCCACTAAATTATATAGATCATGTGATTTTGCGCTGTTTTCGTTCACCCGTGTGAGTGCGCTAAAGTCGAAGGGCGTACCGGCTACTTCTATTAGCTTGCCTGTTGGCAATAAAGTACTGTCTGCATCGGTAACCTGCTCTGCGTCAATTTGCACAAGAGTGTTTTCCACTGTCGCATCTTTACTTAGCGTAAAATAGGCGTGCTGAGTAAGGCTGAAAGGGGTCGCTTTGTCTGTAGTAGCGTTCAATGAAAGCGATAACGTGTTAGCATCATCTAGGGTATAAACAGCCTCAACGTCTACGTTGCCAGGAAAACCTCCTTCGCCGTCAGGGCTAGATAAGCTTAAAGATAACGAAACACTGTCTGCATGGGTTTCTGCCTTAGCTTTCCACATCTTTTTGTGGAAACCTGGAATACCGCCGTGCAAGTTATGTTCACCCCCATTTTTATCGAGGTGATACTCAGCACCTTCTAACGTGAACTTTCCATGCCCAATGCGGTTAGCGAAACGCCCTACTATTGCATTTCGGTAACTAGGATCGTCCACATAGCCTTCTATAGTTGAATAAGACTGTACGCAAGCATGCAGATTACCTTGGGCATCGGGTACATTTAACTCATGCACAATACCGCCATAATTCAGAATTTTAACCTGCATACCCTGAGAGTTGCTTAATGTGTATAACGTGACGGTTTTACCATCAACTACGCCAAAATCAGACGCTTCAATATTCATAACAATGCATTAACCTTTTTTGCGTGAAATGAAGATTACCATTTTTTATCCTATAGGCTGGCACGACCTCAATAGCAAGGAGGGTATACGTTTTCTCACCTTGTTTATAGTGCTATTTCGCAGAACATTTTTATGTTTTTTTGTAAATATACTGTACGCTGTACGCCATAACAGAGGATAGTTGCAGCCAATATGGCTAGAATTGATAGCAAAAATGCTTACAGGCCAACCTAAACTGCGTGTCTTCACTTCTTTAACTTAATAAAAATTGCTAATTTTTCTGTATGGCTACAATTAAAGACATTGCTCAAGCGGCAGGTGTATCACTTGCAACCGTTTCCCGCGTAATAAATAACGGCCCTAAAGTTGGTAAAGAAACTCGCCAACGAGTGAAAGTTATCATGGAAGAAATGGGTTATAGACCCAATGCAAATGCAAGAGCCTTGGTAACCAAGCGTAGTGCATCTTTAGGCGTAGTAATAGCCGAACTCCATGATCCTTTCTTCGCCATGCTTGCCCATGGGGTAGAAACTGTCACCAGAAAAAATAACGTTCAAATTTTACTAAGTGCCGGCTCTATTGAAAAAGAAACCGAGTTGCGCGCTATCGAAATTTTACTGGAGCACCGCGTTGAAGCCATGGTGGTTCACAGTAAAGCACTAGACGATAAAACCCTTATCGATTTTTCTAAACAAGTACCCGGCTTTGTATTAATCAACCGCTACATCCCTGAAATTGCTAATCGGTGTGTATGGTTAGACAACATAACCGGTGGGCGCTTAATGGCCGAACACGCGATTAATCAAGGGCATAAAAAACTCGCTGTAATAAGCAGTCAGTATTGTATAGATGACCCTAACCACAGGCTTGAAGGTATTAAAACTGCCGTTGAATCAGCCAAACTTACCTTACCTGAGAGCATGATTGAATATGCAACCCCAGATCAGGAAGGTGGTGAATTAGCGATGCAGAACTTACTGGCAACAGGTGCTGAATTTACAGCGGTACTTGCCTATAACGATGCCATGGCATCAGGCGCAATGACGATGTTACAAGACCACGGCATTGCCGTACCTGAACAAGTGTCTGTGATGGGCTATGATGACGTATTGCTTGCTAAGTATTGTCGCCCGAAACTGACAACGCTTCGCTACCCAATAGAAATGATGGCAGCTAAAGCGGCTGAGTTAGCGCTGAAATACGCCGCAGGGGCAAAACCGGAAGAAGGACTTACCTTTAAATACACGCCAACGGTTGTTAAGCGTGATTCAGTAGTTCGTTTCTAACGGGCTACTGCTACCTTTCTGCAAGTTGTATTTAGCCTGCTACTTATCCCTCTACTTAGCCTTGTATATTAGTATTTAGACCCGCTATCTTTCTAGACACTTGCCTTAAATAATTGGTAAAAATTACGAAGGTAAGTTTAAATCTGTTAGAAAATTTCATGCATTATAGATCTTGACAACCAACTGAGCTTGATCCGTTATTTAAAATTTTTATCCCCAATGCCGCTTTACTCGCGATCCTAACCGCATAAAAGATCTACTTATCAACCGATCTAAAATAAACTTGCTACAGCCCTTGATTTAATTGAGGTAACGTGATCTGACCAGTTTGTCTAATCAGATCACGATCTTATGTTCAATTCAGAAGATTATTGAGTTACTAACAAGATGATCCACACTTTATCCACAGGCTAAAAAGTGCGATAAACCTTTATGTTACGGGCTTATATGACTGATGAACCTTTGGTATTCTGTTATTGCGAAGTCGTGCTTAAGGGTGGCGTTATGGGTAGCACCAGGTACCACACTAATGTACTTAGCTTTACTGGAAGCCGTGGCCAATAATTGCTTACTTATTTCAAATGGGGTGATGACATCTTTCTCGCCAACCAATAACCAAAGTGGCCCTTCATAATGTCGCAGAATAGGCGCAATTTGCATTAGGTGTACTTCAGGGTGAAGTTTCATGCTGGTTAACGAATTAGAAAACCCTGGCACCATATTCGCGATTAAATCAGAGATGTTGTTAAAGGCTCCGTCGAGCACTAGGCCGCCTATAGGCTTATTGGCCGCCACATAACTGGCAAAATAACTCCCTACCCCTCTGCCATGCACAATAGTGGGCAGCGATTTATCAAAAATACCTTCGGCGTAATCGAATACCGTTAATGCATCGGCTTTAATAGCATTAATGCTGAGCTTCTCAGACTTTTCACTGGCCCCCACCCCTTGGTAATCCATCCAAAGAATATTCGCTGGTATTTTACCTAAACGATGAATAACGCTGTTGTTCTCACTCACTGGCATGCGGTTATCAGCATAAAAAACGATATTCACAACCGGCTTAGCGTAAGACACAGCAACGCCTCGTAAGGTTAGCCCTTGTTCATTTTTAATTTCAACCTGGGTAATACCTGCAGAGGTTTTATCTTGCTCAATAGCAGCGTGTAACTTTGTGGTAGTTAGCGGCTTTGATATATTGTCTTGATGAAAAAAGGCGCTGGGTGTCACATTAATTGCGCAGGATGTTAAACCTAGTGCTATCAGCCCTACTGCCGCCATGCGTAGCTTCGAAAATGTCATATCACTATCCTTGTCGGCTACCTGTTTTTAACCAGCCAATGAATTAACAATCTTACCGTCTTTAACCATAACACATGTCATCCCAGCATCTAATGCTGCCCGCTGACCCATTTCAGTATCTTCGAATACAACACAGTCTTCAGGGGCCACATTCATTGCTTTGGCTGCCATCAGAAAAGTTTCAGGATGGGGCTTACCTTTTACCACATCATCGGCAGTAACCAATGCTTTTAATTGGTTGATAATATTATGATGATCCAGTAACCACTCGGCATGCTGTCTGTCAGAGCCCGTGCCCACTGAAATAGGATGACTTTTAATGTAATGATTAAATACAGCAAGAGTATCTGGAATTAACGTAGGAATATCGGGTAATTTTTCCGAAGTACGCTTTTTAAAGCCAGCCACTTCTTCTGCATCATTTTGTTTATTGTATTTGGCATTCAACATCTCAACGGTCTCGAGTGTTGGTACGCCGCCTAAGCTGTGAATGTAATCAGCATCGAACGGATAGCCAAACACTTCACAGGTCACCTGCCATGCGTTGATATGTCTGCCCATTGAATCGACTAGGGTGCCATCCATATCAAAAATAATACCTTTGAAAGACGATAAATCTATCATGGTCGCGATCCTTAACGTTGTTAAACCAGCCAATTTAAGCAAGTATATGGAAAGAGAAATATCTAAAAGAAGATAAGAGGTAAACCGTTATTGAGAGCCGTCGATTACTGCTCTAGCTTGAGTAGCATCGAAGTCTCGATTCACTTTTAAATATACCGTGCCATTTTGACTGTTTAAAGTCACTTCTAAAACACCGGGAACCACAGAAATATTTTTCTCTAACGCATGTTGCTGCTGTGCAGTGAAAGTGCCGTTCATCATGACACGCTTCACTCGGCTAACTTCCTTTAGCCCAAAAATGACATACAGCCAGAGCAACGTGCTTACTGCACCAACCATATAGGCGATATCGGGTGACCAGATATCGGTCACAAAGCCAGACAACATACCGCCTAAGAATGCGCCAAAGAACTGGAAGCTAGCGTAAATACCCATTGCAGTGCCTTTTTGACCGGCTGGCGCAATACTGGAAACAAGAGAGGGAAAGTTGGCTTCTAAATAGTTAAACCCAGTAAAGAACAATACAACAGCGGCTGTGGTTACCCACCAGCTGTGATCTTTCATGGCAAGGGCTGCAAACGCACTCCCCATAAGCACCACGGCGAAAAGTAGATAGGATTTTGGTGTGCGGCCTCTGGCCATGCCCATCATTATGACTAATCCCACCACCGAAATACCTAATACTGGCAAGTACACCGTCCAATGGGTATCCAGAGCCATGTCGAAATGCAGTAAGGTTAAAGGCAGTTGTACGAACAACAAAGTTATCAGCATGTGCAAAATAAGCACACTTACGTTTAAGCGCCAAAGCTGTGAAGAGAATATCAAGCGTTTAAGTTGACCCTTCTGAGGTAAGGTATCGCCGCTACTGAGTATTTCACCATTGGGCACAACCCATTGTACTAAAGGCATACAAAGTATGGCCAGCACGCCAGTAATGGCAAATATGCCTGCAAGCCCCCAGTTATTCGCAATTAAAGGCCCTAGTAGTACTGCCATATAAAACGAGAACCCGATAGCGATGCCGATAATGGCTAATACTTTTGCTCGCTGACTTTCACGGCTTACGTCAGTTGCCAGCGCCATAATGGCACCCGCTATAGCCCCTGCACCTTGCAATATACGGCCAACAATAAGCCATGCCATGGTGTCGGCATTCGCGGCAATAAAACTACCGAAAGCAAATACAGCCAGTCCGAACAAAATAACGGGTTTTCGACCCCATTTGTCAGACATCATACCCATTGGAATTTGCAAAGCAGCCTGCGTTAAACCGTATCCACCCACCGCTAACCCCACCATTAACGGTGAGTAGTCTGAATAATCCATAGCAGCGACGGCTAATACCGGCATCACCATAAATAATCCCAGCATGCGTAATACATAAACAGATGCCAGCGCTAACGAGGCGCGCAATTCCAAAGCGTTCAAAGCTGTACCGTTCCTCAAAATCAATGTGGGCGCGAAGTGTAGCATATATTAATAAGCTGCCAACGTTCGCAATTATCGATTAATGCAATCGAGGGTGATCTGATTGATAGCCAAACAGTATAACTTGATCATGCAATGCAATATCAATTTGCTTGACGGTTATGGCATACTAATTCTTTTTTCGTACTTAGGCTTCAATGGATAAAATCGAAATACGCGGTGCTCGCACCCACAATTTGAAAAATATCGATTTAACACTGCCACGTGACAAGCTGGTAGTGATAACTGGGCTGTCTGGTTCAGGTAAATCGTCCTTAGCTTTCGACACTTTATATGCAGAAGGTCAACGTCGTTACGTTGAGTCGTTGTCTGCGTATGCCCGTCAGTTTTTATCTATGATGGAAAAACCCGATGTTGATCATATAGAGGGTTTGTCGCCGGCTATATCCATTGAGCAAAAATCAACATCACATAACCCTCGTTCAACCGTGGGTACCATTACCGAAATTTACGATTACCTTCGTTTGATGTTTGCCCGTGTTGGCACACCACGCTGCCCAGATCACGATGTGCCGCTTGATGCGCAAACTGTGAGTCAGATGGTAGATAAGGTGTTGGCAATGCCAGAAGGCAGCAAGTTGATGCTGCTAGCGCCTATCGTGAAAGAACGTAAAGGTGAACATTTAAAAACTTTACAGAATTTGTCTGCTCAAGGTTTTATTCGTGCGCGAATAGACGGCGATGTTTGTGACTTATCCGATCCACCACCATTAGATTTACATAAAAAGCATACTATCGAAGTGGTAGTAGACCGCTTTAAAGTGCGCGACGATTTAGCGCTGCGCTTATCAGAATCTTTTGAAACCGCATTAGCGTTAGCTGGCGGCAATGCGCTTGTTGCCGACATGGACAACAGCGATGCTGAAGAAATTGTATTTTCAGCTAACTTCGCTTGCCCGCACTGTGGTTACAGTATTAGTGAATTAGAGCCTAGATTGTTCTCATTCAACAACCCTGCTGGGGCGTGCCCAACCTGTGACGGTTTAGGTACACGACAGTTCTTTGACCCAACACGTGTGGTGGGTAACGACGAATTAAGCCTTGCAGGCGGCGCGGTTCGCGGTTGGGACAAACGCAGTTATTATTATTTTCAGATGCTGCAATCGGTTGCCGACCATTACGAATTCGATTTAACTGGCCCCTTCGGCGAGTTAGACGATAAGCACAAAGATATTGTGCTGTATGGCTCTAAAGGTAAGTCGTTAGCGTTTAAGTATATTAACGAACGCGGCGATGTAATGGAGCGTAAGCATCCGTTTGAAGGCATTATTCCGAACATGGAGCGCCGCTATCGGGAAACCGAATCTAACGCGGTACGTGAAGAGCTGGCTAAATACTTAAGCCAACAGCACTGTAGCAGCTGTAATGGCACACGCTTGCGCGTAGAAGCCCGTAATGTCTTTATTGAAGACACTACACTGCCTACCATTGCGGATAAATCTATTGCCGATGCCTACGAGTTTTTCGAAAACTTATCGTTAACAGGCCAAAAAGCCCAAATAGCAGAGAAAATCTTAAAAGAAATTCTCGACCGCTTACGCTTCTTGGTTAACGTTGGCTTGAACTACTTATCCCTTTCACGCAGTGCCGATACACTATCGGGCGGTGAAGCGCAGCGTATTCGCTTGGCGAGCCAAATTGGTGCCGGATTAGTAGGTGTAATGTACGTTCTTGATGAGCCTTCTATTGGGCTTCATCAACGAGATAACGAGCGCTTATTGAAGACCCTTAGACACTTGCGTGATTTGGGTAACACAGTATTGGTAGTAGAGCACGACGAAGACGCCATTCGTGAAGCCGATTATATTGTGGACATTGGCCCTGGAGCCGGTGTACATGGCGGTGAAATTATTGCCGAAGGTCAGCTTGAAGATATTCTAGCAAGTGAAGACTCACTTACTGGGAAATACCTTTCTGGCCGTGAAAAAATTGTTATACCTGAGGTTCGCACTCCTATTAAAGATGATAAATGGTTGGAGCTAAAAGGGGCCACTGGCAACAACTTGAAGTCGGTAGACTTGCGAGTGCCTATGGGCGTGATGACCTGCGTAACCGGTGTATCTGGTTCAGGTAAATCTACCCTTATTAATGACACTTTTTATAAAATCGCCCACTGCGAATTAAACAAAGCGACTACCTCTGAGCCTGCGCCTTACGTCTCGATGACGGGGTTAGATCAGCTTGATAAGGTGGTCGATATTGACCAGAGCCCTATTGGTAGAACACCGCGTTCAAACCCTGCAACTTACGCCGGAATTTTCACGCCTATTCGTGAAATATTTGCCGGTACACAGGAAGCGCGCTCTCGCGGTTATAAACCAGGTCGCTTTAGCTTTAACGTGAAAGGCGGTCGCTGTGAAGCGTGTCAGGGCGACGGTGTTATTAAAGTAGAAATGCACTTCTTACCTGATGTCTACGTACCGTGTGACGTATGCCAAGGCAAGCGCTACAACCGCGAAACCTTGGAAGTGAAATACAAAGACAAGAACATTCACGAAGTGCTAGAAATGACGGTAGAAGATGCTCGAGATTTCTTCGACCCCATTCCTGCCATTGCCCGTAAACTGCAAACGCTGAAAGAAGTAGGCTTGGCATATATTCGTTTAGGGCAAGCAGCTACTACCTTATCGGGTGGTGAAGCACAGCGGGTTAAATTAGCCAAAGAACTGTCGAAACGTGATACCGGCCAAACCCTGTATATTCTGGATGAACCCACAACAGGGCTGCATTTCCACGATATTAAACAGTTGCTAGCCGTACTGCACCGACTCCGTAACCATGGCAACACAGTGGTGGTTATTGAGCACAACCTTGATGTGGTCAAAACTGCCGACTGGATCATCGACTTAGGCCCTGAAGGTGGCTCAGGCGGTGGTCAAATTATTGCTGAAGGTACGCCAGAAGTGGTGGCTGAATCTAAGGTTTCTCATACCGGTCGATTCTTAAAGCCAATGCTTGAAGCACAAGCCTAAGCTCATAAACTTCAAAGGTTTAGCTTTTAAGGTTTAGTACCAAGAACAAAAAAACGCGCCTTTCGGCGCGTTTTTCTATTTGGCACTGTTAAATACTTAAGCGCCTGATTAGCCTAGCTTTAGAATTTAGACGCTTGAATAGCTAAGCCTTCGCACACAGAGTTAAACGCATCGTTCTCTAACCGAGGCAATCCGGTCAGTAACTCTTCATACAATGCATCGATAATAATAGGCGATAAGCTCATACCGCCGGTAACCATCACAACCTCAGGTGCCGCAGCGCTTTTCTCTAAGCATTCCACCACTAACGCTTTTACCTTGCTTAACCAAGGTTTAAGTGCGCTCTTTAAGTCCTCGGTACTAATGTTCACATCAAAATCTTCTTCAATGTAATGCAGTGGTAAGGTGATTTTGTCTTTGCTAGAAAGCAGTTCTTTTGCCATTCTCACCGAGTTAACCACCCGCGCAGATAACTTGTTTTCTTGTACTAACAACAAGCGCTCTAATTGCTCGGGTTGCTTAGTGACTGACATGGTTTGAGAAATCTCTAGGCCGTAATCATCAGAGAAGAACCGAGTAAGTGCAGGGATATTATCAACTGCACACATATCTGAATAATAAGTAGGAGGAATAGGCAGGCCATTAATCATTTTTAGCCCCATTCCCATTTCAGGCGCAACCACTTTCAGCAACAAACTCTTATCACAATCCATGCCGCCTAAGCGTCTTCCGGTAACCGATAGCACGTCCTGCTTTCTATCTAATTGATTATTGCGTTCTGGCGAAAGATTAATACAGCAGATGTCCGTAGTACCGCCGCCAATATCCACAATAAGTGCCGTGGTATCACGAGGTAATGTCTGCTCAATTTTATAGGCGGCCGCAATTGGCTCATCCAAAAAGTTAATCTTACTAAAGCCAGCGTTAGACGCCGCTTCGGTCATAATCTGAATGGCTTGGGTATTGCCTACTTCACCACGGGTGCCATGAAACTTAACTGGGCGCCCTATTACTACCGAAGAAACCGGTGATTCTAATTGGGTTTCTGCACACTGTTTAAAATACGCTAACTGCTTGGCAATAATGCCAATAAACGCCTTTTTCTGGTCGCCATCTAATGATGCACCTAAGAAATTTTTAGGCGAGTAAATTAGACGGCCTTTATCAGGCATTTTTAAAAAGCGTTTAAACCCTTCTTCACCGAAGGCAAACTTGCCATGCTCCACTAAGCGTAACAATGGAATTTCTTCCAGTGACATAGCGTGCATAAGCTGCTGGATAGCCTTGCGTTGCAATGCAGGTCGGTTATGGTATTCACCACGAAGCGATTCAATACGGTTGCTATAGCGCGACTGCTCTTTGGGATCTTTAGCGTCGTAATAACCCTGCTTGGCTTTATCTATTTGCTCGTTGATTAAACGCTGTAACTGCGACACTTTAGCTTCCACCATGGCATCAGGTGGAGGCGGCAGTTCATCCTCGAAGTATATAAATACAGACGAGCGAATTTTATTACCCTGTTCAAGTGATGGGTCGAGCTTTATATGTCTATGGGTAGCGCCATCAAAGTACACCACCTCTGAATTTGAGGTACCGTAATCAATCCCAATTGCAGTCATAATCATTGTTTAATCAGAAATTTGGCGCAGATTGTAATTTAAAACCACGCGGGAATCACTTTTCATCTTAATTTCGTTTCCAATGGCCTGTCAGATTGAGCCTGATTACTGAAAAACCCAATATAGCGTGATAAAGTGAAGACATATCACGATAAAAATAAGAGGCGATATGTCAGCAGTAACTCCATCTGAAACCATCCCTATGGAAATGTCATTCGAAGTACGGTTTTGTGAGACCGATGCCCTGCAACACGTGAGCAACACCGCATTAGTCAGCTGGTTTGAAGCTGCTCGGGATCCTATCTTCAGAATGTTCACGCCGACGATGGATTTACAGAACTGGCCGCTTATTTTAGCAAGCTACAAAGTCGATTTTCTTGCGCAAATTTATTACGGCAAAACCGTTACCGTAAAAACGTTTATCAGTCGCTTAGGAAACAGCGCGTTTGATGTATACCAAGAACTCTGGCAAGACGGTAACCTGTGCTCAACGGGTGTAACCACTATGGTACATTTCGACTATAAGCAGCAGCGCTCAGCCCCCATTCCTGAGGATATAAAAGCTACGTTGCAAGCACACTTTAAGGCGCTACCTAATGGCTGATTTAATTGAAGTTATTGATGACGTTTTGTCACCCGAATTGTGTACTCAACTTATCGCGCGTTTCGAAAAAAGCCCAAACCTAACTCAAGGTAAAACGGGCGGTGGTGTCGACTTAGACAAAAAACGTAGTGTTGATGTGTCTATCTCTCAACAGCCTGAGTTTGCTGACTTATTTAAGCAGGTGATGCAGCTAACAGGCGAGCAATTGGTGAAGTATATAGAGAATTACTATTACGCACTGGTTGGCCCTATCGGCTTAACCGTACGCCATCCCAAAACGGGCGAGCCCGTTAAGCTAACCGGTGAAAACTTTGAAGAAGTAGGTAAACCCAATTTACATAACTTGGTTAACTACCTATTTCGTATTGGCGACATTAACGCACAGCGCTACACCGCAGGTAATGGCGGTTACCCTTACTGGCATTCAGAAGTGTATCCGCAAGCGCCTCACAATGAAGCTTTGCATCGGGTTCTACTGTTTATGTTTTACCTAAATGATGTGGAAGATGGTGGGGAAACCGAGTTTTATTATCAAGATAAAGCCGTAAAGCCAAAGGCAGGCAGGATGGTCATTGCTCCGGCTTATTTTACCCATACTCACCGTGGGCAAATACCTAGAAGCAACGACAAGTACATTCTAACCTCTTGGCTGTTGTTCAATCGTGCAGAACAAATTTATACGCCACAAGGCTAGGCCACGTTTTTGTTTATGAAGCGCTTCCTACCCGAAAGGTGCTTATCCTAAACCGATAAGGAGCTTATTTCGGCGCCTAATTTCGGCGCTTAGAAGGCGCTTACACTCGCTTAAAAAGCGCTTACCGCGACACCTTTCAGTCGATAGCCTACCGATGCGATATCACCTTTCCAACCTTCAGTGGTGAGTTCACCAGTTACCCAAATTGCGTCGTAAATATTCTCAAGAGGAATGCCCTCTTCAAAAGTCACGTACACAATTTGGTTCGACGCAGGCGGCGGCACATGAATACAGGCACCAAAGTAAGGCACTAGTAAAAATTCGGTCGTGAGCTCAGGCGTGCCTTCAAGGGGCACCACAAAGCCTGGGATTTTCACTCGCTTACCATCGAATTTATCGACCACGGGTGCATCAGGCTGCAACTGCGACATTTCACCATTGTGCTGAACTGCCGGAGGCGCAAGTTCATTAAACCCTTCTGGTACCAAATCTTCCCAGTACACTTCAATAGGTTCTTCGTCGCTATACACAAAGAACGACGGAAGCAACATAACGAAGGTTAAGGCTAACACCTTTCCCATGACTTTAAACATAACACTCACTCAAATAAAAAAGGCTAGCTCTAAAAATAAAAAGGGTCGGTACTTATCAGTACCAACCCTTTTTAGCATGTCTTGTTAGCAGCGTGAATTATTCTGCTTCGAAACGTTTAACGCTTGCGACAATTTCTGCTTTCGCTGCAGCTGAATCAGCCCAGCCATCAATCTTAACCCACTTACCAGGCTCAAGATCTTTATAGTGAGAGAAGAAATGCTCAATTTGCTGAAGTAGTAATTCAGGTGCATCAGTGGTTTCTTTCACTTTACGATAAATAGTAGAAAGCTTGTCGATTGGCACAGCCAATACTTTAGCGTCTTTACCTGACTCATCAGTCATGTTCAAAACACCAATTGGACGACAACGAATAACTGAACCCGCTAATAGTGGGAACGGCGTCATTACCAATACGTCTACTGGGTCACCGTCTTCAGACAAAGTGTTAGGTACGTATCCGTAGTTAGTTGGGTAGTGCATGCAAGTTGCCATGAAACGGTCAACAAACATAGCGCCTGTGTCTTTATCTACTTCGTACTTTACCGGGTCAGCGTGTGCTGGAATTTCGATAACTACATTCACTTCTTCAGGCAAGTTCTTGCCAGCAGGAATATCATTCAAGCTCATTCTAAGGTCCTTTCAATGATGTTTTAAAAAATTTGGCGCTAAGTATACGGTGACGACGGCAAAATAAAAACGGTTTAGGGTGAATCTCACGCAAAACCGCCTTTATTTAGCGATTTTTCTATTCACTTTTACCGTAATAGCTTAAACAGGTTTCTACTTCTTCTTTAGAACCTATGATACACGGCACACGTTGATGGATTTCTTCAGGCATAACTTCAAGAATACGACCGGCGCCTGTTTCAGCCTTGCCGCCAGCTTGCTCCATCAAAAATGCCATAGGGTTTGCTTCGTAAAGTAAGCGCAATTTACCTGGCTTAGATGGGTCACGTTTGTCGTATGGGTACATGAAAATACCGCCGCGACATAATAAACGATGAATATCACCTACCATGGCTGCTACCCAACGCATGTTGAAATTTTTCTCACGAGGGCCATCTTTACCCGCTATCAGGTCGGCAATGTAGGCTTGCATTGCAGGCTCCCAATGACGCTGATTTGACGCGTTAATCGAGTACTCAGTGGTTTGCTCTGGCACTTGAATATTAGGGTGAGTAAGTAAGAAACCACCGTGGGTCTTATCTAAGGTATAAATATGAGTGCCGCGGCCAGTGGTTAATGCAAGCATAGTAGACGGACCATAAAGTACGTAACCTGCTGCCACAATTTGGGTCCCAGGCTGAAGGAATGCCGATGGATCATCAGGCTTCATCCACTGAGGAGCATGAGTGATAGAAAATATAGTACCAATTAAGCTATTAATTTCTGTGTTCGATGAACCGTCTAGTGGATCGAAGCTCACCAAATAATTACCATCTGGGTTGCATGGTACAACATCGTCTTCTTCTTCTGATGAAATGGCTTTTACATAGCCCGACTCACGAAGCGTATCTTTAATGATGTGATTAGAAATCACATCTAACTTCTTTTGCGTTTCACCTTGTACGTTTTCTGACAAGGTAGAACCCAATACGCCAGCAAGGGCACCTTGACTCACTCGGAATGAAATTTCTTTACAGCTCGCTAACAAGGTTCTTATGAGCAGGATCAGCTCTAACGGGGCACCATCTTCTTGCAACTGGGAATTTAAACGTCTCATCTTAGTTAAGCCTTTTTTTAGTGTGTAGGGTATGACAATGGGAGGCGCACAGCTTTCCTTACCGGCTTTCTCTCACATTACCAACAAGCACTGCTTTATATGCTCGTTAATTTGATTGTAACCGTGAATGCACCGAAGTGGAATAAGCCAAGCGCAGGCAATCTACACAACATACCAGTGAAAGCAGGCATTATGCGTAAAAATGCATTATTTAACCTGCTGCTGTTCTGATAAAGTAGCCAGTATTCAATGCAGTAAAAAATGAGAATTCGCTATGCATGTACATATTTTAGGTATTTGCGGTAGCTTTATGGGTGGCATAGCAGCCATTGCGAAAGCCTTGGGCCATAAGGTCACAGGCTCAGATACCAATGTGTATCCACCCATGAGTACCCAGCTTGAAGCGCTTGGCATCGAGCTTACCGAAGGTTTCGATACTGACCAATTCGAACCTGTTCCAGACATGGTCATTATCGGTAATGCCATGTCTCGTGGAAATTCTGCGGTTGAGTACGTGCTAAACAGAAACTTGCCGTATACCAGTGGCCCACAGTGGCTACTTGATAACTTATTAAAAGATAGATGGGTAATTGGCGTATCGGGCACCCACGGAAAAACCACCACCAGCAGCATGGTGGCGTGGATTCTAGAGTACAGTGAATTGAATCCTGGCTATCTTATAGGCGGCGTACCTGAAAACTTTGGTGTGTCTGCTCGTGTAGGTGACAGCCCATTTTTTGTTATAGAAGCTGACGAATACGACAGTGCCTTTTTTGACAAACGTTCAAAGTTTGTGCATTACCGCCCTAAAACATTGGTGATTAATAACTTAGAGTTTGATCATGCCGATATTTTCGCTGATTTAGCCGCCATTCAAACCCAATTTCATCACTTGGTGCGCATGGTGCCAGAAAATGGCCTAATTCTAACCCCTAAACATACCCCTTCTATTGAAGAAACACTGAAAAAAGGCTGCTGGTCACAGCGCCAACGTTTAGGCAAAGAATGGTCTGCAGAGCTTATTAATAAAGACGGTAGCCAGTTTAACGTGCTGTTTAACAATGACGTTGTGGGCGAAGTAAAGTGGGAACTGCTAGGCCAGCACAATGTCGATAACGCACTCATGGCTATTGCTGCGGCTCATCATGCCGGTGTTACTCTTAACGATGCCGTCGAGGCACTATCAAGCTTTAAAAACGTTAAGCGTCGTATGGAAGTAAAAGGCACAGTTACGTTAGAAGCTGAAGGTAAACCAGTCACAGTTTATGATGACTTCGCTCATCACCCCACTGCCATTGCCACCACCATTGACGGACTTCGTAAGAAAATAGGTAATGCGCGCATACTTGCTGTGCTAGAGCCACGCTCGAACACCATGAAAATGGGGGTGCATAAAAATACCCTTGCCCAATCATGGCAAGCAGCTGATGCAGTTTATGTGTATGAACCTCAGGGGCTAGATTGGTCTTTGAAAGAAGCCGCAGCGAATAGCCCAGCGCCAACCACCGTATTTAATGATGTTGAAAACATTGTAAAAGTATTGCAAAGCGAAGTGCGCCCTGGCGATCATATTCTTATTATGAGCAATGGTGGTTTTGAAGGCATCCATGACCGTGTTTTACGCGTACTTACCCCGTCAATCGAGGTAGAATAATGAAACATGATAAGCAAATTACCCTAGCCATTACGGGCGCTTCCGGCACCCCATACGCACTGTCGCTACTCACGTCGTTAGTAAAAGCTGACTACCAAGTGTATGTGCTAATTTCTTCTGCGGCCAAAGTGGTCATGGCTACAGAAGAAAATATAAAAATACCCGCTAGGCCTGAAGATGCCAGTGCTTTTTTTATTGAGCATTGCGGCGGTAAGCCAGGCCAAGTACAAGTATTTGGAAAAGAAGAATGGTTTTCGCCTGTCGCGTCAGG
Source organism: Alteromonas sp. 1_MG-2023 (assembly GCF_030547075.1). GTDB lineage: Bacteria > Pseudomonadota > Gammaproteobacteria > Enterobacterales > Alteromonadaceae > Alteromonas. The sequence continues at coordinate 248,272 of NZ_JAUOQH010000004.1, read as the reverse complement.
ATCGGCAGCGCCAGCCAAGATGGTAGTATGCCCTTGCTCTACCGGCACGCTGTCGTCTATTGCCGTTGGTGCTAGCGACAATTTGATAGAGCGAGCCGCCGATGTGGTATTAAAAGAAAGAGGCCAGTTGATATTGGTGCCTCGTGAAATGCCACTGTCCTCTATCCATCTGGAAAATATGCTTAAATTGTCACAAATGGGGGCCACAATAATGCCAGCGGCGCCTGGCTTTTATCATAACCCTAAGACCATCGAAGATTTGGTCGACTTTGTTGTCGCTCGTATTCTTGATCACCTTGGCGTTGAACAATCTTTAGTGGCGCGGTGGGGTTACGAAACCGCTAAACATAGTGGTAATGCCTAGCGACTAAATAGCTACTAGAAAATAACAACAACTACTAACAAAATCTAAAAATAGAACAAAGGAAAATTAATGATAGCGTTGAGAAATAGGACTTTCGCCGTTGCGCTAAGCTCACTTATTACGTTACTTGCTTCATCTCCAGCGTTTGGTTGGGGACAAACAGGCCATCGCGTTACCGGAGCCATTGCAGAGCAATACTTAAGCCCACTTTCGCAAGCCGCAGTAGCAGAATTGTTGCCCAATGGTTCGCTAGCAGAAGCATCTACCTATGCTGATGAGATGCGCTCAAACCCAAGCGAGTTTTGGCAAAAAATGTCTACTCACTGGCACTATGTCACTGTGCCTCAGGAAAAAAGCTACACCGAAGTAGGTGCTCCTAAACAAGGTGATGCTGTTACCGCACTTAAAGCGTATACAAAAACGCTTAAAAGCGAGACAGCCACTGTTGAAGAAAAGCGCTTAGCGCTTCGTTTTGTCGTGCACATTATTGGTGATTTGCACCAACCATTGCATGCTGGCGATGGCAGTGACCGTGGTGGTAACGATGTAAAAGTAAATTTCTTCTGGCAAGACTCTAATTTACATCGAGTGTGGGACTCTCAAATGCTAGAGCAGCGTAAACTGTCTTACACAGAATGGACCGACAGGCTTACGCAACATATTACTCCTAGCGACATTCGTAGTTGGGCAACCACAGATCCTTTAGTATGGATTGAAGAGAGCACCAAAATTCGCGATAAAATCTACCCTGAAGATGCCAACAGCCTGAATTACGATTACTTATACCAGCACCTTCCTACCGCTAAGCAGCGCTTACAAATGGCAGGAATACGACTGGCTATGTATTTGAATGAGACTTTTGATAAGTAATTAAAAGCAGATACAGCAGCGGGGTTTGCTAGCGCTTATAAATGCTTGCTGAATCCTGGGCACAAAAAAAGCGGAGGCACTTTATTCAGTTGTCTCCGCTTTTGTTATCTTAAGCCTGTGTATTTGAGTAATAAATCTCAAACGTAGCCAAGACCCTTGTATAAAAATTTAGTCGATATCGAGAGGTTCCGGTGAAAGAATAACGCCCGTGCTATCAGCGTAAAGATGATCTTCTGGTAGAAAAGTTACGCCACCAAAATTAACCGGCACGTCCACATCACCAATGCTTTCACATTCAGCGTTAACCGGTATTGCTGCCACCGCTAGTACGCCAATATCCATTTCGGCCAAGTTATCAACTTCACGTACGCTGCCGTAACAAACGATACCTTCCCAGTCGTTGTCTATAGCCACTTGAGCAAGGGCTGCATCAAATAACGCTCTACGGGTTGAACCACCACCATCAATCAGCAGAACTTTGCCTGCACCAGGTTGAGCCAATACGCGGTCGATAAGGCCACGGTCTTCAAAACACTTAATCGTGGTGATTTCGCCACCAAAAGAATAACGGCCGCCAAAGCTTGCGAAGATAGGGTCGACCACGTCGACGCTGTCTGCAAATAAATCGCACAATTCAGAAGTGTTGTAATCCATTGCTCTACCTTACTTTAATTGAGAGTAGTAGGTTATTTACCTTGTTCTAGCATAGCATTAATTTGCTAGTTGAAAACGCCTGATTTATGAAGATTCTGGGAAACATCTGCGACAGTTCAACGAAAGGGTAAATCACTTCATTTAGTGACAACAATTTCACCTAGTTAGCACGTAAATTGCTTGTTTTTTACAACGAGTCTTTGGAATAGACAGCTAATTAACATACTACGCTAAATAGAAGCTTATTAATGTAGTGCATTGTGGCCAACCCAACTACCGCCTGTCATAAAGGTTTCTTTTTTCTGTCACTGACTGGTCACAGATTGCTTTTAAATTGTGCATTAATCAATCGAAAGGGGGCAAGGCTAATGCTTCTTAAATCCTTGACCAAATACGATACAACATTATTCTATCGCTTATACAGTCTTACCGTAAAACGTGACTGTCGCAGCATAATCTGGTTGTCAAAAACTGGAGACGGTTACCTATACTTGGTTATCGGCGCCTTGCTTTGGGCTTTTGAACCTGAGCACGGTGAACTCTTCCTCTATACAGCGCTGATGGCATACGCGCTGGAGTTGCCTATCTATGTGTTGCTTAAGAAAATGTTCAAGCGCCCTCGCCCTTGCGATTTTCTATTGAATTTAACAGCACATGTTACGCCATCCGATAAATTCTCTTTGCCCTCTGGGCACACTGCTGCTGCTTGCTTAATGGCAGGCATTGTGGCGCATTACTATCCACCATTCGCAGTACTGGCATACAGTTGGGCAGCCCTTATTGGCTTATCTCGGGTATTGCTAGGCGTGCACTATCCATCAGATGTCGTTGCAGGTATGTTACTTGGTATCATTATCGCGTCGTTGAGTATTTCCATCCTGGGGTAACATGAAATTATTGTATGGCGTGCAAGGCACCGGCAACGGGCACATAGCCCGCGCTAGAATTATGGCAGCAGCACTCGCTAAGCGTTCTGATGTTGAAGTAGACTTTGTTTTCACTGGTCGTGCAGCAGATAAATATTTCGATATGGATGTATTTGGCGACTATCGCACCTTCACGGGCTTAAGCTTTATTACCAAAAGTGGCAAAGTCGACAAATGGGAAACGCTACGCCAAGCTAACATCAGCCAATTTTTGAAAGACATGAAAAGCTTTGATGCGAGCGGTTACGACCTTTTGGTCAACGACTTTGAACCCGTAACAGCATGGGCCGCAAACCGACAAAATATCCCCTCTATTTCAATTAGCCACCAAGCGGCGTTCTCGTATGATGTGCCTAAAACGGGCGACACCATCATCGATAGACTGCTAATGAAAAAATTTGCCCCTACCAATCTTCAATTAGGGGTACACTGGTATCATTTCAATCAGCCCATCATTCCCCCTTTCGTGGCAGAAAAACCGCTTTCGATGCCGGGTAAAGGTCATGTATTAGTTTATCTACCGTTTGAAGATGTTACCGACGTTCAACAAATGCTAGAGCCTTTAAGCGACCAACAATTTCAGTGCTTTCACCCCGATATCAATGAAATTAAAGATGCGGGTCATATTCAGTGGAACCCAACATCAAAACAACACTTCCAGCGTGCGCTACAGCATTGCAATGGGGTAATTGCGAATGGCGGCTTCGAGCTTTCTAGCGAAGCCTTACAGTTGGGTAAAAAGCTTCTTATTAAACCTCTTCATGGCCAATTTGAGCAGCTATCGAATGTGCTTACGTTGAATAAACTCGAGCTTTGCCACACGCTATTTCAGCTTGATACCGATATTGTTGAAGAGTGGTTAGAAGCAGAAGATATAGAAGCCATTCAGTTTCCAGACAATCCAGATGTGCTAATAGATTGGTTGAAACAAGGTAACTTAGAAGACACCCAAAGTTTGTGTGATTCGCTATGGAAAGATGTTCAATACGGCGATAAAACACGAGAACGCTTATTGTCTCTTGCATTTTAATCCCGCAATGCGATGATAACGGCATTTATTGTCGTATTCGCGGGATTTTTCGTGCTTAAGAAGTGGGTTTTAGTTACATTCGCAGCCATTCTACTTAGTGGTTGTGGCTATAAAGGGGCGCTGTATATTCCACAAGCGCCAGAGCAAACAACGCCAACTGAAAAGCCAGACGAAACAGCGTCTTCACCAAACACGCAAAGCCAACCCGCCTCCACACCAGGAGATTCTAACTAGTGGATTTTTTCGCTTATAAAAACGGCCAGCTTTTCGCTGAAGATGTTGCCGTTGCAGATATTGCTGCACAATACCAAACCCCTGTTTATATTTATTCACGGGCAACGCTAGAACGCCATTGGCATGCTTTCAATGATGCAATTGGTGAACACCCTCACCTTATTTGTTATGCGGTAAAAGCCAATTCAAACCTTGGTGTACTTAGTTCATTAGCCAAAATTGGCTCTGGCTTTGACATCGTTTCAGGTGGTGAATTAGCACGCGTGATGGAAGCCGGCGGCGATGCCAGCAAAGTAGTATTTTCCGGTGTAGGTAAAAAAGCCGACGAAATTCGCTATGCGTTAGAACAAGGCATTATGTGCTTCAACGTAGAGTCTGAGTCTGAATTGCATCGTATTAATGCGGTAGCAGAATCGCTCGGCAAAAAAGCACCCATTTCATTGCGTATAAACCCAGACGTAGATGCCAAAACTCATCCTTATATTTCAACAGGCCTAAAAGCGAACAAGTTTGGTATTGCCCGTGAACGCGCACTACAAACCTACGAACTTGCCGCATCGCTTCCACACTTAAATGTAGTGGGTATGGATTGCCACATTGGCTCACAATTAACTGAAATTGGCCCATTTGTTGATGCCCTAGAGCGTTTATTACTGCTTATTGATGAATTAGCAGAGCGCGGTATTACCATTGATCACTTAGATGTTGGTGGTGGTTTAGGCGTAACTTATAACGATGAAGAGCCGCCACATCCAAAAGCGTATGCTGCTGCGATGGCAGAAAAAATGGTTGGCCGCGAAAACCTTAAACTCATTTTAGAGCCCGGCCGCGCCATTGCCGCAAACGCAGGCATTTTGGTCACTGAGGTTGAGTTCATCAAAGAAGGTGAAGAGAAAAGCTTTGCCATCGTTGATGCCGCCATGAATGACCTACTTCGACCTGCACTTTACTCGGCTTGGCAAAATATTATTCCGGTTAAGCAAGAAAGCACCGCTACAGCGCGTATTTACGATGTAGTAGGCCCGGTTTGTGAAACCGGTGATTTCATCGGTAAAGACCGTGAACTTGCTATTGAACCAACTGATTTGTTAGCGGTTCGAAGTGCCGGTGCATATGGCTTTGCCATGGCATCTAACTACAATAGTCGCTGCCGCCCAGCAGAGATTATGGTAGATGGTGACGCAGCAATTGTGGTGCGTGAAAGAGAAATTCTAAAAGATCTCTGGAAAGGTGAGCACAAACTTACGTAAACTAGAGTTAAATTTAAAATAAGAAGCGCGGTTAATGCAGGTTCAGTTTTCAAAAATGCACGGTCTGGGTAATGACTTCATGGTGATTGATAATGTCACTCAGAACGTCTTTTTCTCGAAAGACAAAATACAGCAATTAGCAAATCGAAACTTCGGTATAGGGTTCGATCAATTGCTTATGGTTGAACCGCCTTACGACCCTGAACAAGATTTTCACTATCGTATTTTTAATGCGGATGGTTCTGAAGTTGAACAGTGTGGTAATGGCGCACGTTGTTTTGCGCGCTTCGTGAAGCAAAAAGGGTTAATTAACCGCAATAAAATTGTAGTGAGTACCAAAGCCGGCAAAATGGTGTTGTACTTAGAAAAAGACAACCAAGTCACTGTGAATATGGGAAAACCCGAATTCGAGCCGGCTAAAATTCCACTTAAAGCGAACAAGCAGGAAAACACCTATATTCTAAGAGTGAACGATAAAACCTTGTTTTATGGTGCCGTTTCTATGGGTAATCCCCATTGTGTTATGGAAGTAGATGACGTTGATACCGCGCCCGTTAAAGAGATAGGCCCACTCGTTGAACGCAATGAACGCTTTCCAGAAGGCGTGAATGTTGGCTTTATGCAAATTATCAATGAATCACATATTCGCTTGCGGGTATTTGAGCGAGGTTCGGGTGAAACCTTAGCTTGTGGCAGCGGCGCATGCGCGGCAGTTGCAATCGGCCAGATTCAAGGTAAATTAAGTAAAGATGTGCGGGTAGATTTACCCGGTGGCAGTTTACGGATCCGCTGGCCTGGCCCAGACAATGTATTGAAAATGACAGGGCCTGCGGAACACGTATATGATGGACATATAAATCTATGAGTGAATTATCAGGACAAGCTAGCGCATCAGCGGTAGTAGAAGTGTTTTCAGGTGACAGCGATGTTTCCTCAGAGCAAGTTCGCGCTTTTTTGTTAGAAAACCCTGATTTTTTCGCACAATACCCTGAGTTATTGGAAAAGTTAAAAATTCCTCATGCGCAAAAAGGCAGCGTGTCACTGGTTGAAATTCAGAGTGAGCAGCTACGCAAAAAAGTGCGTCAGTTGAATTATAAACTCACCCAACTAGTCAGCATTGCCAAGCAAAACGAAAAAATTTACCGCGTGTATACCGACCTTAACGTACAGTTGCTGCGCTGCGAAAGCGTAGCAGAAGTGCAGTTTACCCTTGAAGATGTGTTACAAGAACGCTTGCAGTTATCTTCTGCGGTAATAAAAAGCTTCAAAGGCCCTCACGCCATTCCTGAGTTACAACGCCGGTTGTTCACCGAAAAGCGATTTAAAACATCGAACTTCTTTTTCGGCCGATTATCGCAACACGAACGCCAGTTGTTGTTTGGTGATAGCAGTGCGGAATCTGTTGCATTAATGCTATTAGGCGACAACCAAGAAATTGGTATTTTGGGTATTAGTAGCAGTGACGCAAGTCATTTCACCCCCGATATGGATACCTTGTTGCTACAACAGTTGCAGCAAGTGCTTAATATTATTTTGCCAGAGATGATGGGGTACTAGTTTTCGTGACAACGGAAACTACCCTTAGTGAACCCTGCCATCTGTGGCTTGAAAAATTCCTGCTTCACCTACAAGTCGAACGAGGGTTATCCCCCCTAACCATTAGCAACTATCGCAGACAACTCACCAGTATTGCCATTACTCTAGGGCTTTATGAATGGTCGGGAATTACGCCCTCTGATGTAAAGCGTGTAATGGCCGCGGCTAAAATGGACGGGCACAAACCTCGAAGCATTGCGTTACGACTATCTGCCTTGCGCACTTTCAGCCAATATCTTATTGAGCATAAGCAGCTTTTTAGTAACCCTGTGGAAGGTATTCAAGCACCCAAACAAGGTAAACCATTACCTAAACAACTTAGTGTTGATGAAATGCAGCAGTTGTTGGCGAATCAACAAACCGGCAGCAGCGATACGGATGAAGGCATTATTTGCCGCGATGTGGCTATGTTTGAATTGCTGTACGGCTGCGGTCTTCGATTAAGCGAATTAACGGGTTTAAACCTAAGTGACTACCCGAAAGACGGCACCATTAAGGTAACCGGTAAAGGCAGTAAACAACGTATTTTGCCTCTAGGCCGACAAGCTCAAAAGGCGCTAAATACTTGGCTTAAAATACGCCCTGCTTATGCATCGCCCTACGAACCGGCTATTTTTGTTAGCAAGCGCAAAACGCGGATCTCCAATCGCCAAGTGGCTAACCGACTGAATGAAATGGCGGAACTACAAAGCCTGAGTCAAAAGGTAAGCCCACATAAATTGCGCCATTCTTTTGCCACACACGTATTAGAATCGAGCGGTGATTTACGGGCGGTACAAGAGTTATTAGGCCATGCAAATTTATCTACCACCCAAGTGTATACCCATTTAGATTTTCAGCACCTAGCCAAGGTGTATGATGCGGCGCACCCTAGAGCACACAAAAAATAATCATCTTTTGAAATAGGCCTTTAACTATTATGCAGTTCTTCAGAGCTATTAATACCGTGAAGGCTATGACCTTCGACCTTGATGACACCTTATATAACAACGAACCTATTATTCGCCAAGCCGAAGCCGCGTTGAATACGCATTTAAAGCAGTATCACCCTAAAACGGCAGCATTAACTCCTACACACTGGCAACAGCTAAAGCGGGATGCTATCACGGCCAATCCTACTTATTCATCCGATATGGGAAAGCTGCGCTTAGCCGTGCTAAATGCCGCGTTAGTGCATGACATTCAATCACATGACACTCAAGAATTAGACGCTGCTGTACAAGCGTGTTTCGACTGTTTTTATCACGCGAGAAGCCAATTTGAATTGGCTGATGATGTGCATAGTACCTTATCGCTGCTGAGTGAGCGCATGACATTGGTGGGCATTACTAATGGTAATGTGAACGCCGACCAAATAGGCATTACGCCTTATTTTGATGAAATTCTACATTCGAGCGTCACCCGCCCCATGAAGCCTTCGCCAGCCATGTTTGATGAAGCTGTAACTATTATAGGGGAAGCGCCCAAACATATACTGCATGTGGGCGATAACATTATTAAAGATGTGTACGGGGCAATTAATGCAGGATTTCAGTCGGCGTGGTTTGCTTGCAACCGAGAAATGCATTTACCTCGTGAGAGAGCGTCTGTACTCCCTCACGTGGCACTAGATTCGTTAGACGAGTTAGCTCACTTCTTATAAGTAAAGCAGCAAGTAGCGCTTGCTCTTAAAGTCTTGCTCTTTAGGTCTTGCTCTTTAAATAATGGCTCTTAAGGCTTTTGCGAATAAGGCTGGTTGTCTTCTAACACGTTTTGACGCATGGAATCGCAAGGGCGCTGGCATACTGGGCGCCCAACGACTTTAGCCGGCACACCCACTACGGTAACGTGAGGTGGAACGTTGTCTAACACAACACTACCCGCCCCCACTTTTGAGCCTTCGCCAATTTCGATATTGCCGAGAATTTTAGCACCTGCGCCAACAAGCACGCCTTGGCGAATTTTGGGGTGACGATCGCCAGACTCGTTACCGGTTCCGCCAAGAGTTACGCTCTGCAAAATAGACACGTTATCTTCAATAACCGCGGTTTCCCCCACCACAATACCGGTGGCGTGATCGAACATCACGCCTTTACCTATCTTAGCGGCAGGGTGAATATCTACGCCGAAGGTCGCCGAGTTACGGCTTTGTAGGAATAAAGCCAATTGATGTCTGCCATGCAACCACAAGTAGTGCGCCATACGGTGAACTTGCACAGCATGGAAACCTTTAAAGTGTAAAAGTGGCACTAAAAAATCGTCTACTGCGGCGTCTCGAGCACGAATCGCGTTAATATCTGCTATAGCAGATTCGCTAATAGAGGGCTCTAACAAATAAGCCTCATCGAACACTTCACGAATGGCAATAGCAGGCATGACTTCATCAGCCATTTTGCTTGAGAGTATAAAGCTTAACGACGACTCAAAATTATGATGGGCTGAAATACAGGCGTGAACATAGCTTGCTAATAGCGGCTCGCTTTCCGCCACAATTTGCGCTTCTTTTTTTAACGATAACCAAAAGTCAGTCGATGGCGAGAGTGCGTGCATGAGGCAGTTCCTGTAAAAATAAAATTTAGACCCCGCTTAAATGCGGGTAGGCACAAGATTGCACAAGGCCTAGATTGTAAAAAGCATCTCAAGGGCTCGAAGTGTACATGAGGCATAATAAAAACAACACCTTCAGACTAGGTTTCAAGCGTGAAAATTGTTCAATTTATCGATAACCACCCCTTCATTGCGGCTCGAATCATCTTTAAAAAATCTAACTGCGGGACCACGCTCATACCTAGAAAGCTAAACACGGGTCAGAGTATTAACAAGGACAACTCGATAACATCATTAAACAGGCCTGTATAAATTCACAGTCAGCTGGCATAATGTTGCAGCATTGAAACTAGACAAATTAGGTTGACCATATTATGGATGTATCCCGACTGCTTGACGAGCTTAACGACAAACAACGTGAAGCGGTAGCAGCCCCTCTTTCTAACGCCCTCATATTAGCTGGCGCAGGAAGCGGTAAAACTCGGGTGTTAGTACATCGCATAGCATGGTTAATGGAAGTGGAAAATATTGCCCCTTTTTCCATTTTGGCCGTAACCTTTACGAACAAGGCCGCGAAAGAAATGCGTGGCCGAATAGAATCGTTGATGGGCCGTGGCCTTAATAGCATGTGGATTGGTACTTTCCATGGTCTAGCCCACAGACTGCTTCGCGCCCACCATGCAGAAGCTAATTTGCCTGAAAATTTCCAAATTCTTGATTCAGACGACCAATACCGTTTAATCAAACGTATTTTAAAAGCCATGAATTTAGACGAAAAGCACTGGGTGCCCCGTCAAATTCAGTGGTATATCAACGGTAATAAAGACGAAGGCCTACGTCCTCAACATATTGAAACCCACAACGATCAAACCCAACAAAAAATGCGTGAAATTTACGCCGCGTATCAAGACGCGTGCGACCGCTCAGGGCTTGTGGATTTCGCTGAGTTGCTGTTACGTGCACATGAACTTTGGGCTAAAAACCCAGAAGTATTAGCTAACTACCAGCGCCGTTTCCGCGCGGTATTAGTGGACGAATTCCAAGATACCAACAACATTCAATACGCGTGGCTACGCATGCTGTGTAGCGGCAATCAAAACAACATTATGATTGTGGGCGATGACGACCAATCTATTTACGGCTGGCGTGGTGCAAATGTTGATAATATTCAGCATTTCCTGAAAGACTTCAACAACCCCACCACCATTCGATTAGAGCAAAACTACCGCTCTACCGGCACTATCTTGAAAGCCGCGAATACGGTTATTGATAACAACACTGGCCGATTAGGCAAAGAGCTTTGGACAGACGGCAACGATGGCGAGCCAATTTCTGTTTATGCTGGGTTTAACGAATTAGACGAAGCCCGTTTTATTGTGTCGAAAATTAAAGACTGGCTGAACCAAGGCAATGCGCTAAAAGACACCGCGATTTTATATCGCAATAACGCCCAGTCGCGGGTATTAGAAGAAGCCTTACTGCATCAAGGTACTCCGTACCGCATTTATGGTGGCCTTCGATTCTTCGAACGCCAAGAAATTAAAGATGCGCTTGGCTACCTTCGCATGATGAATCACCCTCATGACGATGCCGCCTTTGAGCGTGTGGTGAACACACCTACTCGCGGCATGGGTGAAAAAACCCTGTCACAAGTACGAGAAGCCGCCAGAACACATAATTGCTCTATGTGGCAGGCTAGCCAACTTCTCATTAACGAAAACGCACTAAAAGGCCGTGCACTTAACGCCCTTCAAAGTTTCGTGCTGTTAGTTACCGAGCTTGAACAAGCTACCGTAGACGAGCCCTTAGAGAAACACGCCGATGTGGCCATTAGGCAGTCAGGTTTATACGCCATGTATCAAGCCGAACGTGGCGAAAAAGCCCAAGCGCGCTTAGAAAACTTAGAAGAATTGGTTACCGCGTGTAAGCAGTTTATGGTACCGGATGAAGCAGAAGAAATGACACCGCTTTCAGCCTTTTTAGCTCATGCTTCGTTAGAAGCGGGTGAAACCCAAGCGGGTACCGACCAAGATGCAGTGCAGATGATGACTATTCACACTGCTAAAGGGCTAGAGTTCCCAATGGTGTTTATGGCTGGTGTTGAAGAAGGCATGTTTCCAAGCCAGATGACCAACGATGAACCTGGCAGAATGGAAGAAGAACGCCGCTTGTGTTACGTGGGCATGACCCGCGCCATGCAGAAGCTGTATATTACTTATGCGGAAAGCCGCCGGTTGTACGGGCAAGATAAATATCACACAGCATCTCGCTTTATTCGTGAAATTCCCGCCGATTGTGTTGAAGAAGTAAGGCTCAAGTCTACTATTTCTCGACCGATACATAACCGATTCAGCCAAGCAACATCACACGCCTCTTTTGAGGAAACCGGCTTTCAATTGGGCCAAAAAGTCGCTCACCGTAAATTTGGTGAAGGGATAGTATTAAACTACGAAGGCAGTGGTGAACACGCTAGGGTACAAGTTAATTTTGACGAATTTGGTACAAAATGGCTCGTTCTCGCCTATGCTAAATTGGAAAAAGCATAGTCATCTGGCAAGAAGCCTGAACCCAAGTAGAGAAATATGCCGCAAAACGTGCTGGTAATAGAAAACAGCGATAAAAATTTAGACGTTGTATCAAAACTTGTAAGAAAAGCGGGGCTAACCCCTGTAGGTGCTCACTCGCTTACCGAAGCGAGCGCCCGTTTTGCGCTTATGATGCCCGAAAGTTTCTTATGCGCCATTGTTGCTCATAACTTACCTGACGCGCCGAATGGCGAAGCTATCGATTTCGCCATTGATGCCTTTATCCCAACCATAGTCACCACCGACAGTTTAGAAGCGAAAACCCGCGATAAAGTATTAGAAAAGGATGTGGTTGACTACATCCCAAAAGAAAACGCGCAAAATTATGATTATTTAAGCCGCTTGCTGTTTCGATTAGAGAAAAACAAATCTACAGGTGTGGTGGTAGTAAGCACTCACCGTGCTTCTAGAAAAAAAATGCTAACACTGCTTTATCGGCATAACTTTGTGGTTTATGACTGCCCCACCGCAAGTGAAGCCATGAATATGCTTGCCGAGCATTCACATATCAGATTGGTTATTACCGACAACGCCCTTCCTGATATGACGGGCACGCAGTTTATATCTGGCCTGCGTAAAGCCTTTTCAAAAGAGCAGTTAGCTATTATTGGATTAGCCAGCGATCAACGCCCGCTTATGTCGGCGCATTTTATAAAAAGCGGCGCGAACGACTTTTTGCACTTACCCTACTGTCATGAAGAGTTCTTGTGCCGGGTAATGCAAAATATTGAATATATTGAAAGTGTGGAAGCTATTCGCAGGGCGGCCAATTCTGACTATTTAACGGGGCTACCCAATCGTCGCCATTTCTTTTATACGGTAACCGTACAATATAAAAAGCTACCTGAACAACATTCGTTAGCACTGATTGACCTGGATCATTTTAAACGTATTAATGATACCTATGGGCATGATGCGGGCGACCTAGTACTTAAAACGGTAGCAAATCTATTACAGGTACACTTTAGCGATACCTTAGTGGCACGATTTGGCGGAGAAGAGTTTTGTGTATATTTACCGAAAATCGATATTATTAACGCCAAAGAACGGTTAAACAGGTTCAGAATAGCGCTACAGAAAACACCGATTCAGTTAGGCGAAGAAAGCGTGTCAGTAACTTGTAGTATCGGCCTGTGTGATACGCCCACGCAAAATATAGAAACTTTGTTGAGCACAGCAGATAAGCTTTTGTACAAAGCGAAACATGCTGGGCGCAATCAAGTTTACCTTAGCAGTGAAACTCAAGAAGTTTGAGTTTCACTGGTTGCCTTAGCTGCCTGCACCGATGCCCTTAAGGCTTTTCGCTGCTTTTTGTAGGCAATAAAAGAGTCGACGCTAAATACTGCAAGTGCTAACCATACAAAACCAAAGGTGACTAATCTGGCATCGTCTAACGGTTCATCGTACAAGTACACAGCCAACATGAACATGAGTGTAGGGCCTATGTATTGAAAGAAGCCTAAGGTTGAATACATGATGCGCCGAGCCGCGGCAGTAAAACACAACAGAGGCGCAGTAGTGATAATGCCTGCGGCTAAAATAAGCAGGTTTAAGTGAGTGTCGTTATCAAACAAGTTACTGTACTGTGAACCAAATAGTAGCCAATAGCCCACGGCCAATGGCGATAACATTAAGGTTTCTATAAACAGTCCCGGCAAAGAATCTACCGCCACCTGCTTGCGCAACAAACCATAAATACTAAAACTTCCAGCCAGAACTAGCGCTATCCAAGGCACATGACCGTACGAAAAAATAAGAATAGCCACGCCTACAATAGCTAATACCACGGCAACTTGTTGAAACGCCCTTAGCCTCTCACCGAGAAAAAGTCGCCCCAGAAACACATTAATGAGAGGGTTAATGTAATAACCTAAACTGGCATCAAGTAAGTGATCGTTATTCACCGCCCAAATAAACAGTAGCCAGTTTGCTCCAAGTAAAATACCGGCGACAAATAGCACCTGCATCACTTTTTTATTACGAAACGCTGCGGTAACTTTAGGCCACTGATTTAACGCTGCAATTAACCCCACCAGCACTAAAACAGACCAAATTACCCGGTGCATCAGAATCTCTGCCGCCGGCAATACAGTAAGCTGCTTAAAGTAAATAGGCGCAATGCCCCACATGGTGTAAGCCGCAATGGCACACATTATTCCGACTTGGGCGGCACTGGCTTGCTGGGCGCGCATGGTTAACAATCACTTTAGAGGTTTGAAACAGGGCGCATAGTGTTTATTACCTTGCTTTAGATAACAAGCCTATAACGCCCAGCATGGGGTATTTTTCGATAAAGCTGTGTGAAACTATATTTCCAGCTATAACAAAAACAGCGTACCTAAGCCTAAGAAGGCAACAAAGCCTACAATGTCGGTCACCGTGGTAAGAATAACCGAGCCTGATAGCGCCGGATCTATCTTTAGTCTGTCTAAAATAAAGGGCACAAACACGCCAGCTAAGGCTGCTGCTACAATGTTAAACAGAATAGCGAGACAAATCACCATACCTAGTAGCGCATCGGCAAACCAAAAATAGGCCACTATGCCTATTACTAACGCCCATATCACGCCATTTAGCCCCCCGACTTTTAGCTCTTTCATCATAAGCGCACGTAAGTTGGCTGGGGTTACCTGACCTAGCGCAAGCCCCCGCACTATTAGGGTTAGGGTTTGGCTGCCTGCTATACCGCCCATACTGGCGACCACTGGCATAAGCACCGCAAGGGCAACCACCTGCTGCAAGGTGGCTTCAAACAATCCAATAAACCAAGATGCCAAAAAGGCGGTAAGCAAGTTTATACCTAGCCATAATGCCCGGTTTCTCGCACTTTTTGCCACAGGTGAGAATAAATCTTCGTCTTCATCCATACCTGCCGAGGCCATCACTTGGCGCTCGTAAAACTCGTTCATTAACTCACTGGCCGAAGCTATATCTAAACGGCCAATCAGTTTGTTAGATTCATCCACCACAGGCAAAGATGATAACCCTGAGCGCTGCACTTGTAAGGATGCCGCGGTAGACTCATCTGTGCCTACTAGCATAGTGACATTTTCTTCAGCCATGCTAATCAGTGAGCTATGTTCTTGCGCTGAAAAAAGACGATGAATTTTCACCAGTGCCGTAAATTGACCAGAACGGTTCACCAAGTAAATACTATCGCAGTGCTGAGGAATGTCTCGTCGCAAAAGGCGTAAGCCTTCTTTAACTTTGGCATTTGCTGGTAGCACCAGCAGTTCATGGCTGACCCAGTGCCCCACTTGTTCATCGGGGAATTGAGTCGCTTCGCGGAAGTATTTACGCTCTTGGCTGTCTAGTGCCTCATAGGCAACATCAACTAACCGTGTGGGTAATGAATCAAGAAGTTCCAGTAAGTCTTCGGCGTCAATATCGGCAAAAATAGACGCCCACTCGTTGTGAGGCGTGGCATCGATGAGTATTTCACGGGGGTCGCTACGCATTTCCACTAGCACGCTAAGTTTGCGGTCTCGTGGTATACCTTCCCAAACGATAAGTCGTCGCTCTAAGGGCAACGACTCTAATAAGGAGGCAATGTAGACAGTATCCTGTCCACTTAATGCGGTAAGAATAGATGCTGGGTCGTCACCCATACCATCTGTTACAAACTCTTCGATAAGATCGGGTAATGGCTCCGCCACTCGCTACCTCCAAAATACGTTTTCTATCGGCTACCCAAACATATAGGTACCCGTGCCAAAGGCAATATGATCGCCTTTTTCATTGTGCAGCTCCATCCTACAAACCGCTAGCCTAGCCCCACCACGAATAACCTTTGCCGTAGCGATGAATTTTCCCCCACGGCCGGGCCGTAAATAGTCGACGCGCATATCTACGGTACCAAATTTCGGTAAACGGGTTTGCAAGCTTGCTAGGTCGGCATCGGACGTACGCTTAATCGTTTCGATAATAGCGACTAAGCCGCCTATGGTATCTAACATGGTAGCTGTTACGCCGCCATGAAGAATTTTTTGCAGTGGATTTCCAGTTAACGCTTCACGCCAAGACACGTGAAGTTCGATGTCACCTTCTTTGTCATCATCTTTTTTACTGTCAGGGCGAACAAACTCTAACTCCAACAACTTGATAAACGGCATAGTATCACGAAATAAACTAATGACATGTGCAATCATGTCGTTGCGACTAAGCATATTATTGTTATCTGAAGTGCGCATTATGCATCCTTAATAATGAGTAGCATTACTTCGACGTTAGCCTAATTTAAATTGCCGCACTGTTTTAATTTGTTATACCTTTTCATATGACTTCTGAATTTTAGTCCAGTTTTTGCGTTTGTTTCGTGAAGAATAGTGGAAAAACGCGTAAAATCCCCCGCCATGACTTCTGTAATTGCCGACACCACTATTAGTTCTCCCATTTCCGATGCACTAACCCCTGAAAACGTTTTAAAAAATGTGTTCGGGTATGATGATTTTCGCGACGGACAAGGAGACGTTATCCACCATGTATGCAAGGGTGGAGATTCACTTGTACTGCTACCTACCGGTGGCGGTAAGTCTATGTGCTACCAAATTCCGGCCCTTATTCGCCCGGGTACCGGTATTGTAGTGTCGCCGCTTATCTCGTTAATGCAAGATCAAGTCGAACAGTTAAAAGCGTTAGGGGTGAAAGCTGCGTACCTGAACTCAACACTCAGTCAGGAAGACCAAGCCAGTATTTCAGAGCAACTGGTGTCTAATCAGTTAGATTTATTGTATGTCTCCCCTGAGCGCTTACTTCAATTTGGCTTTCAGCAAACCCTTCGCACCACTGAAGTGGCGTTATTCGCCATCGATGAAGCGCACTGCGTGTCACATTGGGGCCACGATTTCAGGCATGACTACCGTGCACTCGGCCAGATTAAATCGCGCTTTCCTGACATTCCGGTGATTGGCTTAACCGCCACAGCCGATATCGCTACCCAAAGTGATATTCTCGCCCAACTGCAACTTAATGAACCATTGGTTTATAAAGGCAGTTTCGATAGACCCAATATTCGTTATCGGGTGATGGCAAAATATAAAGCCTTCGAACAAGTCGTTGACTACGTTAAGCAACAAGAAGGCAGCGGGATTATTTATTGTAATAGCCGCGCCAAAGTAGACGACTTGCACGCCAAACTATTCAAACAAGGTTTTCGCTGTGCGGCCTATCATGCGGGTATGGATGCCGATGAGCGAGAACTCGTTCAGCGCCAGTTTTTGAACGACAAAATTGATATTGTGGTGGCCACCGTTGCCTTCGGTATGGGTATTAACAAGTCGAACGTGCGTTACGTTGTACATCATGATGTGCCACGAAGTGTTGAAAGTTACTATCAAGAAACAGGGCGCGCAGGTCGTGATGGACTTGAATCTGAAGCCATGTTGCTGTTCGACGAAAAAGACGCGGCTCGGGTACGTCAGTGGATAGAACAAGGTGAGCAAGCCGATAGAAATGCCATCGAACTTCAAAAATTTGCGGCTATGGAAGCATTTTCTGAAGCGCAAACCTGCCGCCGACAAGTGTTGCTTAACTATTTTTCTCAGTTTAGCGATAGTGCCTGTGGTAACTGTGATATTTGCCTAGACCCACCCACCATGATTGATGGCTTGGTCATTAGCCAAAAAGTGCTTTCTTGTATTCTTAGGCTTTCGCAGCAAGCCTCTACCCAATATCTTATTGATGTATTGCGCGGCAAACAACTAAAGCGCTTGCAAGAAGCAGGGCACCACCAGCTTTCAACGTATGGCATTGGCAAAGACAAATCTGATAGTTACTGGAACAACATGATTAACCAGCTTATTCATAAGGGGTTGATACGGGTTGATATTACTGCGCATGCAGCGCTTCGGTTAACAGAAGCCGCTCGGCCTGTACTTAAAGGCGAAGTGCCGGTGCAGTTGGCAGTGCCTAGACTAGAATTCAAGCCAGACAAAAAAGCGAAGCAAGCACCTGCTAACTACGACCGCACCTTATTTATGCGCTTAAAGCACTTACGTAAAGTGCTAGCAGAAGAAAACGAAGTGCCGCCGTACGTTGTGTTTAGTGATGCCACGCTAGTAGATATGGCCGCTAAGCTACCGACTACCCGCAATACTATGTTGGATGTAAGCGGCGTAGGGCAAACCAAACTATCTCGCTATGGCGATGCCTTTATGCAGCTTATTGATGACTACATAAATCGTGAACATTAAAAGCCCTAAGTCGCGACGCTAGGCTAAGTCGTATTGCTAACCTAGGCCGCGACGCCTAGGCGTAAGCGTATTCGCCACCTTTCTCAAGCGCCTTTTTATAGGCAGGCCTTGCGTGAACCCGCTTAACGTATTCGCGAATAGCAGGAAAATCTTTCGCATTACCGCTTGCCACTAACGACTCTAACGGGAATATCATCTGAACATCGGCCCCTGTCGGTTGTTCACCGGCAAACCAAGCATGGTGGGCTAAGTATGATTCTACATAGCGCAAACTCTGGGCTAAGTTAGGCCCATAATAGGCATTCAAAATACCATCAATTAGCTTATTCGTGATGGGCTTGATAAAGAAAGGCTTAGACCCTTTTTGACGGGCTTTTTCAAGTACCAGCCTAGCCACTAGCGGCGGCATTAACGAGCCCTCGGCAAAGTGTAACCAAAATAAATATTGCTGCAGGTTTTCGCCACTTTCAGGCGAAGAAAACGTAGTTTGTCCATACTGACGAACCAAGTACTCAACAATGGCACCCGATTCAGCAATAGCACCCTCGGGCGTGGTAAGCACAGGCGAACGACCTAATGGGTGCACTGCTCTTAGTGCATCTGGCGCAAGATTAGTTTTGCTATCTCGCTGATAGTGTTCAATATTATAGTCTACTCCAAGCTCCTCCAATAACCATAAAATACGTTGTGAGCGGGAGTTATTCAAATGATGTAATGTAAGCATAGCGCGTCCTTGGGCCGAATATGTGGCCGTCTATTTTTTATTACTGGCATAGGTGTTTTATACACGTTTTATGTAAGGTAAGTTTAATTTTAATCTGTGATAAGTTGCACTGTGTCTCACTGATGTAAATGCCCCTTTTATTGGCGGTCACATTTTGCTACTTTCCGCCTTATGCATTGTTGCATGCCGTTGGGTAATTATTAAATTATGGGTTTATTAAATCGCTACGCAGAAACCCTAACAGGGCTGGGCAGTTTTGTACTTCCTGAACCGTTAAAAGACATGCAAGTTGGCTTATTTAATACCCAGTTAGCCAACGAACTTGCGCTGCCTGATGACTTGATGCAGCCTCAAACCATGCTTGATTGGCTGTATTCCCCCGTTACGCCACTTACCCAACATGCATTTGCGCAAAAGTACGGTGGCCATCAGTTTGGTCAATGGAACCCTGAATTAGGTGATGGGCGTGGGCTGCTTTTAGCAGAAACGACTGATTCACAGGGCCACCCGCAAGATCTCCATCTAAAAGGTGCCGGCCCAACGCCCTATTCAAGACACGCAGATGGGCGGGCTGTATTACGTTCAACGCTAAGAGAATATATTGGCGGGGAAGCGTTGCATTCTTTGGGTATACCGTCGAGTCGTTCACTGTGCTTATTTACCAGTTCAGATACGGTATATCGTGAGCGGCCTGAAACCGGTGCCATGATGATTCGAACAGCCCCCAGTCACATTCGCTTTGGCCACTTTGAATATTATTTTTATTCGAGCCAAACCGATAATTTACAAAGCTTGCTCGATTTCACCATTGAACACCATTTTCCCGAATGCAAAGAAGCGCTAAACCCTTATGCTTCATTGCTAAAGGCTGTGGTATCTCGTACCGCTAGATTAGTTGCCTTGTGGCAAACCCACGGGTTCGTACATGGGGTAATGAACACTGACAATATGTCGATTCATGGCATTACGTTCGATTATGGGCCTTATGCCTTTTTAGACACCTACGAGTCTGAGGCGGTATTTAACCACTCCGATCATCAAGGTCGTTATGCGTTTAATCAGCAACCAGGGATTGCACTTTGGAATTTAAACGCTTTGGCTCATGCATTTTCAGGTCATTGCTCAATTGATGAAATAAAAGCGGCATTATCGACGTTCGAATCAACCTTTATAACGCAGTATCAGCACCTTATGCTTTCGCGTATGGGGCTTGAGGAAAGCGAACAGGAGCCAAGCCTTGCGCTAATGCAGTCTTGGCTACAAATACTTGAAACCCAAAGCCAAGATTACACCTATAACTTTCGTCAGTTAGCATTAGCAGATATAAACAATATCCAGTGCCCTTTTCGCGATACATTCGTTGACAGAGAAAAACTAGATGCATGGTGGGAAACCTACCGTGAACTGCGCTTGGCCAAACAAGGTCAATCTCAGCTATTGTCGCTAAACCCTGCAGTTATTCCTCGTACCCATTTGCTTCAGCAGGCAATTGCACTGGCTGAGAAAGATGATTTTTCACTGGCGGAAGCATTGCTAGAAGCCGCGAGTACACCCTTTGATACTAAATGGGACATTCACCCATTTTCCAAACCACCCGCATCAACATCACACACGAGCTTGTCATGCAGCAGTTAACTATACAAAATATTAAGGCTTCATCTAAAATTAACGGCCAAGCGCTGTTTATCGATATGCCGCTTCCTTCCACGCCTTTAAAAGCACAGCAATGGGAGCAAACTTTCTGCTCCTTGTTTAGTTTAAATGCCACAAATCAAGAGTGGGGAGCAGACCGGTATCAAGTCACGCTAAGCCATGGCAGCTTTAGCTGTATGATGTTTATTGAGTGGCTATGTGAGGCCATTTGGCTTGAGCCAATAGGGAGCAATGAAAATGCTCACGACCTCTATGAATATTTGTTTAATGAAAAATGATGGTCTTTTCATCATTCTTTTTATCATTTTGATCCCCAAAATCAGAATCTTCCGTTACTATTAGTGTATTCACCTTTAATAATATACGTTTATAAGGTAGCTATGCCATTTATCAAAAAGGGAATTTTGGCATTCGTCATCGCGTTCATCACCTTATCTACTTGGGCATTAGGCTCGGCTGCGCAAAATTCAGCAGTAGCAGCCGAATTCACGGTTGATGAATCGTTTCGTGTAGCCACCATTAACGATAGCAGCTCATTCTTCGTTGCTCATAAATCGATGACGTATTTAGATGTACTTCACCCATCTAGCCCCTTAACCAGTGGTATTCCCCTTACCCGAAAAAATAGCCGACTCTGGATTTCAAGTGAAATAAGGAATGATGGGTTTAGCACTATTCCCTTGGTGCTGAATATAGACCGGCTCAACATTAATGACTTACAGATTTACCTACTAGATGGCAATGCCCGCATTATAAAATCTTACCGCTATCAAGCTGGTAAAGGCGATTTTTCGTTAAAGAAGCCCTTCTCTGCTATTCGTTTAAGCTTTTCGCTGACTCCCCAAGAAGATGTACGTTTAGTGATTGGGGTATACGATGACGGGCTTCGCTACTTCCCTATTTCTTTGTGGGAAAAACAAGAACTTAAACAATACGATGAAACCATGCTTATTCTGCTGGGTATTGTGTTGGGGATGCTCACAGTATTAACCGGCTATTTCTTGCTGTCGTATTTATATCAGCGCACGCCAGCCCGTTTCTGGCTCACCATTACTAATTTCGTTTTATTTGCCCTATTCTTTGTTGCACAAGGTGGCCTTGCTACTTGGCCGTCTTTGACGAACGCGAGTGAAATAACCTTTGCCTGCCTGATAGGCCTTAGTTTTCTGATGCTGGCGAAAGTGACTCATAGTCTATTCTCGCCTATTCCTTTAGCCCTTAGGCTACTTACTTTTGCGCTTCCTATTGCCATGACTATCGCGGCGTTAGCCAGCAATGCATTCGATGCTACCCGTATTCTTTTTGCTGCCAGCCCTATCATTGCTATCTATCATCTTGCGTTGGCATTCATTTACAAAGACAAACAAAATTTAGCCTCTAGTCGCTTATTCGCATTCGCGTGGGTGTTTGTATTCATGCTCTATGCGGTGTTTGCGAAAGTGGCCTTCGACGACATGTTTTATACCGCTTCCATTATCATGGTTATCTTAACCTTGCTGGCGTTATCCTTGCTGTGTTTAGGCTTTGCTGTTGAATTAAAAGAGAGAAATATCAGCCGAGTAAAGTTGTCTGAAAATGAAGCAACTATCAGCAGCCTTCATCACTTTTACGACCTGTTCAGAAACTCCAGTGAAGGACTCTATACTTCTACCTTAGAGGGGGAGCTCAAAACCGTTAACCCTGCCATGTGTGCATTGTTTGGCTATCCGAACGAGTCCAAAATGCTGGAGCAAGTAAAAAACACCAAGCAGTTTTACGCCAATATTGAAGACCGCGATGTATTAGTCGGAGAGTTACTCCATAGTGGTCAGGTTTCAACACGAGAAATTAAAGGAATGCGTTCCAACGGCAGTGCATTTTGGTTTTCCATCTCTTGCCAAGTACGAAAAAACGACGACAGTAGCTTTTTATATGGCTCTATTATCGATGTTACCGAGAAGAAGCAATCAGACTCTAGCCTGCAATTTATGGCTACCCACGACTCCCTAACAGGGGTGTACAATAGGCGTCAGTTTGAAACTACCCTAACCGCTAAGCTCAGTGAAAAGTCGACTATACCGCCGTGTATACTGTATCTCGATTTAGACCGATTTAAACTGGTTAACGATACTTCGGGTCATAAAGCGGGTGATGCCCTGTTAAAAGACATTGCTCACTTACTGGAAAAGTCCCTGCCTAATGAGGCGATGTTGGCCCGAATTAGTGGCGATGAATTTGCCGTTATATTTGAAAACCAACCAGAAGAAGCGACTTACTTACAAGCTGTTCAATTATTGAATGCCGTTCAGGCTTATCGTTTTTCATGGGAAAACCGAATATTTAGCCTCGGGGTTAGCATTGGTATGGTTGTGTGTTCCGAGCCGAACGGCACTGCCGAGCAGTACATTTGTATGGCTGACGCCGCGTGCTACTACGCGAAAGATCAAGGCCGCAATCAAATTCATAAGTACAGCAAAGACGATGAAAGTACCCTGCGTTATCAAGACGAACTTGACTGGGTTAACACTATTCAACTTGCGCTATCTGAAGACAGATTCCTGCTGTACTACCAGCCTCTTAGGCCGCTAAGCAGACCCAATGACGGCCACTATTACGAAGTACTTTTACGTTTAAAACAAACCGATGGCAGTATTATCGAGCCCGCAGCGTTTTTACCCACCGCTGAACGCTTTGAGATGAATGTCAAAATAGATAAATGGGTAATTACTAATACCTTTAACTGGCTAAGTGAGAATCCTGAGCATTTATCTAAATTGAAGCGCTGTAGCATCAATTTGAACTGCCACTCGTTAGCCGATAGAGACTTTAAACTCTTTGTATTAAATGCGTTTGAGCGTTATAAAATACCTTACGATAAAATTTGCTTCGAAATGATTGAGTCAGTAGCCATTATTAAAATGGAATACACCATCGACTTTATGCGCACTTTCCATCGATTAGGTTGCTCATTTGCATTAGATGATTTTGGTAGAGGGTTTGCCTCCTATGGGTATTTAAAGCACTTGCCTGTAGATGTAGTCAAAATTGACGGCACTTTCATTAAAGACATGCGAGCAGATCCGGTAGATGTGGCTATGGTTTCATCGATTAAAGACGTAGCGAAAGCCTTGGGAATGCAGACCGTAGGTGAGTTTGTAGAATCTGATGCCACCATGACACAGCTGGGGAATATGGGTGTCGATTTTGCGCAAGGCTTCGGCGTTGCCCCCCCTGCCCCCCTTATTGACTTCAAACCGTTATAACCTAAAACCGATTAGGCTATGGTATTACTACACTTTGAAATGGGTATATTGTAACATTCGCGCATTAATAAATGGGGAGATGAACCTGTCTCAAGCCCTTGTAAAAGGCAAGAACACCCCCACATAAACGCTTATGATCCAGGTGTAGAAGTAACATGAGCAGCAAACAGCCTAAATACGAATATGTCAGTTCCGCAAAATTACCCACTCGTCACGGTAATTTTAAAATCCATGGTTTCGTTGAAGCCAGTGGACAGGAGCATGTTGCCCTTTCCTACGGTGAATGGAAAGAAGATGATGTGGTACCCATCCGCATACATTCAGAATGCCTAACCGGTGACTCTTTGTTTAGCACCCGTTGCGACTGTGGTTTTCAGTTAGAGAAAGCCATGCAAAATATTGCCGAGAATGGTTTTGGTGTTTTACTTTACCTTCGTCAGGAAGGCCGCGGTATCGGTCTACTCAATAAAATTCGTGCCTACAATTTACAAGATAGTGGTTTAGATACGGTTGAAGCGAATGAACATCTCGGTTTTGATGCCGACTTACGTAGTTACGATATTTGTAAGTTAATGCTTGATACCTTAAATGTTCACCGTGTTGAATTGATGACGAATAATCCGAAGAAAATGGCCGCGCTTAAGTCGCTGGGTATTGATGTAGTGGCTCGTAAACCTATCGATCATGGTATTACAGAAGACAATAAAAACTACATTAAGACCAAAACTGAAAAGCTTGGACACGCGTTCGATCCTCACTCTTTCAAGTAAACTCCTTTCTATAAAGTCTTGTCCAACCTGAATGGAAAAATTCAGGTTGGTTCAGGTTACGTTAATAACCGCTGGGTTATAACACATACAGACTTTATGACATTGCCTGCATAAAATGCTCAGTTATTAGCATTCCCACGTAGAGTAATGTAAGGAGAACGTATGAAAAAACTGACTTTAGCTTTACTCGTTGCCATGGGAACACTGTCGACATCATTTCCCATTGTAGCCTCAGCTACGTCTGATCCAGGCACTGCGATAGACAATTATCAGTATTCAGATGCTGAGCTAGATAGCCTACTTGCGCCTATTGCACTCTATCCCGATACCTTGCTTACTCATATTATGATTGCGGCTACCTACCCCCTTGATGTGGTTGCAGCAGACAGATGGCGTCAAAGTAACTTGCACCTTACCCCTGAACAAGTAGAGCAAGCATTAGAACCTGTAACTTGGGATCCTAGCGTAAAAGCCTTGGCTGCATTCACGGACATTTTGCATACCATGGCAGAGGACCTTAACTGGTTACAAGAACTTGGTGATAATGTGCTTATTAGTGAAGCTCGCGTGCTTGATAGGGTGCAACTGCTTCGCCAGCACGCCCTTGATGCGGGTAACTTAGCATCGAATGATTACCTTGAAGTAGAGCGCGAAATAGAACAAGAGCGCAGTGTGATTGTTATCGCCCCTCGCCATAGAGATGTGGTTTACGTGCCTTACTATGACCCGCTTATTGTATTCGGGCTTTGGTCTCATGCCATCGCGCCTGTGCATTGGCACCATAGAGTTAGCTACCGTCATCGCGGGAATTTTTTCTGGGCACCGCAAGTTAGGCTTTCAAGCTTATTCTATTTTGGCGGTATTCGTTGGAGTAACCGACATGTGGTGATCCACAGAGAGCCTGTGAGAACTTATTATAGAGGTACGCCGAACAAGCGTGTTTATAGTAAAGGTTATCAACGCTGGCAGCATAATGCTGACCATCGTAGAGCCCGCTACTCGAACCGTTTAGTGCATAGTGCGCCAAAGCAATATAGCAGTAATCGTACGGTAAAAGTTCGAAGTAATGAGCGAGGTAACACTCGGGTTGTCAACGCCAAGTCTTCAAGACAAACGCAGACAAGCGTGCCTCAAAATAATCAACTTAAAGGACAGACTTCGCGCAATGTGAATGTGGCCAATAAGCAGTTGAAAACGCCACGTGCGGTGAACAATACTCGCCAGCAGGTATCTCCTAGAAATAGCACGACGACGCGAACAGTCGCCACGACTAAAACCGTAAAACGTGAGAGTAATAAGGCTTCAGGGCAGAAGTACCAGCAAGGCGCTTCTACTCATGTAAAGCGGGCGCAAACTAGCTCTAAAAATACGCAAGCTAGGGATACACGCACAGCGTCTAACCGTTCGTCTATATCGCAACAACGTTCTACACGGAATGTTAATCGCAGCGCTAGTCGTGACAGAAATGGACAAAGTAAGTCTCATTCACATAAGTAGTTAGAGACAAGCATGTCACTCACTTAAATACCAAACGCGCCATGTTTATACAGGCGCGTTTTTTTTTCGCTACCAATTTTATTGGAAAGCGGCTATATCTGTGCGTAGTATGAGGTACATTCTAAGATACTGTAATCGGTACCTATGCACCTAGCTTCAACCACTCATGCCTTGTTATGGGCCTATCAACTCTCTCCAAATGGTAACGCTAGCATCATTGAGGCCGATGCCATTGTGAGCACGCTAAAACAGTGTGAATCAAATGATGATTACCTTTGGCTTCATGTGCAATCAGATGCTGAAGACGCAGGCACACTTTTACGATCTATTGGCTTTCATCAAACGGTTATAGACAGTTTATTAGCATTGGAAACAAGGCCAAGAGCCATGTCTTTAAACCAAGGTACCTTGGTTTATTTGCGCGGTATTAACAAAAATCCAGATGCTGACCCTGAAGATATGGTGTCGCTTCGAACCTGGTATAACGACAATATTATTATCAGTGCGCGGCGCAAAGACAGACGACTAGCATCAATTCAAAGCCTTCGCGATGACATTACCGCTAACCATGCCCCTTTGTGCCCGTCGGCATTGCTACTTACTATGATCACCAAGGTGGCCGATACCATTTTAGATACGGTAGATGAAATGGACGAAAGCCTTGTAGGGTTTGAAACTCGCGAACAGCTTCGAAAAGAAGACAGGCAGAATTTGTCTGTTGTACGACGCCAAGCAGCATCGATTCGGCGTTACCTTGCACCGCAACGTGATGCATTAGATGCCCTACTTCGTCTTCCTGATGCGTTATCTCATAACCAAAGCTTTGAACTTCGGGAGCAAACCGATCGAATGAGCCGATATGTAGAAGACATGGACTTGCTTAGGGAAAGGGCGATAGTGCTTCAAGATGAATTGCGTAACCGCATAGCCGAGCAACAAGGCGTACGTATGTATGTGCTCTCTATGGTTACCGCTATATTTTTGCCTTTGTCGTTTCTAACTGGGGTTTTCGGCATGAATGTAGGCGGATTGCCGGGCACCGAATCTGCCGATGCCTTTGGGTATTTAATGCTTGGTATGGGCGGCCTTAGCGTTTGTATGCTAGTGGCAATGCTATGGAAAAAATGGCTTTAGAACATGTTTATTGAGTATTTCATTTTCATTAAAAATTATTAATTTTTATTATTTTAGCGTAATGGCTAATAGAACGAATAAGTTTTTTTTCGTAACATCGTTCAAATTAGAAAATTTAGCATTTGTTGCCTACACTTATGGCAAACTGCTTTGGTGGAGAACGGTAATATGCAGTACCCGTGGATATTAGATGGACATAAAATCTTTCGCGTTGTAATTTTGCTTCAATTAGTGATTTCTTTCGTCATTGGTTTTGTAACCGGCGATATCACTACTGCTGCAGTGTTAGGCATTCCTATCGCTGCTCTGCCTTTGTACTTCAGCTTTCAACAGCCTCAGTCTGTCATTAGCCGACATGCGGTTGCTATTGGTATTCAGTTATTTACTGCATTGCATATTCATCAAACCTTCGGGCTTATTGAGATGCATTTCGAAATATTCGTCACATTAGCCTTTCTTTCCTATTTCAGAGACTGGAAAGTCATCGCTACGGCGACATCGGTTGTAGCCGTTCATCATATTAGTTTTTATATTTTGGCCACCCAAGGCGTACCTGTCTTTATTTTTCAAGAAGGCGATTTGTACTTCTCTATTTTACTCATGCATGCTGCGTTCGCATTAGCTGAAGGTGGCTTGTTAATGTACATGGCTAAGCAAGCTCATCAGGAAGGTGCAGGTGCAGCTCAGTTGCGTATTACCATAGAGAATATGCAAAAATCAGAAGGACAAATTGATTTAACCGTACCTTTTGAGCGCGAGAATGAAATACTTCGCCCATTCGGCGAGCTTATAGACCAAGTAAAAGACTTAATCACGCTGGCTTCTTCAATAATGGATGAAGTGGTCAGGGGATGTGAAAAGATGGAAAGTGCGGCAAATAATATGTTTGAAATTAGCCGCAATACGGATCAAGAACTTGCCATGGTATCTGCCTCCTCTGAAGAAATTGCCCAAACCATGCAAATGTCATCAGAACAAACCACCCGTGCTAGCGACAAAGCCAGTGCTGCAGAGGCTTCATCTGGCATCACTCGAGATTCAATCGTAAATACCAGCAAAACCATAGATTCACTTCGAAGCACCTTGAAAGATGCATCAAAAACTAATAGTGCATTAAATGAACAGTGTTCACATATTTCAGATGCAATGCGAGCTATTACCTCGGTTGCCGAACAGACTAACTTGCTAGCGCTTAACGCGGCTATTGAGTCTGCCCGTGCCGGTGAGCATGGTCGAGGCTTCGCTGTTGTAGCCGACGAAGTGCGTACCTTGGCTATTCGTTCTAAAGAAAGTGCTGACCAAATTACCTCCGTTACTGAGCAATTAGTCAGTCAAACCGCTAGCTCGGTAAATCAAATGCAAACCTGTATTCAGCTGGTTGATGAAGCCGTGTTATCGGCTGATAACGCTACCAAAGCTATGTCTGATATCATGTCGCAGATTCAGTTTGCTAGCGAGAGTATGACCGAAATTGCTACTTCTGCCTTTGAGCAAGAAACGGCGTCAGCTTCTATAGCAGAAAGTACAGCAAGATTAAGTGAACTGACTTCTGAAGAACTGGCTACGGCTGAATCTCTTTCCGCCGAAGTAGAAATTCTGTCTCAAATTTCACACAAAATGCGCAGTGCCATTAATCGTTTTAAGCTGTAATGTCAAAAAAAGAAAGTTGGGCGCTGCTCCTAATATGGGCTATAAGCTTGTTAACTGCAGTTTTGTTTTACAGCCAGCGCCAGATTACTGAATTTGACCCACAGGGTACCTTACTTCACCAATCAACTAGCCCTACCTTCGATACATCTTTGATAACTATGCTCAAAGAATACGGTGTACCTGCTGGCAGTATTGTTCACGTAGGTACGCAGGGAAATTGTTATTGCGAAAACTTAACCAAGTCTCATCAAACCCAGTTAATCAATAAACTGGGAGCATTGGGTTATCACGCATTAAACCTAACTATTGAAACAATGCCAAAGTTTGCCAGTATACTCCCTTCCGTGCCTGCGCTTATTGTTATCGACGCAAAGTTTAACCTACGATATCTAGGCCCTTACGCAACAGGCTACGGCTGCTTTACTGGCAAAAACTTGGTTGATGAAATTAGTGGATATGCTTCAAGCCCGTCATACGTAAGTGCAGTGGTAAAAACTGAAGCAGATGGATGCTTCTGTAGCCCGCACTATTAAGGGTTCGATAGCCCCTTTAAATGCGCCACTACACTTCGCCCTAACGCACTCAAATCGTAGCCACCTTCAAGTGTGCTAACCACACGCCCGTTGCAGCAAACATCAGCTATACGCCTTATGTGTTGGCTTATCCAATAGTAATCATCTTCGGTAAGGCGTAAGTGCGCCATGGGATCTTCAGCGTGGCCATCAAACCCTGCTGATATAAGAATAAGCTCAGGCTGAAAATTCTCTAACGCATTAAACCAATGAGACACTTTTTCCCTAAAAACATCGCCGGTGGTGCCGGCATCTATCGGCACAGATAATATATTGCTAGCTGAGACAGGAGCGCCGCTGTGAGGATAAAACGGATGCTGAAAGCTAGAGCACATCATGATGCGCTGATCACCGGCGATAATATTTTCAGTGCCATTACCATGGTGTACATCGAAATCGATAATAGCAACACGAGAGAGTTGGTATGTTTGTAGCGCATACCGCGCCGCAATCACCACATTATTAAACAGGCAAAAACCCATTGAACTATCATAAGTCGCGTGATGGCCAGGAGGGCGTGCTGCACAAAACGCTTGTCGGTCTTCCCCTTGCATGACCCAATCCACCGCATTACAACCAGCTCCCGCCGATTCTAAGGCTGCCGGTAAAGTGCATTGCATCATACCGGTATCATCATCTAACCACGTAACCGGATTGGCATCTTTATGCTTAGCATCTGGATGTGCTATAGCATCAACCGACAACGTATTCGCCCGCTCAAAAACGCTTTTTACGTACTCAGGGCTGTGCGCCAGAGCCAGGTAAGCTTCTGCAATGGGTTTCGCATCAGCATGTTCACACACCATTTCTAAGCCCGACGCTAATAATTGATCGTCTATGGCGTATAGCCTATCGGGTGATTCAGGATGCTCTGGCCCTAGGTCATGTTTAACGCAGTGTTTTCCACGATAAATTCGAATGGTCATGGTAACTCGCTCACGTTTAGTACTAACTCAACGTCACTCGGGTCACCGGTAAAGAGGCGTTTAAACTGCATTTGTTCAAAAATGGTGATCATGGGCGTATTTTCTCCCCTAACGTAGGCTACCATCTGGCCAATTTCGCGCGCTTTCGCGATACGAATAAGCTCATTCAACAACCGACTTGCCATGCCTTTACCCTGCTGCGTTTCTCGGGTAACAAAGGCCACTTCACAAGAGTTATTACTGGCGTTGTAATAAAATCGGCCTACGGCATGAATGGTAATTCGAGACCCTTCTTGGCGCACTATGCACAAGGCCACGTCAGAGGTTTGATCGATACTGACTAAGTTACACGACTTCTCTCTGGACATTTGTTTGGGATCGTAGTTGTAGCGCAGGCGCAGGGTTTCTTTTGTGTGCGAATAAAAGAACTCTTGAAGGCGGCGTTCATCGGCTGGGTTTAATGGCCGCATATAGAATTTCTCGCCTTGAATATTCAGCCGCTTAAGTTGAATGGCCCCTAGCTCTGGTATATCTGTCGGGTACTTTTCTTGGTAATGGGGTACCCAGTAGTGCTGCCTAACCTCTTCTAATAACTGGGATCTGAATTTAGGGTGCGCCACCCGAATAAGCTCCAACGCCCGCTCACGAATACTTTTTCCTTTAAGAGAAGCAATACCGTACTCGGTTACCACATATTGCACATTACCCCGCGAAGTAACGACACCAGCGCCTTCTGCAATACGAGGGGTAATACGAGAGATGCTTTCGTTTTTGGCCGTTGATGGCAATGCAATAATAGCCTTGCCTCCTTTACTAATAGACGCGCCTGTCACAAAATCGACCTGCCCACCAATACCACTGTAGAAATCATATCCAAGGGAGTCGGCCACAACTTGACCGGTTAAATCCACTTCCAATGCACTATTGATAGCCACCATGTTGTCATTTTTAGCCACATTGGTGGGCTTGTTCACATAGCTGCTAGGGTAAAACTCAATATGCGGGTTGTTATTAATAAGGTCATAGAGCTTGCGCGTACCAATGGCGAAACTGGTCACCACTTTGCCGGGGTGAAAAGTTTTCTTTTTATTGGTTACCGCGCCCGAAGCCAAAAGCTCAATAATGCTATCGGTTAGCATTTCGCTGTGAATACCTAAATCTTTGTGGTTGCACAGGTATTTGAGTGTAGCGCTAGGAATTTTACCAATACCAAATTGCAGCGTAGCGCCATCATCCACCAGCATAGACACATATTGGCCAATACGTTCTGCCACGCTATCGATAGGCGGAGGCATCACTTCAACTAAAGGCTCGTTAGCTTCAATGCAAGCAGTAATTTCGCTTATATGAATATAGGAATGCCCTGATGTACGGGGAACTTGCGGGTTAATTTGCGCAATCACGTATTTGCTTTGGCGTACCGCTGACATCGCAATATCAACCGAGGCACCTAACGAGCAATAGCCAAATTCATCAGGAGGGCTGACATTTACAAGGGCAGCATCTAAAGAGAGTGTACCGTCGCTAAATAAACTGGAAATTTCAGATAAAAATACGGGAGTATAGTCGGCTCTGCCTTCATCAACAGCTTGCCGCATGGCTTGCCCACCAATAAAGAAGGTATTGGCTTTGAAGAGGTTTTTGTACTCATCCTTAACCCAGCGCGTATCGCCAAGTGCCAGCATGTGTACCAACTCAATATCGCTAAAACCACCGCTGTTAT
Organism: Alteromonas sp. 1_MG-2023; assembly: GCF_030547075.1. Classification (GTDB taxonomy): domain Bacteria; phylum Pseudomonadota; class Gammaproteobacteria; order Enterobacterales; family Alteromonadaceae; genus Alteromonas. The sequence goes on along the minus strand of NZ_JAUOQH010000004.1, from coordinate 216,155 downwards.
CAATTAAATGCTGTATCAATGCATAAGGTACTGATGCATTTCCACCTACAAATAATCGACAGCCCGATTTTATCAGCGCTTTCCAATCTGGTTCAGACGGTAAACCTATTGCCATACCCTCGGCCTTATTCCCGCTAATCTGTACCACTATAATGACACATTTTTCCCGTTGTGCGATACCAAGCTCGCAAGACAACGGGAAAAACGATAACGCGGCAAAGCATCTACTAGTTCAGTGTAAACGGATGCAACCAATTGCGAAAGAAAGGCGATATAGCAAACATACTGTTTGACAGTCGGTGACCATCTTCTAACAGTAATAGCTGCGAATTACGCAACTTAGCATAATCGATACTGTGGGCTACCGGAATAATGTCATCATTCCAGCCGTGAATGACACTAGTTTTGCCAGTAAAGTTGTATTCTTGTACTTCGTAGTTTGGCATATAGAGCGCAGGCGCTAGTAAGAACAAGCCCCTAGCTATTACCCTTTCAGCGGCCACTAAAGACACATAGCCGCCCATACTCGATCCCACCAGTATAACTTCATCGCCTTGCTCTTCAACCGTCTCCACTAAGCGTGTAATACGGTCTTCAGGGGAAGGTAAGTCTTGGTAATCCACACTAATAACATTAAAGCCAACATCGCTAGCTACGTTAGACAATGTAGTGATCTTACTGCCCCAAGGGCCACTTTCTTTTCCATGAGAAAAAATGACAGTTGTCATCGTAAAACCTCAACGTCTAAGTTATTTATCTTGTTTATGAAACAGCTTTTCAACCATAACGTAAAACATAGGTACAAAGAAAATAGCTAAGAAGGTGGCAGCAAACATGCCCCCCATCACCGCAATACCTATTGCGTTCTGGCTTGCTGAACCTGCACCACTAGCCATTGCCAGCGGTGTTACACCGAGTATAAAGGCCATAGATGTCATTAATATGGGGCGAAAACGCTGTGAAGCTGCATTTGAAACCGCCGTCATTAAATCTACGCCTTCTTCGTATTGGTCTTTTGCGAACTCTACAATAAGAATGGCATTTTTCGCTGCTAATCCTACCGTGGTAAGGAAAGCCACCTGCAAGTAAACATCGTTTGGTAAATTGAATAAAAACGCTGCGGTTACCGAGCCCAAAATACCTAAAGGTACCACTAACATTACTGCAAATGGCACCGACCAACTTTCATATAATGCTGCTAGGCACAAGAAAACGATAAGAATAGAAATAGTGTACAACATAGGTGCTTGCGAACCTGCTTGTTGCTCTTCAAAGGATAGCCCTGACCATTCAATAGCATAACCGTCAGGCAATTGGGCAACTAGCTTCTCCATTTCATCCATGGCTTCACCAGATGAAACGCCTTGTGCAGGGCTGCCTTGAATGTTAACTGATGAAATACCATTAAAACGTTCAAGCTTTGGCGAACCATACACCCACTGCGTAGAAGCAAAGGTGCTAAATGCCACCATATCACCGTCAGCGTTACGAACAAACCATTTATCTAGATCGTCAGGCGACATGCGATATTTTGCATCGGCTTGCATATAAACCCGTTTAATACGACCTTTATCAATGAAGTCGTTTACGTAACTTGAGCCCCATGCAATTTGTAGCGCACTGTTTATTTCACTTAGGTTTAACCCCAGTGCAGAAGCTTTTTCGCTGTCTATATTCACCTTAAACTGAGGTACGTCGCTTAACCCATTCGGGCGTACACCCGCTAGTTTAGGGTTTTGCGCTGCCATGCCTAATAACTGATTACGCGCATCCATTAACGCCTCGTGACCATTGCTTCCACGATCTACAAGCTGCATATCAAAACCTGTCGCGTTACCTAATTCCATAATAGGCGGTGGCACTATTGGAAATGCTGAAGCATCTTCAATCTGACTAAATGCCCCAAAGGCCCGGCCTACTAATGCAAATGCTGAGTCACTTTCGTCTCGTACGCTCCAGTCATTTAAGTTTACAAACCCCATACCTGCGTTTTGTGCTTGGCCTGCAAAACTAAAACCGACTACCGTAAACAAGCCATTAACTGCACCTTGCTCTTGCTCTAAGAAGAAGTCTTCGGCCTTTTTAACCGACTCTAAGGTACGCCCAGCGGTTGCACCTGGAGGCGTACTGATTAGCACCATTAAGCGACCTTGGTCTTCATCGGGTAAGAACGCACCAGGCAATTGGGCAAAAATATACGCCATGCCCGCCACTAAAATACCGTATACCGCGAAGTAGCGTTTGGCACGTTTGGCCATGTGGGTAGTGGTTCTTTGATAGCGGTCGCGGCCTTTGTTAAACGTACGGTTAAACCAACCAAAGAAGCCCTTGTCTTTGTCGTGCTCGGGGTCGTGTTGTTTTAGCAGCGTGGCACACAATGAAGGTGACAATATAATCGCCACCAATACCGAGAAGCCCATGGCAGATACGATAGTAATTGAGAACTGGCGATAAATAGCCCCGGCAGATCCACTGAAAAAGGCCATAGGAATAAATACCGTGGATAACACCGCGGCTATACCTACTAACGCACCAGTAATCTGTGTCATGGATTTTTTAGTGGCTTCAGCGGGCGGTAAGCCCTCTTCTTCCATAATACGTTCAACGTTTTCAACAACTACGATAGCGTCATCCACTAGCAAGCCGATGGCGAGCACCATGGCAAACATAGTTAATACATTAATGCTGTAGCCAAACGCCAGTAATACCGCAAAGGTACCTAGTAATACCACCGGAACTGCAATGGTAGGAATAAGGGTGGCGCGCCAATTTTGCAAAAACAGCAGCATGACGAAGAAAACCAGTACTACAGCTTCAATCAGTGTGTGCACCACCGACTCTATCGACAATTCAATAAAGGGCGACGCATCAACCGGATAAACCACTTTAACGCTGTCTGGCAGGTTTACCCGTAGTTCTTCAACACGTTGTTTTACTGCGTTGATGGTATCTAGTGCGTTCGCACCAGACGCTAAGCTAATCGCCATCCCTGAGGCAGGGTGACGGTCGTAACGAACGATAACATCATAGCTTTCTGCACCTAGTTCAACCCGTGCAACATCGCGTACGCGTACTTGAGAACCATCTGTGTTTACTCGCAGCACGATGCTTTCAAAATCGTCTACGGTCTGTAAGCGCGACTGAGCCTGAATAGTAGCGTTGATTTGCTGGCCTTGAATGGCGGGGAGGCCACCTAATTGCCCAGCTGACACATCGGTATTTTGTACTTCTACTGCCCCTTGAACATCTACCGGCGTTAGGTTGTAGCTGTATAGTTTGTCTGGGTCTAACCATATACGCATTGAGCGCTGTGCACCGAAGACTCGCACGCTACCCACACCATTAACACGGGATACAGAATCACGGAATTGAGATACCAATAAGTCACTTAAATCGTACTGGCTCATTTGCCCCGTTTCGTCGTAAAAGCCAATAGCTAACGAGAACGCTGAGTTAGACTTTGCAACGGTAACCCCTTGTTGTTGCACCTGAGAGGGTAACAAAGGAAGTGCTGCTTGAACTTTGTTTTGAGTTTGCACTTGCGCAATATCAGGATCGGTGCCTGGCTCAAAGGTAAGGCTAATAGACATGCTGCTATTTGAGCTACTGGCAGAAAAATAACGTAAGTTATCGATACCAGATAAGTTTTGCTCAACCACCTGAGTAACCGAATTTTCAACGGTTTCCGCTGAAGCACCAGGGTAAGTCGCGGTAATTGTTACCGTAGGTGGCGCAACTTTAGGGTATTGCTCAATTGGTAAGGTATAGATGGCAAGTACCCCAGCCATCATAGTAATAATTGCGAGTACCCATGCAAACACGGGTCGGTCGATAAAAAAGCGAGCCATAGTAAACTAATCCTTTCTTAACGTGAGCCGCGTGACGTTGACTGCCACTCGCTGGGGTTTACTTTACTGCCTGGCTTTACTTTTTGGTAACCTAAAACAACCAGTCTATCGCCTTCATTAATGCCCGACGTGGCAATGTATTGGTCTTTATAAATATCGCTAATTTGCAATACGCGAGCTTCTATTTCGTCACTACTATTCACAACATATACCGATAATGAACCGTCTTGCTGACGCATAGTGGCGCGCTGAGGTACTAACAGAGCCTGTTCTGTGCCAGTTATAACATGGCCCTTCACGAATAAGCCTGGAAGTAATAATCCGTCGGGGTTTGGCATTTCGGCGCGAAGAGCTACAGAGCCAGTACTTTCATCTACCGTCACTTCTGAAAATTTCACGCTTCCAGTATGTTCGTATTTTTTACCCGTTGCTTCATCCACGGTTAACTCTACCGGCATAGAACCTTGTTTTTGCATAGCTTGGCGAAGGGTGAGTATGGCGCGACCCGACTCCTGCATATCAATGAAGATAGGATTTAATTGCGTGATAGTGGCAAGTTGCTGAGTTTGATTTGTGGTCGCTAGCGTGCCCTCGGTTACAAACGAGCGGCTGATGCGGCCGCTAATTGGCGCGTACACCTTGGTGTAACCTAAATTCACTCGGGCTAAATCTACTGCGGCTTCAGCAACAATAATGGCTGCTTGTGCTTGTTCTCTTTGCGCAATGACATCGTCGTATTCTTGGCGACTAATCGCATTTTTTTTAATGAGGTCGTCGTAGCGACGGGCTTTCGCTTCCAATGTTTTTAAATTCGCTTCGGCACTTTTAACATCAGCAATGGTGCTATTTAACTGGGCACGGTAGCGTGCATCATCAATTTGATAAAGTTGCTGACCTTTTTCAACCTGTGCGCCTTCTTCAAATAAACGCTCTGTAATCACGCCATCAACCTGAGGACGCACCTGAGACTGACGAGATGGGGTGACCCTACCCGGTAAAATCATCTCATGGGTTACCGCTTGGCGTTTCACTGTGAGCACTGACACTGCTGGGGCTGGCATGCCTTGCGGCCCTGCGCTCGCCTGCTCTGACTCAGATGAACATCCTATTACACCTATCAACATAGCTAGGGTAGTAATTACATAAAAAGCGCGTTTCATAATATTTTCTCGAATTTAAAAACTATCGATTACCGGTAAGCACGAACGTTTTACCCATAAACATAAATTTTGGATCTTCAATAACTAGTGATCTTCGTTCACCAAGATTTTCACTAACTTGATTGGCTTCCATGCGCCAGCAGGCTTGAAAACAGAGTTTGTTTTCAAGCCTGCTGGCGGCATTTACAATATTTCAGCAAGTGTAGTAAATAACTATGACGATGGAATTACTCGCTCATTAACGTAAAGAACTCGTAAACCTTAATTCTACTATCAACTACACAATCGACCATTGTGCGGACTTAGACTAACGATTAACAGCGAAGGAAGTTGAAGACACTTATCTTTTCGCCCAGTTGCAGTAAATTTATACTAACCAGCCAACCTAAATGCATAAAACTCGCTTTTCATACCATTTCTGGTGTTAAAGCCCGTAATAAGCTACTAAAGATTGATAAGCCAAAATTACTTGCTGAGCCTGTTCATGACTCCCCCCTTTGTCTGGATGTACTGTCGATAGTTGTTTTCGATAATGCCGTTTAAGTGTAGCTAACGGAACGGGCATACCGTCATCTAAATTCAGTATAGCGTGGTAACTGGCAAGGGCTTCTTTCGATTCTATTTGCGTTATAGCACCCGTCATTTTCTGCCAGAAACTACTTAGCAACGACTCTACCTCGTCTTCATTGGTACTCGCTAAATTGCTCCAGTTGAGATAGTAGGCAGCCAAAGGTTCGCTGCTTTCCAGCGTATTAAAATTACCCCCCGACTTACCCTTGATTACGCCTTTGAGTGGCAATAACACTATACGAGTCGTATGGATATCTAGCTCGCCAACTGATGCTTCACGCCACAGGTTTCGTAGCAAATAAAGGGTATGAAACAAGATGAAATGCGTATTGAATAGTGCGAGGGGTTCGCGCAGCGCATTTTCATTAAATAGCTGATATGGTGGCGACTTAAGTTGGGAAATTAGCGCATACTCGCTAATTCCTTCCTCAAATAGCACTTTCTTTGTGGAAAGTATATCCAGCAACAATTCTACTTTTTGGGAATTGGTGGCACTTAAAGATGGTTTCTTTTGCACATTACCCATAGTAAACCTCTTGTTCTCATCAACCTATAGCATAGCAGAGTGCATTCTCATTCCCTCACTCATACAACCGCATATACGGCTATAAACATTCTTTCGCTATTGTATATATCAAATTTTCGACTACCTAACTCATGTGAGTAGAATCCAATGTGTAAATTTCAGGAAATAGTTGAACTAAAACTAACAAATTGTTGTTAAAGTTGGGTTATTTGAAGCATTAATAATAATTAGGAGCTCATGTGAAAGCACTCATTGCATTAACCAGCATTATTGGATTTTTAATGGTGGTACTACCTGGCCCGCTGTACAAATATGCTGGGGTCGATTTAGGCATCGTTTTTACTTCATTTCGATACGGTGTTTATGTGGGTGGCGCAGCTATTATACTTATCATTTTACAAGTGTTGATAAAGCGCAAAAGCGTCAATTGGGGTAGTATGTTTGTTTTCGCGATATTAGCCTTAATTGCCATTGCCATGCCGGTTCGAATGATGAGTAAAGGCAGCACGGTACCGCCTATCCATGACATTACTACCGATGTTACCAACCCTCCAGCATTTATTGCCATTGCACCACTACGTGAAAATGCGCCTAACCCTATTACTTATGAAGGCGGGGAAGTAACCAGACAACAAATTGATGCTTACCCAGAAATTAAAACTCAATTACTCGCTCAAAGTATCGACGAGGTTTTTGCTGCCAGTGAACGCACTATTGATGCACTGGGCTGGGAACGAGTGACCGATGGGGCATTGCCATATACGCTAGAGGCAACTGAAACAACACAATGGTTTGGATTTAAAGATGATGTGGTTATCCGCTTAAAAGCTAAAGACGATAACACGCTTGTAGATGTACGTAGTAAGTCTAGATTAGGAAGAAGCGATTTAGGTAAAAATGCTGAACGCATTGATACTTTCTTCACTGAACTGCGCGCTGAGTTAAACGCTAATTAATAACCCACGCTTTTCATTGCAGTAAAACAAAAAGCTCAGGCAGTCCCTGAGCTTTTTTATGCAAGATGAAAAGGGGAAATTACTAATGCGCTAATTTTAATACCACAACGCCTGCCACAATAAGGGCAGCGCCACAGTAGCGCGCGATAGAAGTAGGATCGCCATAGAAAATGACACCCACCAAGAAAGTACCCGCCGCACCTATGCCTGTCCATACTGCGTATGCCGTTCCAATAGGAATATTTTTTTGCGCCATCCACAAACAAAAACCACTGGCCGCCATAAACCCTATGGCTAACAATATACCCATTACGCGGGTTTCAGCTTCTTGAGACAACTTTAGCCCTACCGGCCAACCTATTTCCAATAAGCCAGCCACAATCAAATAGACCCAGCTCATTTTTGTCTCCTTTCTAATCTTAATTTTTACCGTTAGCTTTCGGTATTGCTGCTGAATTACAAACTTGCTAACTGAATACTAACCGCACCTAATACCGCGGCATTTAAGCGGTTAAACCAGCGCCAAAACGACGGGCGCTGCATATGGTGAGCGAATTTAGCCGTTAATGTGCTTAGCCCAACAAACCATACGATAGATGCCCAAATCGCACCAAACACAAACCACCATTTATCCACTTGCCACTGGCTGGCAAGGTTGCCCATCAACAACAGCGTATCTAAGTAAAAATGTGGATTCAACCACGTCACCGCCATAGCAATGAGGAACGCACGCTTAAATGACGTTTGCTTCTTCGACATTTCAAGCACCAATGCATCATCTGCCATTGAGGCTTTAAGCTTGTTAAACGCGAACCACAACAGGAAGACCACACCAGCCCATTTAGTCACAGACACTAACAATGGGTACTCCTGTAGCAGTAAGCCAAACCCCATGGCGCCTAAGCTGATAGAAATGGCATCGCTCACTATAAACAACAGTACGAACAACCCTGTCCATTGACGCTTTAAAGATTGCTCGATTAGAAAACTATTTTGTGCTCCAACGGCAATTATTAGGGTGCCGCCCATCACAAAACCACTCAACGCTGCCGCAAACATGAACCAAACCTTAAAAAATTAGAATATATGAATAAGAGGCGCTGATTTTAGCTATCCTTTTCGAACAAATTAAATTAATAATTTTTCTTTTATATTAATTTAATTAATGAAAGTATAGTAAACAGAATATCTGTTCGAAGAACCGTTAACTTATAATAGGTTTGTGCTTTTATGATTGGTTCCCATGCTTGATTACGCGGCCCTACATTGCTTCAGAGAAGTACTACGCTATGGTAGTTTCGAGCGCGGCGCGCAGGCGCTCAACCTAACTCAATCAGCAGTTTCACAGAAAATAAAACGGTTAGAACAACACGTAGGCGGGCCCGTGTTAGTGCGGATAAAGCCTTTAAAAGCAACGCCTCTTGGCGAACAATTGTTATCCCATGTACAGAAAGTCAGTGTACTGGAAGAGCAATTAAACACTCGAAGTGGAACTACTGACCAAGCTTCTCCCTTAAGCGTGGCGGTGAATAACGATGTGCTAGCCACTTGGTTTACTGAAGTGATGGCAAAATTTAGCGAAATCCGTGCAAACCCTGTCCATATTTACAATGCTGATCAAACGCAAACCCGTACATTATTGCAGCAAGGCAAAGTGATGGCTTGTATTAGTCAAACCGGCACGCCAATTACGGGCGGGCAATCAGCAAGGCTGGGTACAATGAACTATCAGCTTTATGCATCAGCTCATTTTATTCAGCGCTATTTACACAATGACATCACCCCCGAGCGAGTAATGCGCACGCCGGGGTTACTTTATGATGAATTTGATGCCACTCTACTTACCGACTATCAACGGGAATGTTTAGATTGCGCACCGTCATTAACCACATGCCATTGGTATCCATCGTCTCACGGCTTTGCAAAAATGGCCCTAGAAGGTGTGGCTTGGGCATTGCTGCCAACCTTACAAGTTGAACAAGAAGTAAAAACCGGGCAGCTCATTTCTCTTTTTCCCGACAAACAACTAGGTGTGCCCTTGTTTTGGCATTGGACAGAACTAGCATCGAATGCCCTTGGCGATTTGAGCCAAGTGGTAAAACTCATTTCAAAAGAACAGTTGAAACCATGAAGTACAACAAGCACATAGCATATTATCACCAGCATGCAGATACATTTGCCAAGCAGTACACTAGCGTGGCGTTTGAAGATGTTCACAATGATTGGCTTTCACTCATTCCACCATTAACGAGTGGAAACATATTAGATATAGGCGCGGGAGCTGGCCGAGATGCAAAAGCGCTGGCCAGCATGGGAAATCAAGTTACCGCTATTGAACCGGCAAGTGCATTAATGCAGTTAGGAAGCCGATTAACAGGGAGTTCAGTCACCTGGGTTAACGATACCCTGCCTTTACTCACCTCACAAAAAAAACACCGCTATGACTTAATTTTGGTTAGCGCGGTATGGATGCACCTCACCCACGTGCAACAACAGCAAAGTTTACAGCGATGCAGCCAGTTACTTTTAACCGATGGGCATTTGGTTATTACTTTGCGTCATGGTGAATTTGATGATGCCAGAGTAGCCACGCCAGTAAACGCTACCTCTACCATTGAATTCGCAAAATCCTGTGGCTTAACAATGCTTCACAACATTGCATCTAACGATAAGCTGCAGCGCCGCCGTGTTAACTGGCAAACCTTGGTTTTTACCAAATAACCCAAAATGTCGCTTCACTCCGACCACTTTTCGTACTAATCTAGGCAGCCAAACTGCAAAGGCATTCTTTATTTCGGCACTAGTTCAAAGGCCTTCTAAGCAAAAAATATAAGCAGGGTTATTGCCATTTCGGAGGGTATCTCTTGGCTGTACACAGATGTACCTGGTTCTTAACGCTGTGCGCCTTGGCTTTTCATTTTGGCCTTTCGCTTCCCGCCTTTGCTAATACTGGTAATACTGCACCTGTCACTGTGTCAGAAAATGTGACAGAGAATGCGCTGCATCAATTTGAAGACGATCTTTATCTGTATCCACAACAAACCTACAACGAATTAGTTAAATTAACTGAAACGAACAACTTTAGCCTTGAGGGCAAAGCTTGGTTATTGCTGCGCAAAGCACAATCTGAAAGTGTATTAACCTTGTTCGAGGATATGGACACAACGTTTGCCGCTATCGAACCTTATGCCAATGTATTGACTTCAAAACAGGTTGCTTTATGGGGTTATTTGAAGGGAGTACGGTTACATCACAAAGGAAGTATTACTGAAGCCATCATAGCACTAGAACAGGCTGTTGACGTTGCTAAAGAGGACACGACCAGCACCATATATGTGTTGTCTATTAGAGAGCTAGGCTATGTTTATGCTCTATCTGGTGACTACTACCGCGCAACGCTAATTCTGCAAGATGCCTATAAAAACCTCGTCAGCTTAAATAACCCTTTCTTCAACGGCCTTTTAGAGGAAAGCCTAGGCGATACTTATAACTATTTAGGCAACTACACAAAATCGATAGAGTATTACGAGGGTGCGCTGGCGTTTTTTGACTCTCTTAACTACCGACCTCTTGTTGCCAGTACTTTGCTAGGGCTCGCGATGGTTAATCGCAAGCTAGAAAATTGGGATGATGCACTGACCTACTTTGAGCGTTATGAAATAGCGCTCGAATTTACCAACGAGCACAGCGAAAAGTTCTTTCTACATTACGGCCGCGCCATGACGCTTGCTGAAAAGGGCGATTGTACTGCCGCAGTTAGCGCCATCGAGAACGCGCTAAGCTTATCTGGCCCTATTGATTACAACGCAGAGCTTTATAAAAAAAGAGCCCTGTGTAATTTGGCCCTAGATAACTTAGCCGCAGCGAAACAAGATTTAGCGAAAGCGCGGAATATCATTGAGGGCATAGATGCGCTTCATGGTACTCAGTGGCATTTGGAGCTTGATTACATTGACGGATTAGTCGCATTTAAAGATGATAAATTCGAGCAAGCTTTTGAATTTATTCATGTATATTACAAAGACTTTCTAGAGCTACAACGCTTAAATAATTCAGAATATGTTACGCAAGTACAAGCTACCATGGAGGCAGAGCGCAAAGACAAAGAGATTGCGCTGTTAAAGCAGCAAGCTCAACTGCAAGCGGTTACAGCAAGAGAACAATCACTAAAAGTTAGGCAGAAGAACATGTTGTTAGCAGGAGTAGTCTTAATATTTGCCCTATTGCTTATCTTTGTCGTTTATCAAAATAAGAACTCAAAAAAACTGCTGGCACTTTCTATTCGAGACGACCTTACCGGCTTGCATAATCGTCGTTACTTCTTTGATTATTTTGAGAATAACTTAGTTAAGCTAAATCCTGAACATGTAGGGTTAGCACTGATATCCTTCGATATCGATAACTTTAAACACATCAATGACAGCTTAGGCCACCATGTGGGCGATGAGGTAATTAAGACTGTAGCGCAAACAGCGGCAAACACTTTACGTACCAACGATGTTATTGCACGAATTGGCGGTGACGAATTTATTATTGCGCTTCCTCGTACCACTTTGCTGCAAGCCAAAGAAATAGCCAAGCGCGTATTAGAGAATATAAGAAGCCATCGATTCACCACCAAAGAAGGCGCCGATTTTACTGTAACAGCCAGTTTAGGTGTGGCCTATCATCATCAAAATGAAAAGATTGCCTTAGATGTTAAGTCGTTGATGGAGTCTGCAGATACGGCCTTATATGAATCTAAGCGTGCAGGTAAAAATCGTTTCACCGTTGCTGCATAAAAATTTACTTAACCGGCTGTATTTCTAAAAAATCTTACCTATTCTTTAGTTAAGCAATCGATGGGATTTTTATGTTTAGAACGCAAATAATTGCCGCTAGTTTATGTCTTGTTTCTTTTTTTAGCCTCGCTAATTCGGGTTCGCGCCTTACCGCTACTGGCGGTATTACAGGGTTTGAGGGTGCTGCCGGTGGTGGCATCACCCCTTGGGCTTTTATCAGCGGTTATGGCAGTAAAGAAGAAATAAATGGCACCGCCAATGTTCAATATCTGCATTTGAACGACTACACCTTAACCACCTTTGGGGCTAGCCTGGGTATTTATGATCGCATTGAACTAAGCGCACAGCGTCAAACCTTAGATATCTCTTCAGGCATTACCAGCAGTGTGTTTAGTTTGCTCACAGAGGGGGCAATTAATACCGCGAAATCTACCCGTATCGATATGGATATTGTGACAGCCAAGGTTAAAGTGCTCGGTGACGGTGTGTTTGATCAACATTCTTGGGTGCCCCAAGTGGCAGTGGGCGCACAATATAAAAAACATCGAGATTTTGATACAACGCTACTACTGCCTGACGGCACCGGCCCCCTGCCCAATCAAGGTGTAGCTCGTATACTTGGTGCGAAAGACGATAGCGGCACCGACTTTTTTGTATCTGCCACTAAGCTATATTTAGGCCATATCAACGGCTTTAACTTATTAACTAACCTAACTGCCCGCTATACCAAAGCCAACACCTTTGGCTTGCTTGGTTTCGGTAGTGCTAGTGATGATAGCTATAAATTAGAATGGGAAGGAACGCTGGCGCTGTTAACCAGCCCTTCTACGGTAATAGGGGTTGAATTTAGAACTCAAACCAACCGCTTAGGCGGGTTAGCAGAAGAGGACACAGTCACCGATGCTTTCATTGCTTATTTTCCCAATAAGTCATTCTCGCTTACCGCTGCCTATGTAGATTTAGGTAACTTACCCATGCAGCCTAGCTCAACAGGCTTCTATTTAACTGCCACTGCTAATTTTTAAGTCGATGATGATTACATATTTAAAGCAAACAATAGCTAAAACACCTGTCTTCGCGTTATTTACCCTGGTTTTCTGGTGCATGTGTGGGTGTACTTCCACCCTGACTTCAACACAACCTGCAACACAAGCTGCAAATAGTTTGTACGATGAAATAGGTGGGAGTAAAACCCTAAACACTGTGTTTGGGGTCGCTATAAATCGAATCTACAACGACCCAATTATTGGTCATTATTTTAATGGTGTACCGAAAAGCCATTTACGCAAACAACTGGTATCACAAACCTGTGAGCTTATCGGTGGTCCTTGTGTTTATGAAGGCAAGGCTATGTTAGACACCCACAAAGACTTAAACATTAAAGAGCGAGAGTTTTATATTTTAGTGGAGTATGTACAAGGCGCGATGCGAGATGTAGGGCTGACCTATCAGCAAGAAAATCAAATTCTGCAAAAATTAGCCCCCATCAAATCTGAAACCATCTACTTATAAAAGGTAAATTTTAACTCTTGTTCATAAAAAGCTGCGTCTAATACCTTATCTTATACGTAAGGTTAATATCGCCATCAAAAAATCGATTTTTTATGTACTTACGACACACTACATTGCCATTCCATCGCTCTGCGTTATTCACTGCGTTAACTCTTTCATTCACTTTTTTTGCTCCCGTTAGTTATGCCCTTGATGATCCAGAGCGCGACCCTGCAAAAGTAACAGGTCATGAAATCGAACGAATACGTATTCAAGGCGAAGCACAAACACAAAGTGGCCAGTTTGTTTCAGCCTCTCAAGGCTGGGTGTCGGGCGATACATTAGTAGAACGGCCCATGCTTCGCACAGGCGAAATGCTAGAGTTTATTCCAGGCATGATGGTGACCCAACACAGTGGTTCAGGCAAAGCGAATCAGTACTTTTTACGCGGCTTTAATTTAGATCATGGTACCGACTTCGCCGTCAATGTAGATGGAATGCCTGTGAATATGCGAAGTCATGGCCACGGTCAAGGCTATTCAGATTTAAACTTCGTCATTCCCGAAATGGTAGATAATTTAAGTTATTTCAAAGGTACGTATTACGCCAACATCGGCGATTTTTCCAGTGCTGGTGGCGCATATTTCAGCTCTAAAGATAACCTTGATAATAACCTACTGCTTGTAACCTTAGGTGAAGACAACTATCGCCGCGCCGTAACCCTGAATTCAGCCAGTATTGGTAAAGGGACGGCCATTGCCGCATTGGAGTACCAAACGTACGATGGCCCATGGTCAGACATTAATGAAGACGTGAAGAAAAAGAACGCTAACCTGCGTTACATAGTGCCTTTATTCGATGGTGAATTGGCCATTAGCGGTATGGCATACGAAAATAGTTGGAACAGCGCTGACCAAGTTCCCGAAAGAGCAATTCAAAGCGGCCTGATAGACCGCTTAGGCTCAATAGATACTGATGTTGGCGGCGAGTCATCACGATACAGTTTGTCTGCACAATATAAAAGCGACACGATACATGCATCGCTATATGCTATCGATACCGACCTTACCCTTTTCTCTAACTTCACCTATTTCTTAGATAACCCAGAAACTGGTGATCAGTTCGAGCAAGCTGATGATAGAAAGATTTACGGCGGTGAATTATCAACTACCCTTCCTTTTACCATGCCTTTTAGTGGTTCTTTTAGTGAAGGCAGCGCCATCACTTTTGGCGGACAATGGCGATATGACGACATAGACAATGTAGGTTTGTATCGCACACAAGACCTGCAGCGTCTAGGAACTATTCGTGAAGATGCGATAGAAAGTAGTTCGTACGCCGCCTTTGCACAGTCAACAATAATGCTCTCGGATGCGCTGTCTTTATCGCTAGGTGGACGTTACGACTACTTCGACATTGATGTAGACAGCCAAGTGGCAGCAAACAGTGGTAGTGAGAACGATGGCATGTTTAGCCTAAAAGCGGGCTTAAAATATCAGGTTAGCGACACAGTAACGACCTTTGCCAACATAGGCCAAGGCTACCATTCGAACGATGCCCGCGGGGTAACTATTACCCAAGACCCAACTACAGGCGAAGCCGTAGAGCCCGCGCCATTACTAGTACGTTCACTCGGTTATGAAACCGGTATTAATTGGACCGACGACAAAACTTACAATGTTTCAGCGGCCCTGTGGCAGTTAGAATTAGACAGTGAGTTGGTTTATGTGGGCGATGCGGGTTTCACCGAAGCAAGCCGTCCGTCTAAACGTTATGGTGTGGAATTAAGCGCTTATTACTGGTTAAATCATCATCTTACTGCCGATGTAGAAGCGGCATACACCAAGGCACGCTTTAGCGATACCGTTGATGGTGAAGGGGATCATATAGACGGTACTGTACCGATTGTCGTGAGTGCCGGAGCTACCTGGTACCAGCGCAGTAATCAACAAGGCTTCAGTTATACCTTACGTGCAAGGTACTTAAGCTCACGTACGGTAGACAGTTTTGATGTTATTGAACCACCCTCAACCTTTTTGCTAAACACCCAAGTTGCCTATCAACATACCGATTGGCAAGTAGGGTTAGAGGTATTGAACCTACTTGATAGCGATGCACACGACATTGATTATTACTACGCCTCTCGCTTACCTGGCGAGCCAGAAGAAGGGGTAGAAGACTTACACTACCACCCCGTAGAGCCCAGAACCGTTAGACTTACCTTTGGGATTAAATACTAAGAATCAGCCCAAGTTCATACAATAAGCGGCAGACAATAAACGAAATGATGCGGCGGCTTTCCGCCGCAATAGACTAAAGAACCAACACGCTTATAATTAATTGATTACCATAAATAAAACAATGTAACCACCGATCACCACACCACATTACTACCACACCCTCATACTATTGATGAATACCTTTGATGAAAGTTATGGACTATAAAGTACGAGCTTGAAGCACCCTTACGAATCATTAAAGAATAATCAATCGTTATGAGGAATTTTAACATGGAAGAATTTATTGCATCACTTGATGTGGATCAGTATCTCCCTGGCGCACTAGCGTGGGCCACTAATATACTACTTGCATTACTTATACTTATTATAGGTATGTGGGTAGCAGGCAAAGCCTACAAAGCGATGGTTGCACTCGCTAGTAGATATCCCCAATTAGATGACACCCTATTTAAGTTTTTTGGTAGCGTACTGCGCTACACCATACTGGCTTTTGTAGGCATAGCGGTACTTAATCGCTTTGGTGTACAAACCGCTTCTATTATTGCATTGCTTGGTGCCGCAGGGCTTGCCGTAGGCTTAGCACTACAAGGCACCCTGTCTAACTTAGCTGCTGGCGTTATGCTTCTTATTTTCCGCCCATACAAAGTAGATGACTTTGTAGAAGCTGCAGGAAAATTTGGTAAAGTCACCGAAATAGATATGTTCACTACCATTTTGCAAACCTTCGATAACCAACACATTATTATTCCAAATAGCCAAATTTGGGGAGAGCAAATCACCAACCATTCACACCATGAAATTCGCGGTGTAGATATGACCTTTGGTGTTGCGTATGGTGAAAGTATTGATGCTGCTCGCGCCGTAATCGACAAAGTACTTGCTGAACACCCCCATGTACTTAAAGAGCCAGCGCCGTTTGTTGAAGTTGAAACCTTAAACAACAGTTCGGTAGACTTCATTGTACGTCCGTTCTGTGAAGGTCAGCACTACTTCGATATTCGTTACTCAGTGCCTGAGCAAATTAAGAAAGGGCTTGATGAAGCGAACATTGAAATTCCATTCCCACATCGTAAAGTTATTTTGGTTAACGAAACTAATCAGTAACTAGTTTTGATGTGATACAGATAGGCAGAAAATAACTAAAAGCGACTGTTCAATAACATTGAACATTCGCTTTTTTGTATGCGCTTTTGACTTAATTTATGACTTGATTTACAGCTTGTGTTCGCATAATAAAGTTTGTACACAACACCGTTTTGGAATATTGATTTTCATTTAATGAGATGATATTCATTGATTTCGGCAATTGTCGATTCTAAATTCTCAAATAAGGATATTTAAGTGATTAGAAGTATTTGTTTACTATGTTTTTTAACCTTTCCACTTTTGGCATCGTCTAAATCAAGTGCAACGCAGGAATTTTTGATAAGTGAATCAAAAGAATTCATAAGTGATGACTTTTCGGCTAGCGCAGAAGCGTTGGGACTTTCAATCAGTCAGATGAAATATGCAACCGACCAATTTCTTTTGATGGTGTCGGAGGTCAAATCGCCTCAGATGAATGAATTTCGTGAAGTGCATGAGTTAATGAATCCGGAGCTATACTCTCAACAGGAAATCATGGTTGCGTACAATAATCAACAAACCCAAATGGCCAACTTTTTGGGGCTGCCAGTCGATAAGCTCAATCCATTTTTTAACGAAATGACTCAACACATTATTGACGATGATGAATTTCAACGGCATTTTCGCACAAATACGACTAACGATAAATACGAACGAATCGTTATAAAATGCGTTGGTGCGTGTGGTCAGATAACATCCTTTGAAAGCCTTTTGCTGGTTTATGCTGCAGCTACAGACAACGATATTCCGCAATTTCAGAATTTCATTGCAGATTTTTACAATAGTGATAGTTCACACTCTTCAAGGGGCTTGTATAGATACAATAATTTCTCTAGTGCGTGGCTGGAAAGACAAGTGTCCAAACCTTGCGAGCGATGTGCATTTGAATAAATAGATTATTCTATACGCTGGGACATGCTCCCAGCGTTTTTATAACTATATGCAAGTCGTATGTCTAGAAGTGAACATTGAACCGTGCTCGAATGCTGCTGATAACAAGTTAAATTTTAGCCATCGCCCCATGTTTTACATAAATGTCAACGTGTACAACTATCACACTCATATTGAAACGAAGGCCCCCGATTTTTCATAGATTTAGACAGCTTGGAAATGATACAAATATCTGCTAATTTTCACTAGGGATTTTCATCCCCCTACTCCCGATAATGTGAATCGAAGACAAAAATATTCTTATATTTATTATTTAGTTAGCTTGCTGTACCGCGTTAAATAAGAGCGTCTTGCCTTCAAAACTACTCCACGAAAACACTACACCACTTGCCCGGCTGCCCAGCCGCTGCTCCACGCCCACTGGAAATTAAAGCCTCCTAGCCAGCCAGTTACGTCTACCACTTCGCCTATAAAATATAAACCTTCTACATTCTTAGCCATCATGGTTTTAGACGATAGCTCGTCGGTGTTTACGCCACCAATGGTAACTTCGGCGGTTCTGTAGCCCTCGGTGCCGTTAGGTTTTATTTGCCAGTTTTCTAGGGTATTGGCAATAGCCTCGCATTCGCTGTGGCTTAGCTGTTTCACCGGCACGTTGCGCCATTGATGATATTCAATAAAGCTTTGAACCATGCGTTTGGGGAACACTTTGTTTAAGCAAGTTGCCAGTAAGGCATCTGGCGTGTCGGTGCGCGCTGTATTAATAAGCGCCTGCGCATCTTCGGTAGGTAGCGTATTAATGCTAAGCGCGTCGCCGGCTTCCCAGTAACTTGATATTTGTAACATGGCTGGGCCGCTTAGGCCGCGATGGGTAAATAGCATAGCTTCACGGAATGAGGTGTCGTTGCATTGTGCATTTACGTCTATGGCAATGCCACTTAGTTCTGCTAGTACGTCTTTGTCTTTATCTTGCAGGGTAAAAGGTACTAGTGCCGCACGGGTGGGCAGCACGTTTAAGCCAAACTGCTCTGCCACTTTGTAACCAAACGGTGTGGCACCTAGTTTCGGCATGCTCAAGCCGCCGGTGGCAATAACGAGTGACTCACACTGGTATTCACCCATTGAGGTATTGAGCGTGTAACCTGTTTCGGTTTTCTCAACACTGAGTATTTCACAACGAGGAGTAATGGTTACACCGGCTTTGTCGCACTCTTTTAGCAGAAGTTCAACAATGTCTTTAGCGCTGTCGTCGCAAAATAACTGGCCTAGGGTTTTCTCGTGGTATGCAATGCCGTGCTCGGCAACCAAACCAATAAAATCCCATTGTGTGTAACGGCTTAGGGCCGACTTACAAAAGTGCGGGTTTTGCGATAAGAAGTTTTCAGGACCAGCGTACATATTGGTGAAGTTGCAGCGTCCGCCACCAGACATAAGTATCTTGCGCCCCACTTTTTTGGCGTGATCGAGCACTTCTACGCTCCGCCCACGGGCACCAGCCTGCGCAGCACAAAACAGCCCAGCTGCACCAGCACCTATTACAATTACGTCACGCTGTTTCACACTACTTACCTCTAATTGCTGCACTGTTAATTAATGCATCATTAATTGATGCATATTCAACTGCTATACCTGACTTGGAATATCGAACGAATTGCCTTGCCAGTTAAATAATAAGGCATTAGAGCAAAACGCGCTGGATTATACGTTATTAGGTAGACCTCTCAACGTTTGCCTGAATGATTGTGTAAATTAAGGGTATTAAAAGTACCTTAAAGTCTACTGTCGATTTCAACCCTATCCAGCTACTCTTATAAAAAGCTCTCGATATGGCAGCATTATGGCTATCCAAGCAAATTTAAGTTTATTAGACCGGTCTCTTCGCGGCGCTATAGGTATCTGTGTAACCGCATTTGCGTTTCTTAACGGCGATATTATCGATGATGTATTCATTGAAATATTACTAGGCATTTTTGGGGTGCTTAACCTAATTTCTTTGTTTTCTGGTTGGTGCCCGGTTTACCAAATAGCCGGAGTTAGTACGAAAGAAAGCTAAAGTTTAGGTTTTGGAGTCATAACTTCCTATGCAAAAAGTGCCTATACTCCTACAAAGAACAGCCATTCGAACCAGGCTTATCTTCGCGTGCCTTACGGTTTCTATTTTAGTTTCGGCTATCTACGTTATTGTGTCTTATCGCTTAGCGGCTGACGTAGGAATTCAAAACGAACTAGCTAGAATGACGCGTGTTGTCGCTTTCTTAAATACAGAAATACAAACAAACGAAGACGTGCTTTTTAATGGTAACTATACCTTTGACCCCCAAAGTCGATTAGCAGACCCTGCATTATCTACGCTATTCCATGTTAGTTCATCTCAAGGACAGTGGACTCAAGCACATTTAATAGACTCACGTTCCAGCCGTAATATATTAAAAAACATAGCAATGTTATCCGAAAAAAGTGCCTCTATTGTTTCCCTAAATAATCGAAATTACCTTTGGGTAAACGTGAAGTCTGATCAATATAATATTTATTATTTTAAGGAGACGACGTTAATCGATGCGACACTTCAACTTGTTGCTAAACGTCTCATCATTACCTCTGTAATCGTATTTTGGATAACCGGTTGGCTGGCCTTAACGCTGTCGTCAATCATAGCAAAACGCGCTGACGAGATTAACGCTTCGCTTGCAAAGCTTGCTACGAACGACCCTTTAACAGGTCTTGCAAACCGTCTCTATATCACTGAGACCTTACATGAAATTAAAACTAACGAACACAAGAGAATAACACTTTCACAGGCATGCTTGTTCGTTATTGATCTTGATAAATTTAAAGAAATTAACGACTCTTTTGGGCATAAAACCGGTGATGATTTGTTGGTGGAATTGTCTAACCGCATGGCTGCTGTTGTAACGCTACCTAATGAACTTATACGAATTGGTGGCGATGAGTTCATAGTATGGGCACCACATTGCAATATTCAACAGGGCGAAACACTTGCGCAATCACTTGTGCAGGTATGCGACACAACGGTTCCACTTAATGGCTTAGAGATTAATACGGGGGCCAGTGTTGGGTTTGCACACTATCCTTCACATACAAATAATCCTGAAACGCTTATATCGTGTGCCGATACAGCAATGTATAAAGCCAAAAAACAGCGGAGCGGCTGGGCAATTTACGACAATCAAAATGTGCTAGTCAACGAGCGTGACGTTATGCTCAGGGCGGATTTGAATGATGCAATGTTAAACAACGAGCTGATCCTACATTTTCAGCCAAAAGTTGATATGAGAAACTGCAACATTGTCGGTGTCGAAGGATTGTGTCGATGGCAGCACCCTAGACTAGGCTTACTAACGCCTTTTGCTTTTATCAATTTAATAGAGCATAGCGGCAAAGTGCAAGATTTTGGGCGTTACATTATAAAAAAAGCTATTGAGCATGCATCGTCATGGCGAAATGAGGGCCACGGTATTCCTATCGCCATCAACCTCTCTCCATATAACCTTTTAGATCCGAGTTTACTCGCTTTTATACAACAAGAATTAAAGCAATATCAATTGCCAGCCAACTTCCTGCAAATCGAGCTTACCGAAAATGAAACCTGCCTCAATATAAAATATATAGAATCTGCACTCACAAAAATTCGGCAACTTGGAATAGCAATAGCTATCGATGATTTTGGAACCGGGATGAGCTCTTTGGCGTATCTCAATAATCTAAAAGCAAATACCATCAAAATTGATAAAACGTTCATCACCGATATTGAGACCAATAAAGGTCATCGTGCCATCGTATCGTCTACGGTCACGTTGGCAGAATCGTTCGAATGCGATGTTGTGGTGGAAGGTGTAGAAACAAAGAGCCAAGCAGATTTATTATTATCACTAGGTTGTTTTATTGCACAAGGCTATTTCTACGCAAAACCGATGCCTGAACATGACATGAAACGCATTTTGAAAAGTGGTATGAAGTTAGATACATCCGTTAATGCAGCCAGCATCTTTGAGACGTATTGACTACTTGAAAGCCGCTTAACTCATCAATTGTTTCGTGAGAAAACGGCCAATGGGTGAGATGTGATTAGTTGCATATTGGCTCTGGTTCCAGGCTTTATAGCGTTTTCGTGGCTTACACGTACTTTCAATTGACTGCCACTGTCTAGGGTTACAGCATACAAGCGGCTTTCGCCTTCGTAACGTACCCAATCTACGGTGCCATTGGGTGATTCATGCTGCGCACTTAAACTTAAATCATCAGGACGCACTAACAAGTCTACTTTGCCGGTAGCACCATCTACTGAGGTACCGGGCACGGTGCCAATTTCAGTAGTGACAGTGTCGTTCGTGAAGGTACCAGGAATGAAGCTAGCTTCACCCATAAAACGGGCCACAAAACGGCTAGCAGGCTCTGAATAACAAGCTTCTGGTGTAGCAAGTTGCTCTAGTACACCTTTATTTAAAATACCGACTCTATCACCTACGCTTAAGGCCTCTTCTTGGTCGTGAGTTACCCAAATAGCAGGCACGCCAGCAGTTTTAAGCGCATCGCGTATTTCCCAGCGAAGGCTGTCTTTCAAGGCGGCATCTAGGTTTGAAAGCGGTTCGTCTAGCAACACGAAAGCGGGTTCGTGTGCCAAGGTACGGGCTAGCGCAACACGTTGTTTCTGGCCGCCGGATAAGCGAGCAGGTTTAGCATCACGAAAATCTTCAAGGCCAAGAAGCTTTAACCAATGATCGGCTAGCTTGGTATCTTTTAATCGAAAGCAAACATTTTGCTGCACGGTTAAATGAGGAAACAGAGCGAAGTCTTGAAATACCATGCCCACATTACGCTTTTCAGGAGGCACGGCTTTCTTTGGTGTCGCAGTCCAATTCCCTAAGGTCATTTGCCCTTCTGAAATAGGAATAAGGCCGGCTAATGCCTGTAAAATTGTGGTTTTACCGCAGCCTGTTGGGCCCACCAGCATAAGAATTTCGTCTGAACCTAATGCTAGGTTTAGCTTATTCACTACACGTGTAGCACCATAATCAACTGACAACTCACTAACTTTAAGCATTAACTACGTTCATCCTCGGAAACGGTAAACTGGGCGCGGCGTTCGCCGGAAAGCATTAATATTAATCCAAAGCCCGATAACAATACCAGCAATAAACCGGGCACAGCGGCGCGGCCAAAGTAACCGGCTTCGTATACTCGCCACATGTAGGTAGCTAAGGTTTCAAACCCAGTTGGCCCTAACATTAATGTGGCTGGTAGTTCTCGCATGGCTTCTAAAAACACCAGTGCGGCACCGGCTATCATACCTCTTAGAGTAAGTGGTAAGGTAATGCGCATAAATGCTTCACGAGGGCTTGCACCTAATACTCGCGCCGCTTTCACTAATCCGGTATCTAAATTTTCCGCAGTACTACGCACACTGCCCACGGCAAGAGGTATAAAGCGTAGTACATAGGCCATTACCAACAAACCCAAGGTTTGATATAGGTAGGGCAATTGAAGCCCAACGTAAACCAATGCGGTACCCATTACGATACCAGGTACGCCGAAACCAAAATAAGTAATGCGCTCCATCAAACGGCCAGCTTTACCTGCAATAGCCGCTTGAGCAACGGGTATGGCTAAAATAACTGCCACGATAGCCGCCAAGAATGAAGCATAAGCTGAATTCCATGCGTAGCTGAATTCAAAGCCACCGGTACCTTCGCGTATAAGCCACAACGTGAAAATCGCCAAGGGAAGCACTATTGCTAACAACAGAACGGGCATTGCGGCTAGTAACATCAGATTACGCTGCCAGCGAGCAGGCCATAGGCTTAAGTGTCGCCCAGGGCGTTCTTTAGCGCCGCTAATGCGGCTTTCAATAAATAAGATTAACCCTACAATCACCATTAACTGCAAGCTCAACATAGCAGCTTGGCTTAAGCCAAAGGCGTTATATTCAACAAAAATAACACGGGTAAAGGTGTCTAGGCCCATAATGGCAGGGGTACCGAAATCAGACAGCGCATAAAGTGCAGCTAATAAGGCACCGGCAGCAATACTAGTAGCGACACGAGGCAATACCACACGCCATAAGCTTTTATACAGTGAAACACCTAGCGTGCGGGCTGCGTTAATCAGGCTAGCATCAAGGCTTAATAACGATGCTCGTGTGGTCATCATCACAAAGGGGTAGGTATACAGAGACATTACCAGCGCTGAACCCCACAGACCATCCACACTTGGGGTAGAAATACCTAATACGTTTTCTATTTCACCACCACGGCCAAATGAAAAGTACATGGCGAATGCACCAATGTAACTGGGTAAGGCTAAGGGGGCAGCCAATAAAATTAACCAAAACCGTTTAAACGGCATTTGTACGTAGGCAGTGAACAGCGCTAACGGCACGCCTATTAGTACCGAGCCAATAATGGTCAGCACCATAAGTGATACGGTGTTACCGAGTACGCGCAAGTTGTGGGTGTCGAATATTTCTGCGCTATCTGATGCCAACGAAAATAAAACGCCTACTGGCAGTAGTGCCATTAACGCGATAATTAGAGCCAGCGGATACGACTTTGGCCAGTTGCTCACAGCACCCCGACTTTTCGCATGAGATTAAGCGTAGGGCGTAAATCTGCTAGTTTTCGAAGGTCCATATCAGGAGGAGATATTTCCGTTAGCGCTGGAATACCTTGCGGCGGTGTTACCCCTTGTACCAGCGGAATTTCGTACGCTTCGCTAGCCAAATATCCTTGCACTTCACGGCTAAGCAAATAGCGAATGAAGTTCACCGGTAGGTCACCTTCACTTAATGCCACAATACCAGAGGCATTTACTAAGCAGCCCGCGTCGTTTTGGGTATACGCTAGAGCCACATTCGCATTTGGCTTGCCGGCTTTTAAGCGTAATGTATAGTAATGGTTAGCAAAGCCCATATCTACTTCACCACGTTCAACGCCCATCACTACACCAAGTTCGCCAGCGTACTTCTTCGCTTTGCTATTAACGCCTTTAAGCCAATCGGCCGTGGCCTTTTCGCCTTCTAAAATACGCATAGCGGTAACGAAAGACTGGAACGATGCATACGCCGGTGCCCAGCCTAGCGCTAAATCGCTATCTGCTAAGGCCATCACGCTATCAGGAATTTGATCGGGGGTTACTCGCTCGGTGTTGTACGGCAATGTACGAATACGGCCAGTTACTGGTGTCCAGCTTGGGTATTGGAAACCCTCTTTCAATTGGGTGGTTAAGTCGGTAGGTAGTGGCTTGGCTAAACCTGAGTCGGTTACCATGCCTACGCTACCTGTATCTACCGCCCAAAATAAATCGGCGCGCTTTACCCCTGCTTTTGCTTCTGCAGCAAGGGTATTCGCTAACGCGGCGGAAGCGCCGCGTCTAATTTTTAAGTTAAGCTTTGGATTTCGTTTCTTAATTGCTTCAAGCACATTTTCATATAAACCGCCTTCGCCTCGGCCTAAATAAAGGGTGAGATCACCTTCCAATTTAGGTAGCGACTCTACCGACACACTTGCGATAGTGTTGGCAAAACTTAAACTGCTAATAGGTAAACTACCTAACGCACCTGCGGCGGCTAAACCTTGTAAAAATGTTCTACGTTGCATTTAAAAAATATTTCCTTAGAAAACGTCTTTACGACTTTTCTCAGCTTCTACTAACAAAGCACGAGCACGGTCTAACTTAGTATGCATAGATTCTACTACACCACGTACCGCCTCTACACCTTTACCGCCAGAAATTGCCTGCGGTAAAGTAACGTTAAAGTCTTTCTCTAAGTCTTCAACTAGCGCTGCATCTAATTCGATTAACGCACCTTCAACACCTTCAAAGCGTTGTAGGTAAGTATCGTGAACTAATGTGGTAGCAACTTCGGTAAGTTGTTCTGCCGATTTAGCCACTACGCGATCTAAACGCTTTTTGATATCGTCAATCACTTCAGGGGCTGTGGTTGGTTCAACTTCAGTAGTTTGAACCTTGGCAATTAAACCCTGCTTTTGATATTGAGACGCAAGTTTAACTGCGCCCAACGCTTGCCACAAGGCTTGATTAAGTTTGGTTTCTTCTGCGCGCACTTCTTCTAACGTTTTACCGTTTTCAATGCCCATTTTTATGCCGTAAATGCCTTGCCAAATTGACGCATAAATCGGTACATATTGGGTTTCGATAGCAGAATGAAAATCAACTTCTTCCCAGTATTCAATTAACGCATCTGTGTCTACGTTCTTGCTGTCTTTTTCGTAGGCATCTACCACGCTGCCGAATTTTTCTTCTAGCCAGTGCACTTCTTCAGTGTACTCACCAATATGAGCCTGAAGGTTATTTACATGTTCACTGATAACCCCATTTGCAAAAGCACTACTTGTGCCTAAAGAAAAGGTTGCTGCTAATACTAATACTGAAGCACTTAGCTTCTTCATTGTTGTTGTCATCGTTTTTCCTAGTACGCTTCTAATTATGCAAATGATACTTATTATCATTAATTAAGTAAAGGTAACTCAGCGTATGAATATGTCATACTTTCGCACCAAAAATTTGGCTATTAGGCCTTTAACCACGGTACTTTAAGCGCGAATCGTATTTAGTCATTCGTCGTGAAACCGGCTTTTGTAGGTAGGCTACCAGCACAGTTATATTACATTTTAACGATGCTCTGCGATCAACTTTATGAATACTTAGGCAGCCTGAACTATGTTCACACTTATTCAAAAGCTGGCATGCTAACTTACTTAAGAGACACGCCAATAGAGTTAGTTGGAGATAACCAAAAAGGCCCAAGCAATATGCTCAGGCCTTTAAAATAGAGTTAGCGTAGAATTTAATCTTGCTGTTACAAGCTTTTTAACATGCTTTCAGCGTCACTTACTTCAAAGCGACCTGGATCTTCTACACTGATTTTTTTCACAACACAGTCTTCAACTAACATGGCGTAACGCATAGAGCGCAGGCCACCAAAGTCACTGGTGTTCATGTCTAAACCAATTTGCTTGGTGAAATGACCGTTGCCGTCTGCCAGCATTATAATCTCTTCAGCGTTATTCATCTTACCCCATGCATCCATCACAAATGCATCGTTTACCGATAAGCAAATAACCGTGTCTACGCCTTTCGCTTTAATTTTATCTGCCAATGCGACATAGCCAGGTAGATGTGCTTGAGAACAGGTTGGCGTAAACGCGCCAGGCACTGCAAACATTACTACACGCTTGTCGTTGAAAAGTTCGGCAGTGCCGGGGTTTGTCATCTCACCATTTACTAAAAGGCTGAAATCCACCTCGGGCAAGGTGCTACCAACTTCTATCATGCTGCTCTCCTAGGATATTTGACGTAAATACACATCGAATCTGTGCTTTTTACTTTCTATTGCCATTGATGGATTTATTCCTGCAAGCACTTCTGCACTGTTCGGACGTTTTACCACCACTCTGGCCGTTGCTAATGCCAGCGCGGGCGCTAGCAATGCATCGGCGTCGGGGTCGTGTCCAAGCAATTGTTGAAACAGTCGCATTTCCTTTTTCACCAAGGCTGATTTCTTTTTATGCGGGAACATAGGATCTAAGTAAATTGCATCTACGTTCTCGCCATTCCAGTATTGCATTACATCGACACTATTTCCATGTTGTAGTGCTAATCGCTCTGCAAGCTCTGGGTAGGCAGTTTTTAAGCGGCGAATACCATCTTCAAGCAAGGCTGCTACAATAGGCGAACGTTCTATCATAGTGACTTTGCAGCCTACGCTTATCAACACAAAAGCATCTCTCCCCAAACCAGGCGTAGCGTCTACTACGTGCCATGGCGCAGCACCTTTGAGTACATCACCTTTTAACCCCACAGCTTTCACGATAGGTTCTTTTCTGCCGCCGCCATGGGCTTTACGATATAAACTGGCAGGAGAAGCAAAATCCACGACAACAGGCAGGGTTTTACTTTCATTTGCATCAGCAAGCCCAAGTACATTGTGACCAACTTGAAGGTAGAAACCTTCAACAGGCTTATCGTCAATCGGAAAACCCCAGTTTTCACTAATACTAAGAGCGAGTGCTTTGTCGCTTTCAAAGCTCGCATCAGCTTGGGTGCTAGCAATCACAAGAGGCAGAGTACTAAGCATGGCCATATTGCTCCTTATGCCCTATCCAGCGGTTGATAATCGCTTGTGCATGGGAAGGGTATTGCTCCCATAAGGTATAGGCAATTTCTTGTACCTTTGGAATAAGCGCAGCGTCTCGCACTAAATCAGCAATTTTAAGTTCTGCCATACCGGTTTGTTTGGTACCCATAAATTCACCGGGCCCTCGAATTTCTAGGTCTCGCTGGGCAATATAAAACCCATCGTTAGACTCACGCAGTACGGTTAATCGCTGAGTAGCCGTTTTAGATAAGGGGCTTTGGTACATGAGTACACACTGACTTTCAACTGCACCCCGCCCTACTCGGCCGCGAAGCTGGTGTAATTGAGCTAACCCTAACCGTTCAGGGTTCTCAATAATCATGATGCTGGCGTTAGGCACATCTACCCCTACTTCAATCACCGTAGTAGCAACCAATAAGTCGAGTTCACCGGCTTTAAAATCGGCCATGACTTGTAGCTTTTCAGCTGGCTTTAAGCGCCCATGCACCAAACCTACGTTAAGTTCCGGCAACGCAGTGCGAAGAATAACCGCGGCATCTTCAGCCGCTTGGCATTCCAATACTTCCGATTCATCAATTAGGGTACAAACCCAATACGCCTGCCTGCCGCTACCTTTGCACGCTGTGCGCACCCGTTCGATAACATCGGCTCGACGTGTATCGGGTAATACCACGGTGGTCACTGGCGTTCGCCCAGGGGGTAATTCGTCGATAACCGATGTGTCTAGGTCGGCATATGCGGTCATGGCCAGTGTTCTGGGTATAGGGGTTGCTGTCATAATTAATTGGTGTGGGTATCGCCCTTGTTGTTCGCCTTTATCGCGAAGCGCAAGGCGCTGGTGCACACCAAATCTGTGTTGTTCATCCACAATCACTAGGGCGAGTTGTTGGTATGTCACGCTTTCTTGGAAGATAGCATGGGTGCCTACCAGCATTTGCACATCGCCACTTTCAAGCCGGGACAATACTTCAGTGCGAGCTTTGCCTTTAAGTTTACCGGCTAACCACCCTATTTCTATGCCCAGCGGTGCAAACCATTCTCGAAAGTTGTTCGCATGCTGTTCGGCAAGTAATTCGGTAGGCGCCATTAATGCCACTTGATGCCCTGCGCCAATAGCGGATAGCGCAGCTAGGGCTGCCACTAAGGTTTTCCCCGAGCCTACGTCCCCTTGAACTAAGCGCATCATGGGACGCGGGTGTTGCATATCTTGCTGAATGTCTGCTACTACCCGCTGCTGGGCACCTGTCGGCGAGAACGGCAATTGCGCCAACATCTTTTCAATAAGGGGCTTGTCTACCTTTATGCTAATACCAGGCTGTGCATCTGAAAGTTTGCGTACTTTTAGTACACTTAAATGATGTGACAAAAGCTCTTCTAGAATTAACCGGTACTGAGCAGGATGAAGCCCTTCTTCCATTTCGTGCACATCGGTATCAGGGGCTGGCCGATGCACTGCGTGTAATGCTTCATTTAGACTAATCTGGTCGCTATACATACCTTCAGGCAGTAAGTCGGCCAGTGCGCCTTTATCTAACATTTTAAGGGCTTGGTCGGTCAAGTTTCGCAAAGTAAGTTGCTTTACCCCTTCGGTGGTGGGGTAAACAGGCGTTAATGATTCTGCTTCAAGCGGGGCATCTTCGTCGATAAGTTTAAATTCAGGGTGCATCATTTCAATGCCCCACTTACCGGTGCGAACTTCACCAAAGCAACGAATAACATTGCCCGGCGTCATCATCGTGCGTTGTACCGCGCCAAAGTGAAAAAAGCGTAAAGTAATAGTGCCTGTACCATCGCTTAGCTTCACCACTAACATGCGTTTTTTGCCGTATTGGATGTCGGCGCTTTTTACTTCGCCCTGCACACTAACATGAGTAAAAGGGCGGCACTCGGCCACACTGTAAACCCGCGTTCTGTCTTCATAACGTAGCGGCAGGTGAAACAGCACGTCTTGTAAGGTAAATAAGCCAATTTTAGCCAGCTTTTCGGCCACTTTAGCGCCTACCCCTTTTAGGGCGGTGATGGGCGTGGTGGCAAGAGTTTGCATTTGACCGACATTCCTTAAAACAAGCGTATGATTTCATTAGGGTAATGAAACCAATCATTTATTAGAAACGAAGTGTAATAGATTGCGAGAAGCTTGGCGAGTATGGTTTAAGGTCAGTATTGGCCGTCTGCGGGTTTGTGCTGGCCTACGCTCGAGTAGACACAGCCTCGTCATTGTCAGATAGGGCATGTAAGGCTTCAGGCGTTAACTGCATCTGCTTCCACCAACTTGCCGGCGCATCAATACGCCCTATATCGTCAATGGCAGGGTATGGAACCCCCTTCGTTTTACTCAAGGCGCACAGCCTGGGGTAGCCTCTTTCAAACAAGAGTTTTTGGCATTCTTCTTCGGGTAAGTGCTCAACATCGTACATGCCTGCCAGTTCGCGTTGACGCTGGGCTTCATAAAGCACTAACGCTGCCGCAACAGACACATTCAACGATTGCACCATACCCGCCATCGGAATGATGATATCTTGATCAGCCATGGCAATAGCGTCGTCGGTAGCACCGTAACGTTCTTGACCAAAAATAATCGCGGTAGGTTTAGTGTAATCAACTTCACGAAAGCCCACGGCAGTATCAGACAAGTGAGTGACTAACACCTGCATACCTTGTTGCTTTAGCGCGCCTATCGCATTACCTAAACTGTCGTGATTGGTTTGCCGAACCCATTGCTGGCTTCCCATAGCGGTGTCGCCACGAAACTGGTATTTCTCTTCCCACACGGTATGTACACGGTGAATACCAATGGCATCACAGGTTCGAACCACTGCCGATACATTGTGGGGTTTATGTACATTTTCGAGGCAAACCGTCAGGTCGGTTTGCCTTTTTGCCAACGCACTTCGAATGCGAAGGTAGCGCTCGGGCGACATGGATTACTCCGGCAATTCCATCACGCCGTCGATTTCAATTTGTGCGCCTTTAGGCAATGCCGAAACTTGTACTGCAGCGCGAGCTGGGTATGGCTTGTTGAAGTAACGGCTCATAATTTCATTTACCGTAGCAAAGTGACCTAAATCGATAAGGAAAATATTCACTTTTACTAAGTCGTTAGTTTTTCCACCTGCAGCTTCACAAACCGCTTTTAAGTTTTCAAACACCTGAACAGCTTGTTCTGAGAAGTCATCTGAAACCATTTCCATGGTTTCTGCCACCAATGGAATCTGACCTGAAAGATAAACTGTTGTACCGGCTTTAACAGCTTGACTGTAAGTACCAATAGCGGCAGGTGCCTTATCGGTCTGAATAATAGACTTAGACATAATAGATCCTAAAAATTTTTAAAACGTTAGTGTCTGGACTGACTGTGACGTGACACTTTTTGAACCTCTGGCATGGTACGAATTTTCTTCATTACTCTTGCCAAATGCACGCGATTTTGCGTGGTAATCTCAATGTCGATAAAGTAGATGTTACTCTCTTTTTCTTCCGTTTGCAGTCCAATAATATTGGAGTCGCTACCCGAAATAGTATTGGTTAGCGTAGCAAGGGTACCTTGATGGTTAAACAATTCTATGCGCAGTGAAGCCTTGAACTCACCTTGTGGTTCTTCGTCCCAACGCATAGGTAACACGCGCTGTGGCTCTTCTTTAGACAGCTTACGAATATTGTTACAACCAATTTGGTGAATGGTCATACCGCGACCTGGGCTTAATACCGCCACAATTTCATCGTCAGGGATAGGATGGCAGCAACGGGCATAATGCACCAATAAGCCTTCCGTTCCGCGAATGGCCACGTTACCTTTTTTCTCTGGTAAATCTGTACTTTCACCTAACAGTCTGCGAGCAACAATAGCGCTAAGTTCATTACCTAAACCTATATCGATAAGTAATGAGTCAAAATCGTCATGCTTGGTTTCTGCTACCACCCGCTCAATATCGGCCTCTGGAATATCGTCCAGTTTCACTTCACCTAGTGCATGGCGTAGTAAGCGATTACCCATGTTCACCGCTTCTTGAGAATGCTGTTTACGCAAATATTGGCGAATGCGAGTACGTGCGCGAGCACTCACTACAAAGTTTAGCCAGTTAGCATTTGGCTTGGCTTTTGGTGACGTAATGATTTCTACGGTTTGGCCATTTTGTAGCGGCTTACTTAAACTGTAATTTCTACGCTCTACTCGCACCCCAACACAGGTATTACCCACGTCTGAATGTACCGCATAGGCGAAATCTACGGCGGTTGCGCCCATAGGCAGTTCGATAATACGGCCGTCTGGGGTAAATACGTAAATTTCTTCAGGGAATAGGTCGGTTTTAACCGATTCAATAAATTCAAACGATGAACTGGCTGACTGCTGAAGCTCAAGCAACGACTGCATCCACTTACGTGCTCTTAGTTGCGCAGTAGTGCCATTGTCGCCAGGCTCTTTATAAAGCCAGTGTGCCGCTACACCTTTATCCGCCATTTGATCCATTTCTTGGGTACGAATTTGAATCTCGACCGGAATACCATGGGGGCCAATAAGTGACGTATGCAATGACTGATAGCCATTGGTACGAGGAATAGCGATATAATCTTTAAAACGGTTTTCAATGGGCTTATACAAACCGTGCATGGCACCTAACGAGCGATAACAGTTATCCACTGAGTCTACCACTATGCGAAACGCATAAATGTCCATCACCTCGTTGAACATTAGCTCTTTATTACGCATTTTGCGGTAGATAGAATACAGGTGTTTTTCGCGGCCAAGTACATCAGACTCAATTTCATACGCCGTTATACGGGTACTTAACTCTTCACGAATATTTTCTATTATTTCTTTGCGGTTACCACGTGCTTGACGCACCGCCGATTTTAATGCGCGATGGCGCATCGGGTACATGGCAAGAAAACCTAAATCTTCTAGCTCATTTTTAATATCGTGAATACCCAATCGATGGGCAATAGGAGCATAAATCTCAAGAGTTTCTAAGGCAATACGGCGGCGTTTGTCAGGGCGAAGCGAACCTAGTGTGCGCATGTTATGGGTACGGTCGGCAAGCTTTATTAGGATAACCCTAATGTCTTGCACCATAGCCATCATCATTTTACGGAAGTTTTCAGCCTGCGCTTCTTGTTTACTACTAAAAGCAATTTTATCTAGCTTACTTACCCCTTCCACCAACTCAGCGACGGTTTCGCCGAAGGCTTCAGCAAGATCTTCTTGGCTGTAATGGGTGTCTTCAATCACGTCGTGTAACAAGGCTGCCATGAGGGTTTCATGGTCTAAATGCATGTCGGCAAGAATACTGGCAACAGCAACAGGGTGCGTAATATAAGGGTCGCCACTTGAGCGCATTTGGCCATCGTGGGCTTCTTGAGCCAACACAAACGCCTCTTGTACCAACTGAACTCGGTCAGCAGGCAAGTACTTTATTACTTTCTGTTTTAAGCCTTCAAACAAATACACGGACTAGTGCGACTCCTGATTAACGTTACAACCTTAAGAATACGTAGAATTGAGCCTTTAGCCAATACCAAAAAGCAAAGCGCCAGTGCTTTTTTCAAAGCACTGGCGCTTAAACATACAATAGTTACCCGTAAGGTGTAACTATTGATCAGAAAGAATGTTTGCTACTGAAGAAAATTCAGCGTGCTCTTGTTGTTCCTGATCACGTAAATCGTCTTGTTCTAATGTGCTAGCAGTTACCAAACCTTCTTCGATTTCACGAAGTGCAGTTACGGTAGGCTTGTCGTTTTGCACATCAACCATTGGAGTTTTACCTTCGGTGGCAATTTGGCGTGCACGACGGGCCGCTACCAAAACCAAATCAAAGCGGTTACCAATTTTATCTACGGCATCTTCAACTGTTACGCGGGCCATGTATTTCTCCGAAAATTAGGTTGATCAAGTAATTCAAAAAGCGGCCGCGTAGTATACACCTATGTAGGGTGCGATCCTAGCGGTTTGTTTGAATTTAAAACAATATATATATTAAGCAGATCCGAGCAATTCGTCCAATAAAGGCTGATAACGCATTTGTTGTTTTATTGTTCGCAGGCGCTGTGAAATCACAATTGCTTCTAAATCGTTAAGCGCAGTGGCGAAATCATCGTTAACAATAACGTGGCTGAACTCACTAAAATGCGACATTTCTGTCACCGCTTCTTTCATTCGTCCTGCAATAACTTCATCGCTATCTTGCCCGCGATTAGTTAAGCGTTGCTCTAGCACTTCAATTGAAGGCGGCAAGATGAAAATGCCACAGGTATCTGGCATAAGCTTTTGCACCTGACGTGCACCTTGCCAATCGATATCTAGAAATACATCGATACCACGGTGCAAGGTTTGCTCAATGGTCACCCTTGATGTGCCGTAGTAATTACCGAACACTTCAGCCCACTCGAAAAAAACGCCTTGTTCTATAAGCGCTTCAAATTGCTCACGGCTTACAAAGTGGTAATGCTGGCCATCAACTTCACCGGGTCTAGGCTTTCGAGTAGTGTGGGAAACCGACACTTCCATTGCATTATTGCTGTTAGACGCGTACTTTTCCATTAGCGCCTTTATAAGGCTGGATTTTCCTGCGCCTGAAGGCGCTGCAAGTATAAATAAGTTACCGAGTAATGATGCCATGAAAGTATTAAATATATTTTAAAATATGGTGATTTCGTGGAGCAATGATAGCATATTGAACCATTAAGCCGTAGTAGCAATCGTTTAAACATGCACTAACGATGTCTGCGCTTACACCACGAATAAAGTGATGAGTTTACAGCAAGAGTAAAACTCGCGCTGTTTTAGGAAAATACAAAGAAGTAGGAATACACAAACATGGAGCAAGAACTTTTGCCATACGTTGAACAAAGCCCCAGCTCTACACCCAATGCCTGCGTAATTTGGCTTCATGGCTTAGGCGATTCTGGACATGGCTTTGCGCCTATCGTACCTGAGCTAAAACTGCCTGATACTATGGCAGTAAAATTCATTTTCCCCCACGCACCAGAGCGCCCCGTCACCATTAATGGTGGCATGCGTATGCGTGCGTGGTACGACATCAAATCACTCGATTTCAATAGCCGCGCAGATTTAACTGGTGTGCTTGAGTCGGCGAGTCAAGTAGAGGCCCTTATTCAAGAACAAGTAGATAAAGGCATTCCTACAAACCGCATTGTGTTAGCAGGGTTCTCTCAAGGTGGCGTAATTGCACTTCATTTGGCGCCTCGCTTTACACACAAGTTAGCCGGCGTAATGGCACTTTCTACTTATATGTGTGAGCCAAGTTTATTGGCAAGTGAAGCGACTGATACTAATCGTGACATACCCATTATGATGGCCCATGGCGATCAAGATGAAGTAGTACCTATTTTTATGGGTAACGCTGCATATAAAACGTTAACCGACAACGGTTTTAACGCAACCTGGCAAACCTACACCATGCAGCACAACGTCTGTATGCAAGAGCTAAATGATATTTCAGCTTGGCTACAAAAGGTGCTTGCTTAGTAGTGTCTGCATAGAGGTGCTTGGCTAAGCTCATTTACGTTGGGCTTTTTACTAAGTACCTTTACGTTCAGTCGTTTCGCTTATGTAGCCTGTTAAATGGCTACTCGATTAGCTAAACGAGTTAACGCTACATGACGCGGTTTCTACCAGCGCCTTTCGCTTCGTATAGGTGCTCGTCGGCTAACTTAATCGAGGCA
The DNA here is from genome assembly GCF_030547075.1 of Alteromonas sp. 1_MG-2023. Taxonomy (GTDB): domain Bacteria; phylum Pseudomonadota; class Gammaproteobacteria; order Enterobacterales; family Alteromonadaceae; genus Alteromonas. Next base: position 180,752 of record NZ_JAUOQH010000004.1, on the reverse strand, counting down.
TTGATATTGGTGTCAGTCAGTGCTGTTGCCACCCCAAAACTGGCTGTGATCGGGTGATAGATTTCACCTTCTTCGAAGGGGGATTTTTCAATTTCTACTCGAATTTTTTCCGCCAGTTTCATCGCCACACTTAAGGTTGTTTTTGGGTAAAGGATTAAAAACTCTTCTCCACCAGTGCGCGACACCACGTCGGTCGACCTAATAGCGTTTTTCATCAAGGTGGCTATTTTAACTAATACCCTATCTCCTACATCATGCCCGTAGTTGTCATTTATTTTTTTAAAGTAGTCGATATCAACCACCACCACGCTTAATGGGAAATAGTCTGCAGGGTTTTGCATTGCTCGCTCAAAGTAGACCGACTCTAAAAAACGTCGGTTAGGTACTTTCGTTAACGGGTCAGAATTGGCTTGGCGCAATTTTTCCAAGTTATCGGTCATCATTTCCTTTCTGCTTTTGTGCCAGAAGTATTCAGAGATAAAAGCCACGGCGATAAAACATAACAAGGAAATTAAAAAACGGGATACGTCCTCACTTCGATAAATAGCGGGAATCGAATCTTGGTGATAGACAATAAACGACACCACACACACGGTTACTGTGACATACGCAATAGCAGCTCTAAAACGTACTACTATAATTTGAATAAAAATGAGCGGGTACACGAAGTGCAACCCCGTATTATGATAGCCGCCGGTAAAGGTAATCACCGCTATCATAATCACCACAATACCGCCCGCTAAATAATAAAAAACACTATTATTTTTAAATACATGAGACAAGACTGCATTAGCAAAAACCAATAACGAAAAAAGCCCTAACCAAAACGCAAGGAAATGATCGCCACGAGCGATATTTTGGACTGTGAGCACAGCCATAATGGTTCCGCCAATATACGAGATGAAATACAGGGTTAAACGGCGGCGTTTTGCTTCGGCACCATTTAGATCTGTATTTTCGAGAAACTGGCGAAAAGAAGAAGTATCCATGCAAATTGGAGCTTAATCATATTTTATAAGTGAAATAAGCATAGTCACTTTACTTACATTCCCGCAACCTTAAACCTGTGCGCAAGTGAAAGATTTAAGTACAATATATAAATTAGTCGACTTTATACCACTAGCACATGATATCTGATTGCTTTTGGTTCTATGCCTGAAACAAGGCCTTAGAAAGGATTTTTATGATGCAAACAGCTCCTAAAAGAACGATTCGTATTGCTACACGCAAAAGCGCACTGGCGCTATGGCAAGCGGAGTACGTTAAAGCAAAATTATTAGAACATCATGATGGAATAACTGTTGAACTGGTGCCTATGAGCACACAGGGCGATAGAATACTTGATACGCCACTGGCTAAAATTGGTGGTAAAGGCCTGTTCATTAAAGAGTTAGAAGTTGCCATGTTAGAAGGCAGAGCTGACATTGCTGTGCATTCAATGAAAGACGTACCGGTTGAATTCCCAGAAGGCTTTGGCCTTCACGCTATTTGCGAACGGGAAAACCCGTTTGATGCTTTCGTTTCCAATCACTTCGATAACGTAGATGCGTTGCCACAAGGTGCTGTAGTAGGGACTTCTAGTCTTCGTCGCCAATGCCAAATTCGTAAACACCGCCCAGATCTGCAAATTAAAGATTTACGCGGCAATGTAAACACCCGCTTAGCCAAATTAGATGCAGGCGAATACGATGCTATCATTCTTGCCTCCGCTGGACTTATCCGTTTGGGCATGGAAGAACGCATTAAAACCGGTTTGCCAGCTTCGGTATCGCTTCCTGCCGTTGGGCAAGGTGCTGTAGGTATTGAATGTCGCAATGATGACGCCGAGCTTATTGATTTACTTCAGGCGCTGAACCACAGTGAAACCCAAACCCGAGTGAGCGCAGAGCGCGCGATGAACGAGCGTTTGGAAGGCGGCTGCCAAGTTCCTATCGGCAGTTTTGCTACCCTTGACGGAGACAGCATAACCTTAACCGGTATGGTGGGACAGCCAGATGGCTCAACCTTATTGTTTGCTTCTGCCACAGGTCCTACAAAAAATGCGAAAAGCATAGGCGTAGAAGTCGCCGAGGCACTGCTTGAACAAGGCGCTGGAGAAATTCTTAGTGCACTGTATGACTAATATATGTTCTTGCTAACTTATATTATTACTAACTTATGCTGCTGATTACCCGCCCTCTTCCTAAATTACAGGCAAGTGCAGATGCATTTGAGCAGGCGGGTATTGATGCCGTGGGGATCGCTACATCTGACATTCAAAGTGTGCCTGGTAAGGCAAATGCTTTAAAGCAATTTTTGATAAGTTCAAACAGCGTGAATATCATCATTGTTACCAGCATTTATGCGGTTCCCGCTGCGCTTGATGCGCTTAGTCAAGCTTCATTCCTAGCATCGCCCGCTGCGCTTGATGCGCTTAGTCAAGCTTCATTCCTAGCATCGCCCCCAACGTTAGTTGCGGTTGGCGATGCCACGGCTAGTGCACTGCACAGCGCGAATTTACCTTTCAAAATCGTTACGCCTTCGCAACATACATCCGAAGGTATACTGGTCATGCAGCAACTTAATGAGGCAAACTGTACACAAGTCGTTATTATTAAGGGCGAAGGTGGTAGAGATACACTTTCTCGTGTTTTAGGCGATAGAGGTATATCGGCCACTGAATTTTGTGTATATAAGAGGGAGCCACTTGCGAACCCATTTTATACAAAAGTCTGGAAAATTGACGACGTTCGCGGCATTATCGCTACAAGCGAGAATTTAGCAAAGCAACTTATTTCTACTCATAGTAGACAAATATTAGCGTTACCATGGTTAACAGTAAGTGAACGTGTTGCAACCAGCTTACGTAATTATGGAATAGCACGCGTTTCGGTGTGCAACCGCGCCACCGATCAGGCATTAATTGCCTGGATAAAGGATAATTGGGAGTATTAAATGTCTGACAAGAATGAGAAGGACCCTCAAAACGGGGAAATGGTAAGCGTGGAATCATCATCTAGTACGACATCAGAATCGACGTCAGCGAACACGGCATCAAGCACCGATACCGTATCACCTAAAGCTACGCCTAAAAGCGCACCGAAAAAAGCAAAGAAATCATCAGGAACCAAGCTTCTATGGTTTGTGGTTATTATTATTTTCCTTTTAGTACTGGGTATTATTGGTGCTGGGTATTGGTACTACATGCAACAACAAGGCAGCAGCGATACCCTTGTCCAAATCCAACAGGCGAATACAACCCAACTTAACAACTTAAGTTCTGATCGCAAGCAAACAGCAGATGCCTTACGCATGCTCAATATGCAAAACGGCGAACTAAAAGACGCTGTAGATTCATTGCAGCAACAAAATAGTGCCTTAGTGCAACAAGCCGAAGCCACACAACAACAACTTAACAGCATGGAAGGTCAACGCCCTGCCGATTGGCTTATAGCCGAGGCTGATTATTTAGTTCGTATGGCGGGTAGAAAACTGTGGTTAGAAAACGATGTACGCACAGCAACTTTGTTGTTAGTGAATGCCGATAAACGTTTAAAATCATTAGCCGACCCTTCGGTGTTACCGGTTCGTGCCAAGCTTGCTGAAGATATTCAAACCCTTCAACAAATGAACCCTGTATCTCAAAGTTCAGTGGCTCTTGCCCTTACTGGCATGCTGGCGCAAATTGACAAGTTACCGTTAGATACCTTTGAAAAGCCAGTAGATGCAGATGCTGATAGTAATGAGCTGTCTGAATCGGCAGACGACTGGAAAGAAAACCTAGCAAAAGTATGGCACTCCATTGTTGATGGCTTTTTAACAGTGAAAAGTTTAGAAGGCCCGGTTGAACCTGTCATGTCACTACAAGCCCAGTTTTTAGTAAAAGAACAGCTTCGACTACAGTTAATGCACGCACAATCTGCTGCACTTAAAGCAGACTCAGGCTTGTATGAGCAATCTTTGCTTTACGCTAAAACCATGCTTGAAGAGCACTACGATGTTGAAAAGAGCCAAGTTACTGGTTTTATCTCAGCACTTGATAACCTTGTTGATACCGACATTTCACAACCCATTCCTAGCCAATTGGCATCACAAAAGCCGCTTGAGCAATTATTGGAGTCTCGTGTAAAACAAGCATTCAGTCAGGGAGCTAGCGCATTATGAAATGGTTAGTCATTGCCCTTGCGGTGCTGGCCGCATTTATTATTGCGCTTATTGTTGGCCCTATGATTTTGGGCGACAAAGGCTACGTGTTGATTTCGTTAGGTAATACCGCGATAGAAACCACCGTGATTGGTTTTTGCATCATGATAATTTGCGCCATTGTAGCCTGGTACGTTATCTCTAAGTTGGTGTTATGGACGTTAAGTTTGGTAACAGGCTCTCACCGCTGGTTTGGTGCTTTAGGCGAGCGTAAACGCAAGCGTGCCTTTTATCATGGTTTACAGTCATTGGCAGCGGGCGACCTAAAAAGTGCTCACAAGGCACTTAGCCAAACCACCAACGGCGATTTTGAAGGGGTGAACTACTTGGCCGCTGCGCAAGTAGCACAAAGCCAAAACGACCCGCAAAAAGCTCGTTATTTCTTACTGCAAGCTGCAGATTATGACAGTGCTAAAGTGGCTGCTACCATCGTTATGGCGCGTATAGATATTACCGAAGGTAAGTTCGCTGACGCACTTGAAAAGCTAGACAGCTTAGATGAGGAAGATGCTAATAACCCGCAGGTGATAAAACTTAAAGCATCGATTATGGCAGAGCAAGGCCAATGGCAAGAGCTACAGGAAAAACTAGGCGGTTGGCGCAAGGCGTTATCAAAAGAAGATTACACCGCATGGTCGCAGCAAATCGCTAAAGGCAAGCTAGCCGAAATTGCCAGTAAGCAAGGTGCCGCTGAGCTTAAAACCCACTGGGAAGGTTTACCCCGTAAAATTAAGCAGGACGATGCTTATCGCGCAGCTTATATTCAGCAATTGCTTGAACAAGGTATGCATGCTGAAGCACAAACCTTGTTAGTAGAATGGCAAAAACGTGGGCCAAACCCTGCCCTGTTCCCTTATTTCACCCAGTTAAATATTCCGAATGCTTCACCATCGTTGCGGTTGCTGGAAAGCTGGATTAAACAAGACAGCGAAAATGTAGAATTATATTCTACGTTGGGTAGAGTCGCATTCAATGCAGGTGACGATATTTTGGCTGAGAAAGTGTTATTAAAAGCAGTGAAGATGGAATCGAACAAAGATGACCTGTTATTGCTGTCAGCCATAAGTGAACGCAGACACGATAGCTCTACGGCGTTGCAATATTACAAGGAAGGTCAGCAACTAGTGTAGTTTTACACTGCTCACTTTTAATTTGAAAGAAGATAAAAAAAGGCCAGTCACTTTAAATTGACTGGCCTTTTTCTTTTCTATTGTACGCTATACGCTGCGTTTTACGCTGAAGTGCGGTCTACCGCTTTAGGTTCAGCTAAGGCTTTGCGCCGTTGAAGCGACTGATAAAACGGTGCGTAAGTTGGGCGCATAACGTATTTACCGTCACCTGCTTTCGCTAATAACTCACCGTTTTGCCACGCGATATTACCGTTACAAATAGTCATCACAGGTACACCTGTAATTTCCATCCCTTCAAAGATATTGGTTTCGATATTCGACATATGGGTTTCGGAAGAAATCACTTTTGTGCCTTTCGGATCCCATATTACTAAATCGGCGTCAGAGCCTTCCCGTACCGCGCCTTTAGCAGGATACATATTGAAGATTTTAGCCGCATTAGTAGACGTTACCGCCACAAACTCATTAGGGGTAATCTTGCCGCCGTTCACGCCTTTTTCCCACAGTACTGCCAAGCGCTCTTCTACCCCAGCAGTGCCGTTTGGAATTTGGGTGAAGTTGTCTTTACCCATGGCTTTTTGTTCGTTGCAAAAGGCGCAGTGATCGGTAGCGGTAGTTTGCAACGTGCCTGCTTGCAAGGCTTTCCATAGTACGTCTTGATGCTTCTTAGGACGAAATGGCGGGCTCATTACGTGGGCTGCTGCGCGCTCCCAACTTACATCTTGATAAACACTATCATCTACCGTTAAATGCCCAGCTAATACTTCACCATAAACATGGTGCCCGCGCTGCTGTGCATAACGAATCGCATCAACCGACTCTTCTACCGAGCAATGCACTAAATACAAAGGTGCGCCTAGGGTTTCAGCAATACTAATAGCACGGTAAGCCGCTTCACCTTCAACCATGGGGGGGCGAGATAGTGGATGGGCTTCTGGCCCAGTAATCCCTTTATCCATTAGCTGTTGTTGTAAGTGATACACCAACTCGCCATTTTCAGCATGAACCGTCGCGATAGCGCCAAGTTCCATACAACGGGTAAAGCTTGATACTAAAATATCATCGGTGGCCATAATGGCGTTTTTGTACGCCATAAAGTGTTTAAAACTATTAATACCGTATTCTGTGGCTAGTGTTTCCATGTCTTTGTGAACACTGTCATCCCACCACGTTATGGCCACATGGAAGGTATAGTTAGACATGGATTTTTCAGACCAATCTCGCCACTGTTGATAGGCTTCCATCAAAGGCTGACCGGGACTTGGAATAACGAAATCGATAATAGTTGTGGTGCCACCAGCAAGGGCAGCGGCTGTGCCAGAGGCAAAGTCATCGGCAGCTACTGTACCCATAAATGGCAATTGCATATGGGTATGCGGGTCGATACCACCTGGCATAATTAGCTTTTCAGATACATCAACAATTTCTACATCTGTGCCTTCTACAGAAACATCGTTGACTGCAAGGTCTTCGCCAATTTTAGTAATTTTGCCGTCTTCGCAAAGTACATCGGCTTTGTAGGTCATTTCGTGGGTAACTACGGTCCCACCGCGTAATAATATGGCCATTTTTGTGTCCTTTTCGCTTTAATTTATGAAGCTTTTGCTAGTTCACCAACGTTCGTGTTCACGGTGTTAACTAGCTTGCCTGCAGCAAAGTAATAAATGATGGCGCCCGAAATAGAACCGGTAAACCAGCCATAGCTATAGAACCACGTTAGTACATCTGCGGTTATGGCTAGCAAGGTAATACCTACTGGAATTAAAAAGGCAACAAAACCGGCCCAATTCACTTTCGGGTAGGCAGCACTGCTGGTGTAAAGCGCCGCTACATCTAGTTCTTGTTTTCTAATTAGGAAGTAATCAACAATCATAATGCCCGCAATAGGGCCTAATAAGCTTGAATAGCCAAGTAGCCAGTTTGAGTACAAGCTATCTACACTTACATCAGATTCAATAAGCCCGGCTTTTTTCAATAGCTCCCAGCTCATTAGCAATACGCCAACTAGGCCAGTCAGTAATACACCACGGGTGTGGTTAATATACTTAGGGGCAATATTTTGAAAGTCGTTGGTGGGCGATACTACGTTTGCGGCGGTGTTCGTAGATAAGGTCGCTACAATGATAAGTAACATGGCTATAGCCACAAAAAATGGGCTATCGATATGACCAATTAAGGTAACAGGATCTGAAACTGTTTCGCCTACTAACGTGGTAGAGGCTGAAGTTAGCAACACCCCTAGGGCGGCAAACATAAACATGGTAAGTGGCAAGCCAATAATTTGCCCTGTTACTTGAGCTTTTTGGCTTTTCGCGTAACGACTGAAATCAGGAATATTCAGCGATAACGTTGCCCAAAAACCTACCATGGCGGTAAGCCCTGCAAAGAAGTAACTAAAGAAGCCTGCATCTTCAGGCCTTGTGCCTGGGGTAGCCAACACCTCGGTTACCGATACTTTATCGCTTGCCCACCAAATAAGCCCAGCACCTACTATTAATAGCAAAGGTGCTGCTAGGGTTTCTAACCATTTAATCGACTCTGACCCCTTAATTACGATAAAGACATTTAATGCACCAAAAGCAAAAAAGCCTATTACCTCGCCTAGGCCGCCAAGCTGTGCCCAGCCTTCTGAAATAGAAGATAAAAACAAGTGTATGGCAAGGCCGCCAAACATGGTTTGAATACCAAACCAGCCGCAGGCCACAAAGCCCCGAATTAAGCAGGGAATGTTAGAGCCCACAATGCCAAACGACGAGCGCAGTACTACCGGAAAAGGGATACCGAACTTGGTCCCAGGGAATGCATTCAAGGTTAACGGAATAAGTACCACGATGTTCGCTAGCAAAATAGTGAACAAGGCTTCCATTACAGACAAACCAAAGTAGGTGGTTAATACACCACCTAGGGTATAGGTAGGTACGCAAACTGCCATACCTACCCAAAGTGCGGCGATATTGCCCGTACCCCAAGTACGCTCCGACATTTTAGTCGGCGCGAGATCTTCATTGAAATAATCGCTCTCGGTCACCGCTTTACTAAGTGTGACCTCGCTGATTTCTGAACTCATACGCTTGCCCCTTCATCTTCAGTAATTGAAGCACCGGCAGCTTCAGCAATACGTTTGCTGGCGGTTAGCATGGTATGAAGCAACACGTTTGCGCCATCTGCACATTGCTCTGGGCTAGAGTATTCAATCTCGTTGTGGCTAATGCCATTTTCACATGGAGTGAAAATCATGCCCGCTGGCACCAGGTCGGCCATGTAACAGGCATCGTGACCTGCGCCTGCGTAGATATCCATGTGTGAATAACCCAAGTTTTCAGTCGCGGCTTTTACATCGTCCGAGGCATTAAATTCTACTGGTGCAAAATACCAGAAGTTATCCACGGTGATTTCCAAATTACGTTCTTTGGCTACCGAGTCGCAGTAAGCCACGAACTCTTCATGCATGGTGGCCAACACTTCGGGGTTAGGGTTACGTAAATCGGCGCTAAACTTCACGTTTCCTGGAATAGTATTCCGTGAATTAGGATAAACCTGCATGAAACCTACAGTGCCAAGGCCGTTGGCATAACGGTTAGCTAGCGATTCGATTTCCGCCACAATTTTACCTGTGGCTACCATGGCGTCTTTGCGTAAATGCATTGGCGTGGTGCCAGAATGAGATTCTTGGCCTTGTATTTCTACGTTGTACCAGCGAATACCTTGGCCTAAACGTACTACACCAATGCGCTTTTCTTCGTCTTCTAATATTGGGCCTTGCTCAATATGGGCTTCAAAAAATGCCCCTATGTTGCGGCTTCCTAACTCTTCTTCACCCAAGTAACCTATGCGAGCTAGCTCATCACCTAAACGTAAACCGTTCACATCGGTTTTATCCAGTTCTTCTTGTAAATCAAAGCGACCTACGTATACGCCAGAACCTTGCATGGCAGGCTGAAAGCGTGAACCTTCTTCGTTGGTCCACACGCTAACTTCAATAGGCGTTGGAGTAGTAATGTTGTTTTCATGCAGAGTGCGAAGTACTTCAACGCCGGATAATACACCGAATACGCCGTCGAACTTTCCGCCTGTAGGCTGAGTATCTAAGTGGCTTCCGGTCGCCACTGAAGGTAGTTCGTTATTAATACCTGGACGTTTAGCGAAAATATTACCGAATTTATCTATGCTGATTTCACATCCAGTGGCTTCACACCATGCGCAAAACAAGTCTCGAGCTTGCTTGTCTAGATCTGTGCCGGCTAAGCGATTACATCCGCCCTTTTCAGTGCCGCCAATTTCGCCCATTTCCATCAGGCTGTCCCATAATCTTTGACTATTAATTCTAAGCTTATCCATTGTTTTGTCCTCGCAGGTGGAAGGTTATTCCTATTAACACTTTGCCCCAAGTTAGCTCAACGAACGTACTATAAGAGTGCAATCTTGATAACTTTATTTACCAAACGGTAAATATAATTTTTCTCTGATTTTATGCTGATTGTTCACTATTTATTATGTATCGCTACTATTGCTGAGACGCCTAAAGCAAAGGGCGTGATTATTCTTTTGTCTAATGCGCTGTTCTATTTTTAGGCGCTTAATTAATGCCGGTAACACGATAAAAATTGACCGAATGGTAAATTCTTATATTTTGGACTTTCAACATTTATGCCAGCGGCTATGCCAGCGGCAGTTGTAGAAACCGTTGCACCGGTTTTAATGACCAACAAAGTTCGCTGTCTCAGCGAACTTTGTTGGTTTAGATACTAGTTACTTGGGAAAGAAAATTGACTGCCTTCACGCAAGTTCGTTGAAGGCCAGCGTTGTGTAATGGCTTTTCTGCGTGTGTAGAAACGAACAGAATCTGGCCCGTAAGCATGTAAGTCACCAAACAATGAGCGCTTCCATCCACCAAAGCTGTGGTAAGACACAGGCACAGGCAACGGTACGTTCACACCTACCATCCCTACCTGAACCTGATCGATAAAGAAGCGTGCTGCTTCACCATCACGGGTGAAAATACAGGTGCCATTTCCGTATTCGTGCTCGTTGATCAATTCCAGTGCGGTTTGCATATCAGGTACACGTAGCATCACAAGCACAGGGCCAAAAATCTCTTTTTGGTAAATTTCCATGTGAGGTTTTACCTTGTCGAACAAAGTAGCCCCTAAGAAATAGCCTTCTTCAAAACCTTCTACACTTAGCTTTCTACCATCGCTGACTAAATCGGCTTCTTGGCTAACACCGGAGTCGATGAATCCACTCACGGTATCGAAATGTTGAGCACTGATTAACGGCCCCATATCATTGCTGTTGTCGTTACCTGCACCCACTTTTAGGGTTTCTATTTGTGCTGATAACCTGTCACGCAGGGTATCGCCCATTTCATCACCTACTGCAAGCACTACCGATAACGCCATACAGCGTTCGCCGCATGAGCCAAATGCAGCACCCATGAGTGCATTCACTACGTTATCAACATCAGCATCTGGCATGACAATGGCGTGATTCTTCGCGCCACCTAACGCTTGGCAGCGCTTTCCGTTAGCACTGGCTTTTTGATAAATAGCTTCGGCAACAGGAGTTGAACCTACAAAACTAACCGCTTGAATTGTCGGGTCTTCTAACAATTGATCAACGGCAGATTTGTCGCCGTTTACTACGTTAAGCACACCCGGCGGTAAACCGGCTTCTGCCGCAAGTGCTGCAATGTACAACGCGCTGGAAGGGTCTTTTTCAGATGGTTTCAACACAAAGGTGTTGCCACACATGATAGCGCTGGGCCACATCCATAAAGGCACCATGGCCGGAAAGTTAAACGGTGTAATACCTGTCACTACACCTAGCGGCTGGAATTCACTCCATGCGTCTATACCCGGGCCCACGTCTTTGCTGTGTTCGCCTTTAAGTAATTGAGGCATGCCACAAGCAAACTCAACGTTTTCAATACCGCGTTGTAATTCACCTTTCGCATCGTGTAGCACTTTGCCGTGCTCTTCACTGATAAGTTCACAAATTTTGTCGCTGTGTTGCTCTAGCAATACTTTTAAGCGAAACATAACCTGTGCACGCTTTGCTGGCGGCGTAGCGCGCCATGCTGGGTATGCCGTTTTTGCTGAATCTATCGCTTTTTGTACCAATGCCGACGACGCCATTTCTACTTGTCCGCATACGGCGCCAGTAGAAGGGTTGTGAATATCAATCAAATTTCCATCTTGCGGCGCTACGTGTTCGCCGTGAATAAAGTGTCCTACCAATGAAGTCATATCTGTGTCTCTTTTTTGCGTAAGTGGATCAAAACGGTAAAGGGCTACTTGCCCATTAAGGTGTCTTGCATCGCGTTAATTAAGGTATCGATTTCCGTTTTTTCAGTGGTAAACGGAAGGCCTAACTGAATAGTGTCGCCGCCGTAGCGTACGTAAAATCCTTTTTTCCACATGGCGTCAGCGATTTCATAAGGGCGCCTGGCCGGTTCGCCTGGGTAGCTTTCAATGCTAAACCCTGCGGCAAAGCCGAAGTTTCGAATATCGCTAACGAATGGCATGCCCTTCAAGCTATGCACCGCTTCTTCAAAGTAAGGGCTAAGTTCAGCAACCCGGCTGACGAGTTTTTCTTGTTCTAAAATATCAAGGGCAGCCATGGCGGCCGCGCAGGCAACAGGGTGGCCCGAATAGGTGTAACCGTGTGGCAATTCAATGTTGTACTCGGCACCGCCTGCGTTAACTACGGTGTCGTAAATAAATTCGCGAGCCAGTACTGCGCCCATAGGAACGGCGCCGTTGGTGATTTGCTTGGCTATGTTAATCATATCGGGCACTACATCAAACGCATCGGCGCCGAATAAGCTACCTGTGCGGCCAAAGCCGGTAATCACTTCATCGAAAATAAGCAAAATATCGTGCTGGTTACACAATTCACGTAAGCGGCGTAAGTAGGCTTTTGGCGGAACAATAACCCCTGCAGAACCACTCATCGGCTCAACAATCACCGCCGCAATGTTCGACGCATCATGCAATGCCACCATTTCGATAAGCTCATCAGCAAGCTCTTCACCATAGCTTGGTGCGCCTTTGCAGAATTGATTATTCGGCAGCAATGTGTGTGAAAGGTGATCAGACTCCATGGCTGGCCCCCACATTTTGCGGTTTGCGCCAATACCGCCAAAGCTAATACCACCCCAGCTTGCACCGTGATAGCCTTTCGCTCGGCCAATAATACGGGTTTTGGTAGGCTGACCTTGCTGGCGCCAATAAGCGCGGGCAATTTTGGTCGATGTATCAGCGGCTTCAGAACCTGAGTTAGTGAAAAACACTTTATTGATATCAGCGGGCGCCATGTTGGCTAGCCTGTCGGCTAGTTCAAACGCCAAATTGTGGCCGTACTGAAAGGCGGGCGCATAATCTAGCGTTGTTAACTGTTTAGCGACTGCTTCGGCAATTTCAGGGCGGTTGTGCCCTGCGCCGCATGTCCATAACCCAGATAATCCATCAAAAATTTTGCGACCATTGTCATCAATGAGGTAATTGCCTTGTGCACCGGTAATCATTTTAGGCGATGCTTTAAACTGGCGATTTGCAGTGTAAGGCATCCACAACGCGTCCATTTGCGGTTGTGATAGCTTGGAAGCCCACTGGGTCATAATTGTTTTCCTATGGTATTTGTTCACTTGGTCTACTTTACCCAGCCTCATAAGTTCGATAAATTATAAATATTCAAATCTTACTTTCATAAATATGAAACTATGCGCGCAATTCTTGGAAACCTATCAGATACAGACATTCGCTTATTGAGAGTATTCATAGTGGTGGCGCAGGCTGGCGGCCTTTCTGCTGCCGAGCTTGAACTCAATATTGGGCGTTCTACCATTAGCCGACATTTGAAAGATTTAGAAACCCGATTAGGTATGGTGCTTTGTCATCGAGGCCGCGGAGGCTTTTCGCTTACCGAAGAAGGAAAGCGAATTTATGAATCTACACAGCGTTTGTTGTTGTCGTTGCAAGACTTTAGAAACGAAGTCAACGACATGCACCGGCATTTGCAGGGCAATGTGGTGGTAGCCATGTTCGACAAAACCGTGTCGAACGATGCATGTAAAGTGAATGAAGCCATTTACACCTATCAGCAACAGGCACCTAATGTGAATGTAGAAATTCATGTGGTACCAGTAAATACTATCGAGCAGGGAATTTTAGATGGGCGTTATCATATTGGTATTATTCCCACCCATCGCTCTTCATCAAGCCTAAATTACTTACCCTTGTTTGGTGAGCAAATGCATCTTTACTGCGGAAGAAGACACCCTTTCTACATTGAGCTTGGCGACATACCTCGTGAAGAAATATGCGAAGCCAAATATGCCGGTCTAAGCTTTCACAGCCCAAATATGGATAAAAGTATGTCGCTCGGGCTCAATAAGATGGCGGTAGCGAACGATCAAGAAGGTATTGCCACACTCATATCTTCGGGGTGTTATTTAGGTTTCCTGCCTGATCATTATGCGGAATCTTTCGTAAAAAAAGGCCAGATGCGGGCTATTGAACCTAAAAATTTCGCCTATCATTGTGAATTCGCAGCCATCTATCGTAAGTCACCTAAGCCCACCCGTTTGGTAGAGCTATTTTTAGAAGCCCTTGCCAAAGAACATGGGAAGGAAGAACCCATTGCTAATTAGTATCGCAACTCCAATGACTAAGTGACATTCGAGCTTAGTAAGCGGTAAAGAAAACGAAAAAAATAATAGGTGGCAAATGTATACAACGCCACATGGAAGCGGTAACAGGAAATAAAAATGACAAAACCGACAAAGACGCAGGCCAATCGTGCAAAAACAGAGGCCGGAATTCTACGTGCCGCCGAAGAGGTATTTGCACAAAAAGGGTTTGCTGGCTCTTCAATGGATGCAGTGGCGCAACAAGCCGGTATATCTAAACAGCTCATTTTGTATTACTTTCCAGGCAAAGATAAGTTGTACCAAGCCGTACTCGAAAACATGATTGATTTATGGCTTGAGAAAATGCAGTTCAACGACGACCCAGAGGCATCACCAGCCAGTACCATTCGTCAGTATATTCAGCAGAAAATAGAGTTATCTCGTGATTATCCCAATGGATCGAAAGTATTCGCCCATGAAATCATTAATGGTGCACCGGTACTGAAAACTTACTTGATAGAAAATTTGAAACCTGCGTTTGAACGAGACGTAAAAATTATTGAGCGTTGGATAGCCGCTGGCCACATTCGCCCTGTTGATCCTAAGCATCTGTTTTTTACCATCTGGGCAGCCACGCAAACCTATGCCGACTTCTCTACGCAAATTCAATTGCTGCTAGGCAAGCCGTCTTTAGAACAAGATGATTTTAACGAGGCCACTGAATTTTTATGCAATTTCGTTTTAAGTGCCCTAGATGCACAACACTAGTGCATAAAAATTAATTTACCCTGCTTTTTTTGGCGCGCCTCATCGTAAAAGCGCGCCTTTTACTTTCTACTTCCCCTATTCCTCCACCGACAAACAATAAACATAAATAACTGTAATAAAACAACTTTAATCACAATAGCCCTATCAATAAAACCTATTAAATACCCTACCAGCACACCCAACTTGCTCTATTTTGAGACACACTTCGCACCAAAAAAACCTGCAAATATTTTCTTTACCATTTGGTAAAAACCATGGTAAAGATTAAAAAAGCAACAGCCTAAATTGAATATTTAGTGCATTAACCTTACTTGCAGGAGACGCCCATTATGCTATCGCGCCCACACGCCATTGCCCTTGAACATGCTACAGGTGCACAGCTAGATGCACTTTGCGAACAAGCTGCAGGCGTTCGCGATACGCACTGGCCAAATACCCTGACGTACTCACGAAAGATATTTATTCCGCTGACTAACATGTGTCGGGATACCTGTGGTTATTGCACATTTGTAAAACACCCAGACTCGGGCCAAGCCAATATCTTAAACCCAAGTCAGGTGCTGGCTTCTGTACTGAAAGGTCAAGCGCAAGGGTGTAAAGAAGCCTTGTTCAGCTTGGGCGAAAAACCCGAGAAACGTTATCGCTACGCGAAAGATTGGTTGGCAACATTGGGCCATACCAGCATGGTGGATTACCTAACCGAAGTGTGTGAAATGGTGCTGGATAAAAGCTTGATGATCCCCCACGTGAATGCGGGAACGTTAACCTTTAACGAGCTGAAACAGTTGAAAAACGTCAGCGGCAGCATGGGCATGATGCTCGAATGTACCAGCGACCGTTTGATGAAAAAAGGCCAACCCCATTATGCCTGTCCAGACAAAGTGCCAGGTATACGTTTAAAGACTTTGGAAGACGCTGGAAAGCTAGATATTCCCTTCACCACCGGCATTCTCATTGGCATTGGTGAAACGTGGGAAGAACGTGTGGATAGCTTATTGGCCATAAACACGCTGTACCAAGAATATGGCCATATTCAAGAAGTGATTATTCAGAATTTTCGCGCAAAAGCAGGTACAGCCATGGCCAATGCGCCAGAGCCTACCCTTGATGATATGCGCCGCACGTTAGCCATGGCACGGTTAATTTTAGACCCCGCTATTTCACTGCAAGCGCCGCCTAATTTAGCCCAAGAATACCCTCATTACATTGCTGCAGGCATTAACGATTGGGGCGGTATTTCACCGTTAACGAAAGACTTTATTAACCCAGAGCGCAGCTGGCCGCAAATCACAGAATTAGCAAGCGCTTGCGAGCAACAAGGCTATGCATTGCAAGAGCGTTTAACCGTATATCCGAAGTACCTACAAGCTGGCGAACGTTACGTTACCAAAGCGTTGCATCAAGCTATGCCTGCTTGGCGCAACGACGGCCTCGCCTTAGAGCAATGTATTGATAACACCACTTTTCAAGGAGTTGCTCATGGGTAACATACTGCAAAATATCACCTCGGTTTCACCTTGCGACTTGACACCAGCAGGCGACTTCACCTTGCCTTACAGCGATACACCTATTCAAACTAAGCTAAGCCAACTTCGCCCTGCTATTGCCCATATTTTACAGCGGGCATTAGAAGGCAAAATGCTTAATCACGAAGAAGCTGAAACATTGTTTTACTGCCAAGGGCCGGAAACTGATGCCTTGTTGCACACCGCTGATATTGTGCGTGAATTGCGTACAGGCAATGATGGGTCGTTTGTAATAACTCGCAATATTAATTTTACTAACGTATGTCATATGGGCTGCCAGTTTTGTAACTTTGGGGTGAACAAAAACGCTGGCGATGCAGAGTTTTTAGCGCCTCATCAAGTAGCCGCAAGAGCCAAAGAAGCCCACGCTCGCGGCGCCACAGAAATTTGTGTACAAGGTGGTTTGCATCCTGACTTACCCGCCAGTTTTTATGGCGACTTACTCGATACAGTTTCATCTACCGTGCCCGATGTTCATATTCACGCCTATTCACCTTTTGAAATTTGGTATGGCGCAATGAAAGGCCGCAAAAGCTACACAGATTTATTAACCGACTTGAAACAGCGCGGCTTGGCATCAATGCCTGGTACGGCTGCTGAAATTCTAGATACTGAAGTAAGGCGTAAATTAACTAAAAACAAACTTAGCACCGAAAACTGGCTTAAAATCATCGAAACTGCGCATAACGTTGGACTACCTACCACGTCTACCATAATGTATGGGCACATAGATGGGCCATCTCATTGGGCCGCACACCTTATCTTATTGCGTGACATGCAAGCGCGTACTGGCGGCTTTACTGAATTTGTTCCGTTAGGCTTTATACATAACGACAGTCCCCTTTATAAAAATAATCCTAGCGAAGTAAGAACCGGCCCTACCGCCGATGAGCATTTCAAAATGCACGCCATTGCGCGATTAGTATTGCAAGGCTATATCGACAACATTCAAGCCTCATGGGTAAAAATGGGCCCAGATATGGCGTCGAAAGTGCTTCGTGCAGGCGCTAACGACTTAGGCGGCACCCTAATGAACGAGAGTATTTCTCGTGCAGCAGGGGCTAGCCACGGCCAAGAAATTGTACCTCGGGATATGGTGAACTTTATTCAGCGCGCTGGGCTAAACGCCCATCAACGTAATACTTTGTACGACGTAATTACCCCTTACGGCCGTGACAAAAAGCCTGCTCACCAAGCAGCGCTTGTGGGCTCAGAAACTGCCGGGCCAGCAGCCCCGCAAAAAGACAAAACAGCCTTTAGCCCTTTTAACGCAGCATCACACATTCCCGTGAAGGTAAGCGCATGAAAAACATTGTGTTGTTAGCTGGCGGCGTAGGCGGTGCAAAAGCCGCTAAAGGACTTTATCAATCTGCCTACAAAGATAACCTAACCATTATTGGCAATGTGGGGGATGACGACGAGTTTCACAATTTATGGGTATCGCCCGACCTAGATACGCTTACCTACACATTAGCGAACGAAGTGAACCCAGTTACTGGTTGGGGGCTTAAAAATGACAGTTGCCGTATATTGTCTCGGCTTGCACAGTTTGGCTCAAGCACTTGGATGCACTTGGGGGATATGGATATTGCTACCCATATTTTTAGAAGTGCTAAGCGGGCTGAAGGTATGAGCATGACGGCAATCACCCGTCAAATTACCACCCGATTAGGTATTACCGTACCTTTGCTGCCAGCTACCGACGACACCTTGCAAACTCGTCTTGAAACTGAAAACGGCTGGGTAGATTTTCAGACGTATTTTGTACATCAACGCTGCGAAGCTAGCGTAACCAATATTGCGTACGAAGGGGCAAACCTTGCTTCTGCTACGCCTGAAGTGTTAGCGGCAATTAGTGCTGCTGACATTATCGTTTTTGCCCCCAGCAATCCATTACTCAGCATTGCCCCCATGTTAGCTATACCCCAATTTCGCGATGCAATAGTAGCAAGTGACGCCACGAAAATAGCGGTGTCACCACTTATTGGTGGCAAAGCCATAAAAGGCCCTGCTGAAAAACTACTACAGCAAATGCGTTATACGCCCGGTAACAGAGGCATCGCTGAGTTTTACCAAGACCTTTGCGATGTGTTGGTCATTGATAATCAAGATGAAGGCGACACAGACGTTGTCGAAAGCTTCGGCTTACACGTCCACTGTACTTCAACCTTGATGAAATCAGATCAAGACAAAGTAGCCCTAATGGAAGAGGTTATTTCAACGGCCACCGCTTATCAACCGGAGGTGCCTTGTGCATAAACTATGCGTTGTTATTCCAATGAAAGACCCTGCTTTCAGCAAGCAGCGTTTGTCACCACATTTGCCTGCCAGCGTGCGCAAGGCCTTGGCCATTAAGCTGTTTAAGAAAACCGTTATGTCGTTAAACGGTTCATTTCCACAATGGCAGAAACTGGTAGTAACACCGTCGCTTTATATCGCCGATTTAGCCACCAGCTTAGGCTGTAAAGTGATATTTGAAGCCAAAGGCAGCAACTTAAACACAGCGTTAGCGCAAGCCACCGAATGGAGTATGTCGAAAGGCTTTAGCCATCAGCTTGTTTTACCTGCTGATATTGCTCGGTTAGAAGAAAAAGAGCTGACATCTATTGCGGCTCTCGCTTCAGGCGACACCTCGGTAGTGATTGGCAGTGCCTATGATGGCGGCACTAACGCGCTATGCACCACGCCACCAAACGCGATTAATTTTGCATTTGGTAAATCATCGGCTTATGAACATCATCAAGCGGCCATAGATAAAGGCTTAAAGTGCGTGACCGTTCAGCCTAAATACTTGAGTCAAGACATCGACCATCCAGACGATCTTCGCCATGTGAATGACGTTGTCGATTCTTTAATTGCTTAAGGTAGTACGAATGCGAGCACTTACCATCAATACTATAGAAGGCTTACCTGACATTCGCGAAGGCGACAGCCTTGTGGGCTTGATAATTGAAAAGCTTACCGCACAGCGACAGGTTTTATGTGAAGGCGATGTACTGGTTATAGCACAAAAAATTGTGTCTAAAGCCGAAGGCGCGGTGTGTCACGTTGATGATATTACCCCAACTCAAGAAGCCATCGATGTGGCAGAAAAGGTAAATAAAGACCCTCGTAAAGTTACCGTCATTTTGTCTGAATCTACCCGCTTGGTAAAAGTGCATAAGCACCCTGCTGCCAACGAAGGAATTATTATTACCGAGCACAGATTAGGTCACATAAGTGCCAATGCTGCGGTAGATGAATCGAATACCCATAACCCAGGCGAGCTGATTTTATTACCTAAAGACCCTGATACCAGCGCACGCATTCTTGCCGAAGACTTATGCAAATATTACGGCGCACCAAAGCACAGTATTGGTGTGGTGATAAGCGATACCTTTGGCCGCCCATGGCGTTTAGGCCAAACCAACGTGGCCATCGGCGTAGCTAATGTGCCTGCATTGAACCCACTTTATGGTGAATGTGATGCTTGGGGTCGCCCCCTAAAAGTTACAGCGCCAGCCCTTGCCGATGAACTTGCCGCAGCCTCTGGCTTGCTGATGAGTAAACAAGGTAAGTGCCCCGTTATTTTATTTAAAGGGCTTGAATGGGTAAGTAACCCAGACAGTAAAGCCTCAGACCTGTTAAGACCAACCCAAGAGGATTTATTCGCATGAAGATTGCTATTTTAGGCGGCACTGGCCCGCAAGGATCGGGGTTAGCAAAACGCTTCGCCCTGGCGGGAATAGACGTTGTTATTGGTTCGCGAGACGGTGAACGGGCAGCAGAAAAAGCCAAAGCGTTGCAAGAATCTATTGCAGCAGCAAGTACATCAACCACTGGTACCATCAGCGGTACAGATACTATTGCAGCCACATCGGCAGCGGATGAATTCGTGATTATTTCAGTACCTTGGGCAGCGCATCACGCGACCTTAGATGCAATTCGCCCATTGCTTCGCGACAAAATCGTTATCGACATTGTGGTGCCGTTAGCCGAGAACAACCCCAAAGCGGTTGCTATGCCACCAGAAGGTTCAGCCACAGAATCTGCTCAAGCATTATTAGGCGATGACTATGCCGTAGTAGGCGCGCTGCATAATGTATCAGCTGTCACCCTTAACAATCTGGAACAAAGCATTAACTGCGACATTTTGGTGTGCGGAAATCAGCTTGAAGCCAAAAACAAAGTAATAGCATTGCTAGATAACTTAGGTGTTCAAAGTTACAACGCTGGCTTAGCTGAAAGTGCCCGCTGTATTGAAGCCATAACCCCCATTTTAATTCGCTTAAACATATCCAAAGCAGTGCCATTTAGCCATGCAGGTATTCGTATTTGCCCGCCAGATCATTAAAACAGCCAGGTGAAAAAAAACATAGGCCGCTAGTAATTAGCTATTAGGTGTTAGCTGCTAGGTACTGGCTGCCAAATAAATTAAGCAAAGACACGCATTAAACAAAATAGAAAAAGCAGAGGAAGAACTCATGGAATTTGGTATCACTTTTAAAGGCTTCGTTAGCCCAGATCGTGCCCGTAAGTTAGTAAAAATGGCTGAAGAAGCCGGTTTCGATTATTGCTGGTTTTACGATTCGCACATTTTATGGCGCGAGTCATTCGTGGCAATGGCCATGTGTATGGAGCACACCACCAAAATGCGCTTTGGCCCGTGTGTGACCAACCCTAACGTACGTGATTGGTCGGTAGCGGCAAGCTTGTACGCCAGCTTGGCACTACAAAGTAATGGTCGTTTCGATATTGGTTTAGGCCGTGGCGATTCTTCTATGCGCGTGATGGGTAAAAAGCCTGCAAACCTAGCGCGTTTAACCGAATTCACTCACAAAGTGAAAGCCATGGTGCGCGGTGAAGAAGTGATGTACGGCGAATGCGAAAAGCCGGTTAAATTCCCGTGGGCTACAGGTTATGAACTGCCAGTTTGGGTAGGCGCTTATGGTCCGAAAGCCCTAGCAGTTGCTGGTGAACATGGCGACGGCGTTATTCTTCAAATTGGCGACCCCGATTTAGTGCAATGGTTTGGCCAACAGTGCCAAGATGCAGGGAACAAAGTTGAGCGCGACATGAGCAACTTCAAAGTTCAAGCTGCGGCACCTGCTTACTTTGGTGACATGGAAACCTGTATTGAAAAAACTAAGTGGTTCCCTGCCATGGTAGGTAATCACGTAGCCGACATTGTTGAAAAGTACGGTACAGACTCAGGCTTAGTGCCAAAAAGCTTAACCGATTACATAGAACAACGTCGTGGCTACGATTATTCGAAACATGGTCAAAGCGATAACCCTTACCTAGACTTCATTACTGACGACATCGTAAAAAGCTTCTGTGTATTGGGTGAAGCTGAAGATCACATTACTAAAATTCAGGCGCTTAAAAACGCTGGAACCACGCAATTTAATATCTATTTAGACAACGGTGATGAAGAAAATATTATCACTCGTTACGGCAAAGAAGTTATCCCTGCTTTCCGCTAAATTTGATTAAACGATTGGGGCGAATTTCATGCAAATTATCGTCATTTAATTTGCTTGAAACTTCGCCCTAAGCTATCGCTTTTCCTTATACCCTTAACGCAAACTCCTTCCCCACCGCACGCTTCTAGCGTCAAAAGAAAATTATAATAAATATATTTTTCAGTAATTTACATAATATTTAGATTATCCCGACTTAATACTTACATTGTTAATGAATTGTAAATACAGGAAAGTAAGTACCACTTAGTTTCATAAACATGAAACATGACTTCGACACATGCATATTTACCCCTTGGTAAAACCCCTTTAGTTTCGTTAGAACAAAAGTTAATCAAATAAAAAAACAAAAAATACTTCTATGTAGTTTGTAGATGTAACAACAACAAGAAGGGAACACATGATGAAATCGAAACAGACGCTTTGCGCCTTAGCAATAGGATTAGCACTTCAGTCTTCATACACTGCAGCAGCAGATTCGGTGGTACTTGAGAAAATTACCGTTACTTCGCAAAAACGTGAGCAGTACATAAACGACGTAAGTATTGCGGTAACAGCATTCAGTGGCGAGCAAATGGAGTCACTAGGTTTTGAAAGCAGTACCGACCTCATTGCATTTACGCCAGGTGTATCCCTTGCCGGTGATATTGGTGGTCAACGTGCCATCTTTAACATTCGTGGTGTTGTACAAAACGATTACGCCGATATTGCTGAAGCACCGGTTGCGGTATATGTAGATGGCGGATACTTAGCCAGTACACAAGCGCAAACATTTGGTTTATTCGATATCGCCCGTGTTGAAATATTAAAAGGCCCTCAGGGCACCCTTTTTGGCCGTAACGCCACTGGCGGTATGGTAAATACCATTACAGCGAAACCAACCGAAGAAATGGAAGGCTACGCGGAACTCACCTTCGCTAGCTTCGAGCAAAAGCGCTTTGAAGGTGCGGTATCCGGGGCACTAAGCGACAAGGTATCTGGCCGTATCTCAGTGATGGCGAACCATATGGGTAACATCTTAGAGAACGTGTACGAAGATGAAGCGGCGCCCGATACCCGTGCAGGGACCATTGGCGGCGGTGAAGACGGTTATAACGACGACACCAAAGCATTCCGTGCACAGTTAAACTTCGATTTAAACGCTAATTCAAACCTATTAGTTAGCGCAAACTGGGCCGATACCACAAAAAGTGAAGGACCTTATCAGGTCGTTAACACCACAGAAGTAAAAGACGCAGCTGGCAACGTTATTGATGTTATCTACGCCGCTGACGATCCACTAGGTTGTGACACCATTCAAGCTGGTGCTTGTGTTGATGGAAACTTTAACGGCGATCCGCTGCGCCCAGTTCAAGGCGGTGACTTTAACGGTAACATCGACCCTGATGGTAGCGGCGAAAAGGTAAATAAAGATTTCGCCTTTGAAGATCAAAACAAAATTAAGTCTCGCGGCCTAGCGGCAACTTACGACTATGACTTTGACGACTTCACTTTTACCTCAGTAACTGACTGGAAAAACTTTACTCGCGTTATTGGCCTAGATTCAGACCAAACCGCCTCCCCAGAACTCATTTTTCAATCAGACGGCGACATCACCCAGTTCAGTGAAGAGTTGCGCATTAGTGGCAATACCACAAACAGTAAATGGGTAGCGGGGTTTTATTACTTAAGCATTGAAACTGATTACCTACAAGGCCTAGCAGCGAGCCCAACAGGTGGTTATTTAGCCGGTGAAGAGCAAAACACATTAGCGACTATTGATACCGATTCCTACTCTGTGTTTGGGCAAATCGATTACGATTTAACTGAAGAATTAGTATTGGTATCGGGTTTACGTTTAGTACGTGAAAATAAATCGATGGACGGTCAATTGCGCCAAAACGCAAACCTTGTAGACCGTGATATTGAAGTAGATTACAGCCTTGAACCATTGGTAGATGTAGCCATGGATAACGATGAAACCATGTGGTCTGCAAAGCTACAGTTAGACTATAAACCAAACTCAGACACCCTATTGTACGCAGGTATCAACCGAGGCGTAAAAGCAGGTAACTTCAACGCGCCTTTAGGCGGCAGTTTTAGCACCTACGACGCCGAAGTACTTCTTGCCTATGAAGCAGGTGCGAAGCTAACCCTAATGGACGGCAAAGCACAGTTAAACAGTAGTATTTTCTACTATGATTATTCTGATTATCAGTCGTTCTCGTGGGTAAACAATGCTGGTGTAGTTTTCAATGAAGACGCTCAATTTACCGGCGCTGAAGTTGAGCTATTGCTAAACCCTATTGATGCATTAGACATCATGTTCGGCGTGTCTTACACCGATGCCGTAGTAGAAGATTTAGAAGTGGCGTCAGGCGTATTTGTAGACACTACACCACCTTACACACCTGAGTGGCAATCATCGGGTTTAGTGCGCTACACATGGGATATAGACAGCGGCAGTGTTGCAGCGCTTATTAGCGGTTCATACCAATCAGAGTCTTTCCACAACGCAAGAAACTTTACTGCGCATACTATCGAAAGCCACTTCAAAGCTGATGCACGCATTACTTGGACTGACAAAGAAGATTTATGGAGCGTAGCCGCTTACGTAGATAACCTTACTGATTCAGATCACGAATTAATTGGTTTCGACGTATCAGGCTTCTACGGTACATCGCAAATCTCTTATGCGAAACCACGCACTTATGGCGTAACCGTTAGACGTAATTTCTAATCATGATTTACGCTTAACAAAGGCTCCTTATTAAACAAATAAGGAGCCTTTTTTGTATCTATTCCGGTATGTTTAACTTGAGCAAGCGAGAGCGAGCTCACCTTAGAAATCTTCTCCAGTATGGATGCTGCCAGCAGAGGCCCTACACCTCTCACCCTCTCTAAAACTTCAAGGTTTGCTAGAGTGGGAGGGTGTGTTCCTCAGAAACCATCTACAGCATGGATGCTGTAGAGAGGCTTTCCTCACCAATCCCCACCAAATTACACCTTGAACAAGAGGGTTGGTGCGTTCACCTTAGAAATCTTCTGCAGCATGGATGCTGCCAGCAGAGGCCCCATGGATGGGTTCACGCCGTATTTCTAAGGTGAACGCACTAACCCTCGAACCAACCAAGGCTTGAAATTTCATTTTCTTTCGCTTTATACTGAATATAGTTACTTGTCGGAGTGCTCAACTGAATTAACCCAGTGAGCTGAGACCGCGAAAGCGGGATCCGTTGAACCTGATCAGGCTAATACCTGCGAAGGGAACAATAAAGTACAAAGTGGTAAGTCGTAAATTGTAGAAGTTAAACCATGTAGTATGGCAAGAATTTATCCTGCGGGATTTTGCCTGTAGTACCGGTCATGCTTTTGCGCCCTTTGTATTCTCTCCTCCACTCCTGACAAGCATTTTATAACCTAAACTAACAGGCGAAAATGCTATGTCGACTCGACGCGAACAGCGCCAACAGGCGCAAAACTTTATTAATCAATTGGCTGGTGAAGCCTACCCTAATTCTACTCGCCATTATGAAAAAGGCGAGACAGGCAGCCGCGACGATATTAACGTTGCCATGCGACTGATTCATCAGCACGACAGCTTAATAGGCGGCACCGAAGAAAACCCCATATTTGAAAGTAACCCACCCATTGGGGTTTACGATACGTCCGGCCCTTACGGCGACCCAGACGTCACCATTGACGTGCAAAAAGGGTTAGCGCCGCTACGAGGCAACTGGATTAAAGCCCGTGAAAATACGTACGAACTTGAAGGCGTATCGTCACGCTTTGCGAAACAGCGTGAGCAAGATATTGTCACCGAAGATTTTCGCTTCACCCGAACGCTAAAACCACGTAAAGCCCTTGAAGGTAAAAACGTGACACAGCTGCATTACGCTCGCCAAGGTATTATTACGCCCGAAATGGAATACATTGCTATTCGCGAAAACATGGGGCGTGATTCATCAAAAAAAGACGCATTAAAAGACAGCCCGCTAAGTCAGCAACATAAAGGTGAACACTTCGGCGCCAACCTGCCTTCGAACATTACCCCTGAGTTTGTTCGCCAAGAAGTGGCAGCAGGTCGCGCTATTATTCCTGCGAATATAAACCACCCTGAACTAGAACCCATGATTATTGGCCGCAACTTTTTGGTGAAGATTAACGCCAACATTGGTAACTCAGCAGTAACCTCGTCTATTGAAGAGGAAGTGGAAAAGCTGGTGTGGTCTACACGTTGGGGCGCCGATACCATTATGGATTTATCCACCGGCCGCAACATTCACGAAACCCGCGAATGGCTGCTTCGCAACAGCCCTATCCCCTTAGGTACTGTGCCCATTTACCAAGCCCTTGAGAAAGTAAATGGCGTAGCCGAAGACCTTACGTGGGAATTGTTTAAAGACACCCTTATTGAACAGGCCGAACAAGGGGTAGATTACTTCACCATTCACGCAGGCGTATTACTTGAATACGTGCCACTTACCGCAAACCGAGTAACGGGCATTGTGTCCCGTGGCGGCTCTATTATGGCCAAGTGGTGTTTAAGCCATCACAAGCAGAGCTTTTTGTACGAACGATTCCGCGATATTTGTGAAATTTGCGCCGCTTATGATGTGTCGCTTTCATTGGGCGACGGATTACGCCCAGGCAGCGTGGCCGATGCAAACGATGAAGCCCAGTTCTCTGAACTTCGTACCCTTGGTGAGCTAACTAAAATAGCGTGGGAATATGATGTTCAAGTTATGATTGAAGGCCCAGGGCATGTGCCAATGCACATGATTAAAGCCAATATGGAAGAGCAGTTAACCCATTGTCATGAAGCGCCTTTTTACACACTAGGCCCACTTACTACCGATATTGCCCCGGGCTACGACCACTTTACCTCCGGCATTGGTGCCGCCATGATTGGTTGGTATGGCTGCGCCATGCTTTGTTACGTTACCCCTAAAGAACATTTGGGCTTACCTAACAAAGAAGATGTAAAGCAGGGGCTAATTACCTACAAGATTGCGGCACATGCGGCCGACTTAGCCAAGGGCCACCCAGGTGCGCAAATTCGCGATAACGCCATGTCTAAAGCCCGCTTTGAGTTTCGTTGGGAAGACCAATTCAACTTAGCGCTAGACCCTCATACTGCCCGCGCCTATCACGATGAAACCCTACCGAAAGCGTCAGGTAAAGTAGCCCATTTTTGTTCTATGTGTGGCCCCAAATTTTGCTCTATGAAAATTTCACAAGAAGTGCGAGATGTAGCCAAAGCCAATCAGGAAAAAGGCATGCAAGACATGGCTACCGCCTTTAATAATTCTGGCGCTGCGCTATATCACGGTGCCGATACCAAGGTGCAACTGCCGTGAACGACGCTTCAATAAAAGGCACTGTTCGAGCTCACTTAGAGCCCGTTGTATGGGCTATTGGTGGCATAGATACAAGTGGAGGCGCGGGTATAACCCGCGACGCCATTACCCTTGCCGATATCAGTGTGCATGCATGCGTATTAACCACACAAGTTGCAAACCAATCACATTCGATAATGCGAAGCGCAACAGCGCTGAGTATCGATACGTTAAGTGAGCAATGGCAAGCGCTAGAAAGCGACCTTCCACCCAAGGCAATAAAAATTGGCGCAATTGCAAACTCTGCTCAAGCCCTGTTCTTGTGTGAGCATATGGCAAAAATAAAGCAGTACAAAAACACGGGCTGTTTTATTGTTTGGGACCCTGTATTGGTGAGTTCTTCAGGAGGTGTATTAAGTGAACTCAGCCAACAGAATATTGATGCGCTTATTGCGGCGGTGGATATTGTTACCCCTAACGTGAAAGAGTTAGCACAGATAACCGGCAGGCCTGTAAATTGTGAAAAGTCACTATTAGCCGCGGCACAGGCACTTATTGCCCGTGGCGCAAAGGCTGTTTACGTTAAAGGCGGCCATGCACATTGGCAAAGTACAGCGACGGATACTTTTGTATCTACGCAGGCGATTCGAATTTTTCAACAACCCCGAGATAACATGGGGAACCTTAGAGGCACTGGTTGCATGTTTGCTAGTGCCTTAGCAGGATTTGTGGCAAGCGATTATGATATTCAAGATGGGCTAACGCTGGCTAATGCATATCTACATAAAGTGCGTAACGCGTCAGTATTTTCAAGCAATTCTGTTTGTTCTGCCGACCATATACATTGTGCAGGATTAGTTGGCTTTCCTTTAACACCAGTACACTACCCGTCCGTTCGCTATGGCGATAACGACCCTATTCGGCATCAAACCCCTATGCACTTTCCCAGATTAACCGACACATCGTTAGGGATATACCCTGTGGTGAGCGACGTATCGCAATTGGAGATTCTGGTAAAAGCAGGCGCTGCAATTATTCAATTGAGAATAAAATTTGGCTCTCAGGAAGACAAGTCCATACAAATTGCTAGGGCTGTAGAGATTGTAAAGGACACGCCCTGCCAGTTATTTATCAATGATGACTGGGCGTTAGCCATTGAGCATGGTGCCTACGGCGTACATTTAGGGCAGGAAGATCTCGAAACGGCGAATTTAGAAGCCATCTCCCGTGCAGGGCTTAGGTTAGGTGTTTCTACCCATGGTTACTGTGAGCTTCAGCGCATTAAATGGCTAAACCCCTCTTACATTGCACTTGGCCATATATTTCCAACCACCACGAAAGACATGCCGTCGAAACCTCAAGGGCTCGACCGCCTATCACGTTACGTTCGTCTTTGTGCAGATATTCCTACGGTGGCCATAGGCGGTATTAATTTGTCACGAATTAACACGGTAGCCGGTACTGGCGTATCGGGTATTGCTGTTGTGCGTGCCGTTACGCAAGCAGACGACCCCGCTGCAGCATTTCACGATCTGTTGCGACAGATGAATGATGCCGAAGCCATAGATAACGTTAGTGACTCAACCATTGACGACAGTATTAACGCGGCCATTGACGAGCCTAGCACTTCGGTTCAACACGGGCTTAGCTATGAATAATGTGGATTTATCTAGCGACGACATCAGCCGTTACAGTCGCCAGTTACTGCTAGATGATATTGACGAAACGGGGCAAGCCAATATTAAACAAGCTTATGCAGTTGTCATCGGGCTAGGTGGCTTAGGCTCCTTGGTTGCACGTTACTTGGTGGGTGCAGGTATTGGCAAGGTATTACTGGTAGATAGCGACACTGTTGAAAAGAGTAATATTCATCGGCAAGTGCTGTTCAACCAAGACCATATTGGCCAGCACAAAACCCAAGCTAGCTATGCCCAATTGCGCCTTGTAAACCCCTACACCCAAATTGAATTGGCTGAGAATCAGGCAAATAGCAGTAACTTACCCTCGCTGATATCCGGCGCCCATTGTGTGCTTGATTGCAGCGACAACATCACTACCCGAAAAGCCATTAATGCCGCTTGCGTTAACCAGCGCACTGCACTTTTTATTGCCGCCGCCAGCCAGTACAGCTGGCAAGCGATAAACCTGCGTTGCAATGGGTCAGATAGTGGTTGTTATGCATGTCTATTAGCACAAACCACAGTACAAGAAGATTGTATGAGCCAAGGTATTTTAGGCCCTGTGGTAGGTATGGCCGCGTGCTTCCAAGCTACTCAAGCGCTGCTATATTTGGCAAGCACTAACGTCGAGTCTGGGGTAAACCCTGAGGCAAACCCTAGCGCCGAGCCTAAGGCCAACTCTGAGACCCAAAACACATGGGGCAAATACTACATTATGAATGCGGCCACCGCGCAGTTTCAGTCATTCTCACTTCCAGCCTACAAGCACTGCGAGGTATGCCAATGTCACAAATAAGTATTTCAATAAATGGCACACAGGTGACCTGTGCACCAAATACGTCGGTGTTAGCTTTTCTAACAACCCAAGGGTTAATTCAAGACATAAGCCAAGACATGATCCAAAACGGTATGGCTGTGGCTAAAAACGGCAGTATTTTAGCCAAGCCACTTTGGGCAAACAGCTCTTTACAACACAACGACAAGCTTGATGTTTTCACGCTTGTAGCAGGAGGGTAAATGCTTACCTTAGCTAATCAAAAATTTTCATCTCGTTTATTAATGGGCACAGGTAAATTTAGCTCGCCAAGCATAATGAAACGCAGCGTAAAAAGTGCCAAAAGCACCATGGTAACCTTAGCCATGAAGCGGCTTTCTGCGCACGTTGAGCACGATAATTCCTTAGCGCTATTAAGGGAATTAAACGTGACGCTTTTACCGAACACCTCTGGTGCCAAAAATGCGCAAGAAGCCATTTTTGCCGCTGAGTTAGCCTACGAAGTACTAGGTTCGCCTTGGGTAAAGTTAGAGATTCACCCCGACCAGCAACACCTATTACCTGATCCTATCGAAACGCTACGTGCCGCCGAAGTATTGGTGAAAAAAGGGTTCAATGTGCTGCCTTATTGCCATGCCGACCCTGTACTTTGTCGGCGATTAGAAGAAGTGGGCTGCGCGGCGGTTATGCCTTTAGGCGCACCTATTGGCACCAACCAAGGCTTACAAACGGCACTTTTTTTACGCATTATTATTGAACAAGCCAATGTGCCCGTTATTGTTGATGCGGGTATTGGTAAACCCAGCGAAGCCATGGCGGCTATGGAAATGGGTGCAGATGCCGTGTTGGTAAATACGGCTATTGCTACCGCGGCTAACCCTGTTGCCATGGCGAGCGCTTTTTCTAAAGCCGTTGAGATAGGCCGCAATGCCTATGAAGCGGGCATGCCCAACACACAGCAAGATGCACAACCTTCTAGCCCGTTAACCCAGTTTTTGGTGCAGGAGTAATTTAATCATGGGGATTGCAAGCACACTAATGTCGCAAGACTTATCGAATATCGCCCTTTCTATTCAAAGTAAAACCAACAAGCACGTAGAGCTAGCGTTAAGTAAAACCAGCCGTAACTTAGATGATTTCATGGCGTTAATTTCACCTGCTGCCACACCTTATATAGAAGAGATGGCTGCACAATCACAAATGCTAACCCGCGCCCGATTTGGCAATACTATGGGGTTATTTGTGCCGCTATACCTTGCCAATTTGTGTGCGAACGAATGCACATACTGCGGCTTCACTATGAGTAACAAAATAAAGCGCACCGTGTTGAATTTAAGCCAAATAGAAAGCGAGATAGACGCCATTACAGACATGGGGTTTTCACAAGTATTGCTGGTAACAGGAGAACACGAGAAAAAGGTGGGCATGCCTTATTTTAGTGAAATTCTGCCGGCAATAAGGGCCAAAGTGAGCAATGTCATGATGGAAGTGCAGCCGTTGCCACAAAAAGACTATGAAACCTTAAAGTTGTTAGGGGTGGACGCAGTGCTGGTTTACCAAGAAACCTATAACCCTCAAGAATACGCGCGATACCATACCCGAGGCAAAAAGCAGGATTTCTTATGGCGTTTACAGGCCAGCGATCGTATTGGCGCAGCAGGTATCGATAAAATAGGCATTGGTGCCTTATTGGGCTTAGGTGATTGGCGTACCGATAGTGTGATGACCGCCCTGCACGGTCAGCTTATTCAGCAGCATTACTGGCGAAGCCGAGTGGCCATTTCTTTCCCGCGATTACGACAGTGCGAAGGCAACACCAACGATTCAGCTAATTTACTCACCCAGCAGTTTCCTAACGAAACCCAATTATTGCAACTGATTTGCGCTCACCGCTTGTTTAACCCACAAGCCGAATTATCACTCTCTACCCGTGAGTCGGCGCGATTTCGCGATGGTGCGTTGCCATTAGGCATTACTACTATGTCGGCAGGGTCACAAACTCAACCAGGCGGTTATAGTGCGCCTTCAGAAGCGCTAAACCAGTTTGATATAGACGACATCCGCCCTGTAAATGCGGTAGCCGCGGCTATTGAAGCGAAAGGGCTGGAGCCTGTATGGAAAGATTGGATGGCTTTTAGCTAGCCATTTTGTAATTCTCTTTTTTAAAGGCGCGGTTATACTTATTTTTAGTCGTTAATTATGGTTATGACATTTTCTAATAATGGGAGATAAGCATTCTTTAGCCATACTTTAGGCATACTCATTGTTTCTAAGTTTTAATCCAAAAAGCCCTCGGTAAGCTACTATTACTAAGCAGCTTTGTTTTAACAGTGGGTGAAGGATGGCAATGAAGAATATCAATGTAAGAAGATTAGCGTTGGTCGCGGGGGTATTAACCCTTGGTACACTCACCGCCTGCGGCGATCATTCCAATTCAAAATCCCATGATCATGCCCAAAATGGAGCAGAAAAACAAAGTACAGCCGCTTCGCTCCCAACCATTACCGAATACTTTACTGATGACGTTACGATAAGCGACAGCCTGGTAGATTGCACATTAAGCGATGGAACCGAAACTCGCTGTTATATCGTTACTATGCCCGAAAATAGCGGTGTTGATATTGGCCACGACAAAGGCCCGTGGTGCCCACGTAATATTAGCGATACCGCTGAAGACGCAGGTATTTGGTTAAATGATAACGAAGTATACGATGCAGATGGTAACTTTATTGAAAACCTAGCCACCTTCTATAGTGATGACAATTGGCAGCTATTTAACCCTGAAACTGGCGAAGTTAAAGTGACCGATAGCAAAGATGCTTGCCTTGCTGCTGCGCGCCCCGATGTCGACCCAAAATATCAGAACTACTGCGTTGAATGCCAACCTGAATACGCAGAAGGTGTTGAACCACAAAAGTACCTCATTCCCGCTTACCCTGAAAAAGCCTCACGAATTACCCAATTCGACCCTCACGGTGGCGTAGGCCTTGCTTTCAACGGTATAAAGATGGATGCCCCCGCGCCAGTTGATGCCATATTAGGCGCCTATACCCTTGCCCCCTTTGATGACTGTGGCGGTCACGTGAACCCGCATGTGGGCTATCACTACCATGCAATGACCGAGTGCTCGTCAATTGATACTGCAATCTCTACTCACGGAAGAATGTTGGGTGTGGCGCTAGACGGTTTTGCTATTTTTGAACGCAAACACCCTGATGGACAAGTGCCTGATGATCTTGACGACTGTGGCGGGCATGCTATCGATGGTAGCGGAGGTGATGGACAAGAAGGAATTGGTTACCACTACCACGCAGGAGACGCTGGAAGTAACCAAATTTTGGCCTGCTTCAGCGCACCTCAAGGTTGCACTATTCAAGGTGATAGTATGCAGTGCGATGCCCAAAAAGGCCCTCCCGGGGGCGATCCTTTACGAGAGCAGCCTCCAAGTGAGTAGCGTCAGAGAAAGCGCCCACCAGAGGACACTTCTTAACAGGAAAAATGCATTAGTTTTTCTAACGTGAAAATTTAATAAATGTTTTTTGCGTTATACCAATTTTGCCTCTACAATCCGCGCAAATTTTAGCCAAGCTGGTCTATACATTAAATTACAGACTTGGCGTATCGCGCAGCCGCACTTTGCGGTTAATGCTTCCTTAGATTTTTAAAGTATATTTCCAAAGTAGGACAAGTCGTTGGACACAGTAGAATTTATTCAAATTCGGAGATTTATTGTTAAGCTTGGCAAAATGCTACATAAATACGGCACGCCTGCTTTTCGACTAGAAGCTTACTTGTTAGAAGTTGCCAGCTACTTGGGCGTACACGCTTCATTTATTTCTACTCCAACTTCATTAACTTTTGTTATTTGGAGTGACAGACACGAAGACGAATACAACCATGCATCTCGCCTACTGCCAGGCGATTTAGATATGAACGCATTATCGCTTACTGATGAACTAGCAGGTTCATTACTTTGTGGTGATTTAACGCTTGCCGAGGCAGATAAGCGCTTAGACGAAATAGACGCTATGGGTAGCCCTTATGGAAAGTGGCTCACTGGTGGCGCTTACGGTATGGCTACCAGTGCCTTTGCCATGCTAATGGGAGCAAGCTGGGCTGAAATTGGTTGGTCAGGGTTGTTAGGGCTACTTGCCTATGTATGGACGTTGTGGTCCCAGCGTTCTAAGCGGGTTAACTTAATGCTTGAACCCGCCACCGCCTTTATTGCCGCTTTGTTAACTTGTGCAATCGGTACTTATATCGACCCGGGTATTAACATTCCACTTATTGTACTTTCCTCGGTGATTGTATTTGTTCCTGGGCTTGCGCTTACCATGGGGCTTGCCGAACTTTCGTCACGCAATATGGTATCGGGCACGGCCCGCACCATGGACGCGGTAATGCAGTTATTTAAGCTTTATTTCGGTGCTTTTTTAGGGGTGTCGGCAGGCTTTAGCTTGTTTGGTGAAAACGTGTATCAACCGGCTGAGTCTTTACCTTATTGGGCAACGTGGTTATCGGTATTTTTATTATGTTTAGCGCTAGTGGCTATATTTCGCACCCGGGTTAAGCATATTCCGTGGGCAATGGCGGCGGCCTTTATCGCCTACAGTGCAACAGCGTGGAGCTCTGATTACATGAGCCAAGGTTTGGGGGCTTTCGTAGGTGCCTTCGCGCTAGGGCTTTTTGCCAATGCGTTCACCCGTATTGCAAATCAGCCTGCTACCATTGTGGCTATGCACGGGCTAATCGTATTAGTGCCGGGGTCTAAAACCTATATTGGGTTGAACTCATTTATTTCAGGCCAAGACTTTGTACAAGCCGATCATTTAGGCCAAGAAGTATTCTTGATTTTTATGTCGCTAGTAGCAGGGCTTATTTTCGCCAACGTGGTCATGCCAACTAAAAAAGCGCTGTAGTATATTGCAACAGAGCATTGAAGCTGAGTATCGGTATTGGGTATCGGTACGGGGTATTAGCACAGAAAATTAGTACTAAAAATTAGAGCTGAGAAATAGAGCTGGGCACAGTTGACCAAATTTCAATTCGTATTCATACACTTAGAAAACTCGGATAAGAATAACAGCGTTATTAATAACGCTGTTATTTATCTTTTTTCAATAGCTTCATTTTAATAGCTTCATTAATGCCTTTCCTAAACGCACATTAAGCGCCCCTGCGGCAACGGCTTCAGCAGAATTTTCCATAAATTTAGCACTTAATGAACCACCAATTTGATTGGCAACTTCATCGGTGGCCAAATCAAATACCCCCTGCGCGGCAATATTTTGGGCAAGTACGCCCAAAAGTTTCCAATTACCTATCGTGCCAGGTCGAAGGCCATAAATTTTCGCCATACGCCTTATGGTACGAAAACTTATCCACATCACAGCAAAGGTTTGAATTAGATTATTTGGGCTAATAAATGCCAAACTTCCAGCCGTAACTGATTCTTTGTTTAATACTTTTTGGGCTTTTTGCTGCACTGCATTAAGCACGGTATCTTGATAAAGCCCCAAGCGCTCTTTAGCTGTCATGTCATCATTCAGCTGCTTTTGGTAGGTGCTAAAACAATGTGCAGCGTATGACGATGACGTAAAACGACTACCATGACGGTTAAGTACTTTATCTACGGTATCAACACTATCTTCGCCAGTTAGCGAGGCGATACTTTGCCCATCATCAATGGCCTTATTGATTTGCTTATAGCCACGCCATTCTCGAAAGCTTAAATAACTAAAACACGCAACAAAACCGCTTAAGAACACTGCCAATACTGTGCTGGCTATAGGATGCTCGGCTGCACTGGCCGTCAGGGTGGTGTAGGCATCAAATACAAAGAAGCCAATAATGGACAACACACCGAACCCTAGGGTAAGCCCTCCGGTAGAAATACGCGCTTTGGCACTGTCCATTTGCCATTCAGCAGTATCCGTTTTTGCCGGCATTTTAGTATCTGGCGGCGTAATATCAAGACGCTGCTGTACCACTTTGGCCCGATAGGCTGGCGCAGCTGTACTTGTTGGTTTCTCGATATCTTTATACATCGAGCTTTGTTCATCGACCGAGCTTTGTTCGCTCATCGAGCCTTGCTTATTCATTGGAAACTCCTTCGGCCAGTAAGAATTGGAGTAATCTGTCCAATCCTCTGCCGGATAATATTCGTGCCATATAGTCTTGCGGCACTTGGGTGTTCAATACAGGAAAGTGTGCATCTGCTTCCATGGCTTTAAGTGAAGCGGGAACGGGCTCAAACATAGCTTCAACATAGCCATTTTCAGTATCTTGATAGCGTAATGCGTTTGGCGTACTGCCTTCATCAGTCACTTGGATTGCTGATACTAAAAAATGCTCAAACTGAATGGGTTTATCAACAAACCGAGCTCGGGCGCCTTCGGTGACATGTCTTAATAACGATAACAAGTTTTCACGTTCAGATACCGGAATTAAGTCGGCTTTAGTGGCTACAAAAGCGACTTTACCAATTGCCTCTTTGCGCATTACATTGCGTGTAAACCAACCCGCTTGGCCATACACAAAAGTGTCAGCTAGATGACTGAGTGTTTCTTTTAATTGATACAAATGCTGGCGGCTGTGATTTAAGCCTTCAAACAAGTCCACCAAGATAATTTGTTTATCCGTTTCCCGAAATACAGACTGCTTTAACGGCGTTAACCAGTCTTTTTGAAACGCTGAAAAGTGGCTTTCAAATGCTTTGTACCAAGGGTGAGATACATCGCTGGTGATGCTTGATGGTAACGGTGCAAAACCGAGTTGCTGCCAGTCAAAATCACTTGAATCTAGTAAGAAACTGCCAGGTTGTAGCAGGGAGATTCCGTTTTGTTTAGCAGTCACTAAATAACGTCGGTAGGCACTTACAAGTTCGTTAATGCTGGCCGGCGTGGGCGGTTGTTCGAAATCAAAGGCATTCACTACCGCCTTCCACTCATTCGCAAAATGCTGCTGCGGCCCACTGCTTAATTGTGCCCATGCAGAATCAGACCACTGGGCATAGGTTTTACCCAACATGGGGATATCGGTTATCCACTCCCCTGGGTAGTCGATAAACTCAAAAACAATATCCGTATGGGGCAGCACGTGGCGCTTAATACTGGTGGTTTGTGTTAACCGCACGATAAGTTTAAATCCATACGCTTCTTCTGTAGCGGCAGGCCAGTTACCTGATGCCAGTGCATCCATGTTTTCTTCAAGAGGAAAAGGTTTGTACCCCTCTATGGGTTCAATTCGCATGAACTCCACTTGCGACGGTGGCAAGTACCTTAATAGCGGTAGACAGGCGTAGCCATCTTCACTACGACTTTTCAGCATGGTCATTAAGCTGGTAAACAACATAGATTTACCGCTTCGACTTAAGCCCGTAATAGTAAATCTATGGGTTTCTTTACTGAAAATATCAGATAAGGTTTCCCCCGACGCAGACGCCGCTGACCGCACCTTTTCAAATAAAGAAGACAAACTGTTTTGCATGGGTAACCCGTTTCCTTTTATTCACACGTAGGCATGTGCTGCTTTACATAATGTGGTCATTATTTGATGTAAGACAAGTATATTGCACGTTTTGTTACAACTTACACCATTTCGCCATAATCTATATTGACCCATATATGGCGCGGTGGCATATATGATTATATGCATATTAAAATCTTTGTACTTGTGCTTAGTCTTTGTATTCAATAATCAAAAGGTAAAAAAAATGAGCAAGTCATACCCAGATATTACTAAACGCATTTCAGATAACATGAAGTCTCTTCGTGCTGGCATACCCGACACCATGCAAGGGTTTTCGGCCATGGCGAAAGCGGCAACTCAAGACGGCGCGCTAGATAAAAAAACCAAAGAGCTCATTGCATTAGCCATTGGCATTTCAACGCGGTGCGACGGCTGTATTGGCTTTCACGTAAAAGCACTGGTTGATTTAGACGTAACGAAAGAAGAGTTAGAAGAGACTTTAGGAATGGCCATTTATATGGGTGGCGGCCCCTCACTGATGTACGCTGCCGATGCTATGTTAGCCTACGAGCAATTTACCCAAGGGTAATATACGTTATACGAACATAGTGTGCTGTCTTGCCTCTAAGCGGCTGCGGCTATAGCGCTTTACATACGGCCGCTTTAGCACTTTTGCAATATGCACTTTTACTGAACCCACTAATGCTGAGCGGTTTTGCCAAACAGCTTCCGATTGATTCGGTTTTTGGCTGAATGCCAGTGATTCTTTGGCAGGGTTGGCGCATTCTCGATAACGTGGTCAAAGGGAATATCAACCAACTGTACCGGTGCCACATGAGCGCAGAAAATCGTTTCTATCGACGACTGAGCAATGCGTTGTAACGACTTCCGGTACTGATTTGGATGACATAGAGGATAAGGTGGTACTAACTCACCTTTTACCTTCACCAGCAAATCCGCAACATACGCTTGCCGGGTAGGCTTGTGCATAATGCTAATGTCGTGATCGGTGTGCCCAGGCGAATAAAGCACTTTCCATTCATTGAATAGGGGTAGGCTTTGCTCGTCTTCAAGCAAAATATCAGCCCGTAACACAGGGTTATACCAAATACTTTCACGTTGCTTTCCAATGCGATTAGCCACCCACCACGTTAGCCCTAAATCAATAACGTGGGATGCTCTTCCCATGAATCCTGTATACCAATTCTTTGCTTTTGGGTGCGCTGCAATGGGAGCACCTGTTAACGCTTTTAGTCGAACTGCACCACCCGCATGATCGGGGTGCATATGTGTCACTACGATCAGTTTTAAATCACTTAATGGGCGGCACAAGGTATCAGTTATAAATTGGCTCACCGTTTCCACATCTGCACGGCTACACCCATCTAGTAGCAGTAAGCCGTGCTCATGC
Organism: Alteromonas sp. 1_MG-2023; assembly: GCF_030547075.1. Taxonomy (GTDB): domain Bacteria; phylum Pseudomonadota; class Gammaproteobacteria; order Enterobacterales; family Alteromonadaceae; genus Alteromonas. The sequence goes on along the minus strand of NZ_JAUOQH010000004.1, from coordinate 142,402 downwards.
TCTGCAAGGTAGATATGCTGAATATAACCAGAAATGGTGTGAAGCTTCATTAAGGTACTCGCGATATTGAAATTGTTGCTTGTGATTGGCATACAGCATGTCAGTTATAAGCAACGAATCAGAAATACTAGCAAACATTACATAAAACGACAATATCAGGCGAACAATTGTAATACGAGAGATTTAAGCCACATTAACCCAGGCTCACCTTCTTGATGTTGATGCCAGTACAGGTGGGTTTCCAATGCAGGTAACTCGAAAGGCAATGCGGCAATACTTAAACTGTCATCTGCAAGTGCATTGGCAATCGAACCGGGTAAAGTTAACAATGCAGCCGTGTTCGCGGTTACCTCAGCCGCGGCTCGATAGTTTTGGCACCGCCACAGCGAAGGCCGGCTTATGCCCAATTGTTGTAGGGCGATTTCCTCTACTGATGCTCCTTTTATTCGGTTCGACACCGTAATATGACGCGCCTCTAAATACGCTTCTGCACTCAAGCTGTCTCGCAATGGATGTTTAGTATTCATTAGCACCGCGTAGTTATCACGGGTAAGTAGGCAATGTTCAACCGGCGCTGAAATAGGCCTACCTATATCTACAACCAAATGTAAATTACGATTGCTTAAATCGGCCACCATGGTGTCACGATTTAATCGCGCACTGACGATTTCAACATTAGGCGCATGCACTTCTAGTTTTGCCAATAGCGCAGGTAATACACTGAGCTCCAGAGATTCCTGCATAGCAATAACAAAGCGCTGATGGCTGTGAGCTGGATTAAAAACAGTAAATTCACTTAATGCACGGCGAATATTGGCCAACGCTTCAAGTATTTGAGGTGCTAAACGTTCGCAGGCGGCGGTAGGCAACATGTGATTTTTTTCACGCGCAAATAGTGGGTCACCAAGAATTTCGCGAAACCGTCGCATGGCATGGCTAACGGCTGATGGGGTAATATGCAGTGACTCAGCGGCATGGGTCATGTTGCGCTGTTGCCACAAAGCTTCAAACACTTTGAGCAAGTTTAAGTCTAACTTTTCAAACTGCCGATTATCATGCATAAAGAATCATCCTTTCATACCCACAATCTTCAAATTAAAAACAACACAAAGAAAGGCTCAATGGCACACCCGCCATAATGAATAAAATTCACAATACTACGAGACCAAGTTTCATTTCATTCATTCTAATAACTAAACTACTCTATAGCTATCAAATTTATTACCCATCGCATTTACGCTAATAACCGCTGGTTAAACACCCGAGGATAGTCATGGATTTTTCGCACAACGATAAAACAAACGCCCTACTCGAAAAACTTGATGCATTTATTGCTGAGCATATCGAGCCGATTGAAAACGAAGTTTATGATTTTCATCACAAAGAGAACCATCATGGTGATTGGAAAAAGTGGAAGTTACACCCAGGTACCGAGGCACTAAAACAAAAAGCCCGCGAGGCAGGGTTAGCCAATTTGTTTTTACCTGATGCTGAGCTGGGTAAAGGGCTCACCACACTAGAGTATGCCCCTATGGCTGAACGCATGGGTAGGTATCAGTTTGCTCCTGAAATTTTCAATTGTAATGCGCCAGATACGGGCAATATGGAAGTGCTTTATCACTTCGGGAACGAAGCCCAAAAAGCCAAATGGCTAACCCCCCTGCTAGCAGGCGAAATACGCTCTGTGTTTGGCATGACTGAGCCCGATGTAGCCTCTTCAGATGCTACTAACATGGCGGCGACCATTATTGAAGATGGCGATGATGTGGTGATCAACGGTAAAAAATGGTGGTCTACTGGCTTAGGTCATCCTAATGCTGCGTTTACTATATTTATGGGCTTATCTAATCCTGAAAACGATAAACACAGCCGCCATAGCATGGTAATTGTTCCGCTAGATACACCGGGAATTACGGTTACCCGCATGCTTGATGCTTATGGCGATTACGATGCACCTTATGGCCATGGTGAAATGCATTTTGATAATGTGCGCGTAAGCAAAGAAAATCTGGTGATGGGGCTAGGTAAAGGCTTTGCTATTGCTCAAGGTCGCTTAGGTCCAGGTCGTATCCACCACTGCATGCGAGCTATCGGCATGGCTGAAAAGTCACTTGAACTTGCCCTTAAACGTGGTCACGAACGGGTCGCTTTTGGTAAGCCTATTATTCGTTTAGGCGGAAATTTAGAGCGTGTTGCTGAAGCCCGTATGGCCATAGAACAAGCAAGATTGCTAACCCTTCATGCCGCATGGAAGATAGACAACCTTGGGGTAAAACACGCCATGACAGAAATATCTGCTATAAAAGTGGTGGTACCTAATATGCTGCAATCGGTAGTAGATATGGCACTTCAAATCCACGGTGGTGCCGGCATGTGCAGTGACTTCCCATTAGCGCGATTTGCTGCAGGCGCTCGGGCACTTCGATTGGCCGATGGCCCTGATGAAGTACACAAAGGCATGGTGTCTCGCATAGAGCTTAGAAAATATCAGTAAGCGCTGTTGGTCACGCTATAGTAATCACTTTAGCGTGACCTAACTTAAACTGATTACGCCATGCTACCCACGGTGCTTTTGAAGCGGCGCAGAGCAATATAATAAAATACCCCCCCAATAACAGTTAACGCAATAAGTTGAGGGTACACCACACTTAGCCCAGCTCCTCTGTACAGCACACCTTGTGATGCCATAACAAAGTGAGTATTAGGCGCAATAAGCATAATATTTTGGATTAAGTCAGGCATACTTTCTCTTGCTGTTACACCACCAGAAAGCAGCTGAAGAGGCAGTAACACTAAAATAAGCAATAATCCGAACTGGGGCATAGACCGCGCAATGGTGGCCATGAATATACCTAAACTACTCACCGCAAACAGGTGAATAGCTACCGCCACCATAAATAACCACACATCGCCATTAATCGGAACGCCTAAAACATATTGAATGACAACATACACCGACATGAGTGTAGCCAACCAAACCACCAGCAACGTGGCCGCTATTTTCGATAGCATAATTTCACTGCTTGATACGGGCATTGCCAATAAGTGCTCTACCGTGCCCCGCTCTTTTTCTCGAATAAGCGCCGCCCCAGATAAAATAATGGCAATCATAGTCACCGCATTAATAAGCTCCATCACAGAGCCAAACCAGAAACTTTCTAAGCCTGGGTTAAACCGCGCTCGCATAATTAAGTCTACTGTGTAGCTGGTTTCTGACTTATACCCAGCCACATAGGCAGCCACTTCCTCGCCGATAATTTCAGTAATATAACCATTGCCAGTAAACGCCTGGCTAATTCGGGTAGCATCCACGTTAACTTGCACATCAGGTACCGACCCTTTCATTACATCCTTTTCAAATTCAGGGGGTATGGTCACGACAAAGGTGTACTTGCCTGTATCTAAGCTGGGGTTCACCTCTTGTTCTGTAATAATGTCGGGAGTTAAGAAATAGGGAGGCACAAAGCCGTCTATTACCCGATAAGAAAGCTGTGAACGGTCGTGATCTACAAATGCAATTGGCGCATTATGCAAAGACTCAGGTACCGCTGTGGCCGCGGTATAAATGTTTAAGGTGAATACATAAAAAATAAGCACCAACATCACAGGGTCGCGTAGTAAGCTCCACAACTCTTTTACACTAAGGTGCAATACATTATTAAGTTTCATGACTTAGCGCTCCTGCTTCTTAAGTAGCACCACTGACAACCAAAGGGTAATGGGAATGCTAATCACTATGACGAAAACCGCGAAATCTAATGAACCAAAGCTCAGCCCTTTACTAAAAATGCCCCGACTGGCCAATAAGAAGTAACTTATGGGGTGCACTTCGCCAATGATTTTACCTGCGCCCTCTAGTGCTGAAACCGGCGTGATCATGCCTGCAAATTGAACCGAGGGCACCATGGTGCCAATGGTGGTAAGTAGAATGGCGGCAATTTGGCTATTAGTAAAAACAGATGCCAGCAAACCAAAACTGGTGGAAAAGCTCACAAACAATAATGCGATAATGGAAAACGCGAACACATCACCTTTAAGGGGTATATTGAAAAAATATACCGCCACGAGTACCAGTAAGATAAAGCTGACAAAAGAAGTCATAATGTAAGGCAGTTGTTTACCTACCAAGAACTCCAATTTTGATACCGGGGTTACATACAAATTAATGATTGAGCCGAGCTCTTTTTCTCGCACCACGGCTAATGAAGTAAGCAACGCCGGTATCATCAGCAATAACATTGGAATAACCGCAGGTACAATGGCCACTAGGCTTTTAATATCGGGGTTATACAAATAGCGAGACTGCACATCGACAAGCGAGGTAGAAGTGGTCGTGCTCATCAGAGAAGCTTGTTCTAACAACCAGGTTAAGTGAATGCCTTCAACATAACCTTCAATGGTTTCGGCTCTAGAGGGCATCGAGCCATCTATCCATGCGCCAATTTCTACTTCTTCACCTTTATGTAGCTTTTGACCAAAATCAGGTGGTATTTCGATGGCAAGTGACAACTCACCACTTTTCATGCGCCTGTCCATATCTTCATAGCTCGTGATATCAGGCTGAGTAATGAAATACCGCGAACCCGCAAGGCTATTGGTGTATTGCTCACTAATGGCCGACTTATCACGGTCGAAGACCGCGTACTGTAAGTCTTCAACATCCATGGTGATACCATAACCAATCACCACCATTAGCACGATAGAACCCAAGAATGCCATGGTTAAGCGAATAGGATCGCGCATTAACTCCAGCGTTTCACGGGTCGCATAACTCATTAAACGTTGTAGCGACTGCTTGTAGCGGTCAGTTTTTGCTTCTGAGCGACTCGAGTTCGAATATACTCTTGGGCTCGGCAAGCTTTCTTTCTTGCCCTCGGCCTCCCCACTTTGAGCCTTTTCACTTTGAGTAATGTCTTTACTTGGCTGCGCGGCTTCTAAGTAGGCGATAAACGCTTCTTCTAATGTAGAAGCTTGTTTGTGGGCCACAATGGCCGCCGGCGAATCGGTTACTAGCACCTTGCCTGCGTGCATAAGCGAAATGCGATCGCACCTTGCCGCTTCGTTCATAAAGTGCGTGGAAATAAAGATAGTCACTCCATCTTCCCTGGCTAAGCTAATCAGCAAGCGCCAGAAGTTATCCCTTGCGATAGGATCAACCCCGGATGTGGGTTCATCTAGAATCAGTACTTCAGGTTTGTGTACCATGGCCACTGCCAACGACAACCGTTGACGCAACCCTAACGGTAGCGATGCGGGCAACGCATCTTTGTGATGACTTAATGAAAAACGCTCAAGCATCTCTTGCACGCGCGCCTCTCGCTGCTTGCTATCTTGCGTATTGCCCTGGGTAAATAGCCGCGCGTGTAATACCAAATTTTGCTCAACGGTAAGCTCGGTATACAAGGAAAAGCTTTGTGACATATAGCCCACGCGGTATCGCGTGGCAATGTCGTTCGGATCTAACACACTGCCTAACATCCATGCTTCGCCAGACGTTTGTGGCAATAACCCGGTTAGCATTTTCATGGTGGTAGATTTACCGCAGCCGTTCGACCCCAGAAAACCAAATATCTCGCCTTTTTGAATAGAAAAACTCACGTTATCTACCGCAGTAAAATCACCAAACTTCATGGTGAGGTTTTTCGCCTCTATGGCAATAGGCGCGTGAGCACTGTCATCTATGGGAGTAATAACAACGGGCAGGTGTTTGCGTCTTATCGATTCGGGCAATAATGCAATAAATGCCGATTCTAGATTATCGGTTTGGGTTTTCGCTAGCAGCTCTTGCGGCGTACCCGTAGCGAGTACCTTGCCATCATTCATGGCAATAAGGTGTTCAAATTGCTGCGCTTCATCCATATACGCAGTAGCAACCAGCACGGTTAAGTCCGATTGCGCTTTACCAGCGCCACCTTTTCGAATATCGGCGATTAGGCGCCAAAACTGACTGCGCGCTAACGGATCTACGCCTGTTGTAGGCTCATCTAAAATCAGTAACTTAGGGTCGTGAATAAGGGCGCAGCATAAGCCTAATTTTTGCTTCATGCCGCCAGATAACTTGCCCGCAGGGCGAGATAAAAAAGGAAACAACCCAGTACGCTTGGTTAAATTATCGATACGTTTGCGGCGTTCGGCGCGCCCATGCCCAAATAGCTTGGCGAAAAACTGTAAGTTTTCTTCCACCGACAAGGTGGGATATAAATTTTTACCCAAGCCTTGTGGCATGTAAGCTATATCAGCGCAAATGGCTTTTCGGTGGGCCCGCTCTCGCATGTCTCCGTCAAGTACATTAAGTGAGCCTTGCTGCAAAGCCCGCTCACCAGCAATTAGCGATAGTAAGGTAGATTTTCCTACGCCATCAGGCCCAATAAAACCTACCGTTGCACCGCGTGGAATTCGAAGTGAAATATTAGCGATGGCGGTAGTTGATTTGTAGTGAACCGTCAGACCTTCGCAGGTAATGACGTCTTTCATAGCGCGACCAATTCAGGCACTTCACTTGGCCACGCTGCGCTATCATCAAGCTTCACCCATACTACGCCAGGCAGGCCTGTTTTTACTTTCTCGATATGTTTTTGAAGCAAGTCTTTTGGTATTTGCGCTTTTACTCTGAACATCAGCTTTTCTCGCTCGCTTTGCGTTTCAACTGAGCGAGGGGTAAATTGCGCGACATCTGCCACGTAAGAAATACTGGCAGGAATAGAAATATCCGATGCAGCATCTAAAACAATGCGCGCTTCAGAGCCAATAGAAAGTCGCCCTACTTGAGTCGCTGGCAAATAAAACGTCATATAAACATTGGTTAAATCTACAAGACTTAGCACTCGGCCACCTGCAGCAACCACTTCACCAGGTTGCACAACACGGTATTGAATACGCCCGTTGCGCGGGGCTTTTAATAACATATCGTCTATTTCAGATTCTATTTGCGCAATAGTGGCGTCACTAGCTGTTACCGCTGCTTTGGCTGAGGAATACTGCGACTTTGATGCTTCTATGGTCGCGTCTGCCGCAGCAAGTCTGGCCGACGCGGCATTCACGGCCGCTTTCGCACTTTCTACCGTGGTTAAATTGTCTTCCGCCAATTGCTTCGACACGGCGCCGGTTTTAGAGAGCTCATTGGTACGTCTAGCGTGAGCTTCCGCTGCTTTTAACTCTGCTTCGGTTTGCAACAACGCTGCCTCTAGCGCTACTTTTTCACTTTCTCTCTGCGCAATCGCCATATTCGCTGCCGCTACTGCACTTTGCGCTTGCACGCGCTGAGCATTAGCTTGGCGAAGCTGACCTTTGATTGTTGTGGTATCTAGCTTGGCAACTAACATGCCTTCATCCACCTGTTCGCCTTCATCCACAAGAATAGTTTCTACTCGGCCGGCGACCTTGGCGGCGATCCCAATTTCAATCGCTTCAATTCGGCCATTGCTCGACACAACATCGTCAAGTTCAGTGCCACTGAAGAAGGCTCGATAGCCAAGTACCAGTAATAGAATTAATAAAAAAACCAAAACAAAAGGGGTCTTCTTCACTGTCTTCACGGCAATGCTTCCTTAAAAATAACCAATATTTACTGGAGGGAGTGGTGACAAAGTTGCTGAAACTGCCACAGCGACAGCTAGTGCTACCATTTTTAGTTTATAAAAAGGCGCGTAAAAACCTATTGTTCTAAATCAATAATTACGAAGGTTTTCAGGGAGGAGTGAATGAAGATGCATACTAAACAAAAAGGTGCCGCCCTATAGCAAGAAGCGGCACTCATTTTACGTGCAGAATTAACATACCAGCTTGAAGTACTAGCCTGAAAGCTAGCTTAACATGCTGATTTTAAAAGCTAGGTTTAAACACTCAATATAGCGCTAACTTACAAAACTAAGCTGTCACAGTGTTTTAATGATAGAAGAAAAATCCAGCCCACCATTTTCTTGTGCTTTTTCACAATACTCACGATACAGCTCAGCGGCTCTTTCACCCATAGGAACATTCGCCCCAACCGATTCAGCGCCCTGCATGGCCAAGGTTAAATCTTTCAACATTAACGCTGCAGCAAAACCACCCGCAAAATCATTATCAGCAGGGCTGGCTGGCCCTACGCCTTTTACTGGGCAGTAGCTGGTCATCGACCATGTTTGCCCCGACGCATTCGACGCAATATCGAAAAACACTTGCGGATCTAAGGCTAATTTTTCAGCTAGTTGAAAGGCTTCACACGTAGCAATCATACTGGCGCCAAGCAGCATATTGTTGCAAATTTTAGCCGATTGCCCAGCGCCACAGTCACCCGCATGAATAATTTTCTTACCCATAGCCGACAGTACTTTTTCAGCTTGTTCAAAGGCTGCTTTTTCACCCCCAACCATAAAGGTAAGTGTGCCGTCACCCGCCGCTTTTGTGCCACCAGATACGGGCGCATCAACCATTAGCAGGCATTTCGCTTGGGCCATTTCACCCACGAGTTTAGCGGTAGCGACATCAATCGTTGAACAATCTAATAGCAAAGTGCTCTCGTTCACGTTGGGTAAAATAGTGTCTTCGTAAATACTTTTAACATGCTTTCCTGCAGGTAACATAGTGACCACTGCATCGCAGTTTTTTACCGCTTGCTCGGCTGATTCTGCTAACTCACAGCCATTGGTTTTAGCGACAGCCATGGCTTCGTTACTTAAATCAAATGCCAATACACTAAAGCCGTTTTTCACTAAGTTCTTGGCCATGCCAGAACCCATATTACCTAGTCCAATAAACGCTATATTTTTAATCATCATTGACTCCACATTTGCAAGGTAAGCAACGGCTTACGCCATAGTAGGAATAACAAAGGCATTGTCATTCGTATCAGACCCATCAGGCCAGCGCTGAGTAACGGTTTTCACTTTGGTCCAAAACTTAACGCCTTCCATGCCGTGCTGATTGGTATCGCCAAATGCAGAACGCTTCCAACCGCCGAATGTATGGTAGGCCACCGGCACTGGGATTGGCACGTTAATGCCTACCATGCCCACGTTTACGCGTTGTGCAAACTCTCTAGCGGCATGGCCGTTTCGGGTGTAAATAGCCACCCCATTTCCGAATTGGTGATCACTTGCTAGTGACACCGCTTGGTTAAAGTCGGCGGCGCGAACAATTTGAAGTACAGGGCCAAAAATTTCTTCTTGGTACGAACGCATATCGGCAGTGACATTGTCGAACAACGTAGGACCAATGAAATAGCCATTGGTATCTTTAGGAATTTGTGTGGTGCGACCGTCGTAAACCAAGTCTGCACCTTCAGTAATAGCCAGTTCGATATACTCTTCCACTCGGCTTTTATGTGCAGCAGTCACTACTGGCCCATAGTGAGCACTAGGATCATCAGATGCGCTCACTTTAATGGCTTTAATAGCAGGAAGCAGTTTTTCAATTAGCTTTTCTGCCGTGCCTTCGCCAACCGGAACCACCACAGGTAATGCCATGCAACGTTCACCGGCTGAACCATAAGCGGCCCCCACTAAATCTGATACTACCTGATCTAAGTCTGCATCCGGCATCACAATACCGTGGTTTTTAGCACCGCCCATGGCTTGAATACGTTTTCCAGCCCGAGCACCACGTTCGTAAACGTAATTGGCAATATCGGAAGAACCCACAAAGCTCGCAGCTTTTACATCTTGATTATCAAGCAGTGCATCTACCGCCACTTTGTCGCCATGCACAACGTTAAGCACACCAGCAGGAAGCCCAGCTTCTAACATTAATTTAGCCAGTTCAACGGGTACAGAAGGATCGCGTTCAGAAGGCTTTAAAATAAAGGCATTTCCACACGCAATGGCAACACCAAACATCCACATAGGTATCATTGCGGGAAAGTTAAACGGGGTAATACCTGTTACTACACCTAATGGCTGACGCATGGAGTACACATCAATACCAGGCCCTGCACTGTCTGTATACTCTCCCTTTTGTACGTGAGGAATACCGCAAGCAAACTCTATAACTTCTAATCCACGCTGAATATCCCCTTGCGCATCAGAAAACACTTTACCGTGTTCGCTTGATAACAACTTAGCAAGCCTATCTTTGTTTTGCTCTACTAAGCGCTTGAATTCGAACATTACACGGGCACGGCGTTGTGGGTTAGTGGCGGCCCACTCGCGCTGAGCCTTTAAAGCCACATCGATGGCGTAGTGTATGGTGTCTACTGAGGCTAGCGCCACATGCGCTTGCACTTCACCAGTATTTGGCGCGAAGATATCGGCTTGGCGTTCGCCTTCGACTGTAAAATCTTTTCCATTAATAAAATGCGCTACGGTTCTCATTACTTACCTCTTACTTATTTGTTGTGGCTAAATTGCTGACATTGCTAATAACCAGATTATTAACAATTTTGAAACCTTGCGTTAAAAACTGCAAGACAATATAGTTACAGCAAGATGCTGCATTTTTGCAGCCATATTAAAAGGTGGCGTTGTGAACTGGGATGATTTAAGACTGTTCTTAGGGTTAGCTAGAAACGGAAGAATTAGCATTGCTGCCAAAAGCTTAGGCGTAGATGCCACTACACTTATACGTCGAGTAAAAAGGCTGGAGTCTGCATTAAATTGCAATTTATTTGAACTGAGTAATAAAGGCTATTTGCTTACCGAGCACGGTAAGCGGTTAGTCAACTACATTGAACACGCAGAACGGCATATTTTAGAAGCTAAGCACGATTTAACCGATGTGCGTCAAGAGCTGTCTGGCACCATACGGGTAAGTGCTTCCGAAGGGTTCGGTTCGTGGATACTTGCACCAGCCTTAGCCGCCTTTAAGCAAATGTACCCCGCAATAAGTATTGAGTTAGTGGCAAACAGTGGTTTTTTGAATATTAATAAACGGGAAGCTGATATTGCCATTTTGCTTGAAAAACCCACCAAGGGCTTACTGTATACCAAGCGATTAACCGACTATCGACTTAATTTATATATGCATGAAGCACTCATTAGTAAACATGGCGCTCCTACCTCTATTGAACAGTTAAGCCCTTATAACTTAGTAAGCTATGTGCCTGACTTGATTTACGCGCCGCAACTAAACTTTATTGAAGAATCACTGCTCTCCCCTCTTCACACACTCAAGAGCACCAGTATAAATGCTCAGTTCCAGATGCTTAAAAGTAAAGCTGGGGTGGGTATATTGCCTCAATTCATTGCCAAAAATGCCAGTGAATTGCGCCCTATCTTGCAAGATAAAATTGATATCACCCGCACTTTCTGGCTAGCCACTCACCGCGACGTTAGGCATTTAGCCAGGGTAAATGTATTTTTAGAATGGTTAAACAGCACAGTTCAAGAACACGCAGACTTATTCTAGCTTGCTATAGTAAGGCTGCGTTGAAATACCCACAAAAAAGCGCCCGAAGGCGCTTTCAATTTTTTGTCTAACTAAGAATCTTAAAGTGTTGTTGCCTTACTAAGTTAAAATGTCTTGCTAAGTTAGAGCCTCATGCAAACTTTAGAACGCATAAGTAAGGCTTACCGTGCCGTTCACTGGCGCGCCATAAAAACCAATGGTATGCAGGCTGTTAATGTACTTTTCATCAAAGATATTGTTTATGTTTGCACGAAGGGTAAGGTCACTCGTTACCGCATAGGTAGCATAGGCGTTAGCTAAGAAGTAACTGCCCTGCTCTACGTTATAATCTGTATTGCTGATTTCAGATTGCCACCTGCCGCCTAATCCAACCGTTAAAGCTGGCAACGCTGGCATTTCATAGCCTAACTGGAAGGTAACCACATCACGAGGTGCCCACAAGTTAACATCTGCACCGGCTTCATCTTCAACATCGATAGCGGTATAAGACCCTTGCACAGTAAGGGCATCGGTAATTTGACCTACCACTTCAATTTCAAATCCTTCAGACTCTACCGATACACCTTCGTAGTAGTACTGACCATTTTCGGGGTTAATGCCGGCAAAAGAGGCTAAATTGTCTTGCTCAGCAGTGAAATAAGCAAATGTGGTCATTAAGGCATCATCTAGCCACTGAGCTTTAACGCCAGCTTCAAAGTTTTTACCTTTAGTGGGTGCTAAGTATTGGCCAGATAAGTCATATTGTTCTTGCGGCTGGTACACATCTGAATAGCTTACATAAGTATTGATGTTTTCAGTTACCGCATAGGTCGCTCCGATATAAGGGCTAGCTTCACTTTCTTCGTTATCGATAGCAGTGCCTGCGTTGTTGCCACTGCGCTCAAAATCAATCGCGTTAAAGCCTGCTATAACAAACAACTCATCCGTTACGTTTACTTTAGCAGAGCCAAAGTAACGGGTAAGATCTTGTTCGATATCAGAATAAAGTACCGCGTCAAACCAGTCTGGCTCTGCAATAGCATCGAGGGCATATGGAAACGCTGGTGTAGCACCGTAGGCGGGGGTATTTGCGTAGTCAAACCCATATTGATACATGGTGTCTGAACTTGACGCATGGCTAATACCAAAGTTAACTTCATGTTCACGACCAAATAGCTCGAAAGTACCAAAAGTACGGGCTTCAAGCAGATTTGAGTCTATGTCTGAATCGTAACGACCGGGCCAACCAACCAAACCTAAGCCAGTGTCTTTATCAATAGTGCCGTAGGCATAAAACAATTTATCTTGTTCTTCATAGCCGCGGTAGTTGTAGCTCACTTTCACTTGCCAGTCGTTATCGAAAATATAATCGAATTCAACGAAGGCATTGGTGTTTATTGTGTCCCACATGGTCCATTCTTGGGTAGTGGTATCGCTAACATCCCACTCGGCTTGGGTTCCATCGCTGTAGTTAAATACTAACCCGCCCCACGTGTTACCGTCGGTATTGGCGTCTTGATAAGAGTAACCAAAGGTTACCGTTGCATTGTCGGAAAGTTGCCCATCTACCACACCATACAAAAAGGTGCGATCGTTCTCTAAGCCATCTAGGTAAGATTCTTTATCTTCTATGGCTGCTACAACACGGGCTGCCCAGCGGCCATCTTCGGTTATCAAAGTCGAGTAATCCGCCTGCAAACGTTTAAAGTCGAAGGAGCCAGCACTAACCGTAATTTCACCCCCCTCTTCGTTAGTGGGGCGCTTACGCACATAGTTTAGTGTACCTGATGCATTACCTACGCCTGTTAGCAAACCGTTGGCGCCACGAATAACTTCAATTTTTTCGTAACCGTACGCTTCAAGTGCACCGGTTACAATACCCCAATCATTGGGCAAGCCTACACCATCAATTTGGGTATTTTTAATTTCAAAACCACGGGCTGTGTAGTTGGTACGGTTAGTTTCCCACTCTTCTACGTTAATACCCGGAGCGAGTTTCAGTGCATCGTTAACATTGTAGGCACCAAACGCTTGCATGAGCTCTTCTGAGATAAGGCTAATAGACTGAGGTGTCTCGCTTAACTCCATTGATAAGCCCGTAGCTCCTCGACTTACGCGGTTTTGACGTACACCCACAATATGGATTTTCTCAACCTTTGCTTCGTCAATGTTTGCATCATTGTTAAGTGTTTCAGGTTGAGCTTCTTGAGCGTTAATTGAAAAGGCGAGCGCGATAGGTGTTAGCGCAAAAAGTGTGGTCAGCTTCATTGTGTTCTCTACAGTGGTTTTGATTTATTTTTTATTTGTAGAGCGATTATACGTACATCAACATGGATGGTAAATGATAATTGTTATCATTCACACCATTGTAACAAATCAGCGGCTGCTATCGCATGTATCAGGCGTTTGTATAACGCGCTATGGATTAAGTGCTAAGCGCTATCTGCGGGTTGGCTGACTGGCTCGTTTCGAAATAAATAGATAAGAGGATGAAAAAGTGAAGCTTTATTTGAAAGGCGTAGGGGTAAATTTACCCCTACATGTTTTACATGGTATTGCTTAATTAAGGCGTGATTTGACGGTAGTAATTAGGTCTTGTTTCACCACAGGTTTTACAATATGCCCTTGCATTCCTGCATCTATGCAACGCTTTTTGTCAGCTTCCATGGCGTTAGCCGTCATGGCTAAAATAGGTATGTTGTCCCATGCCTCATTTTCACGAATATGCTCTGCAGCTTCCACTCCGCCCATAATAGGCATTTGCATGTCCATCAATATTAAGTGTGGCTTAAAGCCGCTTTGTAATAGGTCTAAACACTCTTGCCCGTTTTCAGCAAACTTAACCACAGCGCCAGCACTTTTAAGCATAGCACCTGCAACTTGTTGGTTAATGGGGTTATCTTCTACTACTAAAATAAGCGTTTTAGCCAAAAGCTTGTCTTCGTCTTCAATCACAGGTTTTTCGGCAAGATCATTCGCTGATTGTTTGCATGAAATAACCGTATCGTACAAGGTTGACGGCGTGAATGGCTTAGACAAAATATCATCGAACAATACTGGAATCTTGTTATCAACCCCTTCCGTATTATGTGAAACAATAACTAAATGCGTTATTTCGTTCTGCTCACGTTGCCAGTTTGCAAGTGCATCAGCATGAATAGTCTCTAAGGTAGCTTCATCAATAAGGATAATTCTTGGTAGGCTACTCGCTGATTTATGAGACGATAGTTCTTCAATACTTTTTGCCACATAAGAAGGCCATCCCAGCACAGAACACTGGCGCTGAATACCTAATTCCACATTCACATTTTGCGTGAGGATGATGGCTTGATACGACACAATATCCTGTTCACCCAAACTGTCTGCTTGCCCCTCAGTGGCTTTTTTCAAGGTAACATTAAAATGGAATTTGCTGCCTTTACCTTTCTGGCTAACAACACCTATCTTTCCATTCATCATTTCAACAAGCTGCTTTGCAATACTAAGCCCTAGCCCCGTTCCACCGAATTTAGTATTGGTATCTCGAGTTGCTTGGGTGAATGCCCCAAATACCTGGTTGGCCTGCTCTTCAGTCATGCCAATACCGGTATCTTGCACTTCAAATCCTAGCTGCACCGAATCATCATCTTCCGTTAAAAGTTCCACGCGTAAATTCACTTCACCGCGAGTGGTAAATTTGATGGCATTACTAATTAAATTGCTGATAATTTGATTTAGCCTGACCGAGTCCCCCACTACATGCTTAGGGCACTCTGGGTCGACATCAATCCATAGTTCGATATGTTTACCATAGGCTGCTCGGCCCATCATTTTACCAATTTGGTTAAGCAGGCTATCTAAGCGGAACGGAGCTTCGACCATATCAAGCTTACCGGCTTCTATCTTAGAAAAATCGAGAACGTCGTCGATAATGCGGCTTAGTAGAGAAAAACTGGTGATAGCTTGCTCTATGTTGTCATTAATTTTTTTGTAATTACGCTCGCCCTGGGTAATTTGCAGCAAGCCGTATACTCCATTCATTGGGGTTCGAATTTCGTGAGACATTCTGGCTAGAAAGTCAGCCTTGGCTTTTTCTGCATCTGTGGCTTTGTTCTTCGCCTTAATTGCGAGTTCTTTTTCTAAATTTAACTGCCTAAGTAGCCGTATTAGCAGAAAGGCAAGGCCGATTAAAAATAACGTGGCAATAATAAAACCAAGCACAATGAAGTGCTTAGTGCGCTGAATATAAGCCACAGTATCGGCAGGCTTTTTCATTACTAGCCAGTAATACGCATCTTCAATGTCTGTGTCTTCTGTATTCCTTTTGCCAATAGGAATAATGCCGTGCTTAAATTGGCTGGTAAAATTTTTATCCAGTATCTCATCTTCGCTGCCATTAAAGCGTTTCTCAAAACCTGGAAATTGCATGCTTACTTGGTTTTTAGGTTTATCGAGTAACCAGCCCCACGCCGTGTCGTTAGGCGATGCGAGGAAAAAACCGTCTGGGTTAATTAACCAGTGCGCACTATTGGCTTGCAACTCTTTCAAGCGTGAAAACACTTCACGCAAATCGAAGTTCAACACAATTAGGCCTGAAATTTCGCCATCAATTCGGTATTTAGCAACACTTCTGATAGTAGGCCGGTAAGGGAGTTCTATTACCCCCTGCTCTTTATTTAAATCTAAAGGCGAGATGTAATAGTCTTTTGATGATTCAATAGCTTCAATAAAGTAGTACCGATCAGCTTTGTTTTGCAGGTCTTGAGTATCTCGCCAGATTAGGCTGTTTGATGCTTTTTCAGCACGTAAACGCTCATTCCCATCAAGTGCAATATAACGAATTTGCTGCAAGCTGGGGTAGGCTTCGAAAAGTGCTGACCAATGTTCAGTAAGGTACCGCTTCGCATTATCATCAACTAGCGCATCATTAATAATAGTACTTTTACTTTCTTGAATGGCAATAGAGCGCGCATCCAATATAACGTGGTTTATTTGGCTTTGAAAATTTTGATGCAGTACGTCGAATTGTTGGCTAATAGCGTCGTTACTGAACCGTTTAGTTTCTATCCATAAAATGTTAGCCAGCACCGCCACAATACAAATGAAAAACACACAGAATATAGAAATGAACAATTCTGACTTCGATACTTTATTGACCACAATGCATCCTTTCGGGTTGCTGCAACGGCTATACGATTTAATTTTATTAAACTAAAGTATAACACCTAAGTGGCTAACTACCCGTATCTGTGATGTTTTAGATTTATTTGCGGGCTTATTGGCTAATGTATTTGCAGAGCCGCAAGCAAATCATTAGCGCCTTTAAAGATAAGCGCTATTCGATAACGTGCGGTTGCTAGGCTATTTCAGTGTTGAAACCAAGTGACTTAAAGGCTCAAGGTCAGCCTCAAAGTGCTTCCATTGCTGCATGCCACTTTGATAAATAGGCTGGCGCACCTGCTCAGCACTCGCGGTTCTTACCGAGCGCTTGGTTTTATAGAAATCTAAACAACCCTCTTCAAAGGGTAGTCCGCAAAAATCTAGTAGCTTATGCACCTGGTGATCAAAATCAGTCACCACATCTTCATATTGCATCTTTAAGATTTTACCCGGGAGCACTGTGTTCCAATGATCCATTAACTCAACATAATTTTTGTAATACTTTCCAATATCTTCCAAGTTGTAGCTAAACTCTTGTCCTTCGGCAAACAATTGCTTAAAAATACTAAATCCACAAGACATAGGGTCACGCCGCGCATCAATAATAATGGCATCGGGTAAAATCAATTGGATAAGTCCTATATGCCTAAAGTTGTTTGGCATTTTGTCTATAAAGTAAGGCGCGCCTTGGCGATAGACTTCTGTGTCTTTAATAAAATCATCGCCAAACTTAGCTAATTGATCTGCCGACAGTTCCTCTAGCACTTGCGGGTAACGCTTAGGTTTATCACTACCGCCACGCCCATTTAAACGATGAGCTAACGACATAATATTGGGTAACTCCATGGTGCCATCCACCATAGAATGGGAAGACAGAATTTGTTCTAGCAAGGTAGAGCCGGCTCGCGGCAGGCCTACGATAAAGATTGGCCTTGGGTGACGCTCTTGCTTGCTCAGCGTATTGGCTAGGTTATGTGTGCTAGCCTGGTTAGAAAATAATGCTGGGGTACATACTTCTATTTGTGCCTTACATTCTGCTTCTATCCGCGCAGCTTGATAACCCAACTGCTGCTTTTTAAGCGCATTTCCCTTTGAGTAATAGGTAAATGCTTGTGAGTAATCACTAGCATCTTCAAACGCCTTCCCTAAAGCAAAGCTTAAATGAAACCTATCTTCAAACGCTGTAGTCTGCGCTTGTTCATGACGTTGCATTATTGCTATTTCTTCGTCGCTGAAGCTATAGGTTTTAAGGTTGGCCAAGCTCCAATACGCGTCACCAAAGTTGTCTTGGCAAGCCCCTGCTTTTTGATAAGCGGCAACAGCGTTTTGGGTATCCCCCACCGTTTTATACGCATGCCCAAGCATAATAAGTACACCAGAATTATCCGGTAACTGTTCAAGAATGGAATTATAAATAGCTATGGATTGATTGAATTCACCTACGGCTTGGCTTTCGTTCGCCACGGCCATTTGATAGCGCACATCATCCGGTGATTTACTGCGTAACAGCAGTGCTTGTTCAAGAGCCTGTTCGTATCGCTGCCTTTTATGCAGGACGTTTACGTAATCTAATCGCGCTTGGTGAAATTCAGGGTCGAAGTGCAAACAGCTTTCTAATAGAAACTCAGCGTCGTCTAACACTTTATGTTTTACACCAATAGCAGCAAGTAAGCGCATCGCTTCGGTATGTTTAGGCTGTTTCTTTAGAAAAAACCGACATATTTCTTCTGCCTTAAGCAGGTTATCTTCGTTTATTAAGCTGCTTACGCTTACTAACTCTTGTGGCATGCTAGCCCAATAAGCCACTTGCTTCTGGGTATGTTCTGCTGACCATACTTGGCCCTCTGCACGATAAAGTTCGCTTAAGTTTTTCCAGCTGGCTACTAGCGCAGCATTAAGCTGTACTGCTTTTTCATAGGCACTAATGGCGGCTTGGCTATTACTCAGTCGGTAGTTGTGGCCTTCTTCTTGGTAGGCCCTTGCATAATTGGGGTGGTAGCTTGTCAGTGTGTTCAGGGTAGACAACGCAAGCTGCGGTTGTTGCAAGTAGCGATGACACACCGCGGTTAAATACAGCGCATCAATGTTGTCTGGGTAACGGGCGAGTAGGCTTGAGGTGATATCTAGTGCACTTGAAAATTGCTTTTTCTGCAACAACAGCTTGGCTTCAGTGATGTCTTTGCTAATGTTGTTATTAATATTGGTAACCTGCTCATTCTTATTTGAATTATTATTAGATTCAGAATTCGTGGGTACAGAAACACCCATATACATTACTCCAACTCAATCGCTATACCGTGTTAATGCGCTCGTCTGACTTTTTAAAAGCGGTGACTTCTCAAAGCTGCACAAGTGCCTCGAAACACATGCCAATAGCGATTAAATTAAACACAGAGTTAGCATACATGACTTACGTTCATAAACAAAAAGCGGCTATAAGTAAGCCGCTTTTTGATACGTGTAGTCTTAGTTGCCTACGTTAGTTAAACGCGTAAGACACACGCATACCAATAGTACGAGGGCGATTGGTGGTTACCCGTCGTATATCATCAATGGTGTTAATGTATTTTTCTGCCACTTCATCAGTAAGGTTATCAACGTAAAGCTCTACCCCCCACTCATCAAAGTTTGCACCAAGTGACGCATTAACTAGCGTGTAGCTGTCTTGCTTTTCTCGGGTATCAATATACATAGAACTATAGCTTTCATCAGTATATTGAAGGGTGACTTGACCGTAAGCATCTACGTTTTTCACCGTCCAATCGTAACGACCGCGTAAGCTGTAGTTAAGCTCGGGCGACAATGCTAATTCACTACCCTCTGGTGCCAACGTAAACGATATACCGCTTACCAAATCAGTAATTTCTGAATGGTTGTTAGACACAGCGGCGAATAAGGTTAAGTTGTCGGTTGCAGTCCATGCGGCATCAAGTTCTATACCTAGAATTTCTGCGTCAGCCACGTTGTCAGTAAAGGTTAACTGTAAGATGTTAGCGCTATCTAGAATGGCAACTTGAATGTTGTCCCAATCAATTTTATAAATTGCACCATTAATCTTCAGGTTACCGTTGTTAAACGTGGTTTTCCAACCCAGCTCCATGTTAACCACTTCATCACTTTCGTAGGTATCTGGTACCACGAAATCTTCGAACTCAGGCAGGTTATTGGTGTTAATTGCCGGGCCAGACAGTCGGTTGAAGCCACCTGCGCGATAACCTTCTGAATACGTGGCATACACCAAAATATCTTTACTGAACTGATAGTCCAACGTGAATTTAGTGATGGTGCCATCTTGTTTTAGCGGCGAGATATCAGCCAGGCTGACATCATAGTTACGGCCGTAGTCAGGGAAGTCTTCTGTCGCGCCAAACACACTAGTGTTGGCAAAGGCAGATGAACCTAAGAATGTCGCTTCTAGTTCGTAATAACGTAACCCAGCTGTGGCGGTAAGTTTGTCGGTAATATCCCACGCCAACTCACCGAAAATTGCGGTTTGCTCTTCATCACGAGTTAAATCGTTAATGAAGGTAACTCCTGGCTCTCTAAAGTCAGGGTTGTTCGCCGTAGAGCCTACGTTTGGTCTATTTTGGAAAAAGCCAAGCTCTGGTGCAGCGGCGTAATCATACTCACCATCATGAGTAATAGTTTGATCGTCATAGAACAAGCCAAGCACACCACGTACCGGTTTATCGTACGGTGAGCTGAAACGAATTTCATGCGTTAAACGTTCGTTAGTTACTTGACCTACAAAGCGTTTGCTTGGATCTAAACACTGTCTTACTTCGGTATAAGTACAGGTGTAATAATCGGCAGCAAATGCACCACTGTTGTTGTAACCAATGTAATCAACGGTTTGATAGATATCACGATCTAAATAACCACCGGTGTAAACAATGTCTACGTACTCTAACTGTTTCTCAATGGTCCAAGAAGTTAAGTCGAAGCTATCTTCAAGCCTATCTTCATCGAACCGCGCAACGTTCATTTCGCCTAGTGTTGGATCGTAATCGAATACGCCATCTACATCTAAGTCTTGATGGGTGTGTTGCAACAAGATACTGAAATCAGCGGTTGGTTCCCAGCTTATGCCGAAACGTACCCCAATATATTCACTGTCGTTGAAATCATCTTCAACAAACTCTTCGTTATCTATTTCGGTATATGTTGCATCAACCCATTGGTCTTTTAAACCTTGCTCAACATCACCATTATTGAAAAAATCTGGGTTAGCGTTGGGGTTAATCGTTGGGTCTAGCGTGAACGTGCTGTAGACGTTGTCAATATAGCCACCTTGCTTATCATTGTATGCAGTAATACGTACCGCCAACTCATCTTCAATGATAGGAATATTGACAAAGCCTTCAATCGAAGTGCTGTCATCGCCACCTTTAGTTTGTGAATAGTCTAGTTCGAATCCAGCATCAAAACCGCCTGAATCCGGCTTGTTTGTGATAATTCGCAATGCACCTGCTTGTGCACTTGCGCCAAATAAGGTGCCTTGTGGACCTGCTAGCACTTCCAAACGTTCAACGTCAGTGACGTAAACATCTAGGTTACGTCCTGTTGCACTAATAGGCATGTCATCTAGGTATAAGCCTACTGTCGGTGCTGGGGTAAATTCAGTACCGGTAATACCGTTATGACCTAATGCTAGCCCGCGAATATAAACGTCAGACTGACCCGGACCACGACCACCCATACTTGCGCTAGGGATCATTTCTATATAATCATCGAACTTAGAAATGTTGTTTTCTTTAAGGGCCCGTTCGCTCAGTGCGGTCACTGAAATAGGTACACTTTGAATGCTTTGAGCTCGGCGGGTTGCCGTTACTTCAATAAGCTCAATAGCCGCCCGTTTGGGATTTTTAGTGGGTTGTGTTTCCTCAGCAACTTGTTCAGTTGCCTGCTGTGTTTCTTGAATATCCGCAAACGCTAGAGGAACATCTACAGCAGCCGCCATCGCTATACATACTGCATAATTGACTTTCGTCTTTCTTAACATTCTCATGAATATCTCCAATTTTTATTATAATTCTCTTACACACTCGTTATGTTGTTACTTAGGGTACTGCTAATTTTTACTGCTTATTCTTCTGCTACTTTGGCTTTTATTGCCTTACATCTTTATTATTTGAATTCGTTTTGTGCTGCTTTTACGCTAGGTTTATCCACGTTGATTTGCTTTGGGTATAAGCGGTAAAACACTCAAGAGATTTATCTCTCGAATTACCCGACTGCTTGTAACCACCAAACGGTTGGGTCATGTCCCCGTCACCAAAGCAATTCACCCAAATAACACCGGCTTCAATCGCTTTTGTCATTCTGTGCGCGGTATTTAAATTTGATGTCCACACGCTAGCAGCAAGCCCATACTTAGAGTCATTAGCGATAGACAATGCGTGCGCTTCGTCGTCGAATTTAATCAACGCCACCACAGGCCCAAATATCTCTTCTTGGGCAATCGACATATCAGACGTAACTTGAGTGAATAATGCAGGCTGGATATAGGCGCCATGAGTGAGATCTGACGGTATCTCTCCACCAAATTCTAATTTGGCCCCTTCTTTAATGCCTGCTTCAACTTTTTCAATTACCCCGTCGCGCTGCTCGAGTGACACCATTGGACCTAAGCTCGTAGCTGGATCTAACGGATGACCGGGTTGGTATACCTGCTTGCTCTTTTCGATAAACTTTTCTACAAAGGCATCGTGGATATCTTTGTGAACCAGTAAACGAGAACCTGCATTACAAACTTGACCTACGTTGTCGTAAATTCCAGCTATGGCTATATCGACGGCTTGGTCTAAATCGGCCAAATCTGACATGAATATTTGCGGGCTTTTTCCGCCAGTTTCTAACGCTACACGCTTTAAATTAGACTCACCCGAGTAAGTCATTAACTTCTTACCTACAGCGGTAGAGCCGGTAAAACTAATTTTGGCGACATCCATATGCATGGCGAGCGCTTTGCCTGCTACATGACCAAAACCATTGACCACGTTGAAAACCCCTGCAGGGCCGCCAGCCTCAATAAATAACTGGGCAAATCGGGTACAACTTAGTGGTGCTCTTTCTGACGGTTTAAGGACAACACAATTGCCTGCCGCTAGCGCGGGGGCGACCTTCCAAATTGCCATCAGCAATGGGTAATTCCATGCAGAAATGGCCCCAACAATACCTAAGGGTTCATGCTGAATCATGTGCAAGGCAGAGGCGTCAGTATTGGTTATGTCGCCGCTAACTTTATCGATACACTCAGCAAAGAAGCGAAGCGACACTGACACTTCAGGAATATCTATGGTTAAGCAGTCGGTAATAGGCTTACCCATATCTAGACTGTCGAGCAATGCTAACTCAGCAGCATGTTCGTCAACTAAATCTGCCAACCGTAGAAGTATATTCATTCGCTCGCGTGGTGGCATGTATCTCCAACGACCATCATCCCACGCCACTTTGCTCGAACTTACTGCGGCATCAATATCTGCTGTATCAGCACAAGCAACCGAAGCAATTACATCACCACTTGCTGGGTTAATAGCATCAAAGGTCTCACCACTTTGCGAATCAACATAACTACCATTTATGAATAATCCTGATTGTATTTCAAAATTTTCTGCAAAACTCACCCAGTCATCGTATGAAAAGGTGGCAGGATCTGAATTATTCAACAACGCGGATGGCATGTATAAAAACCTCTTTAAACTATTTTGCTCATTTACTCATCAATCATAAATCGAAATATGACAGACGCACAATTGAGCATTATTTGACTATTGATTAAAATTTCTAACCTATAGGTAACTAGGTTAAAAATTCTTACATATGCATAGCGCTATAAAACGCACCAACCACAAACATCACTGACAATTTAAATTATTCTTTAATTTCTAAATATCTTCTAAATGCAGAAGATTAATTTTTTAAAAACCAACTAAATTTTCTATTCGTCGATAATTTATACGTTATTTTCAATAAACATTAGATGTACTTACAAATAACGTGTGACAAAACATTAGAAGCCTGTTTAATTATTTTTGTGGTCTTCCAAAATTATGTCAGCCCCTTTTTCTGCCACCATCATCACAGGCGCATTAATATTGCCCGAGGTTATATTTGGGAAAATGGAAGCATCTACTACACGAAGGCCTGTTACACCGTGTACTTTCAGCCTTGCATCGACAACTGCATTACTCTGTTCTGGGCCCATGGCACAGGTTCCGCACAAATGATAAATAGAACCACCTTGCTCTTTGAAGTACTGCAACATGCTCGCGTCGTCGTTAACTGAGGGGCCGGGCTTAATTTCTTCTTCGGTTACCGCTTGTAGTGCAGGCGCTTGCATTAAGCGCCTAATCAGTTGGCTTCCCTGACGAACTTCTTCTAGGTCTTTTTCGGTAGATAAATAATTGGGGCGAATGAATGGCTTGTCGCTAGGGTTGCTTGAAGACAGCTCTACCGTGCCTTTACTGCTAGGCCGACACGAGTTAAACGCGACTAAAAAGCCTGAATAAGGATCCGGCGCTAACTTCGCATTAGGGTCAGCTGGAATTTGATATGACATGGGGTTGAAGTACAACTGAAGATTAGGCAGCGCTTCGGTGTCTGCGCCTTTTACAAAGCCTCCCCCCTGATTAACGCTTATCGATAATGGTCCGCTTCGGGTAAATGCATATTGCAGTGCCGCTTTAGCCTGCCCGAATAACGACCCTAAATCGTCGTTTAGCGTTTTCACCTTCGCTTTGTAGTAATAGCTTACACATAGATGATCTTGAAGATTTTGCCCTACCGCAGGAGAGTGGCTTACCAATGGAATACGGTGTTTATCCAATAAACGCCTGTCGCCTACCCCTGATAACTGAAGTAATTTGGGAGAATCTACCGCGCCAGCTGATAACACAATTTCTCTTTTGGCTTTAAGGGTTTGCTGAACACTCCCCGTTCGAACTTCTACGGCATAGGCGTGTTTGTCTTCATTAAACAACACTTTTTCGACCACTGTATCTCGCAATACATGCAAGTTACCGCGCTTCAGGGCTGGTTTTAAATGGGCTGAATTACTGCAATGGCGAAAGCCTTTGTAGATATTGGCATCGTAAATACCTATTCCTTCAAACTGTGCACCATTGAAGTCATCATTTAATGTGAAGCCAAGCTGTTCAGCGCCTTTCAAGTAATGACTACAAAAAGGATGAGCCCCTTTTTTCATCTGGGTAATACCAATCTTTCCACTTCCAGAATGGTGTTCGGTGTCGCCTAATGGGTGTCGCTCTAGCTTTTTAAAATAAGGTAATACATCGGCATACGACCAGCCTTCATTGCCAGCTTGTGCCCACGCATCGAAGTCTGACGCTTGACCACGCACATAAATCATTGCATTGATGGAGCCCGAGCCGCCTTGCCCTTTACCACGAGGGGCATACATTTTACGCCCCGCCATGTTTGGCTCTTCTTCGCTGTAGTACATGTAGTTGTAGGTGGGGTGGTAGTAGGTTTTTGCAAAGCCAATCGGTAGCTTAATCCAAGGTAATCGGTTTTTACCCCCAGCTTCAATTAAGAGTACGGAATAAGCGCCAGACTCACTGAGTCTATCAGCAAGAATACATCCTGCTGAGCCTGCGCCTATTACTATAAAATCGTACTCTGTGCCGGCCATGTGCTTTCTACCGCCTCCAGTCTTGGCTAGACTGTTCTTTTACATCGTAAGGCTTGGCATCCATCGATAAATGCAGCGCTTTTCCGGTGTAAGGCGAATGGGCTTTCACCACATCCATATTTAACTCTACACCTAAGCCAGGCTTGGTTGACGGAATAATATAACCATCTTTCCATTCAATTTTTTCTTGCAGTACATCGGCGTGGAAACCGTCCCACGTCATAATACTTTCTTGAATTAAAAAGTTAGGTGTAGATGTGGCTAGCTGCACACTGGCCGCCGCGCCAACTGGGCCATTGTATAAATGAGGCGCTATCTGGGCGTAATGCACTTCTGCAATACTGGCTATTTTCTTCGCCTCTAGAATGCCGCCTACTCGGCCCAAATTCATTTGCAAAATGGATGCTGCACCATGCTTAAGTAAGTCGAAAAACTCGTATTTCGTGGTTAAGCGCTCGCCTGTGGCTACGGGAATACTGGTATTTTTTGCCACTTCGGCCATGGCGGATGCTTGGCCAGGAGGAACAGGCTCTTCAAACCATAACGGGTCGAAGGGTTCTAGGCGCTTGGCCAAACGAATAGCACCTGCAGGGGTCATTTGACCATGGGTGCCCATGAGTAAGTCGCACTTATTACCGACAGTTTTGCGAATTCGCTCGCAGAAGGTGGCGGCTTTATCAATAGCTTCTAAAGACAGTTGATGACCACAGTAATTGCCATAAGGTCCTACGGGATCAAACTTCAATGCAGTGAAACCTTGCTCCATATTTTTTTCGGCACATTCAACTGCCAGTTCTAGATTGTCGTAATCGTAATCGCCGTCTTCATTTTCAGGATATAAGTAAGTGTAAGTACGAAGTTTATCGTGAATTTTCCCGCCAATAAGTTCGTAAACAGGCTTGCCTGCTGCCTTGCCGATAATATCCCAGCACGCCATTTCTAACCCGCTGACTACACCCATCATGCTTAAGTCGGGGCGCTGTGTGAAGCCGCTAGAATAGGCTGCGCGAAAGAAGCGCTCTACATGATGGGGGTCGAAACCTTTTAAGTAACGATCGAACACATCTTCAATAGCATGAGTCATTACACTTGGGTGAAAGGTAGCGGCGTAAACCTCGCCAATACCTTCAATACCGCAGTCGGTTCTTAGTGAAACAAAAATCCAGTACATCCCCCCAACATGAGGCGGTGGTGTAGCAACGACATAAGATTCACAAGAAACAACTTTCATGGTTTTACCTTTTTTTACCTGCACCAAAGTGCGAGTTTATAAATTGTGTAGCGGTTTGGCACTGTTGCCAGCAAAACTGATGTAAAAGCGCTAATTTTTAACGAACGAGTACTAACTTATTTGCGTTGAATAAATTATTGATTCAACGCTAGTATTTAAGAACGACCAAGCGAGTTTGCGTGTACTCAAGCATGCCGTGCTTACCATCGTCGCCCCCTAAACCTGAGCGTTTCCATCCTGCGTGAAAGCCTTGATAGGGGTCGGAAGGGGTGCGGTTGATATACACTTCACCCGCTTCCATTTCGTTCGCCACTTTCATCGCGGTACGATAGTTTTCGGTATAAATCACAGACGCCAATCCAAACTGGTGATCGTTGGCTAACGCCAGTGCTTCATCAACATTCGAATATTTTAAAACCGGTAACACAGGTCCAAAGATTTCTTCTTGAACAATTTCCATGTCTTGGCGGCAGTTCGTGAGCAAAGTAGGTGGATAAAAGTAACCTTCACCTTCGGGAATAAAGCCGCCTAGCGCTAGCTTAGCGCCATCATCTATGGCTCGTTCCACCATCTGATGAATATTCAATCGGGCATTGCCATTAACGAGCGGACCCATAAAACCTGGGTTGTTGGCACGATTACCAAACTGTTGAGCTTTCATGTTTTTATGTAGCAGCGCAACAAATTCATCGTAAATATCTTCGTGAACATAAGCACGCTCTACCGCCGTACATAGCTGGCCGCAGTTAGTGTTTTTGGAGCCAACGATTTCTCTTGCGGCTTTTTCGATATCGGCATCAGGCTCTACAATAGCGGGGGTTTTACCGCCAAGCTCTAACGACGACTTTGCAATATTCACTTGTGAATATTCTAAAACTTTTCGCCCTGCACCTACGCTTCCGGTTAGCGTAATCATGCCAACTTTAGGGTGAGTACATACAAGCTCAGCCGTAGCGTGAGTCATGGTAAGCACGTTCACTACGCCCTTGGGAATACCAGCTTCTTGAATGACTTTGGCAATAGCAAATGCTGAACAAGGGGTGTTATTGCTAGGTCTTACTACCACGGTATTACCGGTAATTAACGCCGGCGCAATCTTGCGAAGAAAAGTGTAAACAGGGTAGTTAAACGGAATAAGCGCCACTACAACGCCTATGGCTTCTCGCTGTAGTAGTAGGTTTTCGTCTGGGGTATCGCTGGGTATAATTTCACCCTCGATACGACGCGCCCACTCTGCGTGATAGCGGGTAATATCGGCGGCATATACTGCTTCGTTGGTGGCATCTTCTAAGCTTTTACCTGACTCTTCAGCCAGCGCCGCACCAATATCATCTTTGCGCAATACTAGGGTGTCGGCCAACTTTTGTAAGTAGCCACCACGCTCAATGCTTGTGAGCTTTCGCCACGCGCGCTGCGCTTCGGTAGCACTTTCAATGGCCGATGCAGCTTCTTCTGGGCTTGCCGCAGGCACTTGAGCAATTAACGCTTCAGTTGCAGGATCATAAACGTCTATTAATGAATTTTGAGTAGAGCTAACAAATTCATTATTAATGAAGTTCTTTTCGATTCTCATGGGCATGCCTTAGATCTTAGTTAATTCATTGTAAGCAGGGTTAAAATTTCAAGTCAAACTTTTATTATATTTAGAATTTTGATTCCATATATGAAAACATTTCAGCTTTATTGGGTGATTTTGAAGATAAATATCGCTCGGTAATTTATA
Organism: Alteromonas sp. 1_MG-2023; assembly: GCF_030547075.1. GTDB lineage: Bacteria > Pseudomonadota > Gammaproteobacteria > Enterobacterales > Alteromonadaceae > Alteromonas. Next base: position 114,355 of record NZ_JAUOQH010000004.1, on the reverse strand, counting down.
CTTATCGTACTGTATTGGCGCTATTTCACCGGCTGGAATAGGCCCAGAGCCTGTAGATAGCGCTTCCAACGGGTTTTCATTATTGTGAACTTTGGCTTCAAGCGCCTTAAATATATAGCTATTAAGTAAATGGTTACTTGTCACATCGAATTTGAAGGCTGAGGTGCTTGCTGGTTTTACGGTACGAGATAACGTAAGATTATTTTTTTATATATAAAATAGTGTTAAATAGTTAATGGAAACGGTAAAAGCAAAGTCTAAAGCGCCGGCGGTAGATGCCTCTATTTTAATGCTAAATTTGATTGCTACGTCATCTTACCCATTAACCCTTTCAGAAATTTGTTCACAATTAGACATGCCGCCGGCCAGTGGCCACCGCATTATTAACGCCTTGTTAGAGCATCAAATGATTGCCCTCGATCCTAATCGTAAGAAAGCTTACTGCATTGGTTCTAAAATTTTTCAAATAGCATCAACGATTTACAACAAGCAAAGCATCATCCCCTTCTTTTACCCCGTGGCTGAAATTTTAAAAAACGAAATTCATAAATCTATTTTTCTGTATTCACCCGTGGGAAATCGAGTGGTTACTGTTGCAAAGGTAGACTCTTCGCTAAGCGGCCCGCTTACGTTTCACTTAGGGGAAACAACCGCCATGCACTGCTCTGCTTCTGGGGTGGCTATTTTATCTATGCAATCTGAAGCACTTCAAAGAAGCTATTTTGAGGTTGAGGCGAAGCATGACCCTAGTATTAACAGTCAGTTACCCAAAATTAATGAAGAATTAGCGAGGGCAAAGCGCTTGGGCTATGCGGTTACTCAGAGGGAAAATGGCAGCCACTATTGTTGCATAGCAGCCCCTGTGCTGAATTTAAGAAACGAGCCTATTGCGGCAATTAGTGTAGTGATAAACGCAGACTTTTTAAGTAAGCAGAGTGCCCGGGATTATTCTAAAAACCTTGTACAAGCTGCGCGCCAACTGTCAGCCCATATCGTATAACACGCCAAAATTTATTCGTACTCGCCGTGTAATAGCTCTCGGCGCTGCCTTGGGTATTCGCTTTCGCTTAACTCATACCTCCTAACGGCTAATGGCTAATGGCTAATGGCTAATGGCTGATGGCTAATGGCTAATGGCTAATGGCTAATGGCTAATGGCTAATGGCTAATTAGCAGCTTAAACACACAAAAAGTGATTGGTTAGAAAAATTAACCATACACCCAAAATTAATCATTTTTACCTAATCCATTTTTATATAACTATCGGTTTTATTGAAACCAAAAAACTTCAAAAGGCTGACAGGCGTGCTTCTTAGCCGAATATCTCCCTATAATAAAAAAGGTAAACACATGAAAATAGGATTCATCGGATTAGGTAATGTAGGTGGCAAATTAGCAGGAAGCTTAATACGTAACGGCTGCGACCTTACCGTTAGAGATTTAAATCCAGAATTCGTTGCTGACTTTGTTGCTCGTGGTGCCAAGTCTGCCGATTCAGCGAAAGAAATAGCTGAAAAGTGTGATGTGATATTCACATGCTTACCTTCTCCGGCGGCGTGTTCTCACGTTATGGAAGCAGAAGACGGTGTGCTAGCAGGTATTAGCCCTGGCAAAATTTGGCTAGAAATGAGCACCACCGATGAAGCTGAAGTTCGCCGTATTGGTGGCCTAGTAAAAGAAAAAGGTGCACTGCCTGTGGATTGCCCAGTGTCAGGGGGCTGTCACCGTGCCGATACGGGTAATATTTCAATCTTTGCAGGTTGCGATCGTGAAGCCTTCGATATCGTATTGCCTATTCTGACCATCATGGGCAGACGCGTACTACATACAGGTGAGCTTGGTTCAGCATCAACGTTAAAGGTGGTAACTAACTACCTTTGCACAGTGCACCTTGCTGCGTTATCAGAAGCGCTAACCGTATCTAAAGTCATGGGTATGGATATGAACGTTGCCTATGAAGCCATTAAAGCCTCGTCAGGTAATTCGTTCGTTCATGAAACTGAATCTCAGGTTATCCTAAACGGTAGCCGAGATATTGGCTTTACTATGGATTTAGTATCCAAAGATGTGGGTCTATTTGACGAAGTAGCTAAACGCGCTGGCATACCTTTGGAACTTGCGCCTTTGATGGTAGATATTTTCAAAGACGGCGAAAAGCGCTACGGCCCTCGTGAATATTCACCCAATATCATCCGCAGAATGGAAGATGCATGCGACGTGAAAGTACTAGGCAAAGGCTTCCCTGCGTTCATGGTTGACGATGAGCCTGAAGAAAAAGGTTATGAAGTGGTAGTTCCGCTTAGAAGTGATTATTAAGCCAAAGTGCCAAGCCTTATAAATTTTGAGCGCAGTACCACCTAAGCGCTTAATATCTAAGCCTAAAAACATCTGCGCTAGAAGGCAACCTGAAAGGGTTGCCTTTGCATTTGATGACGCTGTGACGACCTACAGGTTATAGCGATTGGTGGCACGAGAAACATATACTTTAGCGTTACTATCAGTAGTTATTAGTTGGATCTTGCGCCATTGTTTGATAGTTATGGTGAGACAATCATTTCAACGACAAAGGGATTTAAATGGAACGTCGGTTACTTCCGCCACTCAGTACCATCAGCGGTTTTGAAGCGGCTGCACGTAGGCTGAGCCACCGCGCGGCGGCGGAAGAGTTAAATTTAACCCACCCTGCTATTAGCCATCAAATCAAAAACTTAGAAGAGAGCTTAGGCGTAAAACTATTTAATCGCGACGGCAGAAATGTAGTTCTTAGCGATGAAGGAAAGTTGTTTTACCCCTATGTTCTAGAAGCACTTGAGCAACTTGCTTTAGGTGTAGCCACAGTTAAAAATGCGGTTGAACATGCACCGCTTCGAGTGCAAACCTATGTCACATTATCTATCCGCTGGCTTGCTCGCCGGTTACCCGCTTTTCATGAAGAACACCCCACGGTAAATGTTCAGCTCGATACCTATGCATCGAAATGGGAGTTCGACGAAGAGTCTTCTGATGTAGGCATTGTGTATTGCGATACCGCGCCATCAGACCGGTATCATTGGGCACCTATTTTCGACTCTCGAGTATACGCGGTGTGTAGCCCTACATTACTTGAAAAATACCAAGGTAATTTAACCCCAAAAGACTTATTAGATTTACCTTTGCTTTCAGTAGAAACCGAAGTGGATTACTGGAAGCGATGGTTTGAGAGCGCCAATTTAACACCCAGCGTCATTACTCCATACATGGTGGTAGACACCAAAGCCGTTGCCCTTGAAATGGCTATTAACAATGAAGGGGTAGCTTTAGTAAACGGGCCCTTTGTTGATGATGATTTACGACTGGACCGTTTGGTGAAACCCTGTGAGCATGAAACCACATTTTCTGGAAGCTGGGGCATTATTTGCCGTAAAGAAGACAAAGATAAACCTGATATAAAACATTTCTTTGACTGGATGCTTAAAATCACTTCGCAGGTATAAAGGCCGCCCAACTGACCGTTACGACACACGCATGTCGTATAACGTTCTGACCCTGCCCTGCGCCTATATTAATGGCGCAAGACGCGTTATACCCACAACCATCGGTATCAATTGATTAGCAACATAGTCCTAATCTAGGGCGATGATTAACGGTGTTAGTCCATGACGTTAACCCACATCCCGCCCAAAAAGACAAACCACCTCAATGATTAACCAATACTTTTAAATTAATTCATACGCTATAGCGTAGTCAATTAAAGCGCTGTAGATATATTCTACTTTTCAAAACGAAGGATTTATCTTTTCACATAAGACATACGATTTTTATTTCTATATACTAAATTTTGGTTTGTATTAATTTCAAACTAATAAAATAGATAAAAACAGGTAAAGTCAAGATAGGGATTTAAAGCCGCGATTGGGTAAAATTAAAAATACTAGATGCATTACACGTTTAAAAATTAATTCCCAGTAATGAAATATGTCATAAAATTCTACGGAAATAATTTTTAAATTGGTAACGACGCATTTAGAAAGTGATGAGTCGTAATAATTAAAATATCGCTATTATTGAGTGTTAGAATGTGACTAGCACCACTTTTTTAGAACTATTATTAGCGAAGAAAAAGCCCTATTACGGCGATAACTACTGTGTGAATAACAAGCAATCACTGCAAAGTTTTGTACAACGCTTGTTCACTAATTTCAATCGACAAGAATCACGGTGATGATAAAAATTGGGTAAAATAGCGCATTCATAAAATAAATGCATTATCCAATAAGTATTCTCCAAATCTTGGCTTTACCTTAAAAATTTAAAGCACAGCTGATTGTTGTGCACTATAAGTAAAAGAAGGTAAAAAATGTCTCATAATGCAGCTAAAGCATTAAAAGCAAAAAAAGGCCTCGCAAATAAGCCCCCTACATGGCTACGCTTTGATTTTAAAAACGATATAAAGCACAGCGTATTTTGGCCTCCGTTTCTCCTCCTGCTGGCCGCTATGGTGTTTAGCTTCATTGACCTACCGCACTTCCTTCGTGTGGTCACTAGCATTAATGATTGGATATTAGATACCTTTGCGTGGCTATTTAGCTTTTCTACGCTGTGCTTACTGCTGTCGCTTGTCGCTACTTTCTTCTCTCCATTAGGTAAAATTAGAATTGGTGGTAGCCGCGCTACGCCTTTGCTATCTAAATGGCAGTGGTTTTCTATTACTTTATGTACCACTTTGGCCACCGGCATTCTATTTTGGAGTGCGGCCGAGCCCATGTTCCATTTCTACGAACCGCCTGTGTCACTAAATATTGAACCGCAAAGCGAAGCAGCCGCCGTATTTACCATGGCCACCATGTTTATGCATTGGACGTTCACCCCCTATGCTATTTACTGCTTGCCTGCATTGGTGTTCGCCCTGTGTTTCTATAACTTGCAAATGCCCTTTTCCCTTGGCTCGTCACTTAAGCCATTTCTAGGGAAGTTGATCACCGCAGCTACCGGCAAGGTTATCGATGCTATTGCGCTGTTTGCGTTAGTTGCCGGTATGGCTTCATCGTTAGGCACAGGGGTGTTGATGTTAAGTGGTGGGTTAGAGTCGGTATTAGGGCTGCCCAATACCAAAACCGTAATGGCATTAGTATGTGCCGCCATTGTTATTACCTTCGTGGCATCTGCGGTAAGCGGGTTGCAAAAAGGTATTGCTAAGTTATCTAACCTTAACGCTAAGATTTTCATAGTCGCCTGTATATTTGTGCTTTTCTTTGGCCCCACCAGCTATGTATTTTCGTTAGGCATTGAAGGGTTAATTGACTACGGCACTAACTTTTTTGCCCGAAGCCTAAATACTTACACCGGCCCGAACGACGAATGGCCGAAGTTATGGATAGTGTTTTACTGGGCAAATTGGTATGCCTGGGCACCGGTAGTTGCCTTGTTCCTTGGCAGAATAGCCCGCGGTTACACGGTAAGGCAGTTCATTGTGGTGAACTTAGTACTGCCTGCCTTATTCGCCATGATATGGATGTCGACCTTTTCTGGCAGCACCTTATTTTTCGACCAAGAACTAAATGGCGGTATTCGCCAAGCGATGGATGCCAATGGGGCTGAAGGCGCTATTTATTCGCTATTTGATAACCTACCAATTAGCGCTATCGTGGCGACTATATTCATTTGTATCACGTTTATTTCTTACGTAACTGCGGCGGATTCTAATACAGACACTATGAGCAATTTGTGCTCTACAGATGCCGATGAACCAGAGACAGCTGCCAGTGTTGAATGCGCCACAGATACCACCGAAGATGCAAGTGCAAACTCGGGCTCATTGTTAATGCTTAAATTCGTGTGGGGCATTAGTATTGGCATTATCGCATGGGTAATGGTGAGTTTTGCCAGCATTGATGGCATTAAGATGATGTCGAATTTGGGCGGTCTGCCCGCCATGTTTATCATTATTTGCGTAAACGTTTCATTAATAGTGCTGGTATACCGCGTGGCTCGTGGCAATATGCTGGAACCAAAACCGGCTAAAAACCACAGGAATATAGATCCTCCTGAAGGTTTTTAACCTTCCTAGTTAACCAATTATAGAGATGGCGTTAGTAAACTACCCTACTAACGCCTCTTACATTGAGTAGAGTTATGCGCGTTTTACTTCAATCTATGTTCTCGTTGCTGCTTTCTGCGGCCATTTTACTGATGGGCCACGGTTTACAATATACCCTTGTGCCTTTATATGCAGTAAGCCTTGATTGGGCCCCCTCTACCATAGGCTATATCGGTTCTAGCTATTTTCTTGGCTTCGTATTTGGCTGTTTAAGTGTGCCAAAGCTTGTGGCTAGAGTAGGTCATATCAGAGTGTTTACTGTGTTAATTGCCCTGACCACGGCTTCTATGCTGTTCATTGGCATGGTGAACCATTTTGAATCGTGGTTGATAGCGCGATTGCTGATGGGATGGTCGATGGCAGGTATCTACATGGTAATTGAAAGCTGGCTAAACGAGAAAACCAGTTCTGATCATCGCGGCAGTATATTGTCGATATATGCGGTTATTACATTATTCGCCATCTGTGTAGGGCAATTGCTGGTCGGCTTCGATATTGGCTTTGAAAGGCTATTCATGCTGGCTGCTGCGCTACTAGTAATAGGCATATTGCCTATTGGCTTAACCTCGCGCACAGCACCAAACCCCATCCCAGATATAAAATTTAGTTTCAAACGTATTATGTCGGTTTCACAAATCGCCATGGTAGGAGCCTTCTTAGGCGGCTTTGTTACGGGTGGTTTTTGGGCATTAGGGCCTGTGGCCGCTAACAGCAATGGCCTTGATGCAGGGCAAGTGGGGATTTTTATGGCGGTTACCCTATTAGGCGGGGCTGCATTGCAATACCCATTAGGTCGATTATCTGACTTTATCGACCGACGCCTAGTTATTGCTGGCCTAGCTATTGTTGGCTTCATTATTTGTATTATTGCTGTACAGCCATTTTTTGAAGGCCCATCATTTATATTCATCACCATGTTTTTATTCGGCGGTTTGGTCTTTCCGCTTTATGCACTGTGCTTAGCCCACGCGAACGATAATACCGACCTTTCGGTGATTGAGATTGGTAGTGGCGTGCTAATGATGAACAGCTTAGGCAGTGTATTTGGGCCCATGGTGGTGTCGTCTTTAATTAAGTACACACAACATGCCTTGTTCATAGTGTCTGCCTTCGCGTTTTTTATATTGGCCTGCTGGACCATATACCGCATTAAATTCCACAAAGTGGATCGTGAACACTTTATGCCTTTCGTAAGTGTAAGCAAAACTACCCATGAGGTTATTGAAGTGGGTATTGATGAAGAAGAGCCTGTTGATTCTGAAGAAGCTTCAGCTGTTGAGTCAGTTTCAGAGTCAGAGCCAGTAACAGAATACGAGCCCGTTTCTGAACTAGAACAGGACTCTACGTCAGCCGCTTATGATGAGCACGAACCAAAACCAGATGCTTAGGCTAAGCTTTAGACACTAAGCTTTAGACATTCGCGCATATACTGCCGTGGCGTTACTTTGTAAACACCACAGTTTTTTGGCCATACAGAAATATGCGATTTTCAATGTGATTTTGTACCGCTCGAGCCAGAGTTAAGCACTCTACATCACGCCCCTTTGCGGCTAAATCTTGCGGTAAGAAACCGTGATCGACCGTTTCCACTCCTTGACTAATAATAGGCCCTTCATCTAGTTCATCGCTAACATAATGGGCAGTTGCACCTACTAACTTAATGCCTTTTTCATACGCCTGATGATAAGGTTTCGCCCCTTTAAAGCCGGGTAGCAACGAATGGTGAATATTAATCGCTCGGCCTTTTAGCTTCACGCACATGTCGTTCGACAACACCTGCATATACCGTGCAAGTACCACTAAATCTGTATCGTATTGCTGAATGACTCCCCACACCAAGGCTTCTTGTTCAGCCTTAGTTTCGCTGCTAATGGGAAAATGGTAGTAAGGAATATTGTGCCATTTTGCTAGGCTGTCGCAGTCGGGGTGGTTAGACACTATAGCTTGAATATCAACCGCTAAGCTGCCCACCCGCCAACGATATAACAAATCATTTAAGCAATGATCTTGCTTCGACACCATGATCACAATTTTAGGTTTATATGCCTTTGCAACCAACTGCCACTGCATAGAAAACTTATCTGCTTGCGGGCTAAAACCTTCAAAGAAGGCTTGTCTGTCGAAGTTCGCACCATTGTCGGGCCGAAATTCAATGCGAATAAAGAACTGTCCGTTCTCGGTATCGTCAAACGAGTGAATCTCGGTAATGTAGAAGCCGTTTTCATACAAATAACGGGTGACCACATCTACCGTACCTAACTTACTTGAACAGCTAGCGGTAATAATTTGTGCTTGCGCATTTTGTTGTTGAGCGTTTGTCGGCAGCGCCATTGCTGTTCCTTATTACCAAGTAAAATTGTTAAACACGCTTAAAGGGTTATACGTAAACCGTATTCTTTGCTGCTTTGCTGCAGCCACAACCAAAAGTAGTCGGCAAAGCTCCGTCGTACCACAAGCTGAAAACTGTCGTAACTAGTGCGGCGAATATAAGTAGACGATTTAGCGAATGCGGTTCCGATAACCTTACCCACAGGAAATTGCTTAAGGTGAAAATCGTAGCCCGTTGATTTTTGCATTACCTTGATACAATCAGGCCCGCTGATCTCAAGAATAGTTTGCCCGCCACTAATATCAGACACCGCAAAATGCCCAGTGATATTGGCTCTAAGGGTTTCTTCCACCGTCGCTTCTTGCCCGCCTTCAACAATAATGAGCCACTCATCGGGCGATAACCACATGATAGTCGCGTCATCATTTTGTAGAGACGTGCAAGGGGTTAGCGGTAGCGTTAAACCCAGTGCTTTTTCTACGCCGTTTTTAAATTCTGGACTGTCACTATTGCCTCGCAAATTAAGGTGCCCCAGCAACTTAGCTTCACGAAGAGACACGCCGCCTTCTTTAGTTACACTGGCTAAAGACTCAAAATCTGCATGGTACAAAGGTGACTGTACATTAACGATATTAGACATTTTGACGGTCTCCTTTGGCATCATAAAATACTGAACTGCATATCTCGGCTTCCACTGTGGTGCCATCGGCCAGAGGGACAAAAACAGACTGCCCCATGCGATCAAGACCTCCTTTCACCACAGCCAGTGCAAATGAGTGACCCAAGCACGCACTGTAATAGCTAGAGGTAACATGCCCAACCATGGTCATAGGAATACTTTGGTTAGGTTCGAACACAAGCTGTGCGCCTTCGGGCAATACAAAATTCTTATCTTTAGGTTTTAACCCTACGAATTGCTTGCGATCGCTGCGCTGATTATCTTCTCGGGTCCAAGAGCGTTTACCTAGGTAATTGAATTCTTTCTTCTTCCCTACCACCCAATTCATGTCTAAATCTTGCGGCGTTACCGAACCATCGGTATCTTGCCCCACTATAATAAACCCTTTTTCAGCCCGTAATATGTGCATGGTTTCCGTGCCGTAGGGGGTTATATCGAACTCCTCTCCGGCGGCCATTACCGCTTCCCAGGTATGAAGACCATGGTTGGCTTGCACGTTTATTTCAAAAGACAATTCACCGGTAAACGAAATACGGAATATACGCGCCTTCACGCCCGCCACTTCGGTGGCAATCCAGCCCATGTAAGGAAAGGCCTCGTTGCTCACATCAGCATCGGTGAGTTTTTCCAACACCTTACGGCTATTGGGCCCCGATATGGTCATGGTAGACCAATGATCGGTCACTGTACTGAAGTACACTTCTAATTCAGGCCATTCAGTTTGATGCCACAGTTCTAGCCAACTTAAAACAGCAGGCGCGCCGCCTGTGGTGGTGGTCATTAAGAAGCGGTTATCGTTAATACACGAGGTTACCCCGTCGTCAAACACCATACCGTCTTCTTTACACATTACCCCGTAGCGACATTTCCCTACGGCTAACTGGCTCCATGGGTTGGTATAAATACGGTTTAAAAATTCTCGAGCGTCCTTACCTTGAATATCTATTTTGCCCAGCGTTGAAGCATCTAAAATTCCCACGCTATTGCGCGTTGCTAAGCACTCACGTTGAAGTGCTTGCTGCATGGTTTCACCTGGTTTAGGGAAATACCATGGACGCTTCCATTGGCCTACATCTTCAAACTCTGCGCCATTGGCTAAATGCCAGCTATGCATAGCGGTAAAGCGAGCGGGGTCGAAAAGATGCTTCACATCACTGCCCGACAGTGCCCCAAAGGTAACCGGCGTATACATAGGCCGAAAAATAGTGGTACCGGTTTCAGGAATAGTTTTACCCAATGACTTGGCAGTAATTGCCATGCCATTAATGTTACCTAGCTTGCCTTGATCGGTACCAAAACCCAGCGCGGTGTAACGCTTAACATGTTCGATAGACTCAAAGCCCTCGCGATTCGCAAGCTCGATACCTGCGGCGGTCACGTCGTTTTGGTAGTCGACAAATTGTTTAGGAGCACGGCTGGTAGGTTTCACATGCGGAATATGAAACAGTGCCATGGCGGGTGCTTCAACGGGCTCTTTGATAACAGGCGCACTGCTTGGCTCTACAAGCTTTAGCTTCGGGGCTGGTTCAGCTGAAAGCTTTTTACCCGCTGAAGGCTCTAGCTCTGCTGAAAGTTCTAGAGCCGCTGATGGCTCTTGATCCGCCAAAGGCTCTTGCGCTGGTTCACCGGTTGCTGCTTGCGATGCTTTAGCGCCGCATTGCATACCTTCGTTCAACACCTGCGTTAACGAATATACGCCGTTAACGCCGCCACAGATAAGCTGTGCTTGCTCGGTTTTTCCTGGTACAAAACCTTGAATATCATCTCGCCAAACAGGTTTGCTGCCCGTGTGCGACGATAAATGCAGTACAGGGCTCCAACCGCCAGAACTAGCCACGGTGTCGCAGGTGTAGCTCACCACTTCACCCTCAACCTTTTCGCCATTACTGCTAATAGGTGCCACTTCCACCGATTTAACTCGCTTACTGCCCTTTACGTTAATAATGGCGTGGCCAAACAAAACCTTAATCCCGAGTTCAATGGCTTGTTTAACTAAATCGCCTTCAGTACCTGCTTCTGGAATAGGCCGTGTATCAGCTATTACTGTCACTTGTTTACCAGCATCATGCCAAGCGATTGCGGCTTTATAAGCATTGTCGTTGGTGGTCATTAGGGACAGTGTATTGCCTGGCACTACCGCATAACGATTAATATAAGTAGAAATCGCAGACGCCAACATACAACCCGGCACATCATTATTACCAAACACCAATGGCCGTTCGTGAGCGCCCGTGGCCAAAATAACTTGTTTAGCCCGCACTTTATGCAGTCGCTGACGGGTGCCATTACTATCGGTTTCACCAATATGATCGCTACGGCGTTCGTTAATACCTAAAAAGTTATGGTCGAAATAACCAAATACGGTGCTGCGAGGAAGTAGCGTAACGTTTTCATTTTGCTCTAATTCACTTAGGGTATTTGCCACCCATGCAGATGCACTCATGCCATCAAGCAATTGGGTAGAGCACAGTAAGCTGCCACCCATTTCATTTTGTTCATCGGCAATAATAACGCGGCTGCCTGCTTGCGCTGCAGCCAATGCTGCAGATAAACCAGCAGGGCCAGCACCCACTACCATCACATCACAATGATGATGCATTTTGTCGTAGGTATCAGGGTCGGGTTGCAATGGGCTACTGCCTAAACCCGCGCCTTTGCGAATAATTTTTTCATACGACATCCACATAGACTGCGGAAACATAAAGGTTTTGTAGTAAAAACCAGGGGGCATAGCTGCGCCGCCTACTTTGCCTACCGTTTCCATTAAATCAAAATCTACATTAGGCCAACCGTTAGTGGCGTTGCACACAAGGTTTTGGTATAGCTCGGTTTGCGTTGCCCGCGGGTTAGGAATAGTAGAAGCGTCGTTCGAGCCTATTTGAAAGATGGCATTGGGCTCTTGGGCATCAGCGGTAATAATGCCCCTAGGGCGGCTATATTTAAAACTTCTGCCTACTACATCTACGCCATTAGCTAATAATGCAGACGCAAGGGTATCGCCCTCAAAACCCTGATAGGTTTTGTTATTAAAAGTGAAGTTTAAGGTTTTATGCCGATTAATGCGGCCACCCAATTCAAGACGGTTTACTTGGCTCATTGTGTGTCCTCAGCAGTGATACTGGGCTGCTGCCCCATTTTGTAAGTTTCGAGTATTTTGTAGGTCACGGTGTGTCGCGTCATATTGAAGAACTTTCGACACCCGGCTGCATGTACCCACATTTCATGATGCAAACCACGGGGGTTTTTGCGGAAGAACAGATACTGAGACCATTCTTCGTCAGTTAACGACTCGGGTGCCAAGGGGCGCACAATGTGGGCTTGACCGTGGGGGTGAAACTCTTCTTCTTCGCGATATTCTTCGCAATAAGGGCAGTAGATATGCAACATGTTTTAATCTCCCTGACTTAGTGCGCAACACCGGCAGCGCCGTGTTCGTCAATTAGTTTGCCCGATGTGAAACGATTCACGTCAAAGGCCTTGGCAAGTGGGTGTGGTTCATCTTTTGCCACTGTGTGTGCAAAAACATGGCCCGACCCCGGCGTAGCTTTGAACCCACCAGTGCCCCAACCGCAATTGAAGTACAGCCCCTTAATATGGGTTTTCGAAATAATCGGGCAGGCATCAGGGCACGTATCAACAATACCGCCCCACGCGCGATTAAGCCTTACTCGGCTAAAAATAGGGAACATTTCGATAATGGCAGAAATAGTGTGTTCAAGAATGTTAAATGAGCCACGTTGCCCGTAGCCCAAGTAGCCATCGATTCCCGCGCCTATGACTAAGTCGCCTTTATCCGATTGGCTTACGTAACCATGTACATGGTTAGACATAACAACCGTGTCGAGTATGGGTTTAATCGGCTCAGACACCATGGCCTGTAAAGGATGAGACTCCAATGGCAGCTCCATGCCAACCATTTTGGCTAGCGTACCTGAGTTACCTGCGGCTACGCAGGCAACTTTATCGGTAGAAATGAAGCCACGATTGGTTTCTACACCACAAACTGCACCGTCTTTACGACGAATTCCGGTTACTTCGGTTTGCTGCAATAAGTCTACGCCTAAGGCATCAGCGGCGCGGGCATATCCCCATGCCACGGCATCATGGCGGGCTGTGCCGCCACGGGGTTGCCACGATGCGCCCATCACGGGGTAACGTGCGTTTTTAGAACAATCTAGAATAGGCACAAGATCTTGTACTTCTTGGCCATTAAGTAATTGTGAATCGATACCGTTGAGTCGGTTAGCACTTACTCTTCGCTCAATGTCACGCATATCTTGTAATGTATGGCCAAGGTTTAGAACGCCTCGTTGGCTAAACATCAGGTTGTAGTTTAAGTCTTGGGCCAAGCCTTCCCACAACTTCAATGAATGTTCATACAAATGCGCCGCTTCATCCCACAAATAGTTGGAACGAATAATGGTGGTATTACGGGCCGTATTGCCGCCGCCAAGGTAGCCTTTTTCAACCACAGCAATATTGGTCATGCCATGCTCTTTTGCCATGTAATAGGCCGTGGCCAAACCATGACCACCACCGCCAACAATAATGGCATCGTAGTGCTTTTTAGGCGTTGGATTTCGCCATACTCGCTGCCAGTTTTCGTGGTGACTCAAGGAATGCTTTAGCAGTCCGAACCCAGAGTATTTTTGCATGGTTCTACCTTTCATTAATTGCGCGCAGCATTGGCGTTTTTGCTGATACCAATTCGGTTTTTGTAGCAGCATATTAGCCCTCGTTTCACCGTCTAATAGTTCTGCTAACGCCACAATTACCACCATTAACGACATTATTTTGAGGTTTAAAAAGTGAGGGTAAATGAACTACTTGAGTTGTAAAAAAGGCGTTACTGAAACCGGATATCAAAAACAAAAAATTCCGAGCGAGTCGGAATTTTCGATAGGAAATAAGCGTTATCTTAGCGCTACGTGGGGTGCTTAATATTCAATGGCCACATCGCCCTTCGGTATGCTGCAGCAGCTTAAAATGTAGCCATCTTCCACATCTTCATCGGTAATACCGCCGTTGTGTGACATTTCAACCTCGCCAGCTGTTTTCTTCACCATGCACGTGCCACACATGCCTAGCCCGCAGCCTTTGGGAATATGTAAGCCCACAAGCGCAGCCGCGGTATGCACGGTTTGATCGGGTTGAATTTTGATTGATTTACCGCTGTTACTAAACTCAACTTGCAATAAGTCGTCGGTATCAATGTCGATATTCGCATTATCATCAGCTTGCTGCTGTGCATCCAAATGCGCTTCGGTCGGCGGCAAGCCAAAGCTTTCTTCATGGTAATTTTCCATGTTGAACCCCACCACCGTGAGCAGCTTTTTAATGGCGTCCATGTAAGCTGGCGGACCACAGCAAAAAATGGTTCTTTGCATAAAGTCAGGAGCAATAATTTCTAGTTGGCGCTGATCCACAAACCCATAATAACCATTCCAACTTTCGCCATTTTCATAGCGTTCACACACGATATTTAAATTGAAGTTGTCGATGCGCGCATCCATCAATTTTAGTTCGCGGTAATAAATGATGTCTCTGGGTGTTCTGGCGCTATGAACGAAGGTGATATCTACGTTGGCGTTAGTGTCGTACCACCAGCGTGTCATCGACATAATGGGCGTAATACCTACCCCGCCCGATAGTAGTAGTACTTTGTCGCTAACAATATCAAAGCAGTTAAACGCCCCTACCGGGCCATGAATTGTGAGTAAATCGCCCAGCTTTAAGTTGTCGTGCATCCAGTTAGACACTTGGCCGCCGGGTATGCGTTTTATGGTAACGGAAAAGCTGTAGGGCACCGATGGTGAAGACGAAATAGTGTAGCTACGAAATACTTGCTCACTGTTTATCTGCAATTCGAAGGTAACAAACTGCCCCGGCTTAAAAAAGTGCATAACCGGTGAACTTGCCTTAAAACAAAACGTACGCACATCCATGGTTTCATAGATAACGTTAACGCACTGCACTTCGTGGCGCCCGTTGGCCCAGCTCTGGGTATTTACATCGGTTAAAAAATTCTCGCTCATTGCGAACACATTCCATAAAACTAAACAGGATATGCGCTCAATATCTACTAGTAGGAATTGCCCCACTTATTCAAAAACGACAAGCCTATAACCAATAACACCAACAGTAAAAATCGAAACTCGCTTGCGCAAATTAAACGGATTAAGAAAAAACGGGATAGGTCGGAATTGCACGCTAGTTTTGTCGTTTTTGGCAATGCTTTAATCACTAAGGCGCTGCAAAATCACAAAATTCAGGTAGAGCATATGTCGAACATACAAAGGCTCTGTACAAACCTACACTCCACCAGCCTAACCATATAAAAAAGCTGGAAACTATACAGGGCAAGGAAACACATAGAATGGCAAACCTAAACATTATACCGAGTTCGACAATACCTTGTACCAAAGAGCAAGCGATAGCGGATAGCCTAAAAGCGCACCCAGTGTCATTGTCGCTACCCCAGCCCTTCTACACCGAGCAAGCCAACTTCGATATTGAAATGGAGCAAATATTTCAAAAAGAATGGTTATTTGTAGGGCTTAGCTGCGAAATTCCCAAAAAGGGCAATTTCATGACTCAGCAAATTGGCAATAGCCCCATCACGATAGTGCGCGATCAAAACGGCGAAGTACGCGCATTCCATAATGTTTGCAGACATCGCGGCTCGAAACTGTGTCTAACCGAAAAAGGTAAAGCCGCCAAGCTAGTGTGTTCGTACCACCAGTGGACGTACGAACTAGACGGCAACTTACTTTATGCTGGCACCGACATGGGCGACGATTTTGATAAATCGAAATACGGTTTACGCCCCGTTCATTGTCGAAATGCGGGCGGGTACATTTATATCTCACTTAGCGACAACCCAACCAATATTGATGATTTCTTTGAAGATCTTACCCATTACCTTGAACCCTACGATTTAGAAAATGCAAAAGTGGCCGTTGAAAAGACCATAGTAGAAGAGGCAAATTGGAAACTGGTAATAGAAAATAACCGTGAGTGTTATCACTGTAGCGGCTCGCATCCAGAGCTTTTGGGCTCGTTATTAGAGTGGGACGATACGGAAGACCCAAGAGCCAGCGATGAATTTAAGTTTTTAGTAGCGTCAAAGCAAGCCCTATGGGACGCCGAAGCCATTCCTCATAAGCATGTTTCTCACGGATACGCTAAGCGCAACCGCATTGTTCGCATGCCGCTAAAAGAGGGCACGCTAGCAATGACAGTAGATGGCCAATTAGCGGTAAAGAAATTAATGGGAAGGATTAAAAACCCTGAGTTAGGCTCCATGCGTATTTTGCACCTGCCTAATTCGTGGAACCATGCACAAAGCGATCATATTGTTGCCTTTCAAGTTAAGCCCCTAGGACCACGTAAAACCGAAGTAACGACAAAGTGGGTAGTTAATAAAGACGCAGTTGAAGGCGTAGATTACGACACTGAAAGACTTACTTACGTATGGGATGAAACCAATAAACAAGACAGACGTTTAGTAGAAAACAACCAACGAGGCATTAATTCGATAGCCTATCAACCAGGCCCATATTCTGCGACTTATGAGTTTGGTGTGATTAACTTTATCGACTGGTTTAGTTATACCATGCAAGTGAACATTGCGGCATCAACTTCTCGCAGTTAAGGCCTTTAACTAAAAGGGCTTTGACTAAAAGGGCTTAGCTGAAAGATACAAAACAAGAGGTTTAACCTAAGAGACCTAAATCAACCAGCTTTCACCATACTAATTTTATCGACCTGTACACACAAACTAACGAGAGCGCACATTCGTTGTAGAAAAAACTTTCGTTTTGTGTAATAAAACATCAATAACTTTGTATTTTGAATAAAAATGACGCAATTAGAATAGATAAAGTCGTTATTTTTATACTGCATTTGCCTGTAGTGATTCAATAATCGTCACCTAGCCTCATCGCTAATTTGACTGTTATTTGAATCAAATTTTGATCAAAAAATAGACCCACTAAAAATAATAAAAACATGGCAAGCTAGAGGCTAATGCAATGATACCTATACAGACAAAGTACGAAGGAAAGGGCGACCGTGTTCGTCATATTGGCTTTTTGTTACTGCCAAATTTCACCATGATGGCATTGACATCTGC
Organism: Alteromonas sp. 1_MG-2023; assembly: GCF_030547075.1. GTDB lineage: Bacteria > Pseudomonadota > Gammaproteobacteria > Enterobacterales > Alteromonadaceae > Alteromonas. The sequence goes on along the minus strand of NZ_JAUOQH010000004.1, from coordinate 97,137 downwards.
TATTGAACCTTTGCGCATGGCAAACCACCTTTCAGGTAAAACCTTGTACACCTGGGCTACCATAAGCGCCAGCGGTGAGCCCGTTGTTGCCAGTGATGGTTTGAGTGTGAACGTAAGTGCCAGGTACGAAAACCATGAGAGCTACTCGGCGGTAATGGTTTGCGGCGGCGTTGCGGTGAAAGAAGGTATTACCAAACTCGATTTGAACTGGTTAAATTACTTAGCCAGAAAGAACGTGATTTTAGGTGGTATTTGCACGGGAAGTTATGCATTAGCAAAAGCGGGATTGCTAGATAACGTAAACTGCACCATTCACTGGGAAATGCTAGCCAGCTGGCAAGAAGACTTCCCCAAAATCAAAAGCACCAACCAACTCTACACCATTGAACATAAACGTTGGTGTAGTTCCGGTGGCACAGCCCCTATGGACTTGATGCTTTGCCTTATTGGCAGAGAATACGGAAAAGAGCTGCAAATTGCGATTTGTGAAATGTTCGCCCATGAACATATTCGCGACGAGTCAGAAATGCAGCGCATTCCGCTTCAGCATGTTGTAGGCGCTAATCAGTCTAAGCTTCAAGATATCGTGCATTTGATGGAAGCGAATATTGAAGAACCTTTGAACCTAAACGAGCTAGCCGGTTTTGTGAACTTGTCTCGCAGGCAACTAGAACGTTTGTTTCAACGCTATTTGCACTGCTCTCCTCATCGGTATTACATGCAAATTCGTTTAACTCGCGCAAGGCAACTTATTAAGCAAACCAATATTTCTATTATTGAAGTAGCTATTTGCTGCGGATTTGTATCTACCCCTCATTTCAGTAAATGTTATCGCAATGCATTTAAAATTCCACCGCGAGAAGAACGTGCAAACCGAGGCCTACAATTCGATAATGCCAGTGGCGGCGAATCGACCTATGGCACGGTAAAACTTCACCAGTTTCCCCCGACTCAATTAGAATGCGGCTAAAAGCGTCATGCTTTTTGCTTAGGAGCGCGCCTTATTTCAAGGCGCCTTTTATTTGCACATAGGCAAGTAGCGTACACTTAGCATCTGTGGAAACAAACCCTTAAGTAAGTACCCACTCACTACCAAAGATTTATAAATCAAGCATAAAATTACAATCGCCTCGCTCAAAAGTAAACAGTAAAACGCTCTTCGAGAAGTCAGCATCCTACCTGTAAACATACAAACTTCACGTTAGCATTACCCTTATTCAAGCTTATTTCTACAAAGCCCCCTCACCTATTTAGCTTTCTCAAATCTCATCAGTGAATTTTCCGTCGATATTAATTTTCACTTAACAGCACTTAACTGCTTTTAAACTTAAGGGCGCGACGCATTTAGCAAATAATGAGTCGTATTAGCTCTAATCGCCCATTTTGCTAGTGCTATTCTAATTTCCAAATCGTAAGCACGAAGCACATTTTAAAAGCGGCTTTTAGTTAAGGAATTTCCCATGCAAGACGCAAAAGAGTTGCACGACAGCTCGATAATATTCGACGGTTTAGTGATAGCTAAATGGAACCGAGATTTGTTTGAAGACATGCATCGCGGCGGCCTAACCGCAGCTAACTGCACCGTATCTGTATGGGAAGGTTTTAAAAGCACCATAGATAACATTGTGGAATTTAATCAGTACTTTGAAACCGACAGCGACTTGATCATGCCAGTAACTAAAACTGCTGATATCGCCACCGCAAAGGCTCTTGGTAAAACCGGCATTATTTTAGGTTTTCAAAATGCGAATGCTTTTGAAGATCAAATTGGCTATGTAGAAATATTTAAAAAGCTGGGTGTAGGCATAGTGCAAATGGCCTACAACACACAAAACTTAGTGGGTACGGGTTGTTATGAACGCGACGGTGGCCTATCGGGTTTTGGCCGTGAAATTGTAGCCGAAATGAATCGCGTAGGTATTATGTGCGACCTAAGCCACGTAGGCCCACAAACCTCAATTGAAGTCATTGAAGCATCTACCAAACCTGTGTGTTACTCCCACTGTTTGCCATCAGGCTTAAAAGATCATCCTCGCAATAAGTCAGACGAAGAACTTAAATTCATTGCCGACAGAAACGGCTTTATTGGGGTAACCATGTTTGCGCCTTTCTTGGCAAAAGGCATCGACTCCACCGTAGACGATTACGTAGAAGCCATGGACTACGTGATTGATATTGCAGGAGTCGATTGTGTAGGTATTGGCACAGATTTCACCCAAGGCCACGACAAAGCCTTCTTCGACATGCTTACTCACGACAAAGGCTACGCACGTAACCTCACTAACTTTGGAAAAATTGTGAACCCACTTGGTATTCGTACCCTTGGCGAGTTCCCCAATTTAACCGCCACCATGTTAAAACACGGTTGGTCGGAGCAAAAAATCAAAAAGGTGATGGGTGAAAATTGGGTTAACGTTCTAAAACAAGTGTGGGGAGAATAATTATGTCGTATCACAGCCCTGAAATGCCAATACAAGTAGACGATAAAACAGGCGTATGGACCACCGACGCCCTACCCATGCTTTATGTACCACGCCACTTTTTTGTGAATAACCACATGGGTATTGAAGAAGAAATTGGCGCAGAAAAGTACGCCGACATTCTTTACAAAGCAGGCTATAAATCGGCCTATTACTGGTGCGAAAAAGAAGCAGAAGCCCACGGCATATCTGGCGAGGCGGTATTTGAGCATTACATGAAGCGTTTATCTCAGCGCGGCTGGGGCTTTTTCATTACCGAAGCTCTCGATTTAAAAGCGGGCACTGCCCGAGTTCGCTTAGAAAACTCCGCCTTTGTTTATCAGTACGGCAATGTGAACCGCAAGGTCGATTATATGTTTACCGGCTGGTTTGCTGGCGCTATGGATCAAATAGCCCAAAGTCTAGGTTACACGGTAAAAACCCAAGCTGAACAAACCCAATGCGCCGCCGAAGAAGGCTGCGACTATGGCATTTTTGAAGTGTCTCCTTTGTAGCCACACCATATTGATTGAAACACTAAGTAGCAAATATGTATTTCTTGAGGGAACACCATGGCGCAGTTTGAAGCCTTATTTAAGCCATTAGCAATTAATAAACTGACTATTCGAAATCGAGTAGTGAGTACTGCTCACGCAGAGGTGTATGCCACCGAAGGCGGCATGACCACAGAACGCTACGTAAAATATTACGAAGAGAAAGCCAAAGGTGGCGTAGGGCTTTGTATTTGTGGCGGGTCGAGCGTGGTGTCTATTGATAGCCCTCAAGATTGGTGGAAATCCGTTAATTTATCTACCGACCGTATTATTCCTCATTTTCAAAATTTAGCCGATGCCGTGCACAAACACGGCGGCAAAATTATGATTCAAATTACGCATATGGGCCGACGCTCTAGATGGGACGGGGGCAATTGGAGCACCTTGCTTAGTCCAAGTGGTATTCGTGAACCAGTACACCGTGCTACCTGCAAAACCATTGAAATAGAAGAAATGCAGCGCATTATTGGCGACTTCGCCAAAGCTGCTGGCCGTGCGAAAGCAGGCGGTTTAGATGGCATTGAGCTTTCTGCAGTACACCAGCATTTAATCGACCAATTTTGGAGCCCTCGGGTAAACCAGCGCACCGATGAATGGGGCGGTAGCTTTGAAAACCGCATGCGCTTTGGCATGGAAGTGCTAAAAGCCGTACGTGAAGAAGTAGGACGCGATTTCGCCGTAGGTTTACGCATTACCGGCGATGAATTTCACGCCGATGGCCTTAACCACGACGACATGAAAGAAATAGCGGCCTATTACAACAATACCGGCCTGCTCGACTTTTTCAGCGTGGTAGGCTCGGGCTGCGATACCCACAATACCCTTGCTAACGTTATTCCTAACATGAGCTACCCACCAGAACCATTTTTGCACCTAGCGGCGGGCATTAAAGAAGTGGTGAGCGTGCCGGTGATGCACGCACAAAATATTAAAGATCCTAACCAAGCGCAGCGCATACTAGAAGCAGGCTACGTAGACTTTGTTGGCATGACTCGGGCGCATATTGCCGACCCGCATCTCATTACCAAAATTAAGCTTAACCAGGTTGATCAAATAAAGCAGTGCGTGGGCGCGAACTATTGCATAGACCGCCAATACCAAGGGTTAGATGTACTTTGCATTCAAAATGCGGCCACTTCCCGCGAATCTACCATGCCCCATATTATTCAAAAAACCGACGGCCCTATTCGCACAGTGGTAATTATAGGTGGCGGCCCTGCGGGCATGGAAGCGGCCCGCGTTAGCGCTGAACGCGGCCATAAAGTAACCCTAATAGAAAAAAACAGTGAGCTAGGCGGGCAAATTTCTATTGCCGCCAAAGCGCCGCAGCGCGACCAAATAGCAGGCATTACTCGCTGGTTCGCCCTAGAACTTGCGCGATTAGGGGTAGATATTCAGCTTAATACCGCTGCCGATGAAGCCAGTATTCGCGGATTTAATGCCGATGTAGTCATTCTGGCCACCGGCGCGACGCCGTTCATTAATCAAAACCCACATTGGGGTGCTGATGACGGCTTGGTGGTAAGTTCATGGGATATTTTAAATGGCGAAATACCGCCAGGTAAAAACGTATTAGTGTACGACACCATATGCGAATTCAGCGGGTTATCGGTTGCCGACTTCTTGGCCCACAACGGCGCTTTGGTAGAAGTAGTTACCGATGATATTAAGCCAGGTGCAGCGGTAGGCGGCACCACCTTCCCCACTTATTATCGCAGCTTGTACGAGCGCGAAGTCATCATGACCTCTGACTTGTTACTAGAAAAGGTATACAAGGAAGGCGACAAACTTGTGGCCGTGCTTGAAAACGAATACACAGGGCAGCAAGAAGAACGGGTGGTGGACCAAGTTGTAGTAGAAAACGGTACCCGCCCCGACGAACTGCTGTACTACCAACTTAAGCAAGACTCTCGCAACAAAGGGCAAATGGATATTGAAGCCCTATATGACGCAAAGCCACAACCTATGCTTGCAGAAGAAGCGAGCGGCTATTTGCTGTATAGAATTGGCGACTGTGTAGCTCAGCGTAATACACACGCCGCCATTTATGACGCCTTAAGGCTATGCAAAGATTTCTAATGAAATGGAAAAGTATGGCGTTAATGGCCTGCTTTTCCTTAGCCGGCTTTTCCACAATATCGCTTTCTATAGCAGCGCTGTACACAGCCAATCAGCCCATGGGGTTGGCCATTAAAAATAAGAAATCTAACCAATGTAGGTTTTGTCATGTTTGCTGATGATTTTTTACCGTCTGTATTATTTGTACTGTTGTTAGTGTCGGTATTGCTTACGCTAGTTGGCGCAGGCCGCCGCGTACGTTTGTGGCGACAAGGACAAGCTTCTACTGTGCATTGGGCTGGGTTACTTTCTATTCCAAGGCGCTATTTAGTAGACCTTCATCACGTAGTCGCGAGCGACAAATACATTTCAAATACCCACGTGGCCACCGCGGGCGGCTTCGTTTTAACCACTATTTTAGTGCTGAGCATTTACCTATTCGGCATATCAGGCCCTGTTTTAAATTATGCTTTGTTAGCCAGTAGCGCCCTTATGTTTATTGGCGCTGTGTTTGTGTTTTTACGGCGCAGGAACCCACCGCCTAATTTGTCTAAAGGGCCGTGGTCGCGCTTGCCCTATAGCTTGTTAACCTATGCAAGTAGCTTCTTTATTTTAAGCTTACCCGCCACCGGCCTATTACCCACAAACACAGGCGGTTGGTTATTGGCCGTGGTGTTATTGATTGGCATAACGTGGGGCGTGGGCGAAATGTATTTAGGCATGGCTTGGGGCGGCCCCATGAAGCACGCCTTTGCTGGCGCACTGCATTTAGGCTTTCACCGCAGGCAAGAACGCTTTGGCGGCGGGCGCTCAACGGGTCTTAAAAGCATTAACCTTGAAAGCATTCACCTTGAAACAGGGAAGCTAGGTGTAGAAAAGCCTGAAGACTTTAAATGGAACCAGCTCCTTAGCTTCGACGCATGCGTAGAATGCGGTCGATGTGAAAAAGCCTGCCCTGCCTTTGCCGCAGGCCAACCGCTTAACCCCAAAAAGCTTATTCAAGACATGGTAGTTGGCATGGCCGGAGGCAGCGATGCCCAGTTTGCTGGCAGCCCCTACCCTGGCGTGCAGGCAGGAACTCATAAAGGCGGCGCGATTATTCCTATTGTGAACGTGCTAGTGCCATCTGAAACCGTATGGTCTTGCACCACCTGCCGGGCCTGTGTCCAAGAATGCCCCATGATGATTGAACATGTAGACGCCATTGTTGATATGCGCCGTTTTGAAACCTTAGAAAAAGGCCAAACCCCGGGCAAAGGTGCCGAGTTACTCGAGAACTTAAAAACCACCGACAACCCCAATGGCTATGCGCCAAACAGCCGAATGAACTGGGCAGCAGATCAGAACTTACCCATATTTGGCCAACAGGTAGAACAAGCAGACGTATTATTGTGGATAGGCGATGCCGCCTTCGACATGCGAAACCAACGCACCTTGCGTGCCATGGTAAGTTTATTGCGCGCGGCTAACGTAGATTTTGCGGTATTAGGCGATAGCGAATGCGACAGCGGCGACCCCGCACGCAGACTAGGTGATGAAGCCACTTTCCAGCGCTTGGCGAAAACCAATATTGCCACCATGGCCCAGTATAAATTCAAGCATATTGTTACCGCCGACCCTCATGCCTTTCATTGCCTTAAAAATGAATACGGTGATTTTGGCGGCAATTACGATGTGTATCACCACACCGGCTTTTTCGCCGAATTAGTAAAAAGCCAAAAGCTAAGCTTAAGCACCGATAAAGCCTTATCGCTTACTTATCACGACCCATGCTATTTAGGCCGATACAACGGCGAATACGATGCCCCTAGGTACTTACTAGAAGCGATGGGCATTAGTATAAAAGAAATGGAGCGAAGCAAAACGAAAGCGCGCTGTTGCGGCGGCGGTGGCGGTGCCCCCATTACCGACATACCCGGCACGCAGCGCATTCCCGATATGCGAATGGAAGACGCTAAAGCTACCAAGGCTGACATTATCGCAGTGGGCTGCCCGCAATGTAGCTTAATGCTTGAGGGGGTTGTAGAGCCCCGCCCACAAGTAAAAGACATTGCTGAGCTAATGTTAGATGCGCTTGTTTTAGATACTCAGACTTTAGATGCACAGATTTTAGGTAAACAGGTATTAGAAGAAGAAACTGCCGTTGATACTAAATTGTCAGCCGTAAACCTTGAACCCACCGCCGCAAAAGTGGTGAATGTAAAAGTTTCGCACAAAATAACGAGCACGGCCGATGTCTAACCTATATCGTCGCGACCCGCGAGCACAGTGGATTGCCCGAAATAGGCTGCATCCATTGCATGTACCTGAAGGCCAGCTAGTTCAACGAGGCCCTACTGGCCTATTGCGTAAAAACGTACATACCATCGGTTTTATTGGCCCAAATGGCCTAAAGCGAATTGATAGGTCGGGCGCTGCAGACTCATTTGAACAGCTAAACAGGCAATCGGCTCAAGGTAGTAATTCAGCAGCCCAAGAAGAGGTTGTGCTGCCGCTACACAAAGTAGCTAACCCAGATTTTTATATTCTAGTGGTGGTAGATGGCGTTTCAGGCAGATTATCTAGCCATGATAGAGATACCCTAGGCTTAGCTCATAAATTGGCAACCCACGAAGCTCATATTGAAAACGGCGTGCTTGCCGAAAATAACGCAGCATTTGATAAAGGAATTGAAGGCAATGAAGTACGCACAGGTGCAGGTGCGAGTGCAGGCGAAAGAACAGGCGCAGTAGTAGCGGTATTCTTCGATGCTATTACCGAAGAACGGCTAGATATCACAGGCATAGACAGGCTGGTTAATTTTGAAGGCAATGAATATCAGCACTATAACCCTGAACAGCGGTGCGCCGATTTATACAAGCTAGTAAACCAGCTAAACCCAAAACATGTTTTATTTCCAGATAGCATTCATGGCGGAGCAGATTTAGGCCGCCGATTAGCCGCAAAGCTTAATACCACGGTGGCCAGCAATGTATGGAAAGTGAATAACAACCAAATAGTATGTCGCGGCTCTGCAGGTAAAACCGATATTACCCGTGCCATAACAAACATCATGCTAGTACTTGAAGAATGCAGCGAGCCGGTAAGTGATACTCGCCACGAGTGCCTAGCGCTTGAGCGGCCGCTTGAGCAGTCACTGAATCAGCTTCCTAACATCAATACTCAATACCTTCCTAATCAAGAACCGAGCCCTGTACTAGAGCAAACGCCAGATCAGATTGTAGAAAGTATCAGCCAGCAGAAAATTACAGACTTAGGCAATGTAAGCGTGAACCCTAACGATATTAATCTGGCCGAAGCTGGGTTTATTTTATCTGGCGGTAACGGCATTACCGATTGGGATCAGTTCCACCACGCAGCTGCAATATTGGGTGCTACCGAAGGCGCAAGCCGTGTAGCGGTAGACGATGGCTTTATGCCACGTGAACGACAAGTAGGCGCAACCGGCACTTGGGTTACGGCAAAAGTTTATATTGCGGTAGGTATATCGGGCGCTATTCAGCACATGCAAGGCATAGCACAGTGTGAAAAAGTAATCGCCGTTAACAGCGATGCTAGCTGCGACATGGTTAAGCGCGCCGATTTGAGCGCCATTGGCGATAGCCAAGAAATATTAGCCGCGTTGCTCACCTTAGTGACTGAGCAAAAAGGCGAGCCTAAAAGCGACCTAAACACCGACCTGAAAGGCGATAAAAACAACCAAAGCACATCCACCAGCGATACTTCAGGGCAAAACCCGCATCAAGCAACACCTATACATATGCTGGAGGCTCTACATGCGTAAACAAACTCATTCAGCAAGCACCGAGATTAATAAAAACACTGAGGGTTTACACAATAATGTCGTGAAAATGGTAAACACGGCGAGCAAAGAAAGCGTAAATGTGACCGTATTGGTGTCGGTTGGAGAGCATCCACTATCAAAGCGCCCACGGCGAGCCGAGCAAGACGCGAGGGCCATAGAGATTGGGCTGAATTTACCCGGTACCCAGTTACACGTTATGCACGCAGGCGCAGCAGACAATGTGCAAACCAACACTGTATTAAAAGACTATTTAGGCATGGGCTTACCTGAAATTCAGGTTCTAAACATACCGCAAGAAGCTGATAACCTTACCGCGTTAACTAGCAACTTCACTGATAGCAACCCCGATATAATACTGACAGGAATACGTGCCGAAAATGGGGAATCGTCAGGCATGCTGCCTTACGTATTATCTGAACAATTAGGTATGGCATTAGTACCAAGCATAACCGAGATATTAAGCGTAGATAAAAAAGCGGGATTCGCAGAGTTACTTCAAGCCTTGCCAAGAGGACAGCGCAGAAAAGTAAGGGTAAAACTACCTTTTGTGGCCACCGTTGATATGGCCGCCAAAGCACCACGACAAAGTGCTTTTGGCGCAGCCATGCGGGGTAAAATTACTGTAGTGGATGCCATTGCTACTGCCACTACAAACAATGCGAATACCGAATGGAAAATAACCCCTGCTCAACCCCGCCCTAAACGGCTAAAAGTAGTAAAAGCTAAAACCGCAGCCGATAGATTTAAAGCCGCCACCGCCAAAGCCCAAGGCGGCGCAGGCAAAGTTATTTACAACAACCAAGAAGCTGCCGACGCTATCTTGAAAATGCTGACGGATGAAAAGGTGTTATAGCAACTATTTTATTGCGCTGTAACTTATATGCGCTAATAATTTGACTAGTTAACAAGCAACTAGCAGAGTATAGAGATGCTTACACTAAGCGAAGCCTTCTCACTATGATGAATTTAGCGTTCTCTTACCTACCTCTTATTTTGCTTATTACCTTAATGGTAAAAAAGAAACCTATGCCATCAAGCAAAGCCTTACCTTTAAGCGCTTTAGTCGCTTACATAGTGGTGCTATTAGTATTCAAACAAGACGCAAGGTTAGTGAATGCCAATGTAATAAGTGGCGCATTGCTAGCACTTACCCCACTTTCTATTATCGCAGGCGCTATATTCCTTTTTAAGTGCATGGAAATTACCGGTGCATTAGCTATTTTACGCAAAGCGTTAGACGGCGTAAGTTCAAACCCTGTAGCCCAGCTAATGATTGTGGGCTGGGCGTTTATGTTTCTAATTGAAGGAGCCAGTGGCTTTGGTACACCTGCCGCCATTGCCGCCCCAATACTGTACAGCCTTGGTTTTCCCGCGTTACGGGTGGCACTGTTCTGTTTAGTGCTTAATACCATTCCCGTTACGTTTGGGGCTATGGGCACCCCCGTATGGTTCGGTTTATCGCTACTAGAACTTCCACAACAAAGCGTGCTAGAAATAGCCCAGCAAGCCGCCCTAATTAACACCATAGCCGCACCTATAATAGTGATATTGGCATTACGATTAGTAGTGAGCGATACCGCAGATATTAAAAAGAACCTGCTTTTTATTCTGCTTTCCACCTGCGCATGCACCCTGCCCTATTTGGGGCTAAGTTACTTCGGCGTAGAATTCCCTTCGTTACTGGGCGGGCTAATTGGCCTAGTTATTACCCTGTTGCTGGCGAAGTATAAAGTAGGGACAGAGACAACAAATCAACAAGCAGTAAATCGACCAGCAGCCACCGAACAAACCCCAGAACAAGTACCAGCGAATACAGTACCACTAAAAACACTAATAAAAGCCGCGTTCCCGCTGTGGGGCACTGTGTTACTTTTGGTATTAACTCGCCTGCCCGAGCTAGGGTTAAAAGCGCTTTTACAAGCCACCGAACCTGCATTACACATTAGCCTAGGTTTTTTAGGCACCTTCCACATAAGCACCAGTTTAGTGGCCAGCTTAACCAGCATTTTAGATACCACGGTAACCTGGAAACATAGCGTTTTGTATATTCCGTCTATCATTCCTTTTGCGGTAACAGGCAGCGTAACCTTGTGGTTATTTCGGCACTCATCAGCATCGAACTCATTAAAAACAGCAAGCCAACAAACCCTAGCGCGCATGCGCACGCCTTTATTCGCCATGCTAGGCGCGCTTATCTTTGTGAACATGATGATGCTTGGCGACAGTTCTGGCCAAAACAGCGCAGCGGTAGCCCAAATAGGTCATCACTTGGCACAAATAACGGGCGCCAACTGGACCTTCTTCGCCCCGCTTTTAGGCGCACTAGGCTCATTCTTTTCAGGCTCGGCCACTATTTCTAATTTAACCTTCGCGGGAATTCAAACCACCATTGCCGAACAATTGTCACTACCCCTTACCACCATACTGGCACTACAAAGTGTAGGCGCAGCCATGGGCAACATGGTGTGCATAAATAACATAGTGGCAGTAACCGCTATTCTCGGTTTGCAAAACCGCGACGGCGACATTTTAAAAAGCACATCATTGATACTGGCCGTGTTCGCTGTTGTGGCTGGGGGCATGGGGGTGTTGTTGGTTCGGGTTGGAGTTGGTGGGTGATGATGGAAGTAAGAAACTGCTTCTTTAAGCGTGAGCTATATGATTAGCTAGGTGGACACAGGCTTACATTAAAAAATGAGTCGGATCTTCATTTCATCTCCGACAAAGAAATACGATAGATAGAGAGAGTGAATAAAACATGAAACGTTGCATGATTAACATTACCGCCCTATTTTTGATACTGAACCATTCGTTTGTAAATGCAGAAACAAAGGTTTTGTTTATAGGAAATAGTTTTACATTCGGTTACGGTTCAGCAACTAAACACTACCGTACGAATTCGGTTACTGACCTAAATAGCGAAGGAATTGGTGGCGTACCTGCTCTTTTTAAATCTTTTACAGAGCAAGTTGGTCTACATTACGATGTATACCTAGAAACCCATGGCGGTAGCGATTTAGATTATCACTTAAACAACAAGTTGGATGTTATTGGCTCTCAACCTTGGGATCAGGTTGTTATGCATAGTTATAGTACGATGGATAAAGAACAACCTGGCGCCCCAAATGCACTTGTTAAATCAACTGCAAAAATGTCAGAGTTTTTATATGGTTTGAACTCAAAAGTAGAAGTCTATATTACGGCAACTTGGTCCCGACCAGACTTAATTTATAAAGCTGATCGCCAATGGTCTGGCACGCCAATAGAAAAAATGGCACTAGATGTTCGAGCTGGCTATGACCTAGCTGCGCAATCTCCTTATGTTACAGCGGTAAATGCTGTAGGCGAAGCTTGGACTCAAGCAATGAAATTAGGAATTGCCGATACTAACCCCTACGATGGCATTGCATTTGGAAAAATTAGCTTGTGGACATGGGATTACTACCATGGAAGTTCATACGGATATTACTTGCACGCATTAATGGCGTTCGGAAACTTAACGGGTTTAGATCCACGTTCTCTAGGTGAATATGAATGCTCAGGTTTCGAACTTGGCATGTCTCAGCGTCAAATAAAAATGTTACAACAAGCAGCTTTCGACCAACTTATTAAAGAAAAGAGAGTAACGCCCTCATCACCGCCAAATTCTAAAAAACCACTACACCAAAAAAATTGCGCAACCATTTAATCACAATGAAAAGGCATAAAGCCGTTTTACACAATTCAATACTTGTGACTAAGAGATGTAGACACTGAAACGTAGGGCTTAGGTGCTGCTTAACCTTTGGATTATCAGCGAACTAATGACGTAAGCGCTCTCGTCTCGTGATTAAGTTCTCGTCATAACACTAAGCACTTTTCATTCTTCACCCTGCACTTTCATACCAATAAAAACATTAATTCGTATCTTAAATAGATACAAACAACCTATTCCTAGTAGGTGACTTTTATATAACCTATTTATGTCTCGATTACTTACATTCTGAAAAATATTGGAAATATTGCCTAACCAAACGACTAAATCGATAAAAAACCACTTAACCTCGATCTTTGTTGCTAAATCGTGAATTGAATGTTTAAATAAAGTTAAATCTTTTATAGATACAAGTGGGTGAACTATGCGTTTATCATCAAAATTGATTAGTGGCTTGATTTGTCTGTTTTTTATTCATTCTGTATTTGCGGACGTAATCGTTGAAGAAGTGGCAGGGGTGGATTCGAGCAATCAGGCTGGTTGGTGGGTTCCTTTGGCTATCCACGATGGTGATGCCTATTTTTCATTTAACTCTTCTGGCTCGACAAATAGCAAGCATAAAGTAAAAGTAGCTAAACGATCATCGTCAGGAGTTTGGGTTTCTGGGTTCTTAAAAAATGCTGACGGTAGCATTTGGGAACACAGTGATGACAACGGCCATGATCAACCTACTATAGCGGTTGATGGAGATGGCGACATCCATGTTTTTGCCGACCATCACAATAACAATTGGCGATATTTTCGTTCTTCAAGCCCTACTGATGTTAATAATTTATTGAAACGCTCTGACATGGTAAATAACACTGGAATATACACCTACCCAGTTGCAGCAACATCTGAGAATGGCGATATTTATTTGATTGTTAGAGACACAAATGGATCTGATATTGGTAAAGGGCAGCTATTCTATTGGAATAACAATACCGATGTGTGGAGCCACATAGGGACTTTTGCGAGTCAAACCAATACACGGGTTTATCCGGATGATTTGGTAGTTGATAGTAACGGGGATGTGCACATTATCTGGGAATGGGCGTACGGTCACCCTCGAGCAGATAGACACTACGGGAGTTACTTGAAGTACGAACCGAACACCGGTTTATTTAAAACGGCCAATGGCAGCACAGTGAGTGCGCCAGTAAACTTATCAACGCCTAATCTTTTCTACCAAGGATTAGAAAGCGGTGAGTCATTCACTTCTTCAGACACAGGTAAGGGTATTCAGTCCGCTAAAATAGCACTAGGCAGCACTGGCCGGCCAAGTGTGGTTTATCGCTTTCGTACCGATGGCGCAAGTAGTGGAGGACGAGATTATGAGGTGTTTCGTATTCGCTGGAATGGCACCAGCTGGGTCGACAAAACGAGTATATACAGCGCTCAAGAGACCATCGCTGCGTTGGGTCATACTATTGTTGGTAATCGCGTAAGAGCTTACTTTGTTAGCAACGACAAGCAATTGTATGTAGCGGAGAAAACTGGCAGTAGCGCATGGGCTTCTTACATTTTGTCTAATGACAAATCTATTGAACGGGTCAATGTTAAAGTTAAAGAGACTAATGAAGACATTGTTTACGCGTCAGCGCCTACTTCGGTGAGCTCAAATTCGGGTAAATTATATGCGTTTTTTGTAGATAGCGATTTAACCGACATCCCAGAGCCTGTGGTGCCCACCATCTACGAAGCTGAAGACTTGTACTTTACTAACACGGTGACGGTAACCGTTCTTTCTGATGTGAATGCAAGTGAGGGTAAGTATGTAATGTTGCAAGATAATACAGTCAATGACTGGATTGAATTTACCTTGCCAAATGTTGAGGTTGGTACTTACACCGTCAAGTACAGTTATAAAACTCATAGTACTCGCGGCATAGCAACAACCGGTTATGAAGGCAATGACTTTGCCAGTTCAGTTGATCAATACAATACTGGGGTGAACTGGCCACTCGCAATACTAGGGACAATTAACGTTTCCACCGCTGGCGATAAATTACTGAGGTTTACCGTTACAGGCCAGAATCCAAGCAGTTCAGGATACAAAATATCCATAGATAAAATTGTGCTTGAATAGAATAAGCGTTAAAAACCTTAAAGCAACATGTTAGTAGTATCAATGACCTGCGACATCTATGTCCAACGTTCATTGATTCTGTGGCACTGAAAGCACGGTTGCGTGCAATGAGTAGAATATAAAATGCAAAAAGAGACAAGTGAAAGCATGGCACTTTATTCTAGCCCAATTCCCGGAGCCAGAGCGTCTATCGATCACGAGTCTATTGAATCGCAAGAGGCCACTGGCCGTTTTGTGATAGACATTAGCCAACCACAATTAACCGCTTACTGGCCTAGTGCGAAATTGCACAATGGCAGCGCAGTAGTCATTTGTCCGGGCGGTGGTTATCGAGGTCTATCGGTGGACATGGAAGGCCATGCCATTGCCGTTGAGTTAGTTAAACTAGGCATTAGTGCATTTGTTCTTAAATACCGAATGCCCTCCACTAACACTATGGACAACCCCCAGATGGGGCCTTTGCAAGACATTCAACAGGCGCTGCATGTTGTTAATACTCACGCGACTAAATGGAAACTGAACGCCAAAAAAATCGGAGTAATGGGGTTTTCTGCAGGCGGGCATTTAGCCTCAAGTGCAGCAGTACACTATAGCCGACCGGTACTGTTAACCACTGATCCCAAAATGCTTAAACCAGCATTTCAAATTTTAATTTACCCTGTGATCAGCATGGAGCAACCCATAACGCACTTAGGAACGAAAACACTATTATTAGGCGAGCGTGCCAGCGCCGCAGATATTCGCTACTTCTCAAACGACATGCAGGTAAACGAAGATGCTCCCCCAGCATTCATATTACATGCTAATGACGATAATCACGTACCTGTTGAAAACTCCCTAAGATATTATCAAGCACTACGTAATTCACAGGTACCAGTGCAACTTTTGATATTGCCATATGGCGGGCATGGCTTTGGTATGTATCACCAATACAACTGGTTCGAGGCATTAAAAATGTGGCTGAAGCTGTATAAACTTATTGACTAACGTTGGTTAAATAATTACTTATTCTTATTCAATTTCTTTGGCTTTATTTTTTAATAACGTAACTAATTCTTCCGTAGCTTCTTCTGGGATCCAGCCGGAAAGCGCGATAGAACTGTGCATATTACCTTTCACATTGACGGCGATGGTAACCGAATGGTGTGGTAAGTGAGTTTTATAATGCGTTTGCATCTTCACATAACCTTGCTCGCGGAATTGTTTAAGTGAACTTAGTAAACTTTCAACACCTTCTGGAAACCCTGGAATATCGCGATCTTGATATAACCCTCTCACTTCTTCATCTTCAAGCTCAGACAATAAAGAAATACCGGTACCGCATTCAGTGGCAGGAAAATAGCCCAAACGCCCAAGCGGACTCTCTTCCCCCATATCGGGAAGTGAATGATAAAGGTAAGTAACCTTGTCGTGCCATAACACTCCCATGGCCACAACTAATCCATATTTCCGTAGCTCTTCTAATGGCTTAATAGCTTTTGTGGTGACACCTGAAGCACATAAACCTTGCGCCGCTAAAACCAGCATTGCTGGTCCCGTCACATACTTACGATCATTATTTTTTTGCACTAAGCCAATATAGTCTAACGTTCGCAAAAGGCGATTTACTCGTGTGGTGTCCAGCTCCAAAAAGCGCGCTAATTCACGACATCCCACTGGACGTTCAAATGAAGCTAAGCCTTGTAAAACATTTATTCCTTCAATGAGGCTATGGTTTAACTGGCTACCGTGTTTTTTAAGGCTTGAACTTGAATTGAACATGATCGTCTTGTTAAAGTTATTTTTGTTAAGGTCATTTTACATAAAAGAAAGCTAGACCGTACTAAAAATACGGTCACGCTGTCACAGCGGCTTCCCTACTCTTACATTAGTAGTTAACTGAAACAGACAATTTGTATGTAGTTCCAAACTCAACATTGCGTTGTATCGCTTCTTCATAAGCAGCGTATTGCTTTTGTCTGGTATCCAGTAAATTAACAGCTTGAAAGTTTAAGCTTACATGGTCATTAATTTTATAGTTCGCAGTAGCTGCTAAATCCTGATAACTCTCATAAAATACGCCGTTATCACCAGCACCTAAGTAGCCCAAATAGTCATCTCGCCAGTTGTAGGCAAGCCGCACACCAAAAGACTCAATCTCATAATAGAGCACCATATTGATGTTATTTTCAGACAAACCAGGGATGGGCAAACTATTGCCACGACCATCTTCAAATGGTGTTTCACTGTCTATAAAGGAATAAGTTGCCATAATACCGGTGTCTTCCAGAAACCCTGGTAGTGCCGTAAACGCTTGCTGATAAAGAACTTCTAAGCCTTGGATCGTACCGCTTTCACCATTGATTGGTTGTTCAACAAATACTTGCTGACTATAGTTGGGCAAATCTCGGGGTTGGATTGTATTTACAATGAACGACTCTACATCTTTATAAAACACACCAGCAGATAAAATACTAGTTTCACCAAAATACCATTCAGCAGAAAAGTCTAGCTGATTGATAACAAATGGATCTAATTCAGGGTTACCGCCGTTAGCTGTAAAATCTCCCCTGACAAAGATGCCGCTACTTAGATCTGAAGTATCAGGAAAAGTGAGTGTACGTGCAGCGCCAAAGCGTAATACCACGTCATCGGTCAAATCTAATTTGACCACAGCAGAAGGCAAAAATTCTGAATGTGACACTTCGGTTGTAAATGGTGTTGCGGCTCCTGTAGTCACGTCTTCAGAGTGACCTTTTGAAGTTAAATCCCTTTGCACATAACGTACGCCAAAATTACCAGAAACCTCATAGCCGCCTAATTCACCAGAAAAGTTTGCTTGCGTATAAAAAGCCAGTAAATCCTCAGCGATATCGTAAGAAGGTGAAAGATCATGGGTGGTAGCACATTCTGCGGTTTGCGCTGCATCGTAAAACTCACTCAGTGTGGTACAACCTTGCCATTGGCTTTTGTCCACCACCAAATATTGATCGTTAACTGCTGGGCCATCACCAGAGAAGAAGTTACTGTTGCTGTACATGGTATAGATTTGCGGTAGCGCAGTTAACGCAAAATTAGGAGTAATTGCTCTAGCGACATAATCATGATCGGTCTCGAGAGAATTGGCACGACCACCAAACTCTACTGAGGTAAAAAAATCATCATCGAAATAACGCGTAAAATCTAATCTAACCGCGGTATCTGTGGTTTCATTATGAGACGTATTATCATAGATAATGGCTAGGTTCAGCCCTTCTGGTGAGGTTAAATCAGCGCCCCCAAACATGATATCAGGTGCGTCATCACCGGCTAATAAATCAAAATCAACTTCTGCCGCTTCTGCTGTTTGGAAACGCATGAAATCCTGTTGCGAATTAGAAGTTGAGTCTGTGTAAGCAAGCTCCCCCTCAACTTCCCAATCGTCTGCAAACCACCTAAAACCTACTGCAGTACTAGTAAATTCCATAAACGCTGGCGCAAATTCGGTATTGGTTTGCACGGGTCGGTTTATACTGGCTGACGTTAACACCCCATTATCGGAGATTTCGGTATTATCATAACCACAACACGTCCAAAACCCTGTCCAGAATCGATCACGGTCTGAATCTACTTTGCTATAGAAGCTATCGATATACAGGTCCAACGTATCGGTTGGTTGCCACTGTATCATGGCATTCAAGCCGGTCCTTTCACGTTTGTCATTGATTTCCCAATATCGTATATCATTAAAAACCAACGTTTCTTCATTTGGGTCGGCAGTTACCGAGGCATCATAACTATAGCCTGAGAATGTATTAAGTCCTTCCTCTTGAAAAACCAAACTAGCTTTTGAGGCGGCAACTTGTATACCTAGGGTATTTTCAAAAAAACTATTTGAATAATAAATAGATGCTTCAGTGCCATTGTCTTTCGACAAATCATTGTAGGAGCCAGTAACGCTAGCTACAACTTTTTGCCCATCATTGTCTAATGGACGACGAGTCTTGATGTTTACAACCCCACCCAACGCGCCCTCAATTTCCCTTGCACTGGGTAATTTCGACACCTCTAAGCTAGACACCAAACTAGAAGGAATAAGGGATAACATACTATATGACGAAGACTCCAGAGTATCTGGCCCCTTATCACCGCGGCCACCCGCTGTAGTCACTTGACGGCCATTCACCAAAATTACATTTTGACTTAAACCACGAATAGAGATGGCGCTACCTTCTCCAATTCCCCGTTCCAATTGTACACCTGAAACCCTTTGTAAAGACTCAGCGACATTAGTATCCGGTAACTTACCCATATCATCTGCGGAAATCGCATCAACAAACTGGACACTATCCCGTTTAGTGGCAACGGCTTGAGTGAGCTGGCTTCTTATACCGGTTACCTGAATAAGCTCAACTTCTTCTGTGCTCTTTTCATCTTGCTGAGCCTGTGCGTAGCCCGGCAACGTCAACGCTGCAGTACTCATAGTGATAATTGCTGTAGCTATGCTATTACGCTTTAAATTGTGTATTTTAAAATTATTCATTGTGCCCCCTTGATTAACAAGACATCACACTTGACAGAGTAATCTGGCTCATCACGTGTGTCCGTATACCTAAAATACTTATAAATCTATTATAGACACATTACAAGGAATTTTGGATCAAATTTTTTACATTTTAAACATTTCATTAACCAGCAACAAAAACCCGCCCAACCTACTTAAAATGAAGTTAAGATAACAGAACATAGCATTACAAAGAAAAGCTCTTTATAAAAACAATCAATATTAACAATAAATTCACATTGACTTGTTTCTAATAGTGACACATTATTTATATTATTCGTGTGGTAACAACACCTTTATGACTAACCACAATATATCGTTACATTGCTTAGGTTAAACCGATAACCCTCTGATTGCAGTGTATTGTCGTTATTATTGGGGTTTATGGCTCCAATCGTTTAAAAGAATCTTTATGAACCAATTTGATTATTACGTTGCTATCGCATTTGCATTAATTATTTTATTTCTCGGGCTAATGTTCTCTCGCAGTGGTAAGAGCATGTCGTCATTTTTTGCTGCTGGCGGCGCGGTGCCTTGGTGGATAAGCGGACTTTCTCTTTTTATGAGCTTTTTTTCAGTAGGCACCTTTGTAGTGTGGGGCTCTATTGCTTATAGCGACGGCCTGGTGGCAGTTGTTATTCAATCTACCATGGCTGTTGCTGGGCTCATTATTGGCTACATTATTGCGCCTGCTTGGAATAAAACCCGAGCCTTAACTGTTGCTGACTTTCTTACACATCGAGCCGGAAAATCGGTGCAAAAAGTCTACTCTTCCGCTTTTTTGTTTATTAATTTGTTTACTGCGGGCGCTTTTCTTTATCCAGTAGGAAAGATTATTGAGGTTTCCACTGGCATTCCTCTGAACCTGGCTATTTTGGTATTAGGGTTGTTCGTTATTGCTTACACCACTGTTGGTGGTCTTTGGGCAGTATTAGTAACTGATGTATTACAGTTTGTGGTGCTAACCGCAGCCGTGCTTATCATGATTCCTTTGGCATTTGGTGAAGTTGGCGGGGTTAATACCTTTATCAATAAGCTACCACAAGGTTTTTTAGCCTTACAGAATGAAAACTACAGCTGGCTTTTTCTGGTGGCATTTTTAATCTACAACACCGTTTTCATTGGTGGTAACTGGGCGTACGTGCAACGCTACACCAGTGTAGCTAAGCCCAGAGAAGCCCGAAAAGTAGGTTTACTATTTGGTAGCTTGTACTTAGTAGCGCCAATAATTTGGATGGTCCCTCCGATGATATATCGAGTTATTAATCCAGATTTATCTGGCACAGAAGCAGAGGAAGCCTATTTGCTTATGAGCAAATTGGTGCTACCTGAAGGACTACTAGGTTTGATACTAGCTGCTATGGTATTTGCGACCGCAAGCTCAGTGAATACTGCAATCAACATCGCGGCGGGTGTGTTCACCAATGATCTACTGAAGTCGTTCAAACCTGACTATCCCCCTCAACGCCTTATGAAGGCAGCACGAATCTCAACCTTTGTTTTCGGATTTTTAGCGATAGGTGTGGCCGTGGCGGTACAAAGCATGGGAGGAATTGTTGAAGTCGTCCTAAGCATCGCAGCACTTACTGGTGCATCACTTTATTTACCCCCTATATGGGCAATTTTTTCAAGACGCCAAACTGGCAAAAGTCTGCTGTTAACCACTTTTTTTAGTTTATTGATTAATGGTTTTTTCAAATTTGTAGCACCAACACTATTTGACCTATCGCTAAGCAGAGAATGGGAAATGATGTTAGGGGTTGTCACCCCAGTACTATGCCTCATTGGGTTTGAAATATACTTCGCTCGTAATCGCAATGCTAATCCTGACTACGATAACTATCGGGCATACCAATTAAACCGGGCATCCGCACAGCAATTAAATAGTGAAGTACAAACCACTGACAACGATTACAGCAAAAAGGTACTTGCAATAGGCGTACTTGCTATCGGCATATTACTGATGATTTTAAGTGCTGTATCCAACTCAGCCAATACCGAAACTTTTAGTGTTGGAATTAGCATTGCCCTGCCTTCGCTATGGTTTTTGTTAAGAAGATTAAAATAATTTAGGAGTACGCAATCATGTATCACGAACTGAGCGAACCAACAGGCAGGACATCTACCGTAGAAACAATTAAGTCAGACCTAGTTGTAGTTGGAGGAGGGGTAGCTGGCGTTTGCTGTGCTATATCCGCAGCCCGAGCTGGCGTGAAAGTAACACTAGTGCAGGATCGTCCTGTCCTAGGCGGTAACGCTTCTAGCGAAGTTCGCTTGTGGGTATTAGGAGCAACCTCCCACATGGGTAATAACAATCGTTGGTCACGCGAAGGGGGAGTAATTGGTGAGCTGCTATTAGAAAACTTGTTTCGAAATAAAGAAGGCAACGCATTAATTTTCGATACCATCATGTTAGAAAAGGTGGTGGAAGAGAAAAACATTACCTTATTGCTCAATACCTCAGTACATGCCACATACAAAAATACAGACAATAAAATTTCCTCTGTGGAAGGTTTTTGTTCCCAAAACAGTAAATTTTATGAACTGCATGGGACTTATTTTTGTGATGCGTCTGGAGATGGAATTGTAGCATTTCAGGCGGGTGCAGAGTTTCGTATGGGCGCAGAAGCAAAAGACGAGTTTTCGGAAAAAATGGCGCCAGACGAGCCAGGAAAGGAACTGTTAGGGCACTCAATCTATTTCTACAGCAAAGATGCAGGTAAGCCTGTTAAATACGTAGCACCTTCGTTTGCATCAATTGACGGCATGACCGAAGACAGAATGAAGCGTATTCGCAGTCAAGATGTTGGCCCTCGCCTGTGGTGGCTCGAATACGGAGGCAATAGTGAGACTATTGGCGAATCGGAAGAAATTAAATGGCAATTGTGGAAAGTGGTTTACGGTATATGGGATTACATTAAAAACAGTGGCAATTTTGAAAACGTCGACAACCTCACATTAGAGTGGGTAGGTACAATCCCTGGTAAACGAGAGAGCCGCCGGTTTATTGGGCATTCTTTTATTACACAACAGGATATCGTAGAACAGCGAGATGTTGATGATGCAGTTTCTTTTGGAGGCTGGGCAATTGACCACCACCCCGGCGATGGCGTTTACAGTAATAAACCGCCGTGCACCCAATATCACACCAAAGGGGTTTACCAAATCCCTTTAGGCGCATTTGTCAGTAAAGATATTGATAACCTATTTTATGCGGGGCGTATTATTAGCTCCTCACATATTGCGTTTGGATCTACCCGTGTAATGGCAACCTGCGGACACGGTGGCCATGCGGTTGGTGAAGCAGTTGCCTATTGTCTTCAGCAAAACTGTTCCACCACAGATTTACTGCAAGCCTCACATATAAAGCAGTTGCAGCAAAATCTTAACGAAAAAGGGCACTTTATCCCCAATGTGCCGATGCAACCCCAATTTAATCTGGCAAGTAAGGCTAACATTAGCGCCTCCAGCCAGCTTCTACTGGATGAACTGCCAAGCAATGGCCCGTGGCGGCCACTTAACATTTCAGCAGGTCAATTGTTGCCATTGCAACAGGGCACAGCCTATCAATTCACGGTTAACGTGCGAGCTGCTAAGCCCACTACCCTTTGTGTCCAGTTACGCCACAGTGAAAAAGCAACCAACTATACCCCTGAGGTTATTCTTGGGCAGCAGCGATATCAGTTAGAAGCCGGCGAGCATCAACTCGATATTAAATTCGCTGAAACCCTAGCTGAAGACCAGTATGCGTTATTGTGCTTTTTGGCAAACCCTGACATTGAAATTGCCTGTACTACTCGTCGTGTTTCATCACTGGTTTCAGTGTTTAATGGAGTTAACAAAGCAGTGTCTAATACAGGTAAGCAAACGGTAGAAGGTGACAAAGGTGTTGATGAGTTTGAATTTTGGACACCCGAGAGGCGTCCTGGCGGTCACAACATTGCTTTATCAATCAACCCTCCGTTAAATTGTTTTACCACGTCTAACCTGACTAATGGCTATACACGTGCGTATCAGCGTAGCAACGTTTGGTGCGCTGCAACAGAACACTCTGAGGCAGAATTAACACTTCAGTGGCAACAACCACAGCGCATAAACGAATTGATTTTGCACTTTGACGCAGACTTTGATCATGCCCTTGAGTCTTCGCTTTACGGCCACCCTGAAGATAGAGTGCCGTTTTGTGTTGAGCGTTTTCAGGTTTTAGATGATCAGGGCGTCGTCTTATACGAGAAACATGATAACCATCAGGCAGTAGTTGCATGCGTTTTCAGTGCACCTATAACTTCCGATAATCTTAGGATTAAACTTTGGAAAGCCCACGAAGATTGTCCAATTGCAATTTATGAAATCATTGTCAAATAATCGCTCCGCTATGAGGATGAGACTAAATTTCACGGTGAAAATGCTCGCTTTTATCGCAGCATTTTCCGCTGAAGCAGCCGTCACACTCTCCCCGCAGTTTGCGAATGATATGGTGTTGCAACGAGATAAGCCGACTATATTGCAAGGTTATTCCGACAAACCTGAAACCCTAGATATTTATATGGACGGGATAAAACTGCAATCCGCTGAAATAGAGAAAGGGGTTTGGAACCTTACGTTTCCTGCACAGGCCGCGGGCGGCCCTCATAAGTTAGGTATAAGAACATCCAGTCAATGGATTGAATTAAACAATATATTGTTTGGGGATATATGGCTCGCCTCTGGACAATCTAACATGGAGTATACTCTTGGTACTGCTGGTAGTGACTATGAGACAGAGGTACTTTCAGCTGACTTCCCGGAAATTCGCCAATTTAGAGTAGAGCGTAATGCCGCCTATCAAGGCCCATTAGATACCATCGCCAAAGGGCATTGGACAACTGCGCAGGGAAATGAATTAAAAGCATTTTCCGCTGTAGGGTACTTCTTCGCGAAACATGTTCAAGCGCACACAGGTATACCTATTGGCATTATTAACAACGCATTTGCTGGTGCTCGTATTCAAGCCTGGATGAGCGAAAGTGCGCTAGCGGCCTACCCTAAAGAAACAAGTTTGCTTAAACGCAATAAAGAACCCAGTAACATTGAGCACTTGCGACAAATCGATGAAACCCGCTATCAACAGTGGCAAGATAAATTAGCGTTTGAAGACCTTGGTTTACGCCATAAATGGTTCACAGAACACCTTAACGATAGCCACTGGCCACAGCTTACGGTGCCTGGGTTCTGGACAAGCCAAGGACAAGAACCCTTTAGCGGCAGTATGTGGTTTAGACGAACATTTTGGGTTTCTGCGGAACAAGCCAATGAAGCAACACGTCTCGAACTTGGCCGCATTGTTGACCAAGATGAGGTGTATATAAATGGGGAAAAGGTGGGCGGCACGCTTTATCAATACCCCCAACGGCTTTATTCATTAAACCCTGGTGTGCTCAAGCCCGGAACAAACCAAATTACGGTAAGAGTTGTGTCGCACCACCTTGCCGGACATGCCGGTTTTGTACCGTCGAAACCTTATCAATTGAAATTTGAAGATTCACTGATTTCACTAAGTGGCCTTTGGCGCTATCAGGTGGGGCATCGTATGAACAAGCCAATGCCGAGTCCTGAGTTCAAAATTAACGAACAACCATCGGTGCTTTATAATGCCATGTTAGCCCCATTAGCTAACATGCAGTTTAAAGGCGTAATTTGGTACCAAGGTGAGAGTAATGTCGAGGAGCCCGCTGTATACCGAAGCCTGTTTCCCACCATGATTACCCAATGGCGCACATTGCTTTCTCAGCCAACGTTGCCTTTTATATATGTGCAGTTAGCAAACTATTTAGAAGCGCAGCAAGACCCTAGCAATGCTGGCTGGGCGGATATTCGCGCCGCACAAACCAGCGGTTTGGTATTGAATAATACCGCTATGATTTCGGCAATAGATTTAGGAGAGTGGAACGACATTCACCCTAAAAACAAAGCGGCTGTAGGTCAGCGCTTGGCATTTGCAGCTTTAAATAAAGTCTACAACAAACCCAGCTTTGCTTTTCAAGGACCTGCACTTACTTGCGCACAAACATTGAGCGATAATAAAATAGAAGTTCACAGTAAATTTTATCCACTGGAGATAACAGGGTCAGATAATAATGTACAAGGCTTCGCTATTAGTGAAAATGGCTCGCATTATCGATGGGTAGAAGGTGAGTTAACCCCAACCTCTGTAATTTTGAAGGTAAAAGATGCCCACAAGATCGCCACTATTTCCTATGCGTGGCAAAGCAATCCAACCCGCGCAAATTTATCGAATGACAAACGACTACCTGCGTATCCAGCCAAGTTACCTGTAAAAAGCCGATGTAACATCGACGAAAAATAGTTTTCGATAAAGGTAAAGAAACGCAAACACTCTCACACATATGAACACCTTTTTTCGCCATGCTAGGTGCACTTATCTTTGTAAACATGATGATGCTTGGCGACAGTTCTGGCCAAAACAGCGCAGCGGTAGCCCAAATAGGCCATCATCTGGCACAAATAACCGGCGCAAACTGGACCTTCTTCGCGCCGCTATTAGGCGCGCTAGGCTCATTTTTTTCAGGGTCGGCCACTATTTCGAATTTAACCTTCGCTGGAATTCAAACCACGATTGCCGAACAACTGTCATTACCCCTTACTACAATACTGGCACTACAAAGTGTAGGCGCAGCCATGGGCAACATGGTGTGCATAAATAACATAGTGGCAGTAACCGCTATTCTCGGTTTGCAAAACCGCGACGGCGACATTTTAAAAAGCACATCATTGATACTGGCCGTGTTCGCTGTTGTGGCTGGGGGCATGGGGGTCTTATTAGTTCGAGTTGGGCTTGGGGTTGGTGGGTAATTCATATCGGACAGCATCTCAATAGGAAGGCAAGGTGCTATTCACTTTTTAATGAAATTACGGGTAGTATTAAACCAACCGTGTTTTGCTAAAAAACAGCCTAAAGATAAATGACTAAACTGAATAGCGACGAAATAAAAGCGATATTAAAAATTTCCGATTGCCAGCTAATGCATCTGCGCTCAGAAGGCGGTATCGAGTTTGAAAAACAAGGGCGTTCATACCTTTACTCGATTCCTTCAGAATACTCGTTGCTAGACCACCCTTCAGGTAAAGAGCTCATCAATTGGCATACTAATAAGCATTCTTTTGAGCAATCAAATAAACCAATAGCTGAAGATTCCAGAGCGGCTTTGGAAAGCATGGTGCATCAAATTTTAATGCCACTCAAAAGGCAATTAGGCACCCCATCAATAACCTATGGCTTTACATCATTTGCGCTTAAAAGTTATGTACAAAAATTTTCATCCAGTGGCACTGCTCCCTCGCTAGATCAGCATTCTGCTTACGAGA
Source organism: Alteromonas sp. 1_MG-2023 (assembly GCF_030547075.1). Lineage (GTDB taxonomy): Bacteria > Pseudomonadota > Gammaproteobacteria > Enterobacterales > Alteromonadaceae > Alteromonas. The sequence continues at coordinate 70,552 of NZ_JAUOQH010000004.1, read as the reverse complement.
AAAATAGCGCAGGCAAACAAATTTGCAGTAGAGGTGGAGCTGCCTGTGATTTCTATATCAAGGGTGTTCCAACTTCAGACATAGTTCGCCTCATCGTTAATCAGTTTAACTTCGACCGTATCTATTATTACGGAGATGATAGGCCGCTTCATGTGAGTATTCATTTAACGGATCCTCAACAACATTTACAGCTAATGAATGTTAGTGAAAATGGCAGAAGATATCCCTCGAAAAGGGCTTATGGAGAACAAGCAAAGCAGCTTGCGGAGCAAATATAATGGACGCGAAACTATTTAAGTCACAAGTAGCAGAGCTAGACTTCGGCAAGAAGCTTTCTGATGCTATTTACATTCACGACAGCACACTACCTAAAATTCCAGAAAAGCTTCGTAATGTAATCTTGGCGATAGGAAAAGCGCTAAAAATACCGCGTGATCAGTGGAATTTAGTTAAGCTTTCTAGAAAACAATTTACGCTTAGCTTGTTGCACTACCCAACGTTTAACGAAGAATCTTATCCGGCTTTACAACAAAGTGTAACTGTAGATCTTCACAAGTTGTCGCATAAAATTACAGATTATTCGAACTACGATAACCCTCCTATTCTTCATCGCAAAGAAACGATGGTGTTACCTGGTTATTCTTACTACGAAGAATTCGTACAAATTACAGCAGAAGGCGAGCAAGCAGGCCTTTATGACAACTCTCGGCATATTGGCTTTAAAGCTTCATGGGAAGCACTCATTAATTCTCATGGCTATGAACTTGTAGATGGCAGACTATTTAGAAACTCAGCGCTTATATCAAACCCAGATAAGAAAAAGATAGAACGCGATAAAACGGCCATCGTTCGGTATGACTTGTCAGCACCTATGAAAGTGCTAGCAAAACATAGCTTTTTAGATGGTCAGTACACTATTTTTGATTATGGCTGCGGCAGAGGTGATGACCTTCGCGAATTAGAAGCTCATGGACTAGATGCACTTGGATGGGATCCGAACTTCTTACCCGATGCAGATAAAGTAAACGCTGACCTTGTAAATATTGGCTTCGTAATTAATGTTATTGAAGAACGCAATGAGCGAATGGAAGCCATACAAGGTGCATGGGAGCTAACAGATAAATTACTAGTAATTTCAGCAATGTTAGCAAACGAAAGCTACTTGGCACGCTTCACGCCATACAAAGACGGCATTATCACTAGCCGAAATACGTTTCAAAAATACTTTACGCAAAGCGAACTTAAGATGTTCATTGAGCTTAGCCTAGAGGAATCGGCTATAGCTGTAGCACCCGGTATTTATTTTGTTTTCAAAGATAAACTTCTTGAGCAAGACTACTTACAAAACAGACATAGACGAAAGCAAGATTGGGAACATAAATCTAAGCCAATAGATATTAAAGAAGCCAACACTCAGCTTTTGTTTACTAAGCATAGTGAATTATTCGATGAATATTGGAAAGTTTGCCTATTACTAGGGCGAGCTCCAGCGAAAGAAGAGTTTGCAAAAGCCGACGAGCTTATTGAGCTAGTGGGCACTATGAAAAAGGCATTTAGACTTTGTCAAAACTACTATGTTAATGATGATTTCAAAGTAGCACAGCAAATGCGTTTAGAAGATTTACTAGTTTACTTTGCGGTGGGATACTTTGGAAAACGTAAGCCATATCGATATCAATCAGAACAAACGAAACGAGATATAAAAGCATTTTTTGATACAAACAAAAACGCCCAAGCCCAAGCTAAAGAACTGTTGTTTCAAATAGCAGATGTAGCGCTTATTGAAGAGGAATGTTTAGAGGCACACAGTACCCTGCCTAAAAGTGTATTGGCAGAAGAACTTGGAAATCCACACTCTCTTACTTTTCATAAGATGTATCTTGATCTTCTATCTCCACTTTTACGAGTTTATGTAAGTTCTGCATTGCAGCTTTATGGGGAACTGGAAGATATTCAACTGATTAAAATTCATATAACATCAGGCAAGCTAACGCTTCTAGGCTATGAGGAATTTGATACCCAAGATACTCCCTTATTAAAGGAGCGCGTTAAAATAAAAATGGCTGAGCAAGATGTCGATTTTTTTGATTATGTTGGTGACCAAAGCGAAGTCGAGTTAGCAAATAAACAAGATTTTGTTCATTAAATAAAACCATTCTCAAGTCCAAATAGTTATTCACCTCTCAACACGTTAACCTCAGCTATCTAGCTATCCCTCAAATAACATATCTGTAAAAATAACAATTTTACGTAAAAATAGTTTACTTTTTATCATTTTTACGTAAAAATTTTACGTAATTAATCATGGAAGGTAAATAAATGACTTCTTTAGACAACGATTTCTGTTACTCCTTTCCCGCCGTAAGAGGCGTGCAGGCTGGGCGACCGTTTTACATCGCCACCTGCCCTTTAAGGATTATACCTAAAATCTTTATATATGATGAAGAAGAAGTACCGCCGGAGTTGCGCGCACAGCGAACTCTGAATAAAGCACGCATACCAGAGATGAGTAGGTATTTAGTCGACAATCCTGATGACTATGTTTTCTCTGCATTAACGGCATCGGTGGGCAGCGATGTTTCATTCGTAGAACAAGATAATGCACCTAACATCGGTACGTTAAAAGTTTCAATGAATACGAGTATTTTGATCAACGACGGGCAACATCGTCGGGCAGCTATAGAAGAAGCTATAAAACTAAAGCCTGAACTTGGCCAAGATAACATTGCAATCGTTTTTTATATCGATGAGGGCCTAAACAGAAGTCAGCAAATGTTTGCAGATTTGAACCAACACGCTATCCGACCGTCCTCATCACTGTCCACTCTTTATGATGAAAGAGATCCTGGAGCTAGAGTAGCTAAATACTTGGCCACCTCAGCAAAACCTTTCCTTGGTTTTACCGAAATGGAAAAAGGAAGTATTCCTGTTAAAAGTAATAAAATATTTGCACTGAGCGCGATTAAACACGCGACACGAGCGCTTTTAGCAAAAGGGCCAAAGGATGACATTTCAGATGATGAAAAAGAAGTAGCACTGCAGTTTTGGGAATGTATTAATGATAATATGACCGAATGGCTTCTTGTTCAGGAAAAGAAGCTCGCTGTAAGCGAATTTCGCCAAGAGTATCTCACTGCACATGGGATTGCGCTTCAGGCCATTGCAATCGTCGGTCACCAGCTTCTCGACTTTCCAGAAGACAAACAGATAGAAAAAATTAAAAAGTTTCAAGCCATTGATTGGCGAAAGTCGAATCCCGAATGGGTTAAAAGAGCAATGATGCACGGAAAGCTATCCAAAGCCAGCTCAAACATATTTCTAACAGCATTAGAAATTAAACGTCAATTAGGTCTCGACTTAGATCAAGAAGACCTGCAGAAAGAAAAAGACTTACTTAACACATGACATTAGCCAAACAATTCGACCTCGACGATTATATTGAATTTATAGACCAAGAAGATTTTGCAGGCCAGCCCCTGGCTGAATATGTTGCTAGTGTGCAACGAGTGTATCTGAAAGATTCACGGCCTTGGGTAGTTGGTTATAGCGGCGGTAAAGACTCGTCAGCAGTGGTAGTGCTCATATATTTAGCTCTGTTGGGCCTGAAGCCAGAGGAGCGTCATAAGAAAGTGTTTGTTGTCGCCTCAGACACTCTAGTTGAGACTCCCATTGTAGTAAACCACGTAAATCGTTCTTTAGAGGCCATTCAGCGCGGGGCTGCGAGAGATAACCTTCCTATAACTTCACATAAAGTTGTACCCAAAACAAATGAAACGTTTTGGAGCAATTTACTTGGAAAAGGTTATCCAGCACCAACTCGTAACTTTAGATGGTGTACCGAACGGATGAAGATTGATCCGGTAAGTTCATTTATAACCGATAAAGTAAGCCAATATGATGAAGTCGTTGTTGTTTTAGGTTCACGCTCGCAAGAGAGTGCATCAAGAGCTCAAGTTATTGCAAAGCACAAAATAGATGGCTCGGATTTGGCAAAGCACACTACACTTTCAAATGCGTTTATTTACACGCCCATTGATATGTGGGCCGTTGATGATGTGTGGAAGATTTTACGTTTCTGTCACCTTACGCAAACAGAGACTCCTTACGGAATCAAAAATAAATGGTTTGATAAATACGACCTCGAATGGGAAACCCCGTGGGGCGGTAAAAATCTTGTGTTGTGGAACTTATATAAAGACTCTTCTGGGCAGGGCGAGTGCCCAATGGTAATAGATGAAACTACTCCTTCATGCGGAAATTCTCGTTTTGGATGTTGGACATGTACAGTAGTTACAAAAGATAGAGCCATGGAAAGTCTTATCCAAAATGGCGAGACATGGATGCTCCCCTTGCTTAAGTTTCGTAACATTTTATCTAGAAGTACTTCTCCAACACTCAAGAAAAAATATCGAAGCCATATACGAAGAGACGGGCGATTAGCATTTAAAACGCTGAAAGAAGACGGTGAAAAAATTCTTACCGATGACTATACGACCGGCCCTTACAAACTTAAATATCGCAAAATAGCTTTGAAATTACTGCTTACAATACAGAAGAAATTATCAACTATACAAAAAGACCTTGAGTTAATTACTATTCCAGAACTTCACGCTGTAAGGCACGAGTGGCTCAATGACCCGAATGAGCCTGATTGGGACGATGATTTGCCAGTAATTTTCAGAGAAGTATTCGGTTTCGACCTCGATTGGGCCATTGATGATACGAATCAATTTAGTCGCGAAGACTCGGCGCTGATATCAGATATCGCACCAGAGTATGGCGTATCTCCGCATTTAGTTAGAAAGCTTATAAGTCTTGAAATTTCAATGTCTGGCCTTTCCCGACGCACTGGTATTTACAAAAAAATAGGAAGACTTATTCAGCAAGATTGGGAGTCAGCTGAAGAAATTATCAAACAGAATAAAGACAGTAGGCAAAATCAGATTAATCAGTCGAAAGAAGTGCAAGACTACGAAGCAGAGTTAGCCGCCATCACAGCATCTTTGAATAAGGAGATGCAGTTATGATTTTTAAAGAGCTAACCATGAAAAACTTTAGGGTGTTCAACGGTGAGCACTCTCTTGATGTACAGCCTAAAAAAGACGGGCTGCTATCTAAGCCAATCATTCTTTTCGGTGGTTTAAATGGTGCTGGCAAAACATCTATTCTTACTGCCATACGCCTGCTTCTATTGGGAAGACGCGCACTTAGCTCTATTCCAAATAATAAAGAGTATGCAGATTACCTTTCCCAGCAGTTAAACAATAAAGCAAAGAAAGAAGACAACTCGGCTAAAGCGTCAATTAGCCTGGAGTTCACGCACACTCACCAAGGTAAACACGGCGTTTTTACTATCACTCGAACTTGGGGCGTTGATGGTAAAGAAAATATAAGCTTTGAACACGCAGACGAAGATTCAAACTTAACCTCAGAGCAAATCCAGTCAATTATTTCAGAAATGATTCCTCCAGGTATAGGAGACTTGTTCTTTTTTGACGGTGAGAAAATCGCTGAATTAGCTGAAGATGATACCGGTGTTTACCTTAAAGAAGCCGTTCAAAAGCTGCTGGGCTTAGATATTATAGAAAGGCTGAATATTGATTTAGATATATATCTGAATAAAGAAAGTGAGGGTAAAGCTTCAGCCACTATTCAAAAAGAAATTACAGACCTTCAAAAGCAAAAAGAAAGCTTTAAAGCAGAAGCAGACGCTTACAAAGAACAGGCGAATGAGCTTTATCCGAAGATCACCAGCCTTCGCTTTGAAATGAGTCAAATCGAAAAAAGCATTCAAGAACGTGGCGGCGCTTTTGCTATTACTAGGGACGAAGAAAAGGGTAAACAAAAGTCGCTCGAGCGTGAAATAGATACCATTAAAGGTAAGGTACTTCATGAACTAGATGGTGCTTTTCCTTTATCCTTAGCGCCAAATGCCATAAGCGGGCTGTTCCAACAACTTGAAAGTGAGAAAAAACTTAAAGCAAATAAATCTTTCAACGAGCAGTTTCTAGCACAAACTGAAAAGCTTGCGACTACATTATCAGCAGCTCTAGAGGCAGATGAAGCGCAAGTTAATGAGCTACTTAAAACCTATGTAGAAACTGATGGGCGTATAAGTGCTGAAGGCACTATAAGCCTAGATATCTCTGATAGAGAGTTCCATCGGCTTGAAAGCTTACGCGACGATTCAAATGAATCAAAAACTAGGTTGAGCAACACCCTTTCTGAATTAACTGCAGCTGAATCCGATTTAGACTCGCTAACGCTTAGAATTCAAAGAGCGCCAGACGAAAAGGAACTGGTTGGCCTTTATGAGCGCCTACGAGAACTAGATAAAGCGATAGTAAAAGAAAAGGACATTTACAAAGACGTACTTCAGAAAGCTCAAGTGGCCATGGCTAAGGCATTAGAGCTGGCTAAAAGGCTAGAAAAGCTTTTCAACCAACAGAAGAATGAGAAATCGTTACAAAAAGCAGTGGCACGAGTTAACTCAACACAAGGAGCGTTAAACGAATTTTCTAATAAATTAACACAGCTAAGAGTGTCTCAACTTGAAGAGCTATTTGCCTTGGCCTACCGGAAACTCGCTAGAAAAGAAGACCTGAAGCTGACAGCTAAGATCGACCCGGAAACTTTCGACGTAGCACTAGTCGACCTCGACGGTATGGAAATTAATAGAAAATCGCTTTCTGCTGGTGAAAAGCAAATTTTTGCCTTCGCTATACTAGAAGCCTTGGGCAAGTTATCAGGAAAAGTACTTCCTGTTGTTGTGGATACTCCGCTTGGTAGACTCGATTCTAAGCACAGAGACAAGCTAATAAAGCATTATTTCCCAGAAGCTGGAGAGCAGGTCATTCTTCTATCTACGGATACAGAAGTTGACGCAGACTTCTACTCTATTTTACAGCCTGAAGTTTCGCATGCGTTTGAAATCAATTTTGACGAAGCCACACGCTGTTCATCAGTAACCGAGGGTTACTTTTGGGCAAATAAAAAAGCGGAGATTTCCTAATGCTACCTAATAGAATGCAACTATCACGTACTGTAGAAGAGCAACTCAAGAAATTGAAAGGCTACACGGGTGTAACCCCAAACGTGTCAGCGCGTATCGCCTTTTTCCGTTCGATAGAGTCTGATTATATATATGATCCAACAACGGACTACGCTACCAACGGTAGCCTAACATTGGACAAGATTACTTGGTTAGGACAAACCCAAGAAATAACAGAGCTGTTGTTGAAGCATACTTACCCAGAGTTAGAGGGTAAGCAGCTTCAACAAGCTTGGGCGGCTCATGTTGAGCATGGTATTAGCTCTTTGCGTAATATTAAATCTATTACCAATTTTATTAGCTATCTGTGAAGTCGTTATCGTGGAAAGAGCTTTGCAGTTTATTCCTACTAAGCTCTTCTTCTGATTTATAATATTAATTCTTCTTAAGCGGCCATATATCACTTACTGATTTAGATATTTCGTCAGCTCTTTCTATAATCCATTCGGGTGACCAATCTCGACCAGACGTAGCGACATTGTATATCATATTAGTGTCAGGAAACGGTGAACCTTTATACTCTGGAAACTTGACCTTAAACACAGAGTTTTTGATTTTTGTATTTATAGTTTTATCTAATAAAACCATATTCCCAATGTGATAAACCCAGTCTTTTATTAAGGTGCCTTCGGGTATAGTGAACCCTGCTGCTTCCCACCTTTTACTTACCTGCGGGAGAACATGTTCGAGGTGTATTTCAGAATAGTTAGGTATGGCTTGAGCTTTGTTACTGTATAGATAAACCTTTGACACTATGTATTTTGCCAAAGCATTGTCTTGGAGTTTAAGTTGCTTAAATGAGCTTTGGAAAGCAATGTCACCAACCTTATCCTCATGCTTGAAAAACGGCGCTATAATATCTGGCTCTGTTTTTGATGGGTCGTTCAATAACTTTAGAACCTCATCAAATACGGCTTTCGCTCCTCCTACAGAATAGTCTCCCACAGTTATCCATCTGAACAAAAAAGATAGACTTAGCTCAGCTAGTTTATCTATAAGGTCTTCTCGATTAGAAAATGCATATAATAGAACAGGGTAACATGTAGCGTATCTTAACTGATTTATTTCTCCGCAATACTTAAGGGCCTTATTTGAGTTTTGAATACAATCTGGGAATATAAGTCGAGAATTTGCAAAGCTAGAAAGAGACTCTGCTTTATCTTTGATGTCTAACGAAAACTGTTCCACAGCAGTTTTAGTGGCTGGGAGGCTCTCTATATAGTGACAAATAAATTTATAAAGCTCTTTTTTAGTTGTATTTATACCTCTTATCGCATCCCAATATATCCTAAGAAAATCTACAGGCGATACCCTAGATGACTCTATGCTTCTCATCATCTCTTCCCAGTTATCAAGAAGCTCAGCACTTGAAGCCCCGTTAGCGTGCATTAATATTTTATTCTTTACTAAATCAGCCACACTTAAGTCCATTCCTTTGGAATTAAGGGACTCGAATAGCAAAAACGCTTCGTAATCGGTCTTTACTCTAATAGAGATAAATCTTAGCTTTTTAACGATGTGAACTAGAAATGAATAGAGCTGCTCTATAGAGTCAGCACCTTTGAAGTCATTTAAAATTTTTTTTATGAATATTTTCTTTGTTTTTATCAGTCTACTTTCGTTTTTGACTATCTTTAAATCTTCATCGGTGATTAATAAAGGACCATCTGATTCAATTATTCCACGGAAGCTAGGGCTGTCTTTCTTATTGAGGTGCAGAAAATAGTTATCAGGTTCACTTGCTTCTCGTAGCCTTTGGATAGCTATATTCCGCATTTTCTCAGCGAACTTTTTATTATGTTCATTTCTTGCTACATCTGGAAGTAAATCAAGCTGTAAATGAAAACGACACCCTATTATATTAAAAACCGAAAAAAGAATAGAGAATGTGGCTAACCTTTGTTGTCCGTCAACAATATCAAACTTCTCTTCCGATTCAGAATGCTCTTTCAGCACGACAGTGCCCATGAAATAATCTGTTTTATTTTTGAAAGCATTTTTCAAATCAATCCAGAGTGTCTCAACTTCGTCGGAAGTCCAAGAATAGTCCCGTTGATAGTCGGGTACATAAAAATTAGTCTCCAATCCCGTCAATATTTTTTCCAGTGATTCACTTTTAGGTGTAATATCCATTTAAGCCAGCTCCCAAAAAGCTTTATCTTTAATTTTCGTTATTTTCTTATCACCATCTACATACAAACTATGGTGCTTCTCTAACTCACGTATCGACTTCATTAAATACTCTTGATCAGTCCGATCATCTTTATTAAAAAGTGACTTAATATCTTGATTTCTAAGTTGAGAAACGCGATGAACAATCCAGCTTAGGATGTAAGCAGAGTAATCATTATCGCCAGTTTTAAAGTGGGTAATATCTTGAGTCGACAGGATTACGCCGACACCATACTCTCGCCCTTCCTTAAGTATTTTCCGCAAGCTAGGGAAGTTTTGGGACATGAAGTTATCGGCTTCATCCACTAGGATAAGCTTTGTGACTTGTCGAAAGTCGCCTTGAACTAAAGGCTTACCCTGCTTTTGCATTTGTGAATAGAACAAATCTAATGTTAACGCAACGACAAGGCTTTGAATTTCGCTTGGGTAGCCCGCTAACTCGATAACGGTAATTCCGTCTATTAGCTCATACAAACTTGTGCATTTACTTACGTCACTTTCAAATACTTCAAGTTCATGAAGGCTTTCAAGCGCAGCGTAAAGAGAATCTTCAGCTGGTTCGCTGTCTAAAAACAACGCCCACACATCTGCAATCGTTGGAGCGGCCTTACTCCATGTTGAAGGATCAGATCTGCTAATTCCTGCTAAATCGTAAGCTTGAGAAATTAACTGTCTTAGTTTAAGTTGCTGCCTCTGCCCCAAATTAAAGGCTTTTGCCATTGTTTCTGAGAACCCTCGACCAGTATGCACAGGCAACATTGGAGTAGAACCAAACAGGCTCAGCGGGTTGTATGGAAGCCTAAATAAATTGTATTTTTTGCCGCTTGTTGCATTTATGAATTTATCATCCACATAATCCGATTTGTAATCGAAAATAAGAATTCCAATGGGCTTACCATCAACATTGCTTTTTTGATTACGGTGAAGTTGTGTAACAACTGACTTCGTACACTGGGTTTTACCTGTCCCCATTGTTCCAATAATACCTGAGTTGGTATTCATGAATTTTGCAGTATTTGTTGGCTCCCAAAAAACAGGCTCTTCGTTTTGTACAGAATGACCCACTAGTACCTTTAAGGCTTCGTCAGTCTCTGTTCCACTTTCATCATCAGTGTATACCTCTGGTTCCACTGCGTGAGGTTCAGCGTCACTGTCATAATTGGGTTTCTGCTCTTCTACATTTAATGAAGTATCTTCACCTCTTTGTATTTGGCTACCAACAAGCAACTTAGAATCTCTTAAAATGTATTTGCTATCGATATGACAAAGCTTTTCAGGCTGCTGCTCGAAAAGTTTCGTTAATGGTGTTTTTATAAATGTTGAAAGGTTACTTATGGGTAGCTCAATCTTAAGAATGTTTTCTTTTAGCTCAAAAGAAGGCTCAAAGAACGTGTCGTTTTCTACATGTGATACTAGAAACCCTGCAGGGTAATTCGCCAAATCAGCAATAGCATACTGGCCCTGCAGCCACCATTCACGACGAGAATGTAATTCATCGAAGTAGCTATCACTGTAAAGATTATACAGTTTGTACTTATCTATTTGCATCAACAACTGTCTGACAAATAACCCTCGATAAAGTTGGGCTGCTAAGCTATCCCCTTTTAACACGTCTTCTTCAAGATAGCGCTTAAGCTCTTTGGCTTGTTGTACACCTTTGTTGTGAGTTTGCTTTTTACCTGTTTTAACCTCAACAGGTAGCAATACCATTGCATCTTGTTTGAAGCCTACAAATAAAACGTCGTCTGAAATAACACCCTTGATAGTCCCAGCAACGTTGCTTTTCGAAAAGTCACTTTCTGACATTTTTAGACCAATGTTGCCAGCAACTCTTAACATCTCGGCCACTGAAAGCGGTACCCATGTGATATCCGACTTATTGAGCAAGCAGTTTATAAACTTGTAAGCACCAATAATTCCACGCTTTTCTTTACGCTCGTTATCATTAGCGGTGATCATTTTGAGAAGCCACTCACCATTGAAAGCGTTGAACTCTTCAATAATGCCACCCTGATCACGCTCTAAGACTTTTTTGTATAACTCAGACTCTTCAGTAACGGTTATCGCGTCATAGTTTATTGAGTTAGTGTAATTATCCGAATAGTGGATCAGTACTACATTTTTATCATTATCAAAGAAATCCAATGTCACTTTGGGGTCAATAATTGTCGTCCAAATTGAACTCGAATAAGCACATTGAAGAAGTTTTCTAAACTTACCGCTGACCACTAGTGCTGTAGATTTTGAGCGTGAATACTGCTCATCAGGTTTACGCGCTGGTTTTATAAGCCCATTTAGACGTTCTGCGATTTGCAGGTGAGGCTTATCATCATAGTCGATACCTTTAAGGCCAAAGGCGGTTGAATAACTATCTTCCTCACTAGACGATGCTTCGCCAGCTAATAGGCCATCAGCAACTACGCCACTCAGTTCTTCATTGACGTTACGATCTCGAGATTGTACTTTATCATTGTTTTTGAAAAACGAAATATGAGCATAGTGATGGGGCTTAAAAGTACCGTTCTCTAACTTATCATTTTCAAACTTACTGTAAGTTAACCTTGTTCTAAGTAGGTCAATTACTGTATCTGCAATATCCTTATCCCTTCCTTTGCTTAAGCCATACTCTGCTTTTATAACGTCGTAACTTGCAGTGTCTGAAAAGCGATCAAACTCACAATACTCTATTTCATCATCATAAATATTTACGTGAATCTGGCAGGCTTTATTTTTGTATTGCTTGATGAAATCTACCAGACCAAGAAAGACTTCTCTGTTCTGCCCGTTGTTTATCGAGTTGATAATTAGCTTTGAACGTTCGCCGTTTTCAAAAAGACTTGAAAACGCATCTCTGAACTCAGATACCTTATCTCTAACTAGCTTCTGTACATAGTCATAGCTGGTTTCTTGATGAGGAACAATGCGTATCCACATAGCATTTTCTGATTCATACTGGCTGTAACCAAATTCATTACTTGGGTCATATATGAAGGGCATTAAACCTTGCGCATTCAAACGCGAAAGTGTGACTTTGGGTAACGTCTTAAAACTATTGGTTTCATCCTGAATGACTTTTTGAACAAGATACAGATGATAAGCTAAAACCATAGGGTGATACGGCGTAATGTACTCGATGCTGTTGAACACAGCGAAGCCTATATTTACAAGCTGCTTTTGTGTTTGACTAAGTAGAGTATCGTACTGAATACTATTTAGTGCTTCGTTATATGCGTCTACTATACGCGTAACAAGCCCTTGATAATCGCTATCCCAGCCACTCAGGCTGGGCAAAGTATTGTTATCCTTTAAGTATGCAAAGTAAGTGGCGTACGCAGACGATAATTCGGGATATTTTGTTGATATGTCTGCGACGGTCACATGCGCATTGTCAGGTGCTGGGCAATAAAGACTATCTTGATCAAGAAGTTCTTGCTCCCACTGCAAAAGCGTTAGTCGCTTTCCTTTAGGCGCTATTTCATGATTGTCGAGTTGGATCTTATTTTTGCTCTTATTAAATACAGCAAAATAGTCTTTACTAAAGAGTTTATTGTAACGTTCTTGATTGAACAAAAGAGGCAGTGACAACGCATCAGTTGCTACCGCCCCTTCTATACTAAACTTCAACTGTGTTTCGTTACCTTTTACTACAAACTCAACATTGTCAGATTCTGAAGCTAACTGCTCGAAATCAACAACACCTACTGTGCTGTTTTCAAAAGTCTGCTCATTTTCAGTCAGCGTATCTTCTTTGCCGTGCTCAGCAACTTGAAGTTTGTTATCTTCTGTTTGAATAGTAATTAACTGTCGTTTTGGGTCTATCAGGAAACTGTTCTCTATCGCACCTAGATAAAACTCATTTTCTTTAAGGACTAACACTTTAAAATTATGAGTTTCAGCGGATTTATCTCGCTTGACGCGAAATGTAAAGAAAGTGGCGGTGTCGTAATAGTTGCCTGAAACTGTAACGCGACTGCGTTTTCCACCAGAATTATCAGGTGCACTAAAATCGATACTTGGTTGATTAGGGTTGAGAATTTTACACTCTTTTTTCTCTACCTTTCCGCCAATAAAGCTTATCTCAAGCTCAAATGTATCCCTTCCATCTGGAATCACATAAATGATGTTTTTAGTACGCCTTCCTGCTTTGGTATCTGCTTGGGTTCTAACTAGTAACTTACCCTCGGAGATTGATTCTTTCTCTAGTTCTAGAAGATTCTCTTTATTCCTCTTTTGTTCTTGTAAACAAGCTTCTAATTCTAATTTGTATTTCCATGACTCGGAGTTATTTTCATCAAAATACTTCTTAACAAAAGATGGGCTAAAGTCTTCCTCACCGAGCTTCTCTTCTAAACTTGTAGGGAAATGATGAGTTATATAATCGAGCTTTTCATACATTTGCTTGTTTTGCTCAAGCCTATTAGAAATCTGTTTTGGCGAGTCCCAACCTTTTAGTAAAGGGTCGTTCAACAGAGCAATTTCATGGAAGCTGATTTCACCATCATCAACAAGAGCATTAAAGAGCTCTTCAAACCCAAACATCGTTGCACCATCATCGACAATTTGCTCGAAACGGTGACTCAATAAACACTGTGTAACAAGCTTGTTTTCATTTAGAGGATCGATTTCACCTTCTAGAGCTTTTTTTATCTTTAGTGGATGCCAAACCCAACTGGGTTGGGCAATATTTTCAGCGGAATTTATCAGCGTATCGAGCATTGAGTTATGAATAATCAACAGACAGGAGTTTTTAACTTCCTTTTGTTGGGAAGCAACTACATCACGAATGTGAGAAATGAAGTTTTCACTATAGCCTTCACCTTTCTCTTCACTATGTAGGACAACTAAAAGCTTAAAAGCGCCAACATGGACAAAGGGGATCTCCACGTTTTTGACTGATACGTAACCCGCTTTTTTAGCGTTAAGGGCTTGAAACAACTTTTTGCTGTTTTCTTTATCTGGGGACTGAAATTGATAGCGATAACCTTTGTAGAAATGTTCAGCGCCCCAGTCGATAAGCTTTTCAGCTAAAAAATCTTCAAACTGTTTTTCTGACATAAACTGCATCTCCACTGTCGCTCATTCTCTCTACATTCCCTATTCGCTCGTAAAAACTCACGAGTACTTTTTGTGTTTGCTTGTCAAAAGAGAGTCCTCTTGCTTCGAATTCCACCAGTAACTCATGCAATCGCAAACGCTCTCGGTTTCCGATAACTATATTAGTTAACAGCAATATGTAGTCTTGGTTTAAGACAAGTACTCTCCCAGATCTTCCTCGGCTCTGGACGAAGTGGCCACATAACTCTGACTCTATAGCTTTGCAATAGTGGACGTTAACTTCGTGTCGAGATTCCCCTCTTTTAAATTGCGCGTGGGAAAGTAGTAGTAAGTTTTCAATCGCGTCTTCTACTTCTTGAGCGTCATTGATTTCTAGAGGTAACTGTCGTTCATCTTTAAACTCGGCCGCATAAGTATTTAGCGCTTCTAGTACAGTCTGTGTACTTTCAAGGCCAGTAACAGCCCACAGTGGTTGTTTCACAGCACTAGGGTCTTGAAGGCTTTCATTCATCGCTAAATAAGGGAAAACTTTATCGAAGCTATTTGCTAATTGACGATAACCGTAACTTTTCACATAACTTCGCTCATCTGATGCTTTTTCAGTATCTAGAATGAAATAGCAAGGCTTCGCAGAAGGTGGGCCGGCTTTCCACTCACTTAAATTGAGCGTGATTTGCGCGGTATAGAGAAATGTGTAGAGCTTTAAAAAGTCTATGATGTTTTCTATAAAGTATTTTGGTTTCGAAGCAATAAAATCTAAGTCTTGGACAAACAAATCTCTCAGAAAAGGTAGATAGGGCGTTTCCGTTGGAGCTTTTGAAACTGTCCCAGCTTTTGATCCTGAAAATGTGAAGCTATTGAACGTTTCAACCAGCTCTTTTTCCAAAAAATTCAAACTTAAGCTTGGGGATTCTTGTAAGTGATGCTCCTGCAATAAATTCAAAAATAAGTCGCCCAACCTTTTATTTGCCGAGCTACCTTTGATGTCTTGCGCTTTGAACAGCAATAGCTCTGGGCTTATTTTATATAGTTCGTCACCACTAAAATACATGCTTTCAAGATGTTGCCAAAACTGGGGTTCATCCAGTTTTGACTCAAAATTTTCTTTGCACTTTAACTTAAATTGCTCGAATTGATCACTAGCAATACTTTTCCGGTAGGCATATTTTACAAAATGGCCAAGCACTATGTCCCAATCAAAGATCCCCTTTCTATCTTTAGTATTTATTGGAAAGAAAGACGTTAATTTATTGTTTTGAGGCTTCAGCTCTGTTTTGAGTTTAAACATCTCATTAAACCCCACTTACTTCAATTTCATCGTCATCATGACGCAGGCTTATAGTTAACCCACCTTTTACTATTGTTAGTCTATCTTTGCTTGATGCAATATCTGCTATGTGGTCGGCAAAGTCATCTAGAATAACGATAGTGTTTTTGTCGTGTTTATTTGGCCTATAGCCACCAATAATTCTATTCATCATATTAAGAAGATTGATATTAACTGGCATTGAAACACTTTTTCCTTCAACAGAGATATGAGCAACGAAGCATGAGGTGTTTGTTGGAGATGCATTCTGAATAGCCATAAAATCAGGTTCCATTTCTACTTCACTCATAATTTGGTAGCCATTATGAGATGAGATAAGAAACTTCCCTTTTGCAATCGACTTTGCATTTCTATTTATATAAGTGTGAATAGCAGAAAATATAGTTTCTTTATAAAATGCTTTTAGTTGTCTTTTCTCTTCTTTGTCGCCAACATAATGAGTGTGCAAGTTCCACACCTTGGCATATTTGTCGAGTAGCGGCTCTTCAAAATCTTCACAAAAATCTCTGTGGTAGTTGTTTGCCATATCTGCACTTCCAAGCAAATAGAACAACCTTAAGTATGAATGCGAATTTTTTGACGGGCTAATACCGAACTCAGACGACAAATATGATTTAAACTCTTCGAAGCCTTTATCAGGCAGCCCTAAACTAGTACTTAAAAGGAACTTGTCAACATTTTCAGTTCTTATGTCAGCAGGGTCAAAGTCTACAATTTTCGATGATATTTCGTTATCGCTCGCATCGAACATATTATCGAATAGATAACCTTCTGGTGATAACAATGTATGAATGAAATCTAACAATGTTCTCGCAGTAAGAAACTGGTCTTTGATTAAACGAGCTTTAAACAATACATCGACAATTCGATCTTGGATTTCAGGTATAGAGAGAAGTTGATAGTTAGTACAAAGTAACTTGTTACCGTCATGCCCCCCCTTCTCTCTATCGAAGTACTGACGAATAATATTCCCTTCCTGCTTCGTGATACGATTCAAAATTGCTTTTACAAACTTAGATGAATGCCCGGCGCTTGTTAAATCAAACTTTGGATAGTCTTCGAAGTTCAAGAATACACATTCCGAACTTGATACCTTCGAGTCTAAATAGTTGGCTATGGCATTGCGTACGCTTGCACTACTGCCTTCTTCAACATAATTCCCCATCATGCCGATATTAATTCCAACCACCAGCGCTTGCCTACTGCTCTCATAAGCCGAAAAAACTCTATCGAGTGTAGATATCGCAGATTCATCAGGTTCAAAGCTGTGTGTTGCGTCTAAATGAAACTCTGCTTTATGAGAAAATTTGGATGCATACTGAGTGAGAATTTCAGATTTACCATCCCCACTACTTCCACAAAGAAATATTATTTTTTTACTGCCAGGAGATAATGAAGTTAGATGACTTTCGAAGTCTTTCTGGATATCTGTTTCGATATAGAGATATTTCTTCACTTCATCAAGCTCAGCAGAAATGGAGTCTTGTCGCTCGGTAGATACCGCATAGGGGGAAGATTTGGATAATACGCTTAGAATATCGAGGAAACGCATACTACATCCTTATAGTTGGTCTTTAGTCTAATAAAGTAGCACTGTTTGTTTTCACATTACAATAGTATGTATCAATAGTCTGGTATGAATAAACTATGCTGGGTATGATGCTAAGCCTATTTAATATATAAACTTTTCTCATATTTCTACATTGGCTGTGAGTTTTACAATAACCAAACTCGCTCTCAGTAATGCTTATCTAACACTTGTTCGACTGTCTACCCTTCCTTAGTTACCATTAATTTACTAATCTCCTGAAATGCAAGATTACTAGTCTCCGAATACTTTTCAGATAATTCACTGCACTATTTTTTACCTTATTCTCCGGCTTTATTAAGCTCCAGACGTTTTAAACTTTCCGCTTTAGTTCTGTTGTACTCAGCGCTAAATTTTCATCCGCATAAAAGTACTTTTTCATACCTATGTAATCAAAAGAAGACTTTTAAATTAGTAAGTTTAAAAGGTAGGCTAAAAAGTTAGGAAAGGCAGAAGAACACGGAAGACAGAATGATAATCGAATGCCCAGAATGCAACACAAACAATGATATAGAGTTTGCCAAACATGTTTGTTGCCACCAATGCAAAAAGTCTTTTGAAGGCCACTTCTTTAAACGATTTAAGAAGCCACTATTGTCAGCAGGATCTGCACTTTTGCTCGGGATAATTGGCACTTATAAATTAGACAAACACTTTATTGAAGAGCCAAGATACCCGCTTGAGTTTGAGTATGAGTTGATAGACCTATGTGTAAACTCCTCAGTCAGAAAAGTTACTAATAGTTGGCACAGAGACAAAACAGACATTTGCCTCTGTGCACTTAAAACTACGACAGCTACATTTGAATACAGAGATATAGACGAACGTGAGTCGGAGTTTATGAATAACTTTTATGCAAACGCAAAAAAGTGCTAGCAGTGTTACTTGCGCGGGGGATTATTTCCTCGGCGCCCTCCGGACTTTCCACCCGTTTTACTAGGGCCATTGCGTACTGGCGTTTTTGACGCTGAAGTTAGTTGAGCTTCATTTTTCATAGCTACAGACATGGCACGCGCTGCGAATGAACCCTTAGGAACATTTCCCTTCTGCTGTTTAGCGGTTACTGACTGTATACGGCGAGCGGCTTCTAAGGTCATAGGTTGTTTCATAAATTTATATCCTTGTAGTAAATTTTATTATGTCCTCGCTAGGACAGTAACGATATTAAAAGGACGAAAAAGACAAATGGGGACACAACTACAAACTATTCAGTTACAAGACGAAATTAGACAAATTATTGGTCAACTGGGTATGACTCAAAATCAAGCAGCTAAGTATATTTATACTGAAATACATGATTTCGATGACGACGAAGAGATTGGGCGCTTTCAAGAGAGTTTTAAGAAAAAGCTACAAAGGAAAACGACTAAACCGGAATGCTTGCAGGATTACCTAGCCACCTTAAAGAATCACTATGAGACTAGAAACGGCAACAAGAAAAAGCCTAGCGCCGTAAAGCCTAAAAAATTGAGTGAATTCATAGCAAAGGAAATGAGTAAGCTCTCGGAAGAGCTTGATTTAACTTATGGAAAATAATCACTTGAATCATTATTGTGTCAGTGACATTTCTTTACAAGAGAAACGCTTATTCCTTTTCATATGCATACTTGCAGGAAGGCAGCTTCAACCTTGGGGGACGTACTTAGAGAACAATTTGAGGTGCCGAAGCGATACCAAGCTTTTGTTGGGTTGTAGGCGACAAATCTTGCCAACGTTCGGCTAGCCAATCGACAAACTCGTTTCCGTTCATCAACTTAACGCTCAATTCATCGGCGTAGTTTTTTGCATCCTCATTAAAATCAGCCAGAGATATTACCCATCGAGAGCAGACATCTCCTTTCTTAGCGTCCGCTATCTGCGTGATGGCATGCTTATCGGTATAGCCTACGTGATCTTTCACTTGAACCAGCAGCTCTTGAGTAATGAAAGGGTTACGTGACTGAGCTTCTATATCAACATCAACACCAACCTCATGGCTTTGCTTACTAGGGATAATAGCTGTATAACCTTCAATCTCGAGCAACTCTTTTACTAGGTGTTCTAGCCCCTGCCCACCGGCTTCCAAATAATGATTTCTATTTCGAAGGTTATTTAACAACTTTGCTTTGAACTGCTCGAATTTTTCACCAATTTGTTCGTTAACTTTAGATAAAGCACCACTGCTGACATTGTTTTTAGTATCATTGTAACGTTCAATTATTTCATCTTTGAAATAGTCTAAATCAGCCACTGTTAAACGTATACGCAGCCTAGACTGTAAACCTTGTTTTAAATCTGTACGTGCGATCGAAATGGGCTTGCTATCTGCATCACAGGGAAAGTCTACTTGTATTTGATTTTCACCCCAAGGTTTGTCAGCACAAAATTGTTTTTCCCCAGTAGCGATACCTATGTATATACGAGCGGGGGCTGGCACCACAATAAGGTCGCCTTGCTTAACTTCGATATATCTACGCAACTGATTACCACTACGGCCAACACTTTGCTGTGTGCTCTCAAGGTGCTTATACAGATCATCGGCTGTTTTAAATTTAAAAAGCTCGAATTGCCCCCACCCAATCCCAGCATATCCTTCGCTGATCAATTCAACAGGCCCTCTCATTAGAAGTACTTTACTATTTTCGAAATCAAGCCCCATACATCCCTCGTATATTAGGTAAACTACATTGGTATTTAGTTTTAAATATTATAGTAAGGCAAAGTATTTACCCTTTATCAACCAACCCATGAAAAACTTCAACCGCCTTATCAAAGCTTTCATCATGCTCAAAATATAGCTGACTTAGTCGGCTTTTCTTTATTTGGTAGGTTTCGCTGGCAAATGCTAGCGCTTCTCTAAAGCTCTCAAATTCTTCATCGAACACCTTAAACACTTCGCGCTGCGGTTTTGCTACCCGCGTTATACTGCCATTTACTTCATAGTCGAACCCAGCAAAGTGAAGCCGTGAAAGGGTTTCTTTGCCTAACCGTATGCCGCCTTTAAGGCTTATTTGAAATGCGATATCCATTTCTTCAATTTCATCCATGCTCCAGTGGTTAAACACTCTAATGGCTTTTTGATACTTTGCTGCCAATAGTTTTTTCAACACAGTAATTCTGGGTTCTAACGTACCGTTGTTTTCATTTTTAAGCAGGTCGAAGCATTCATTGCATGAGGGTACACAAATAAAATCAGCGCTTGAGTTTACGTCTCGCCAGTCGTGAATAAATTTTATGGGGGGGATAAAATCGGGGCGGGCTGCTTCGCAGCCACAGTAAATACAACGGTTAAAGTCAGCCGAATGTACCGCGTTTAGTGGTTCGTAGAATTTTTGATAATTCTTTACTGACATGCTGCTACTTGCTATTTGTTTAAGAGTTTAGGGCTTTTGGTACTAATTACGGTAACACAGCTAATTTCTAGGAAAAGTTAATTGTGCCGTCTTAAAAACAAAAAACGCTGCCCTTGGGCAGCGCTTTGCTTCACATATGAACGGTAAAAACTACAGCCGCGATGGCTTGCTGTGTGGGTCGCCTTCAACATGGGGTTTTGGTTCACGAGGTTTAGGTTTGGCCGCAATAGGCACTTCCTCTTCACCC
This sequence comes from Alteromonas sp. 1_MG-2023, assembly GCF_030547075.1. Taxonomy (GTDB): domain Bacteria; phylum Pseudomonadota; class Gammaproteobacteria; order Enterobacterales; family Alteromonadaceae; genus Alteromonas. The sequence continues at coordinate 49,780 of NZ_JAUOQH010000004.1, read as the reverse complement.
CCCTTGCCTTCTTTACCCTCATGGCCCTCTTGCCCTTCCTCATCTTCTTCATCAATATGCCAGGTGCCTTCTTCGCTCCATGGGTCGTCGTCGGGGAATTCACCTATATTAATTTCTTTCATGGAATAGTCGGGCTGGTAGCGCATGTCGTAATTCGCGGCCCGCACTATGGAAATGCACAGTAATAAGGCCACGGCTAATAAGGGTACGCCCCCTATTATCGATGCGGTTTGTAGCGTTTCTAACCCGCCTACAAACATAAGTACAATGGGCATGAACGATAACGCAAACGCCCAAAACAAACGGTTCCAGCGCAACGGCTCTTCATCTACCTCTTTTTGCACTACGGCGGCAAGAATGTAAGAAATAGAATCGAAAGTGGTTGCTGTGAATATTAGCGCTAATAGGGTAAATACAAAGATAACCACGTAGTCCATGGGCAGTGTATGTAGCATGGCGAATATGGCCGCAGTTGGGCTTTGTTGGTTGAGTATGCTGACTACGTCTAGTTCGCCCGATAGCTGTAAATACAAACCGTAATTGCCCATTACCATGAAGAATAAAAAGCAGCCCATGGTGCCAAAGAACATTGAACCGGCCACCATTGTACGAATGGTACGGCCGCGGGAAATACGTGCTATAAAAAGCCCTACGCTAGGTGCAAATACTAGCCACCAAGCCCAGTAGAATATGGTCCAGTCTTGAGGAAAGTGCGTGTTCTGAAAACCGTTGAATTCGGCAAATGGCTCTAACCAAGTGGCCATTTTAATAATGTTGCTTAGTACGCGGCCAAGGGCATCTAGGCCAGTATTGGCCATAAATAGGGTTGGGCCTACAATAAAGATAAACAGCAGCAAGCCAACGGCCAGCCAAAAGTTAATGTCTGACAGCAGCTTGATGCCTTTTTTTAACCCTACATACGCGCTGTAACCAAATATAGCGGTACAGGTTATAAGCACAATAATTTGGGTAGTCAGCGACTTAGGCACACCGAATAACTCATGCACCCCTTCGTTGATCATAGGCGCAGCCAAACCTAACGTGGTGGCTCCGCCGCCTAACATGCCGAAGATAAAGCTGATATCGATAATTTTACCTAGCCAGCCGTGAGCTAGCTTTTCGCCAATGACCGGCATTAACGCTTCGGATATTTTTAATACGCTGTGCTTACGCACATAATAGAAGTAAGCAATAGGCACCGCGGGAATAAGATAAATAGCCCAAGCTAGCGGGCCCCAGTGGAATATACCGTAGGCGGCAGCCCACTTGGCAGCTTCTGGCGTTCCGCCTTCTATATGAAACGGTGGCGCTTGGTAGTAATACACCCATTCAATCATAGACCAGTACAAAATAGACGCCCCAATGCCCGCACAAAACAGCATAGCCGCCCATGATACTGGCGAGAACTCGGGCTTTTCTTCAGGGTCGCCCAGTTTTATTTGGCCTATGTCGCTAAACATGATGAACACCATGAAGCCACCCGCACCAACACCAAGTAATAAGTATAAAACGCCCAATTTACTGGTAACGAAGTCTTTTGCGGCCGCCACCCATTGTGCGCCTTGATCTGGCCAAATAATTAAAGGAATGGTTACCGATAGAAGAAGGATAAGAGAACCAAAAAACGTTGGCTTGTCGATAACGCTAAACGCGCTCTCGTGTTCTTTGATGGCCTTCTTTGAAGAAGTATCTCGGGCATTACTACTCATACACGATCCTTTTATTGTTTTTTTATAGATGCCATTACGCGTTGAAGCTTTAAACGGGCAATCTTGTAAAACAGTTTATCAGAATAACGCGATGGGTATCTTGGCGTAGCTCGCTATAATTGGCGCAGCTTGCTGCAAATAGCTACGTTTGGTGTTCAACGCGTAGAGTCGAGATACATAATGACGCTTGAACATGACAAATGTTGCGGCGAGTTTACGCTTAATGTTCACCTTGCCTTAATAGTTTTATTGTTAAGCTTTTTGAATACGTACCGCTAATTGAGTTTATAATGGCGCTTAAACCGTTTTTGAATTACATCGACCAACCTGAGTAGAACATGGCCCATAAAGTACGTTATAAGTTTAATGGTGTGGCAAAAGAGATAAATTTTTCTTACAGCCGTTATCAAAATATGCATGAAGCAGTGGCCGATGCTGAGGGAATAGACCTTACCCAGTTTTTGCAAACTGAACAGCAAGTAGCCTCAATCAGCAAAGACAAAAAAACCGCAAGAAATTTTAGAGATGCCGAATTTTTAAAAATGGGCTTTTCTGATTTGTACTTCTTAAAAAATGGCCAAGAATGATGGTTCACGTCCCTGCGACCCACAACAATGCTTAAATGATTTGTGGGCATTAGTACGTGCAAAGTTAAACGTTAAGAACGCGTTGGAAAACTGGACAACAACCCCGTTTGAACCATTAGCCGGTTAAGCAGACGGGCTGCTTATTGGTAGGTCAGTGGTGTTGTGCCCTTTTTTCTTTCAATAAACCTACGCCCAATGTAGCCATGGCTATCGCAACAACACCATTTAGATAGTTAAAAAATGCATAGGGCGCGTAGTCGAGAACCTCAACCCCTAGAGTTGCAGAGTAAAACGCCCCCGCTGTTGTCCAAGGAATAAGGCCCGTGGTCATGGTGGCGCCTTCTTCCACGGACCGAGACAGCACGGAGGGATCAAGCTTCTGTTGCTGATATTTTGATTGAAACAGTTGGCAATTTAGAATAATAGAGATATACGCTTCGCCCATTGCCACGTTACCTAAGAAACCTGATGCTATGGTAACGGCGATTAACGTTGCGGTGCGCTTTACCCGTTTAATAATGCCCGACAATAATGCCGCTAAAAAGCCTGCACCGTGCAATATACCGCCCAATGCTATAGCCATTAAAGCAAGTAATAGCGTCCAACTCATACTGCTGATGCCGCCTCGGCCTAGTAATGCATCTAAATTTGTTATACCTGTATTTTGTGGGGTGTTTTCCCAAAGTGCATTAAGTACGCTAATTGTGTTGGTGTCTTGGTAGAAAATAGCGATGATGACTGCTAGAAGAATACTGCATGACATGGCAACTTCAGCTGGCACTTTTCTAATGCTCATTACCGTTAACAACACTAGCGGTAACAAGGTAATGTAAGGTGCAAGGTTATAGTGGCTGGCAAGCGCTGTTTTAATTTTGTATATATCTTCAACATTTAAACTTTGGCTTGCGTAGGTAAACCCCATAACTAAGAAAATTACAAATGTTATAAGAAAGCTAGGCAGTGTAGTTAGCAGCATGGCATACATATGCCGATAAATAGTGGTGCCCGCACTCATTGCCGCGAGATTGGTGGTATCTGAAACCGGAGACATTTTATCGCCAAACGTAGCACCACACACCACCATGCCGGCAATAATAGGTAGCGGTATATTCATGGCTTCGCCAATGCCCATTAGCACTACCCCCATAGTACCTACCGTGCCCCACGACGTACCTGTGGCTACCGACATTACCGCACAAAGAATTAACCCCACCGCTAAGAATATACTGGGGTTTAGCCAATTAAGGCCGAAATAAATTAGGGTTGAGATAGTGCCGCTTTGCATGAAGCTGGCGATAACCATTCCAATGAGGATAAAAATATATATTGCCGGCATTGCCCGCGTTAATGCACTGGTCATTAGTTCACGGATTTGCAGGTACTTGTACCCTAAACTAAAGGCATTAATACCAGCCCAAAGCAAACACAAGAAAATTAATGCATGAAGGCTAATGCCTAAGCCAAACAAACCGCCCGCTATCAACGCTACAATAACGCTGAAACATAGCAATGAATGGGCAAAGCTGGGGCTACGCATAGAGTGAGGCGAAGTTAAAGGCAAGTTGGCGCACTTAAAAATGAAGTAGTGAAAAGTAGTATAACTACTTTGAAAAGTCTTGTGACTAAGAAAAATTAATACATTTGGAAGAGATGGCGCACCCGACAGGATTCGAACCTGTGACCTTCGCCTCCAACGGAGGCCCGTCGAAAAGGGCTTAATCGGTCTCCCCTGGCGAAAAGCGTCTACACAGCGTGTATAAAGGGATTGAGAGTTTCATGACCGCTAGCCGATTTACAACGATTATCACCGTTGGTCACGGTTACGTCACGGGAAATGCTTAAAATAGATAAACCCTACAAGGTATAATTTGACACTTATACCGTTAAGGGTATATTAAACTCAATATACCCTTTAGGGGCTAGGATTAACATTATACCTTAAAGGGATTAATAGTGGAGAGGCATAATGAAGCTTAATAACTCAAAAGAACTGGCTGATTATATAAAGCTGCATCGAAATAATCTGGCACGAACGCAGACCGATGTGGCCGAGCATGTTGGTTTAAAGCAAAAAACCATCTCGGCTATTGAAAATTCCGCCGGTACCTCCCGTATTGATACCCTCTTTAAAATTGCCCATGAACTAGGCCTCTCTATTGAGCTTAAGCCAAAGCAAGAAAATGAAAGCGACCAAAAGACCGAAAGTGGCTGGGATCAGGAGTGGTAATATGGAGCTGATGGTAAGCCTTAACGGGGTAAAAGTAGGTACACTGTTAAAAGATAAGAACGGTGGGCTTCATTTTGCTTATACCGAACATTGGATGAAGCGCGCAGGCGCACGCCCTATTTCTTTGTCGTTACCTATTACAAAGCAAAAATACTCTGGCGATCTCGTTTATAACTTCTTTGATAACTTGCTTCCCGACAATCCATCCATACGAAATAAAATACAAGCTAGATTCAATGTAGGCTCTGGACATGCGTTCGATCTTTTAGCGGCGATAGGCAAAGATTGTGTGGGTGCTATTCAATTATCTTCAGAACAACCTGAGTCCGCACAACAACTAAACTACAGGGTGTTGTCAGATTTAGACGTTGAGAAGTTATTGCAAGGCTACAAACATACAGCGCTTGGAATGGAAAATGACGATGATGACTTTCGGATTTCAATTGCTGGCGCTCAAGAAAAAACTGCGCTGCTTAAAATTGGCCTACAATGGACGAAGCCGACGGGCTCAACACCAACAAGTCACATAATGAAATTACCCATGGGCGAGTTACCGCAAGTGGGTATCGATTTAACCGATAGCTGTGAGAACGAATTTATTTGCCTAGAGCTGGCGAGAGCCTTTGAATTTAATGTGGCTAATTCAGAGGTGCTTTATTTTGGCGATCAGAAAGTTTTAAGCGTTGAACGCTTTGACCGTAAATATGCATCTGACGGTTCATGGCTCATGCGGTTGCCCCAAGAAGATTTTTGTCAGGCAATGGGCATTTCATCTGCTCAAAAATACCAATCTGATGGTGGCCCAGGAATAACAGACTGCCTAAATTTGCTCACGGCTTCGTCTAACGGGAAAGATAGAGAAACTTTTTTTAGGACTCAGATATTCTTTTGGCTAATTGCTGCTATTGACGGCCATGGTAAGAATTTTAGCGTGTTTTTAGAGCCTGAAAACACATATAGAATGACCCCTATGTACGACGTCTTGTCGGCGTTTCCTGTTATGACTAAAAAAGCCTTACAGCCACAAAAGATCAAGATGGCCATGTCTTTAAAAGGCAAAAACACTCACTGGAAATGGAACGATATTCAGCCTCGTCATTTTGTATCGACTGCAGTTCAGGTGAAATACCCCTCAGACAAAGCTGCATTGCACTACGAATACTTTGTCGATAATGTTGAAAACGCGATTGCTAAAGTCGAAGGTAAAATTCCCGATAACTTTCCACCCTACGTAGCGGAGGCAATTTTTTCCGGATTGAGAAAGCAAGCCTCTAAAAAGTTGTTATAAATAGCTAGAGATTAAGCGCAGCTACCTTGACCAGTTGCTCTGATAAAGTTCGACACGAGAATTCGAGGAAAATGGCGCACCCGACAGGATTCGAACCTGTGACCTTCGCCTCCGGAGGGCGACGCTCTATCCAGCTGAGCTACGGGTGCATTGAAAATGGCTTAATATGATAAAAATTTAACCTGTTCTAAGGGAATAAGAACGTGGTGTGATTAAACTTCCTGCTTAAGCGCGGCGTAATAATACTTAGGCCATGGGCTCGCATCAACTGGTTTGTGTAATTCTCTTACTTTAATAGGTTTTGAAGGTACTTTATCCCTACTTTTTATAGGTAATTGGTAGCAAATAGTTGTTCGGGCTTGAATTCCCGTTATAATCTGGCCAGTTATACTTTAATTTAAAGTTCATGATTGCCTGGAGACAGATGTGAAATTGAAAACCTGGTTTATTGTTGCAGCTACAGCACTTACTGTGTTTGCAGCGCAAGCACAAGAAATGAGTAACGACGATATTGCTAACCGTATTAAACCGGTTGGTCAGATACACGTAGCTGGCGCGGAAGCTGCTGGTCCTGCTGCTGCAGGTGGTGGTGCTAAGTCGGGTGAAGATGTTTATAACTCTGCCTGTGTAGCATGTCACAGTTCTGGTGTGCTTGGTGCACCTAAAGTTCACGTAGCCGCTGATTGGCAGCCGCGTTTAGACGAAAAAGGCCTAGATGGCGTATGGCAAAATGCCCTTAACGGTATTAACGCTATGCCACCTCGTGGTACCTGTGCTTCGTGCTCTGATGATGAAATTAAAGCCGCAATTGAGTACATGATTGAGGGTATCTAACCCTTTTCATTTACAAACAATGCGTTGGAAAAAGTAGCGTTTTTGTAGTAGATCGGGTAGTTTAACCGCATCTAAAAATAGCGTTTTTTACTTGCCGGCGAGCGGAATGTCATCAGATTCAACGCAATATGAGTTGTCAGAAGAAGAGCTGCGGGAAATTATACCGCAGCTTCAACAACTCACTAATAAATATAAGCGTGCTGAACGTGTTCAGAAAGCGCTATTCGACATTTCCGAGCTTGCAAGTTCTGTTAGTCACCTAAACCGCCTTTATACCGCTATTCATGAAATCATTGCCGACTTCATGAACGCCGATAACTTCTTTGTTGCCTTCTACGAACAAGACAGTCAAATTGTCGACTTCGCTTATTTCGTTGACGAGTTCGACGAACAAACCGTAAAGCAATTACCTGCCGATTCATTAATGGGTGGTATGACGGGTTTTATACTGCGTACCGGTCAGCACTTATTTTATAAGCGTGAAGAAGAAGAAGTTTTTGCTGAAGATCACGGCATTAAGCTAGTAGGTTCGCAGCCTTATGAGCTGCTTGGGGTTCCACTTAAACGTGGCAGCCAAGTGATTGGCGCTATGGTCGTTCAAACCTACGATGAAGGTGTGCATTACACTCAAGAAGACTTAGAAGTACTCTTGTTTGTTTCTCAGCACATTGTTACTACGGTAGACCGGGTTAAAAACCGCGAGTTAACCGAACGTACCATTCGTGAACGTACTCGCCAGCTTCGAAAAATTAATGATGACCTTCAGGAAGAAATTCTTGAGCGCCAAAAGGTAGAGTCGTTACAACAAGCCTTATTTGAAATTTCTGAGTTAGCAGCTAATTTAGAAGGCGATATGTCGGTCTTCTATTCTAGCTTGCACGAAATTCTGGCCCGCCTTATCAGCGCGCCAAACTGCTTTATCTCTATTATTGATGAACCGAAACAAATGCTGGAGTTTCCGTACTTCAGTGATGTTGAATACACCGACGCTGAAGCTAGGCCTATGGGGTTGGGGTTAACGGAATTTGTACTGCGCACAGGTCAAGCTGAACTGATTAACCCGCCACGGGTATTAGAACTTGCCGAAGCGGGTGAAATTGATGTGTCGGTTGCCCAAAGTATGCTTAATAGCGCTAACTCGTGGTTGGGTTCGCCTCTAGTGGTAGATGGTGAAGTATTTGGTGTTATTGCAGTGCAAACCTACGGTAAGCATGCAAAATATACAGCGCGAGACTTAGAGTTACTGCGCTTTGTATCACACCACATTGCAGTAACCATGGAGCGTAAGCGCAGTACTGAAGAAATTCATCGCCATAACAGCGAACTAGAGCTTAGAGTTGCTGCGCGTACCGCCGAGCTTGATAGAGCCAACAAATACTTAAAACAGCAAATTGAAGAGCGTAAAGAAATTGAGCTTAAGCTTATTCACGACGCCCATCACGATTCACTTACCGACCTGCCAAATAGGTCGATGTTTACCAGCCGCCTTGAATTAGCTATTGCCAGCAAGCAGCGTTATACCGAAAACTACTTTGCGGTTTTGTTTATCGACCTAGACAGGTTCAAAATGATAAACGATACCCTAGGCCATCATGCTGGCGATGAGTTTTTGGTAGAAGTGGCTAGGCGTATTGCTCTGTGTATTCGCGGGCACGATTTACTGGCTCGCTTAGGCGGTGATGAATTTGTTGTTCTGTTAGATAACTTTGAAGATTTAACCGATGTGCAAGAAGTGGCTTCGCGCATTATTAACTCTATTTCAGAGCCTTTCATATTAGAAAACCGAGAAATGTACTCGGGTGCCAGTATTGGTATTGCTAATTTAGAGTCGTATTATCGCAGTGCCGATGAAGTATTGCGTGATGCTGATGCAGCTATGTATCAGGCGAAAACATTGGGCCGTGGCCGATTTGTTATGTTTGATAAAAGCATGCGCGATCGCCTTATTGAAGAGCTTGAGTTAGAAAACGAATTTCGCCGTGCTTTGCGTGATGAAGAATTCGAGTACTTCTTGCAGCCTGTTCTAGATTTAAGAGACAACTCAACGCTTTACAACGAAATGTATGTGCGTTGGAGCCATCCGGTATTTGGTAAAATAGCCCGAGAGCAGTTCCGCCAAGTAGCAGAACAAAGCGGCTTAACTTTAGATTTAGACATGTTTCAGTTACAAAAAGCCTGTGAGCTATTGGCCCATGCTAAAAAGACTGGCCAAGACACGGGCCGTATTGCGGTGAACGTTTCTATTATTCATTTGCTGCAAGCATCTATGGTGAACCAAATGATTTCGCTAATAGCCGATCATAATATATCGCCAGATAAACTTGTTTTTGAATTTGATGAAAATGATTTAAACCGTCGTTCGCAGTTTATATTGCCTGCCATCAAGAAGTTAAAACGTGCTGGAGTGACTTTAGTGCTAGATAACTTTGGTAGTGGGTTAGCGTCGCTTAGTTACTTATTTGCATATCCATTCGATTACATCAAAATTGACCACAGATTTGTGCGTTCTCTGCCTCGTTCACAGCGTAACCTTAAGCTTATTCAGTCGGTCATGCTTATTTCAGAGCACCTTAAATTTAAGGTCATTGCCGAAGGGGTAGATTCTCCTGCACAGCTAAATGCACTTACCGACATTGAGTGTAATTACGCCCAAGGTAAAGTGCTTACTCGCGCTACTGTACTTGATATGAAACAGCTAGCTGGCTAGCTGTCTAGCTAAGCCTAGCGGTTTGTTGCTATCTTCCCCTGCTAATTATCACTAACGCCTTTTAATTTAGATTAAAAGGCGTAGTTTGCTGCAGGCTTGTATTACCTTACGGGCTTAGGCCCATAGCCCTCCGCGCTATTTCTTACCTAGCATATCTCTTAAGTTGGCAATACTGCTTTGGCCTTTTTGCTGTCGTACCTCGGCACTTTCTTTCGGCTTTTGGTTTTCCCATTGAAGGTCATCTATGGGTAGCTCGTACAAGAAGCGGCTTGGTTCGGGGTTTATAACTTCACCGAACTGGCGGCGCTCTTTGGCTAGGCTGAAAATAAGCTCTCGCTGCGCGCGGGTAATGCCTACATACGCAAGGCGGCGCTCTTCTTCTACGTTGTCTTCATCTACACTGCTTTGATGGGGTAACAAGCCCTCTTCCATCCCCACTAAGAACACAATTGGAAACTCTAGCCCTTTAGACGCGTGCAGCGTCATTAGCTGAACTTGGTCGCCATCGCCGTCATCTTCGCCCCGCTCCATCATGTCACGCAAGATAAGGCGGTTCACTACTTCGGTAAGGTTCATGGGGCTATCAAGCTCGTTGCCTTCTAGCATGTCGGTTACCCAGCCAAACAACGTACTTACGTTCGCCATGCCCATTTCTGCCGCTTTAGGGCTGGCGCTTTGTTCGTATAACCACTCTTCGTAGCTCATCGATTTGATCATGCCTCGAAGGGCATCTTTAGTGTCGCCACGAGTCGCATTGTCAGATACTTCTACTATCCAGCGGGCAAACCCCGATACAGCATCGTATGCTCTATCCGACAACACGCTGTTTAAATTAGGGTGAGTGGCCGCTTCAAACATTGGCACGCCTAAGCTGTTCGCGAAGTTACCTAGCTTTTCTAATGTAACGCGCCCGATGCCGCGACTTGGGGTATTAATTACTCGTAGTAAGGCGTTGTCGTCATCTTGATTCACCAGCAATCGCAAGTAAGCCATAATGTCTTTTACTTCGGTACGCCCGAAGAACGACATACCGCCGCTAATTTTATATGGAATACGGTTACTCATTAATAGCTTTTCGAACAAGCGGCTTTGATGATTCCCTCGGTACAAAATAGCGTAGTCTTTAAACTTAGTACGGTTCATAAACTTGTGCGCCAGCAGTTCTGCTACCACTCGTTCAGCTTCATGTTCTTCGTTTTTCGCTTCTATAACTCTAAGCGGTTCGCCGTATTGCAGTTCAGAGAACAGTGTTTTGTCGAACAGATGCGGGTTGTTCTGAATAAGAATGTTAGCGCAATGCAGTATTCGCCCTGAAGAGCGGTAATTCTGCTGAAGCTTAATAACGTTCAAGCGCGGAAAATCTTGCTGTAGCAAATTTAAGTTTTGTGGCTTGGCACCGCGCCATGAATAAATAGACTGGTCGTCGTCGCCTACCACGGTAAAACGCGAACGCTCACCTACCAATAGCTTTACCAGTTCGTACTGGCTGGTGTTGGTATCTTGGTACTCATCCACCAGCAAATAACGAATTTTGTTTTGCCACTTGGCCCGTACGGTTTCACTGGTTTTTAATAGCAGTGTGGGCAATAAAATAAGGTCATCGAAATCTAGGGCGTTATAAGCGCGTAAGTTATCTTGATAACGCTTGTAAGCTTCTGCAAACTCTCGCTCACCGGTACTGGTTGCTTGTTTTAGTAATGCTTCGGGCAGCAGTAAGTCGTTTTTCCAGTTTGAAATGCAGCTTTGTAATAACGAAAGCTGATCTTTATCGCCATCTATCGTGTCTTCGGTTAAATCGGTTAACAGTGCCAACGAGTCTTTATCGTCGAACAATGAAAAACCAGGCTTTAAGCCTAGCTCTTTAATATGGCCTTTTATAATGGTTAGGCCCATGGTGTGAAAGGTACATACCTTTAAACCACGTGCTTCTGGCTTACCTAAGGTTTCAGCTACCCGCTCTTTCATTTCTCGAGCGGCTTTGTTGGTAAAGGTTACCGCTGCAATATACCGTGCTGGCATATCGCAATTTCTAACTAGGTGCGCAATTTTGTTGGTAATAACCCGAGTTTTACCACTGCCGGCGCCGGCTAATACTAAGCAGGGGCCAGACACAAAGGTGACAGCTGATTGTTGCGCATCGTTTAATTTCATCGCGTTCCTAAATTACGTTCCTAAAACCTAACAGGTGTAATGTGTGCCGTGCTTACTTCAAAGCGCCTTACGTTAAGGCTTGTTTTTGTTTAACGTGCTTTTTCATTGCAAGAAGTGGCGATACCGATAGAATAGAAGCCTATTCTAACGAAGCGCATTATAAGGGAAATCCATGTTGGATCCGAAAAAACTCGAAGATTTAGCGAAACAGATTGCTGACGCCGTACCACCGGGTGTGCGTAACATGGCTGAAGGCGCAGAAGGTAAAATTAAACAGGTTTTACAGTCGCAGCTTTCAAAACTTGATTTAGTCACTCGTGAAGAGTTCGATATTCAAAGCCAAGTACTTATTCGCACTCGCGAAAAGTTAGACGCAATGGAAGCTCGCATTGTTCAATTAGAAGCTAAAGCGGCAGAAGCGGCTAAATCTGAATAGCTAAACGCTAATTTCCACACTCCCTTGCATACACATCGCAATAACTCTATACAACGTATGTGATGCAAGGGGATGCTTACTTGCAAAGCCTTTAGCAAGCCAAGCTTTCTTGATTTACAAAAAGCCCTTAGCTTTCTTAATTTATAAAAAGCCCTCAGCTTTCACAAAGTGCCTCTTATCTTCCAAAAAGCTTAACCTATCCAAAAATTCGCGACTAAACCTAACGTAAAGACCAAGCCTACATAATGGTTTTCGATAAAAGCAGTAAAACACCCTTCTCGCTGCCGGTGCTTAATAAACTGGTACTGGCGATAAAACAACCCTGCCCCAATTATTAGCGATAGGTAATACGGCCAATGCGCTTCAATAGCCCCACCAATAAAGTATAAAATGGTTAGTGTAATAGCTTGAAGCCCAATAATAATGGGCACGTCGTACTTACCAAATAAAATGGCAGTAGATTTAACCCCTATTTCTAGGTCGTCGTCTCTGTCTACCATGGCATACATGGTGTCGTAAGCTACCGTCCATAATAGATTAGCCACAAACAGCCACCAGCCATACGCAGGTACGGTCTCAGACACCGCCATAAACGCCATCGGAATTGCCCATCCAAAGGCAGCGCCTAATACCACTTGTGGCAAGTGGGTGTAGCGTTTCATAAAGGGGTAACTAGCAGCTAGTAACAGTGCGATTACCGACAAGGCCACGGTTTGCCAATTCAGCATTAGCACTAATAAAAAGGCCAAGATAATTAGCCCAGCAAACAGGTTTAACGCTTGTTTAGGGGTAACTTCCCCTGTGGCTAATGGCCGCGTGGCGGTACGTTTTACACTGCCATCTACTTTTCTATCGGCGTAGTCGTTAATGACGCAGCCCGCTGAGCGCATCACTACCACGCCAGCGGTAAAGATAAGCGCTATGCCTATACTGGGTAAGCCTTCAGATGCCATAAGCAATGCCCAAAAGGTAGGCCAAAGCAGCAGATAAATACCCACAGGTTTGTCTAAACGCATCAGGCGAATATACGCAGATGGATGCAGTTTTATATGGTTGAGGTTCTGGGCTAAATTAAGATTCAGTGCCATTGTCGTACCTTGAATAATAAACGGGCGCCTCGGGTAAAAAAACTTCGGCCACTATCATACTGTCTTCACCTAACGTAAATAATGAGCGTCGGCCCCACAATTGTTGAGTGCGCTCAAAGCCTAGTGCCGTGGCAGGCAGTTGGCACAATTCAAACTCAGAGCGTATAAATCTAGCATCGTTAAACAGTCGCTTACCTAAGGGTTCACTGCCTAAGTTTGCTAACTCTGCATCAATCAAACGCTGAGGAATAACCGAACGGGCAAAAACCCAAGGAACGGTATTACCACATAACAGTACTTCACGAACTTGATATGGCATTGAGGGCTGAGTAGAAGGCTCACTAGCGGACTGATTAGAAAGCTGTGTGGATAACGTATTCGGAAGCCCTTTGGAAAGCAGTGTTTGCTCACTTTGATGCAGTGCTGTGGCGGCCTGCCCTAGCACAACTAGAGAAAACTGATGGCAAAGTGATTGTACACGCTCGGTTAACGAGCCTGTATCTAACAACCAATTTTTTAAATAAGGATTGTTACGGGGCGCACTGTCGGCTTGCATCCACTCTACGTTTAAGCCAACGGGAAAGCTGCTTGGAAAACTCACTACCAAATCTCTGTCATAAATTTAAGACGATAAAAAAGTATCATATCACTTGTTGGCTACTAGGTGGTTTATCTGATTGCGAATAGCTAGCATATTGATTTTACATATACCTTTGTACTTTTGCAGTAGTGTCATTAAGCTATGTTTTGCTACACTACAGCTTGATCATTTAATTTATTTGGTATCTTTGGCTCAAATCATGACAAAGTCACTTGCTTCACGTTTAATAGCTACCGCTTTATTGGTTAGTAGTGCTTTCACACCTGCATTTGCGCAAGAAAAAGCTAACTTTGCTTATCTTGGGCTAGAGCCTGATATTGTCACCAACTATATTGGTGAGTCTTCAAGAAAGCTGGGATACGTTCGCGTTACTGTTGAGCTTATGATTTACAAAGTTGAGCAGCTAGAAATTGCGGAACACCATATGCCGTTATTACGTGCTACAGCTATCGATATTTTTGGTAGTCAGCCTGAAGAAAAAGTGAAGTCGTTAACCGGCCGTGAAGATATTCGCCGCGCCATTTTAAAAGCACTTCAAGATCATATGAAGAAAGAAACCGGCGGCGAAATTATTAAAGACGTTATCTTTACCAAGTATTTATATCAGGGCTAAGTCAAGGCTAAGCAGGCGCCTATTGCCCCTGCTTTCGCTTATCAGCCCCTAAGCTTAATAACCCAGCCAACAAACAGCCGGTAATTAACCCTGCAGTATGTGCCGCATTGGCCATGTTTACCCACAATACGTCGGCAAAGCCCAATACTAACCACACCAACATAAAACCGATTACCGATTTAGGCAGCGACAAGCCCCACTGTGGCTTCAGCCAACCTAACCACCATACAAAGCCCATTACGGCGTATACCACGCCTGACAAGCCGCCAAAGAGCATTAAATTGCCCTGAACTGGCGTGGTAAACATGGCTTGAGCCACGTTCGATATAATGGCCGATAGCGCAAACACCACAAACAGCATGCTTTTACCAAAGGTGCTTTCTATTTTGGCGCCTAACATGCACCACCAAAGCAGATTGAAGATAATATGCAGTGCGCTGAAGTGAATAAACGCGGGCCCTAATAGCCTCCACCATTCATGGTTTTCGGCAAGTACACTTAACGGCTGCATGAGTAGGTGTTGCGCGATGGGGCTGAACAAACCTAGCAACGACAAACCATACACCAGCACACAAAGTACAAACACAATACTGGTTAAAGGTACCGATAATGCATTGCTGATGAACCCTTTCATATCGAACTGACGTGAAGGCACTAAATCAACGTTCTCGCCATGTTGCCAAGCAGCTTGCTGATATTTAGGATTGTTCGGTTGCTGAATAAATTCTTCAGTTATGGCGCGGGCTTTAAGTGCATCGTTGTCGTCTGCCAACAATACAACAAACTCATCACCCGCTTCAGTAGGCTTTACCGTGGCGGTGATATTCTGGCTACCTAAGTAGTTAGCCAGTAAATGCGCCACGCCTTGCTGACGAAAAGCAATTAAAGGATGGCTCACGAATTTTCAGACACCACAGACTGGCCTAATCGCCATGCTTCGAAACCACCGTCCATACTATAAACAGTATTAAAGCCTTGCTCAGCTATAACCTGTGCGGCTTGCTGACTGCTTACGCCGTGATAGCACACCACGACCACAGGGGTTTCTTTTGGCGTTTGTTCAACAAAAGCTGCGAAATTATCGTTATTTAACGGCTTAGCTTCTGGCATGTGACCATTGGCAAAAGATTGCGGGTCACGAATATCTACAATGGCGACATCGCCATTAAAGTTCGCTACGTCTTGTACACTAATGTGTGAAAATGCTGTCATTATTGCCAGTCCAGTATAACTTTGCCTGATTGTCCTGAACCCATGGTATCAAAACCCTTCTGAAAGTCATCTACAGAAAAGGTATGCGTGATGATTGGCGACAAATCTAAGCCGCTTTGTAGCAAACTTGCCATTTTGTACCAGGTTTCGAACATTTCACGACCGTAAATACCTTTGATTACTAACCCTTTAAAAATAACTTGGTTCCAATCAACCGATACATCTTGTGGCGGAATGCCGAGCATTGCCACTTTACCACCGTGATTCATTTTCTTTAGCATGTCGCGAAAGGCTACCGGTACGCCCGACATTTCAAGGCCAACATCAAAGCCTTCACTCATACCAAGCTCGTTCATCACGTCTTGCAGGTCTTCTTTGCTAACATCTACGGCGCGAGTTGCGCCCATCTTTCTAGCAAGCTCTAAGCGATACGGGTTGATGTCGGTGATAACCACATGGCGTGCACCAACGTGACGCGCCACTGCAGCTGCCATAATACCAATAGGACCAGCACCGGTAATTAATACATCTTCACCCACTAGGTCGAAGCTAAGGGCGGTGTGCACAGCATTCCCAAATGGGTCGAAAATAGACGCCAGTTCATCACTAATGTTGTCCGGTATTTTAAATGCGTTAAACGCAGGAATAACCAAATACTCTGCAAATGCGCCAGAACGGTTTACGCCAACGCCTTCGGTGTTACGGCATAAATGGCGACGGCCTGCACGACAATTTCTGCAGTGGCCGCACGTAATATGGCCTTCTCCAGACACCCTATCGCCGATAGCAAACCCGCGTACTTCTTGGCCCATGCCAACCACTTCACCTACGTACTCGTGGCCCACTACCATAGGTACAGGTATGGTTTGCTGCGACCATTCGTCCCAGTTGTAAATGTGCATATCGGTTCCGCAAATGGCGGTTTTACGAATTTTGATTAGTAAATCGTTATGGCCAACTTCAGGCTCTTGGGTATCTTGAAGCCATATGCCTTTTTCAGCTTTTGCTTTAACTAACGACTTCATGCAATGACTCCCATTTCACGGCCTACTTCAATAAATGCATCAATGGCTTTGTCTACGTGTTCAATAGAATGCCCAGCTGACATTTGGGTACGAATTCTGGCTTGGCCTTTTGGCACTACGGGGTATGAGAAACCAATCACGTAAATACCTTTTTCAAGTAGCTTGTCTGCCATGTCGCTAGCAACCCGTGCATCGCCAAGCATTACAGGAATAATAGCGTGATCTTTACCTGCAAGGGTAAAGCCTGCATCTTCCATACGAGAGCGGAAGTGGGCTGAATTGCGCCAAAGTTGTTCACGCAATGCTGCGCCGTCTTTCATCATCTCGAATACTTTCAGTGAAGCCGATACGATAGGTGGCGCAACAGAGTTTGAGAATAAGTACGGGCGAGAGCGCTGACGTAACCACTCAACCACTTCTTTTTTGCCTGACGTATAACCGCCAGATGCACCGCCCATCGCTTTGCCCAAAGTACCAGTGAGAATATCCACTCGGCCCATTACGTCGCAGTATTCATGACTACCTTTGCCGTTTTCGCCTAAAAAGCCCGTTGCGTGACAATCGTCTACCATCACAAGTGCATCGTATTTTTCAGCTAGGTCGCAGATGCCTGCAAGATTGGCAATAACACCGTCCATCGAGAACACGCCATCGGTGGCAATGACTTTAAATCGTGCGCCGTCGGCAATAGCTTGCTTAAGCTGATCTTCCAGTGAGTCCATGTCGTTATTGGCATAACGGTAGCGCTTAGCTTTACACAAACGAACACCGTCAATAATGCTAGCGTGGTTTAGCGCATCAGAAATAATAGCGTCTTCTGGGCCTAGCAAGGTTTCAAATAACCCGCCGTTGGCGTCAAAACAAGATGGGTACAAAATAGTATCTTCTGTACCAAGAAATGCGCTAATTTCAGTTTCTAGTTGCTTGTGAATATCTTGGGTACCACAAATAAAGCGCACCGAGGCCATACCAAACCCGTGGGTTTCAAGGCCACTTTTAGCGGCGGCAATAAGGTCGGGGTGATTCGCCAAGCCCAAGTAGTTATTCGCACAGAAGTTAATGACATGCTCGCCGTTGGCCACGTCTATATCTGCTTGTTGCTGTGAAGTAATAACGCGCTCTTTTTTATACAAGCCATCTTCTTTAGTGGCCGCAATTTGCGCTTGCAGGTGAGAGATAAATGCCGCTGACATGTCAGACTCCGAAATTGATAAAAATGTATTTTAAAGAAAGCGATATAAAGGTTACACAGGGAAGAGGGTGTTTTTACTTTATTAAAACACGTAGGTGTAAACTTTTTAGCACACTTGTAGATATAACAATGCGTTACTTGGCATTTTTTAGCTGTTTGGGCTATCGCTGGTAGCGATTAAACAGGCTGACTAGCTCGGGTTGTGTCCCATATGCCCATGTATACGTTTTTGCTTAGAGTGGTCCAAATATCTGGCTCTGGTATTGGGCGACCAATTAAGTACCCCTGCCCCATCTGACAATCAAAATGACATAACATTTCAAATTGCTCGGCTGTTTCAATACCTTCGGCAACAACTATCAAGCCCATGTTACGTACCATAGCGATAGTTGAATGCACAATATTTCTATCGTCGGCGTTATCCACAATATTAGCCACAAACGAACGGTCTATTTTAATAAAGTCGGCCGGTAAAGATTTTAAATAACTTAAAGAAGAGTAGCCGGTACCAAAATCATCGATAGCTAATGTGCACCCCATATCACGAATTTTACGCATAATAGCGGTGGCTCGATCAATATCTGTCACCAATACGGTCTCGGTTAGCTCTAAACATACCTGAGATGGCGAAATATCGTTACGAATAATTTGTTGCTGAAGAAAGTCAGGCAGACTTGGGTCTAAAAATTGCCCCGCAGACAAGTTTATCGCCAATTTGATATTGGGGTAACCGTTCGCGTTAAGCTCTCTAATTAAGTACGTTGCTTTCGCTATTACCCAGTAATCTAATTCCAGCATAAACGAGGTATTTTCTAGCGGTGGAATAAAGTCGGCCGGTGATATATGCCCCTTTTCAGGATGATACCAACGCAGCAATGCCTCAAACCCTATCAATTCGTTGGTACGAAGGTCAATTTGTGGCTGCAGCGCTAAGCTAAATTGGCTCTCTCTTAACGCCACCCGCGCTTCAGCTTCAAGCTCCACTTTCTTCATGGCTTTTAAGTTCATGGTGGCATCATAAACTCTAAAGGCCGCCCCTTTTTTCGATTTAGCTTCATACATGGCTATATCTGCATGGCGCAGTAACTCCACAGGCGTAGCTCTTGAAAGACGACTAACCGCTACCCCTATGCTGATGGAAACATAGAATTCCATGTCATCGACTACAATAGGCTGAGAAAACTCTTCAATAATCTTCTCTGCCACTCGCTCTACTTGTTCTTTGTTATCTACATTCGACAGCAAAACCACAAATTCATCGCCGCCGAATCGCGTGGCTATATCGGTTTCTCTAAGAGGGCGTGATATTCGCATAGCCGCAGCTTTTAACAGCCTGTCGCCAACATCGTGCCCATAACTGTCGTTAACCTTTTTGAAATCGTCTAGGTCCATGAACATCAGCGCCACTAACTTATCGTCTCGGGTTGAGTGTGCCAGCAAATTCTCAATTTGAAACGTTAGCATATTCCGATTTGGCAGGCCGGTAAGTACATCGAACATGGCCATTTTTTCAAGCTTGGCGGTATTAACAGCCATTTGGCCATCAAAGTCTTCAAGCTGTTTGGCTAGTGCATTTGCAGCATCTTCTACTACATCGAGCTCATCATTCAATCGCCACAGCGATGGCCGCTGCCTTTTTTCAACGAGTTTGTGATATTCGTTGAATTTATGATCGGCAAGCATGGGCAAGCGCTCACTAATACCCAGAAGCCGTATTCGGTATTGATTCAGAAATAGTCTTAGCAACAATGCAAATACAATAAACAACACAATTGCGCTAACAATAACCAGTAACTCGTACTGCTCTGTTTGCTGCACAAGTGCAGTAATGTCCTGCACTACCATCAAATAGGGTTGTTCGGATAAAGCATGAGGAAAAGGTAACAAACTGACCGAAAGCTCTTTGCCTTGAAATGACACACGCAGCCCTTTCACCACCAGCTTTTCTACGCTCCAGTCTTGTGGAAATGTGGCAATGAGTTCGGTTAAGTAATCTTGATTCAGTTGAGATAGTTGGCTAGATAGGGTTAGATTTGGCACACTGGCTTCGTCTTGCTTATGCTGTACCATTACTATCTTGTGTGCATCGGTAGAGCGATTAAATAGCGACAGCAGTTCTCGCATTGAGGCTGACAGAATAACCACAGGTACCACGTCATCATCGGTCATAATCGGAACGGACAAATAATGGGTGCAAACAAGGTCACAATGGATGAGCGCTCTACTATCGAGAGAATGCTGCGTGCTTCGCACTAATTTTACGATAAAATCTTTTATCGGCGTTTCCTGCTCACCTACAACACCGTTTTGGTCAAATAGATACATCCTTTCAACATGAAAATTCAACATCAAGTACTCTTGATTTCGTTGAAGATTTTCATAGAAACCATCTAAACTATCATGTTCCATCATTTCTACATGACTAAACATGTCCACCCACAACACCATCCGGTTATGCAAGATATCTTCAAAAAGTTGTAGCCTTCGCTGGTTTATTAATCGCTCTTCTTGCTGCTGAAAAACCAAGCTAGAATCGGCTTCTCGTATGAGCATCATTGAAATAACTATGGTGACTGTAAGCACCATCGCCAGCAGTATGACGATGGTTTTAGTGGTGAAAGACATCTCCACTTTCATGGGAGTACCTAGAACCAATACATCAATTGTACTGACCACATACGCCAGTGTTTATCACTACGATCTTTAATGTTGGGATCTAACAGGCTTACCGCTCTTGTCGCGCCTTCTACCCAATGATGTTCTGCTTGAATACGCCAACCAGGTGCAAAATCCCAGCGACCGCCTACGGCTACCGTATCTACGTAACCAAAATAAGCAGGGATTTGTCCGAAGCTATTTTCCTCAAGTTGTTTACCGTTAGGATCAGATACGTCATTAACGTAAGTATCGTAGCTAATTAGCCCACTTACTTGGCTATTGAATAGATAGCGAAACTGAACGAACCCTCCTTCGGCAGTTCTTTTATCCCGGAAGTTTGGCGCAAAAAGCCCTTCCGAGTCTTGTAGCTCTTTAAGGATTTCAGAGCTCAACTCCCAGTTTTCACTGAAATATTGTGCAGACAGCATGAATCGGCGTATGTTGGCTTGACCATCAAACCGATTATCGACATCTGAGGCTTCGTAGGTAAAGTCTGATTCAAGCCAGCTAAGCCCTACTTTCCAAGCCATGGTAGAAGGCTGCCAAAATACGCTGAATTGATGGACAAAATCTTGTTCAATCTCGCCTAGCGCGACCTTCCCCAAAAGGAAATTTTT
The DNA here is from genome assembly GCF_030547075.1 of Alteromonas sp. 1_MG-2023. Classification (GTDB taxonomy): domain Bacteria; phylum Pseudomonadota; class Gammaproteobacteria; order Enterobacterales; family Alteromonadaceae; genus Alteromonas. Next base: position 28,835 of record NZ_JAUOQH010000004.1, on the reverse strand, counting down.
CTGCGCTTCGTTAATATCAGAACTACCATAGCTCCAATTTACTTCCCAAATATTGTCATTCGAATATTTCTTGAAACTAGTTTGAATACCGTCGCTACCAAGTGCCACATCGCGAAAGCTGTCAAAGTAAACTGATTGTGGAAGTACCGCAGTATCTCGTGTTTGAGGAACATCTCGGGTAACCGAATACAACCAATGCCTATTTTTGAAGCGCCCTAAATGAACTTGCCCCTGCCAACCTCCAATGTCAGCAATTGACCAATCGAGGAAGAGGTAATCTATTCGAGTGCCTTGTTCAAATCTATTTCCACCATCTAGATAAACCACTTGCCCAGCTAACGACAAATTACTGGTTAAACGGTAATGGCCATTTATACCTATTTCAGTTAGCTCACCAGTAATATTGTTATCAGACGTAATAAAGTTACTATCAATAGATTGGGTTAGCCCTTGGGAAATATAGCCATGCCAATTAAACCTAGGCGCTTCATCTGCATAGACTGCGCGACAACCCAAGATGAACAATGCGGAACAATATAGCGTTGTGAATATATGCTTTTTCATCGTTCACGTACCTCAAGTTGATGCCCCTTTATTATTTTCCCACTCGTGACATAGCCAATGGCGCCGGAAGTACTTTCTACCATTTCAATTAGTTTAGCCTGTGATTCAGCTCGAGTAGGGGTTACCCCTTGACCAGAGTAGGTGAGCTGGTCCCATAAACGAGATAATTGATAAGGAAACATTTGCAGCGTTTCACGACAAAACGTTTTGTGCAGCCCGTTCTCATCTTCTAAAACGAAAACATGAATTTTCTTACCGTCTTCCCAATATTGAAGATGGCCCGTAAATATTTGTCGCAATTGAGAACGTGTAAGTGAATGAGTTTCCACAGATTCGCTAGCAACAACAATGACGTTGTCTGCGCGTACAACGGGGCACCACACTAAAAGTAGTATACCGATTAGGCTTAACGTGTAAGCAGAGTGACCTACGAATACACGTGATTGCCTCATCAACTTGAGTATCGTCACCAAAGGGCGAGCTCCCTGTCGTCTATATTTGTGTCACGGCTAGGCTAAGTGTAGATAACGGTTAGAAGATTTTCCTGAAAATAGTCAGTATTCGTTAAAGCACTGCGTTTATTTGTGCAAATACTGCTTCGCTGGTAATACCTTCCATAAGGTTATCGCCCTTAGCGCGAATTCCCCAAGGTAGATTTTGCCACTTTTTGCCTTTTTGTTTAGCTATACATTCGTCGTAAATTGACACCGTGTGGTCTATATCATTATACGGGCCCGTTCTGATGGGGTTAGAATGAGCGTATAAGCCAATGACAGGCGTATGAACCGTGGTGGCCATATGCGCAGGACCGGTATCAGGGGCAATAACTAAGCTGGCATGTTTAAGTAATACTAATAGTTGATGAAGGCTGGTTTTCCCAGTGAAGTTAGCTTTAATATTAGGCTGGAAAGCTAAAATGGCATTGGCAGTAGTTTTATCCAGCTCGCCTGGCCCACCCACCAATATCACCGTTTTACCTTTATTTGATAGGTAGTTTGCAGTTTCAGCATATCGCTCTGGTAGCCAGTTTCGTTCTGCTTTGCTGGCCGCTGGGGCAATAACTACATACTCGCCTAGCGCTGCGGCCTGCTCTTCGCCCCAGCGTTCGTCTTCTTCGCTGATAGGAATATTCCACGAGGGTGTGTCGACTTTCGGTACACCAAGGGCATCTGCAAAGTCCATAAAACCGTCAAGCACATGAGAGTGTTGGCGTGGTGCTACTCGCTCATTAGCAAATAACCAATGCAGTTCTTTGCTTCTAGCCCAGTCGAAACCGATTCGGCGCTTCGCCTTTATGACTCTAGAGGCCATGTTCGCGCGCAAGGCAACTTGCATCATAAGCAGTGCGTCGAAGGTCTCACCTTTTACAGCGTTTTTTAAGTGTTCAACCGCCGCCTTGCCTTGTTTTTTATCGAAAATGATAAAACGCACATTCGGCATTAGTTTAACCAGTTGATACTCTACCTTGCCAATGACCCAAGTTAACTCAGCGTCAGGCCAATGGGTTTGAATACGTGTTACCATAGCGGCTGCATGGCACACATCACCAATAGCAGATAGACGCATTAAGCAAATCTTTTTTCCCACAAATGCTCTCTCGTTGCTGAAATGCCGAAATAATTCATTAGAATGGTAAATTTTACCATAAGTAACGGACGTCATGGCGATAATACGACGAGACTTAGGTGCAGGGCATCACTTCTTATACAACGATGAGTTAATGACTGAACCTAGCGTAGATATGTTCAGTCATGAATTTTGGCTATTCCAAAATAAAATAACCGGTGAGGCCAAAGGCCGTGGCACCACTATTTTTATTGAGCATGATGCACAGCATTGGGTACTACGTCATTTCAAACGCGGTGGCCTAGTAGGAAAATGCTTAAGCGATCAGTACTTTTTTCTAGGCGTTGAGCGTTCCCGTCCGTTTGAAGAGTTTCGCTTGCTCGCCAAAATGCGAGAGCATGGCCTACGCGTGCCTGTACCTGTTGGTGCCCATATCCACCGCCGAGGCTTTATTTACCGCGGGAATCTTATTACCCAAAATATTCCTGCAAGCCAAGACTTGCATCACATGCTTACCCGCGAGCCATTAACTAAAGCTGACTGGTATGCCGTAGGCGAAGCCTTAGCAAAGATGCATGCCTGCCAAATTTATCACCACGATGCCAACATCAGAAACATTATGATGGATAACGAACGTAATATTTGGTTGATAGATTTTGATCGCTGCCACCAGCGTAGAGGCAATCATTGGAAGAAAGATAACCTCTCTCGTTTACTGCGTTCTTTAAATAAAGAGAAAGGCTTAAATACTCAGTTTTACTGGACACAGGATGACTGGCAGTATTGTTTAGAGGGTTATAGAAGCAACTGAATTGCAATTGCATCTACGCATATTTATAGATACTGTTGCCTTACAACAATAAAGATTAGATTAACATGCATACACGAGCACTTTACCCAGGCACTTTCGACCCCATTACCAATGGGCACGCAGACCTGATAGAAAGGGCATCACAGCTTTTCTCTCATGTAATAGTTGGTATTGCCGCTAACCCCAACAAGCAACCATTGTTCACCCTTGATGAGAGAGTGGAAATGATTCGCAAGGTAACCGCCGACTTACCTAACGTAGAAGTGATGGGGTTTACTGGCTTATTGGCAGATTTTGCTGATGAATTGAAAGCAACCATTCTTATTCGCGGATTGCGTGCGGTATCTGACTTCGAGTACGAGTTCCAACTCGCGAACATGAATCGTCGTTTGAATCCAAAACTAGAAAGTGTGTTTTTAACCCCCGCCGAAGAGAACTCTTTTATATCGTCTACGTTAGTGAAAGAAGTGGCGCTGCATCGCGGTAAAGTGGGTGGTTTTTGCCATCCAGTGGTAGATCAAGCTTTGCAAGATAGACTTCGCCGAGAAGACTAAAGCACTGTATATAAAAACCATTTTTAAACATACCGTGCTCAACATGCCTATTGAGCGCAGTCTGTTTTATCTAACGTGTTCTATCTAGTGTACTTAAACTAGCGTTGGCACTGTTTACAAAAGAATGTATTTCGCTGGCCAATCACCTTGCTTTGTATTTCTGTTTTGCATACCTCACACGGCTCTCCTTTTCTGCCGTACACATTCAAATGCTGTGCAAAGTAGCCAGGATTCCCATCGGTTTGCGCAAAATCTTTTAGTGTAGTGCCGCCTTGCTCTATCGCTTTTGCTAATACTTGCTTAATAATTTGCGTAAGGTTTTTGTAACGAGCGCTACTGACTTTCCCTGCTTCTCTTCTTGGGTCGATACCCGCTAGAAATAAAGCTTCATTGGCATAAATATTCCCTACGCCCACCACAACGGCATTGTCCATAATGAAGTTTTTTACGGTACTTTTTTTGCCTCTAGATAGCGCGAACAAACGCGCATCATCGAAATCGTCAGTCAACGGCTCTGGACCTAGGTTAGCAAGTAATTTCAGAGCCTCGCCTGGGGGTTGCCATAAGAAGGCCCCAAAACGTCTAGGATCGTTAAAACGTAAGCATTTCCCTGTCGCCATCACAATATCAACATGATCATGTTTCGCAACCGGTGTAGACGCATCAATAACCCGCAATTTACCCGACATACCTAAGTGCAAAATAAGCGTACCCGCCTCGGTTTCTATCATGAGGTACTTTGCTCTACGCTTAACGGCTATTACCTTTTCGCCGATAGCTAACGCCACGTCTTCGGGAATAGGCCAGCGCATTCTGCGTTCGCGCACAATAATATTGTCTATGGTTTCGTTTAGCAGGTAAGGGGAAACACCTAAACGGCTTACTTCAACTTCTGGTAACTCAGGCATTTTCCCCTCCCGCGCTAAATATTAAATTCGTTGTGGTCATGATTGTTGTCGTAGTTGCATTAATGATTACAGTAGTCAGTGTAGAAAGAATAAAAGCTAGACTGATACGGAACGTTAACTATTAGGTTCACTCACCCAAGGCAGTAATACTTTGAGTTCCGCATTCTCAAGGGTGTACCACATTCCGTTGTACTTCACTGTGACGGGGTGCGTATTGGCATAAAACGCGAAAACATGGCCATTCGGTTGCCCCGCTAGCCAGATAACCACCACGATAGGTTCAACTGATTGAAATGCATCGTCTACTAGTGTTGCGGTTTTAAGCTGTGCAGCTTGCCATTGCGCAATTTGATCGCTTGCGGTTATTGATAACTCCCCTTCAGAGGACACTTGACGCCACTGCTGGCCATTTCGTTCTAACTTGTTACCATCATGCTCTATTTTAAGCACATAGGCGTCAGGTGGCAGTAGAGGGCTTAATTCGGGAACACTGCGTTTAGGAAGGAAGCTGTCTAAATTGAAAAGGGCAATCATCACCAACATGGCAACAATAACCACGTTGTTCATGGCGCGCTGTGAGAGTCTGGCCACCTACAATCCTATTTCATGAATACGGTTTTATATGGTAATGCCTAGCACTATCATATTCCAGCGGCAATATTTTCACACTCTGAAAAGCAAAAAACCCAGCAAAGGCTGGGTTTTCGTGGAGACAAAAGCAAGTTTATTACTTGATTTTGGCCTCTTTGAACATAACGTGCTTACGTACAACAGGATCAAACTTTTTGATCTCCATTTTACCAGGCATGTTACGTTTGTTCTTATCAGTGGTGTAGAAGAAACCTGTACCTGCTGAAGAAACTAATTTAATTTTATCACGCATTGTAGGCTTCCTTAGATTTTCTCACCACGGGCACGGATGTCAGTTAGTACTGAATCGATACCATTTTTATCGATGATACGCATACCTTTAGCAGATAAACGTAGCTTAACGAAACGGTTTTCGCTCTCAACCCAAAAACGGTGAGAGTGAAGGTTTGGTAAAAAACGACGACGAGTCGCGTTTCTTGCGTGCGAACGGTTATTACCAACCGTAGGGCGCTTACCTGTTACTTGACATACTCTTGACATTGATTTGTCTCCAGAACAACGATAACTGTCGCGTCAATCGATTCCACCTATCAAAAGGTCACTGGATCAAATGACGTATTACTATAAATTAGAGGGCGCATTTTATACAGCAAACAGATCCCAATTTCAATAAGAAATGGAAAAAAGCTCAATTTTTGTCACATTTTTTGTCGAAAGTGACATTTATCTCAGAAAAAAGCTAAATATTTGCACTTAAGTGTAAATTCGCCGCCCTTAAAATTTTGTTACTATTTTATGAACGCGCGCTATACTGCGTTAAACGCAGGACATACGCAATAAAAATAATAATAATCGGCGGTGCGTGTACTAAATAACTTTACTGCCGCGATATGGAGCTTTAATAATGCAGGGTAAAGTTCTTTTTGATGTGCAACACCTTTACTACCTTCCACAATATTTACCTGTCGCTCGTGCGCTAATGCAAGAAGGCATTTTATGTGAGTTTATTTTGCATAAAGAGCATGGATTAGATGTACTAAAGCAAACAGTGCTAGAAAAAGAAGGCTTTCGGTTTCAATTTATCGAGGGTAAGTCTGATACTTATTCTTTTTACTGCAAAAGTGATGCTGACTGGATAATATTTGGAAACCGGCCTTACTTTAAAGCCGAACAGAAAAAAGACATTAAAGCGCGCTTTGCGCTTATGTTACATGGCATAGGCCCTAAAGCTTGCTACTACGATGTATCAAGGTTTCCCTTTGATGTGAGATTCGTAGAAGGGGAAAATCGCCTTACTCGCTTACAAAAAATGTACCCTGATAGACGTTTTATAGACTCAGGCTATGCGAAACTTGACCCCATTTTTGGCGCAACAGAACCCCTTATCGACATTGCGGCCTTAGGCCTAGATAGCACTAAGCCCACGGTGCTTTATGCCCCAACCTTTTTTCCCTCAAGTATCGAGTGCTTCCCTTCAAATTGGCCTGAAACCCTTAGTAATGTAAATATCATTGTTAAACCTCACTTTTTTAGCCTGACAAAAAGCAAATACAGTTCACAAAAGCAGAAAGTTGAAGCATGGAGCCACTATGACAATGTTTATCTGGCAAACGTAAAAGATTTCGACCTACTCCCTTTTATGCAGGTTTCTGACATTATGCTTTCTGATGCATCATCTGCTATTTTCGAATTTGCTGCCATTGACAGGCCCATCGTTTGGTGTGATTTTTTTCGAACTCGCTGGAATTACTCAGGCTTTTTCAATTTCAGACTGAAGAAACGACTCGACCCAGATATCGCACTGTTTAATGAGATATCTCACCGAGCGGGCAATCCATTTCAAGCAAATATGCTCATAGCGGAGTGCTTGAAACAACCGATGGAATTAAGCGCTGAGCGCAAAAGAATAACCCAAAATATGGTGGGAGTTACTGATGGTAAATGCAGTGAGCGCATTGCCGAATACCTTACAACCCAATAAGTAGGTGGTATTTTGAGACGTATAATAACCTTCGGTACATTTGACGTATTACACATTGGTCACATACGTATACTTAAGCGCGCGCGAGCTGAAGGTGATTACCTTATTGTGGGTCTCTCTTCTGATGAACTCAACTTTAGTAAAAAAGGCCGCAATCCTATCTACCCCTACAAAAGCCGAGAAGAATTGCTAACCTCTTTACGCTTTGTCGATAGCCTTTTTATGGAAGAATCTTTAGAAAAAAAGCGTGATTATATTATTCAGCATAAAGCGGATGTGTTGGTAATGGGGGATGACTGGGACGGTAAATTCGATGAGTTTAAAGACATCTGTGAAGTAGTCTACCTGCCGCGAACGCCCTCTATTTCAACCACAGAAATAATTGAAATAATAAAGGAAAGTAGCGAGTAAGCGGTTATTTATCTTTATAAATTTTCGGGTGGAAAAGCAAAAAATTGCAGTGGTAGTAAGCGCGGAATACTGATTACTCCGCGCTTATACCTTTAACTAATCGTAAAACGGTGAACGCACAGCAGTGGAGTCGATAAGACGTACTGGTCTTCCAAGCATTTGACCACCATCTCGCGAGATAGGAACCCAAGGGAAGGTGCCACGCCCTTTAGACGGTTGCAGTAAGAATAAATCGGAAGGAATAGAAATATAGAAGCCCTTCGTGAAGCTCCCTTCTCCGTATTCTTCTGATGATACATCGGTAAAGGCAGCGTAAGCCCCTACTACAATACCGCTATCAAAACGTTTTGCGAAATCAATATTTACACCTTTGTCTTTTGCCAAGAACTGCCCTGCACTTACCGTCAACTGGGTACCTTTTAGCATTTCAGGTTGCCAATACACACTGGCGTGACCGGTAATGACATCATAATCCAAGGTAGTAAATTGATTGTATGGATCGCGCTGTTTTACATAGTTAATGTCGATACCATAGGCCAGTTTGCTATCGACAGGTCGATATAAAATCTCTCCACCTACCCCTGCAAACATGGTTTCAAGATAACCCCCGTAGACTTGCCCAAATACATTCTCACTAATTGAATCTTTGTAGTGAATAAAGGCGGTATCTAAACCTACTGTATTTTCAGATACGTATTCACGCACTCGGGTTCTTACTCGAGGCAATGCGGTTTCTTCGTTATCTACCAAGAAGTTAAATTTATCGAAGTTATCTAATAGTGTAACCCGAGCACTCCCTACAACAGACAATTTATTGTTAAAGGCGTAGCCCGAACTTAAAACTAAACCTGTTTGATATAAGTAGAAAGCTTCAGGGTTTCCAAACGATTGAGTCCAGAAGAAGTTAGCGCCATAGTAGAACCCGTGTGTATTAGTCGGTTCATAAGCATCCATCACCTCTTTAGAAGGAGAAGTACGTACATATGATTTGGTAATGTCAGCATCTATCGACTCATAGCGCGCTGCAGCAATAAACTCATCAGCTTTTATTGTGGTATCAACCATTGGCTGGCCACCACTGTTCTCGACAATGTGATAGTTTTCCACAGTGTCAGGAAGCTCTGACGCGACAATACGTCCTATGCGCTCTATTGCCTCATCTTGATCTCGATAAACGAATTGAGTGCCGTATAACACGGCTTTATCTTCTTCAATACTGGCATCTGATAATGCGAACCCCGCCGAGCGATAAAGCGTATTATATAATCTTGACTTATCTACTTTATCTATCGTTTCTGGTACATTCCTAGCCATTAGCGTTTTAGGTGGCTCATCGAACTTAATTTGGCTTATGGTATTCATATTGAAGCGATAAGTTACGCCAAAACCAAAGGTATTCCCACGCTGGTAATTCATACTGAAATCAAATTCATTCCAGCGGTAGACAGCACCTACATTCCAACGCGTGTCTTGTTCTAGCTCACCGGCTCTATCAAGGGAATAGTCATTGCCCTCGAATTCAAGTTTAAGAGTTAGCGGCTTCCAAGGTGTTTGGTATTCAACACCACCAAAAAAGGCAGTTGTCCCCTTGAAAAACTGATCGTAATCAACCTTCCCACCCTCGCCAGAATATCCAGCAGGCCGATCACAGAAACTATCTCTAAATTCACATAATGGGTTAGTAATATCATCAGCCGTACCTAAGTAACCCCAACCTAAACCTAGGTGGACATCAAATGGGCCGAATGACTTACTGGCATTAATATACTCACTTTCGAAGAAGCCAGTGCCCCCAAAGTCGCGAAAACCGACCGAAATATCTGGCGTATAGTAACCTTCCTTCCATAGCCTGAACTTTACATCCAAGCCTTTATCTTTCAGGGTTTGGTCACCACTGAAAGATTCTACATCACTATAAAATTGAGTACGTACATCGGTATAGCGAGCGGTAGCTTCCATCCAATCAAATAGTTGTAGATTTACCGACCAAAAACGGTACTCACCATTGTCAGTATAATTTATCGCTAATCCACCCTCTTCACGCATACGCGCCGTAGGTGTTTGTATAAGTCCATTACCGCCTTGCACCATTTGCGATGGGGTAACGCGAAGTTCAGTATCGACGGTATCTGTATCTGCCAAGGCCGGAAAGGCTGACGCACTGCTAATGATGAGTGCTAGAGATGTTTTCTTATATGGAAAAGCGCTCATTGAGGAAGGATCCTATGTACTGCTAAATTTGCGATGCGGGTGTTGAGTTCATCTAACGCTGAACTGAATATCTGTCCTGTGATGGGCACGTAAACCTGGCTGCCTGGCATTAACTGCGAATAATCAAGGTTCCAGTAAGCAATACCTCGTTTCTCTATATCACCCGTTGGGGTAACCACAAAAACATGGCTTTTATCTGCGTCAGGGGCTTTAGTGACCGATTTGACGACAGAAAAAATAGAAAGATCACTACTGTGTTCGTAAGCACCAGGTTTAAGAACTAATCCTGAAAAATGTACGACTGAAGGTCTTGGGCTAATTCGAAGTAAATACCGGCCTGGTTGGAACATAGGGTTTTCGTCAGCAATTAACCGCGCACGGTTATAGGATATTGGCGTGATCACACGTGTAGATACTGTCCAAGAAGAAATTTGTTGATAGAGGTTTTCTAGCGCCTGGTAAGTATCACTATCCGCACTATAGCCTTTCATAACGATACGAATGTCAGATAAAACAGCATCTTTTTCACGCTCTGCATACGCGTCATTTAAATTGTAAATACCTGAAGCTGGCCAGTACCAATCACCGGCTTCAGCCACAATCGATAAAACACTGTTCAGTCTAATAGGCTGAGCGAATTCGTAAGATTGTTTATTAATTATAATAGTAGTAACTTGAGCAAAAGCTGAACTGGTGAAAAGCAAAAGACTCACTAAAAAGGTGCTAATAATCTTCATTTCAATTACAGATCCTTACTTTTCATTAGTCTGACGATACGACTCAAATATACCATCTCGTACACATCGCCTTGAGGGCTAAGCTTTTGGTTCGATGCTAAAAGTTGTTTTGATTTTGCATCAAGATAATAGGTATTTTCCCATTCTAAACTGGTATCAATAAAAGGAGTTGTTTCAGGAAAAATGACACTCTCCGTAATTTTAGTTACCGTAAAAGTAGCACCTAAATAGGTTCGACTTTCCTCTCCTTGAACTCGCCAAGTAGAGCTAATAGGTAAACCATAACCTACATTTTCTAAATCTAGTTTTCGTGCCCATGAATAGGGCAGAATATCATTACTAGCCAATGGGTTATGCTTTAAATTCCCAGTGTAATACAGTTCATTATCGAGCCCTTCAGACTGAATAATTACCCCATGATGCATGGTAAAAATAACCTTGTCGCCTGATACCCAGCGGTATTTATCACCATCAATATAGGCAAGTGCTAACGAGGCTGCATCTCGTCCACCTGCTTTAATTTGTAATAAATCAGCTTTGCTTGCCTCAATTTCATCTACCGTGTAGGAAACTGTGCGATCTTCAAGCGCGAGATTGATGGTTTTGACATAAGATTGGATGGTAGAGGAACACCCTGTAACAAGCAGCGATAACAGGCTGATAGATATCAGTAATAGGGATGATTTCATTGAAAATTTCGACAACTGTTATTTAAGTAATGAGAACACTTTCTTTGCATCAATAAAAAAGCCGCTAATGAAAGCGGCTTTTTCGAAACTATTTTATATTACTGTACGGTCGGTGCGTAAGTAAATGTCACTGGAACAGTGATAGTTGTAGTCGCAGTACCTGTACCCGTTACGGTTACAGTGTCAGTAGTGCCTACACAAACACCGTCTACCAATGGGTCATCACCTTCACAAGAAGCAGTAGTTCCGTCATCAATATCAGGAGTACTTGAAGAGTTGTTTGATACAACACCAGCTACAACACCAGCTACAACAGCAGCAGTTGCAATAGTAGGAGCTGTTACAGCACCAAACCCAGATGTACCAGCACCACCTTCAGAATCTTGTGCGCTAACACCAGCAGACATAACAGCTGCTGCAAACAATGCAATAATTGACTTTTTCATATCAGTCCTTTCAGAAAATTTACCCATTAGAGTCATATGCTAAATCATTTTCAACGATTTGACTAGATTATATTCGATGAATGACTAACAATTTCTATGTTAACAGGCCTCGTTGGGCAAAAGATACCGTTTCCGTGTCTCCGACGACAAAATGATCTAGAACTGAAACATCGATCATTTCCATCGCATTTCGGATCTCCCCAGTCAGTCTAATATCTGCCTGACTTGGTTCTGCCACACCTGAGGGGTGATTATGAACTAAGATCACCGCTGCTGCATTATCTTTCATCACTTGCTTTAAAAGCTCTCGGGGATACACAGCAGCGCTATTAATTGTACCTATAAACATAGTCCTACTTGCGATAAGTTGATGCTGGCTGTCTAGCATTAGCAATAAAAATTTCTCTTGCTGACAGTCACGCAACTTCGCTTGCAAATAACGTTTTGTGTCATCCACATTATTAAATACGTCTTGACGTGCTAAAGGGATTTCTAAGTTTCGTCTGAATATCTCAAAGGCGGCCTGAAATTGTGCAAATTTGCATGCACCAAGCCCATTCACATCGGTAAATTCGGCTTCATTAGCGGCAACTACTCCGCGCAGCGATCCTACCTTTTGTAACAGATCTCTAGCCAAACCCAATGCTGTTTTCCCAGCAACACCGGCTCCTAACATAACGGCAATTAATTCGGCGTCACTTAAATATTCAGCCCCGTAGTAAAGTAACTTTTCTCTGGGGCGTTCTTTGGTAGGCCATACTTTTATCGACATCTCTAATTTCTCATACGCTCAATTTTGTTTATGGTTATAGCGCACTAGCCTATTCACAATCGACTGGTCATTAGGCGAGTTCTTTTGAAAATTACCGATTAAAGCTGCTAGAAGAGAAGTGCTTGTTGGTAGGGGTTAATGCTTAATAATTATTACGTGTACTTTTGTTCAGCTACCGCAAAAATAGGCTTCATGGTACGCTTGGCGCATGTAAAAAATAATGTTTGAACTATGTCTTTAGCCAATAAAAATATTCTGCTTGGTGTTAGCGGAGGTATTGCTGCCTATAAAACCCCAGATTTAGTACGCAAGCTCACCGCCCTTGGCGCTAATGTACGTGTAGTACTAACGGGCTCTGCTACTGAATTTGTAAGCCCTTTATCTTTGCAGGCGGTATCAGGTAATCCAGTCCACCAGCACCTCCTGGATCCTTCGGCAGAAGCAGCAATGGGTCATATAGAGTTAGCAAAATGGGCTGATGCTCTTTTGATTGCTCCCGCTACAGCCAATATCATGGCTAAGCTCGCCCATGGGTTAGCGGATGACTTACTCACCACCCTATATTTAGCCACAGAAGCAAACGTTTTTATTGCTCCGGCAATGAACCAACAAATGTGGAAGGCAACCGCAACACAGGTTAATCTAGGAATATTGACGCAGCATGGTACTTTGTTTATAGGCCCAGCTAGCGGAGAGCAAGCCTGTGGTGACGTAGGTTCTGGCCGCATGGTGGAACCTGTAGATATTGCCACTACCCTTAGCCAAGCCTTAAGCTCTTCAAGTGAACAAATATTGGCGGGCAAGCACATCCTTATTACAGCAGGCCCCACTCGAGAACCACTCGATCCTGTCCGTTATATCTCTAATCATAGTTCGGGAAAAATGGGTTTTGCGATTGCCGACATGGCAATAAAGGCAGGTGCAAAAGTTACTTTAATTGCTGGCCCAGTAGCTTTACCTACGCCAGAAGGGTGTAAGCGAATTGATGTGTCTACCGCCGATGAAATGTTAGCGGCATGCGAACAAGCTAGCTCTGATTCGGATATTTTTATAGCCACTGCCGCAGTAGCTGATTATAAAGCCGTACAGGTTGCCGAAAATAAAATTAAGAAAATCGGTGATGAGTTAACACTTACTTTTGTGAAAAACCCTGATATTCTAGCTACGATTGCAATGCGAACTGACAGACCTTTTTGTGTCGGTTTTGCGGCAGAAAGCCAAGATGTCGAATCGTATGCCCGTGGCAAGTTGAAAAACAAGAAGCTGGATATGATTGCGGCGAACGACATTACGGCACCAGGGCTTGGCTTTAACAGCGAAAATAATGCATTGCATGTGATTTGGGAGGATGGTGATAAACACTTACCCGCCACCACTAAATCTGAATTGGCAAAGGCTTTGTTGGTGCTCATTGCAAATCAATATACCAACACGCACAGTGTCCAATAACCGAACAATGATAAAACATATAAAATAAAAAACGATATACGCTAATACTCGTATCTAGCGTGTCGATAATAACAATAACTCATAATAACGATTTGGCTTCAGCCAACTTAACATGGAACGGACCTCTTTTGTCCGGTTGTGGAGGAATTACTCTCATCATGCCTGCTGTCAAAAAAACTAATCGCAGAGCGCAAATTCTGCAAGCCCTAGCGGGAATGTTGGAAACAAACCCTGGTCAACGTATCACTACAGCAAAACTTGCTGAAAAAGTAGGCGTTTCAGAAGCGGCGTTATATCGCCATTTCCCGAGTAAAGCCAGAATGTTCGAAGGACTTATTGAGTTTATCGAAGAAACCTTGTTTACCCGCATTAATAAAATAGTTAATGAAGAGAAAGACTCAGTAACTCGCTGCCAGCTTATTCTTCACCTTATCTTAGGCTTTGCTGAGAAAAATCCCGGCATTACCCGCATACTAAATGGTGATGCATTAATGGGTGAACAAGAGCGTTTGCGTGCTCGCATAGCTAAACTCTTTGAACGCCTTGAGACTCAGCTTAAGCAGGTATTACGTGAGCGCAAGTTGCGCGAAGGAAAAACCTTGTCGGCCGACGAAGCTGTAATTGCTAACATGCTTATTTGTTACACCGATGGTCGCATTAACTTGTTTATTCGAAGTGGTTTTACTCGTAAACCTACTGAACAATTTAACGAGCAATGGGCTGCTTTTAAGCAGATGTTTGTTTAAGGCGAATAACGCTTGAGAAACACGGCGCATTAAAACAGCGCCTTTTTAATTTAGATAGGTTAAATAACTTTCTGTAAATTAGATTTTATTTATCTATTTTCATCTGTAATAAATTAGCTAGAAAAATAACCTTCTCTCTAATAATTTTAGATTAACTTTCCAATTTGTTTTTAGCTTATGCTTAAAAGCACTGACCCTACTTAACTGAGGGTCTTCTGCATTACATTTGAAGTTTTCTAATGCTTCTGGGTGCAGATTAAACGGTTCAATAGCGCTCTTTGCTACGTTACCATACCCTTTATATTCATTTACTTTGTTTTCAAAATGAATAACTGACATCCACATTCTTTTACCGCGGACAGGAGTAACTTCTTTTACGCTGCGCCAATAGCCGTGCCTTTCTTGAGTCCATATCGTATTAAAGTTTTCACTCTTTTCAATCAAACTCATAAAAGGGTTGTGAACATGTGAATGTCGACCAAACCTTACCCGAGGCGCAACCTGCAATGTGTATCCGTCAACAAAATCGATAACCCTAAACTCTTGCTCAGAGAATTGGTTGTGTACTTCTTTTACAAAATCTTGATGAAGGCTATCGTCGTTGTCTAACCTAGTTGTAATTAAATAGGGCTCTGTAAGGCGACTTTTTATTTCTCTGGTAATAGACGGTAAAAAATCGTCCATTCCATCTGCATAAATAGGTATGAATTTAGAAAAATTTGATGAGAGCTCACTGATTTTTTCACGAAATGTTTGTGGCGTACTTGTATCGAAAAACACTAGCCATTCAAAATTCTTTTCAGTTTGCGCTTTTATCGAAGAATAACAATACCGTTCAAACAGCTTTAGTCTATTTTCCATCCAACTGTCGGTTAAAACTTTAGATTGAGATTTTGTCTCATCCCAACCTTTTTTCCTAAGATTAAAGCGAGTCAATATAAAGTGCTGAAACATAATGCTGCCATTAAAAATTTAGAAGATACTTTTTTACTAATTGACAACTCAAACGTAAAAATTCCATGTAATACCAAATTTAGAGTAATAAAAAGCTTACTAGTTCTGTGTTAGTAAGAAAATGTATTTTTTAATATTCCCTTGCATCAAGTTCCAAGTGCAACCTTACTCATGTGTACTCATTCTTTATTCCCTATGGTGATTTAAAGCCATAACGTTTTCCCGGGCAACATTATCTAATCACCGCACTATCCGGGCACATCTATATAGGATATTTTTATTCTCAACTGCCTTTTAAACCCCGTATTGTTATTAGAAAACTCCTACAAAAAAAGCAGCATAGATATGCTGCTTTTCTATTTAGAATAAAGATACGTTACTTACTAAACGTATTACCGAAGAAGTCACCTTCATTCCATTTCGGCTTGTCTTCTTGATTAGCTAGCGTCCAACCGATTTGAGCATTTACTTTGGTAAAGGCTTCAGCAGCATTCCAATTAAATGGCTGGTTAATATCGTCACTAGGTTTATGATAATTCGTCGATAAGAAATGACCAAATACCTTACTACCATCTACCTCTGGATCTTTAGAAGTTAATCCTGGAACCAAAAATACTGCTGGTACGCCTTGTTTTACGAACGCGTAATGGTCGGAGCGTGTAAACAGCGCTTGGTCTGGCCATGGATCTGGGCTTAATGAAATATCAGCATTACTTGCGGCAGTTTCAACCGAGGCTTTCAAATCACTGTGGTTAGCACCAAACGCAATTACGTCAGCAAACTCATAGGTTAAAATAGGCATATCAAGGTTAACGTTTGCCACCATTGACGTCACTGGCACGGTAGGATTGCGAGCAAAGTAATCTGCACCTAATAATCCTTTTTCTTCACCTGTTACCGAAACAAACAAGATTGAACGCTTCGGTTTTACATCCATTTCGCTGAATAAGCGTGCAGTTTCTAGCATTACCGACGTGCCAGAAGCATTATCCATAGCGCCATTGTTGATATTGTCTTTTTTCACTGTTTTGGCAAAACCAATGTGGTCAGAGTGGGCAGAAAATACAACATATTCATCTTTAAGCGCTGGATCTGAACCTTCAAGCACGCCAACAACGTTCGGGCTGGTGACTACTTCGTGAGTGCTCTTTTTACTTAAGCTTACTGTGCCAGGTAATGCAAAGCCTGTTGGGACTTTATCTGCTTCAAGGTCGGCATAAATATCGTCTAACTCTCTCTCAGCGCCTTCAAATAAAGTTTTTGCCGCAGCTTCGCTTAAATACGCACCACCTTTAATTTGGGGAAAGGTATTGGCTGGCTGGCCTTTGTCGTTTAACCAAGCCATACGCGGTGTATGAATATAGCTTAAGCGACTTTGATAAGGCCGTACTTTTTCATTTTTAGGCGTGGTAATGGTAATCATACCAATTGCACCATGCTCAGCGGCGTACTTTTGCTTTTGATACCCTGAGGCAAAATGAGCACCTTCTTCTGAAGGAAAATCACTTGGTTTACCGGCTAGCGAGACCACGATTTTGCCTTCTACATCGATATTTTCATAATCGTTGTGAGACAACTCGTCCGCCACTATGCCGTAGCCAACAAACACAAGTTCGCCTGAAACATTAGCGTCTACGCTAAGCAAACTTGGGCTAGCTAAGTATTCTTTTGGATAAGCAAAATCAATTTTTTCGCCATTACGAGTAAGCGTAAATTCTGGCGACTCTTGCAATAGATTTGCTTTGCGAAAGCTTACTTGTTGCATATACCCATCTGTTCCCGCGGGCTTTAAGCCGTATTTTGCGAATTCAGTAGCAATATACAATGCAGCAATTTCATGTCCCCGTGAGCCCGTGTCGCGCCCTTCAAGAAGATCATCGGCTAAGAAGAATAAATGTGATTTGATGCGCTGAGTATCAGGGTTAAAGCTATTTTCTGTCGTTTCATGGTTATGCGCACTGGCTGTAAATGCCAATGCTGTCATCGCACTTCCAAGTAATAGTTTTTTTATCATTGTATTTCCACTATTTCTTTAGGTCTTTATATATTACCTTACCCAAACGTTTGCGTAACGATTAAGCCTAATGAATTTCGACTATTGCCCGTATTTTTAGACCATTGTAAAATTCACGCCTTTTCATGCACCACGAAGTTAACGAAATCTCATGACAAACACTGACCCTTTGTATCGAGTACAATTTATCAGTAATGGCGAACGCTACGATGTTTACGTAAAAGCACTTTCACAAAGCGGCTTATTTGGGTTTGTTGAAATAGGTGATTTTGTATGGGATACCCACACCGGCATAGTGGTAGATCCAAGCCACGAAAAACTAAAATCAGAGTTCGCTGATGTCACTAGTACATATATTCCTTTGCATAATGTACTTAGAATTGACGCGGTCAGTAAAAAAGGCACAGCCAAAATTACTAAATTAGACGGTAAATCTGATAAGGTAACTCCATTCCCTAGCCCAATCTATACACCTAATAAAGAGTAACCCGCCGTGAAGTATCCGGTTTAAGGTTGCCGGAGATTTTCATGTATCGTTATCTGTTACTTTTTACACTAGTGCTTACTAGCTTCACTTCATTCGCCAGTACCAATGAAGATAAGCCTTTTTACGCTTTGTTAGATGAAATTTGGAAATACGAACTTAGCGTTTCTCCGCTTTTGGCATCGAGACAAGGCGACAGTACACAAAGTAGTAAACTACCTGATATCTCCCCCAAAGGCTTGGCAACTCAAAACCAGCAATGGCAAGCGTACAGCAAAGCACTTAAAGCCTATTCTAAAGAAAACCTATCTGATGAAGCCTTTATTTCCTTGCTGATGCAGCAATATCGGCTAGAAAACTATATTAGCCAATATCACTTTCGTGCTTACTTGGTGCCCATTAACTCTGAATATGGTTTTCATGGTGCGATGGCTTCATTGCCAAACTTGTCCACGTTTAAAACTGTGGAAGATTACCAAGCTTATATCTCTCGTTTAACTGCACTGAAGCCTTATTTTGAACAGCAAATTACCTACATGCGTCAAGGGCTCAAAGAAGGTTACACTCAACCTAAGGTGGTTTTAAAAGGCTTTGAAAACGCTGTAGCCGCTTATATTGTGGACGATGTAACTAAGAGCGGCTTCTACGAACCATTTACGCAGTTTTCTAAACACATTGATACCTCACAACAAGCAGCACTGAAGCAGCAAGGCCAAAAAGCTATCGCCGCCAGCGTAATGCCTGCTTACCAAGCTTTTTATGACTTCATGGTTGAAGAATACATTCCTGGTGCCAGAGCTGCTATTGCCGCTAACGAGTGGCCCGATGGCAAAGCTTATTACGCAAACCGTGCCAAACACTACACCACGACTGACATGAGCCCTGAAGATATTCATGCACTTGGCTTAAAAGAAGTGAAACGTATTCGTTCTGAAATGCAGAACGTAGTGGATAGCCTTGAATTCGACGGCAGCATTAACGATTTCATTACTTTTTTGCGTGAAGACTCACAATTTTATGCCACCAGCGCAGAAGAACTGCTTAAAGAAGCCTCTTTTATTGCAAAAAAAATGGATGCAAAATTACCTTCGCTATTTGAATACTTACCACGTACTCCCTACGGCGTAGCCCCTGTTCCAGATAGTATCGCCCCGAAGTATACGACTGGCCGCTATATTCACCCTAGTCGTGATGACCAGCCAGGCTACTACTGGGTAAACACCTATGCGTTAGATAAGCGCCCACTTTATGCCCTTCCTGCACTCACATTGCACGAGGCTGTGCCTGGCCATCATTTACAAATCTCTTTAGCTGCAGAGTTAGAAAATTTGCCCATGGTGCGTCGTAATACTTATATTTCGGCATTTGGTGAAGGATGGGGCTTGTATTCAGAGTTCTTAGGAATAGAAGCGGGAATTTATGAAGACCCCTATGATAATTTCGGTCGCTTAAGCTACGAAATGTGGCGGGCATGTCGCCTTGTAGTAGATACCGGCATGCATACCATGGGCTGGAGTCGCGATAGAGCGGTTGATTTTATGATGTCTAATACAGCACTATCGGAACATAATGTGAATACCGAGATTGACCGGTACATCTCATGGCCAGCACAAGCGCTATCTTATAAAATTGGTGAAATCAAAATCAAAGCACTACGCAAAAAAGCAGAAACGGCACTTGGCCAGCATTTCGATGTGCGTAAGTTTCACCGAGCAGTATTAGAAAATGGCTCTATACCCCTGTTTATTTTAGAACAAAAAATTAATCAATTTATAGAAGAACAAAAGGCGGCAATGTAATGATATTTGCATTTGTAGTTATAGTGTTACTTGTTCTCTTTTTAGTCTATCTGGCGCTTCGTGTACAAACCTTACAACGAGAGCTTACGCTTACTCGCTCATCTGCAAAACAAAATGGCAATAAAGTTAACCATGCCTATAAAAATTTAGTTTTAGTGACAGATGCATTAGAGAAGTCTTATACAGCTCGCATCGAAAGTGCTTATAAAAGCCGTTTGATAAGTCAGCAACAACATACTGCTCTGATGCCGCTAATGCTTAACTTCTCTAGTATCGTAATGGCTTGCTGTGAAAAAGGGGCTACGTTGGAAGAAGCATTAGATTCTGCTTTAAGCAGCACGGATGTATCACAAAGCGATGTACGAGACGTAATTAAAGAAATGCCCGGGCCCATTCGTATGGCTTGGTCTAAAAACAGTGCCGATGGTTTCATTGCCGCTTGCCAATTAATTACTAGCTCGGTGGGTGGTAATACTAAAAAAAACCCCGCTAAGAGTGAAACCACAGCAGCTTAAAAATTTGCTTTAAACTTCAAATATTTATAAATCCCTCTGAGCCTTTACTCGTTACCTAACTTGAAAAGGCAACTCACTACACTATAATGCTGTACATACATACAGTATTATAGTGTTATGAAACTACCTACTTCACCATTAAATAATGCTCAATCAAAGGCTGCTATTTTTGATAAGCACCCTCAGATATGGCGTGCCCGAGAAAAGCCTTTAAGCGAAAATAAATTTTCGCTAGGTGTCAGTGCTTTGGATGAAGCGCTTCATGGCGGTATCGTGACATCTGGTGTAGTAAGAGTTGGTTCGTTAACAGGAATCGGGGAAATCACGCTTTTTAAACAGGTATTAGCAGCGCCTCGAACACATAAGTTACGTGTTTTTATAAAGCCCCCAGCTCAACTCCAAGCACCGTGGTTGAGCGCATTAGGTTTAACGCTAGACCAAATCATCGTTGTGCTTCCAAAAACAGACAAAGAGGCCTTATGGGCCGCAGAGCAATGCTTGAAAAGTACAGCTTGTCACTGTGTATTGCTGTGGAATAACACGATGGACGCTAAAGCAGCTCGGCGTTTGCAAGTGGCCGCATCGCATAACGATTCGCTTTGCTTACTTTTTACCTCACCCGATCAGCAAGCTATTTCTTTTCCCATTTCTCTAGATTTGAACCTTCAGATTCGAGATTCAAAACTCATGGTAAATATCGTCAAACAACGCCACGGATGGCCCGTTTCAAATATTGAGATTTCACATTCATGGACCCCAAGCAATCATACTATTCAATGGGCTATGCAAAATAATAAAGAAGCTACGCCGTCATTACACTCGGTGATTTAATGATGTTGTGGGCTTATTTTTATTGTTATCAACTTACCCTTGATTCGTACAAAAAAGTGGAAAGCGCCACAGGCAGTGAAGTGCCTACTGTGGTTTACCATGAAAAAGCGAATCAGATTTTACAGGCGAACACGCTAGCCATTAACGAAGGAATTGAATGCGGCCATGGGCTTGCACAAGCCGCGGCGCTCTGCCCACAAGTTCATATTTTGGAATATAACCGTGATGCAGAAAAAGAAACACTGCTCTCGCTGGCAAATCGACTGTACCCATTAGCATCTGACATTGTTATTGACTCTCACAATGCTATCGCCATACGGTTAGACAATTTGCTTCAGTACTACGGCAACCTTGAAGCTTTATGGCGTGTACTGTTTGATGAAATTACTATCGCTGGTATTCACTTTTATTTCTCAACGGCATGGGGGGTAGAAGCAGCCCGACTCCTCGCTAAAAATAAAACGAATAAGTGCACTGACAAGAAAGAAACTATCACCTTGCTGCTTTCGGGTTGTAGGCTTGAGCAAACCGAGCTCGATGCGAAAACCATAGCCACACTAGCAAAAGTTGGGGTTAGGCAAATAGGCCAACTCCTCAAACTTCCTGTTCATGAACTCGGACAACGATTTTCGAACGATACCATTCGCTACTTAACCGCACTGCGAGGTGAAACTTTTCCACAGTATGTATTGTTTAGGCCCTCGATAAGTTTTCAGCAAACGAAAACCCTGTCGTTTGAGGTGGAAAATACCCAACACTTATTACCGAGCATTAAAGCGTTATTGCAGTCATTAGAACACTATCTTCGAGCTAGAAATTTACTCTCCTCATCCATTTTATTTCAAGTGCACTTTAGAGAAGAAGAGCCTTTACCTATAGAGGTTAATGGGGCTATGCCCTTTGCGACACAAAAAGACTGGCTGGTGCTGGTTGAGCTTAAAGTTGAAACGCTCTTGCTACCAGAGCCAGCCATTGCTGTATCTTTAACCTGCCAGCAATTCGAACCAATAGAAAACGATGGAAATGATTTCTTCTCCCACCGGTTTACTACAGTGGCGCAAAAGCAACTTATTGGTAGATTAAAAGCAAAACTAGGTGATGGCAGCACGCTTCACCCTAAAGCGGGAGACAGTCATACCTTTGAAGGCATGACTGTAAACCACATAGAAGAAACCTCGCCCTCTTACGCTTCAGATATAACACCAGCGTTTTTGTTCTGCGAACCTATGCCATTGCACTTATCTACACGTATTTGCTTTGGCCCTATACGAATTCAAACTGAATGGTGGAGCAATAACCCGAGTAAAAAAGACTATTTCATTGCCGAAACCAGTCACGGGGTTCGCTTGTTAGTTTTTAAAGATGCAAAAGCCCACTGGTGGACGCAAGGCCTGTATAGCTGATGTATAGTGAGCTTTTCTGCCAGAGCCATTTCAGTTTTTTAACCGGTGCATCTTCTCCTGCACAGTTAGTAACTACAGCCTCTTTTCTTGGATACGAAGCTATAGCTATTACCGATGAATGTTCCGTGGCTGGTGTGGTGCGCGCTTATGCTGAAATCACTCAGCAAAAGTTACCTATCAAGCTTATTGCAGGCAGTTATTTTCGCTTCGATGATTCATTGTCTTTTGTATTACTCTGCCCTAATAAAGAAGCCTATACCGAGCTATGTCGCATTATTACCAATGCCAGAAGACGTAGCTCAAAAGGAGAATATCAACTCGCAGAGTGGGACTTACGGACTATTCGCCACTGCACGCTTATTTGGCTTCCTAGCACCCAGCAAGAAAAAGATGCTTATTGGGCAACGTGGCTTACTAGCCAACCAAATATTAACGCATACATAGGTGCTCAGCGTTTATTAGACGGCCAAGACCATCATAGATTTGCGGCTTATACCCAATTACAGGATCAGTTTGAGCTACCTGTAGTGGCTTGCACTGGTGTGCTTATGCATCATGTAGATAACCTGCCACTACAACACGTACTTCATGCTACCCAAGCACATACGACGGTGAGCAAACTAGGCCGAAGTGCCCTAAGCAACGCTGAACGTAGTTTACGTACGATTTCAAAATTAAAAAAGTTGTTCCCTGCAAAATGGATATCTAATGCGCTAGACGTCGCCAGAGACTGTTTGTTTTCCTTAGCAGAGCTACGCTACCAGTACCCTTCTGAACTTATTCCCGAAGGTTCTTCACCAACTAGGTATTTAAGAGAACGGGTAGAAGCTGGAATAAAAGTGCGTTTTCCTAACGGTCTTACCGATGTCCTTAGAGCGCTTATTGAAAAAGAACTCTCTCTTATTCGTGAGCAAGAATACGAATACTTCTTTCTGACTATTTACGACATTGTTCAATTCGCCAAAGCGCGCAAAATTCTTTACCAAGGCAGAGGTTCAGCGGCTAACTCTATTGTCTGTTATTGCTTAGAGATTACCGCTGTCGATCCACGTCAAATCAATGTGCTGTTTGAACGGTTTATTTCTAAGGAGCGAAACGAACCACCTGACATTGACGTAGACTTTGAGCATCAACGCCGCGAAGAAATTATCCAATATATCTATGAAAAGTATGGCAGAGAAAGAACCGCCATCGCTTCTACTGTTATCTGTTACCGATTTAAATCTGCATTTAAAGATGTAGGCAAAGCCTTGGGTTTCAGCGAGTCGCAATTAACCTTTGTTATGAAGCAAATAAATCGCCGAGACAGTGTTATACCTTGGCAGTCCCAGCTAGAGAATTTAGGGCTAGATCCTAAGAATGAGAGAGTGAAGTTACTGATTAATATTACTGAGCAGTTATTAGGTACCCCACGCCACCTCTCTCAACACGTTGGCGGTTTCGTTATCAGTTCGGGGCCCTTGTATGAGTTGGTCCCCGTTGAAAACGCGGCCATGCCCGAGCGAACTATTATTCAATGGGATAAAGATGATATTGAAACCTTAGGGTTGCTTAAAGTAGATGTATTGGCTTTAGGTATGCTAAGCGCCATTCGCCGCACTTTTGATTTACTCAACAAGCAATTTCCTATTGGTGTCGATATTCCTTTCATTACCAAGTTAGGCGATGACAAACAGGTTTACGATATGATTTGCCAAGCCGATACCGTTGGCGTTTTTCAAATTGAATCTCGTGCCCAAATGTCGATGCTTCCTCGTTTAAAACCTCGTCGCTATTACGACTTAGTGGTGCAAATAGCTATTGTTAGGCCGGGGCCTATTCAGGGTGACATGGTGCACCCCTATTTACTTCGGCGGCATGGGAAAGAAGCCATAACCTACCCATCAGAAGAAGTAAAAGAAGTGCTATCGCGCACCATGGGCGTGCCTATATTTCAAGAGCAAGTAATAAAACTCGCTATGGTGGCTGCTGGCTTCAGCGGCGGTGAAGCAGATCAACTACGCCGAGCGATGGCTAGCTGGAAAAAAGATGGCCGCATTTTCGAATTCAAAGAAAAACTGATAAAAGGCATGGTTTCGAAAGGTTACGATACGTCTTTTTCAAATAACTTGTTTGAACAAATAAAAGGCTTCGCGGGCTATGGTTTCCCAGAATCTCACTCTGCCTCATTTGCTGTACTCGCCTATGTGTCATGCTGGTTAAAGTACTACTTCCCTGTGGAGTTTTATGTCGCCTTATTAAATAGCTGGCCAATGGGCTTCTATACTCCATCTCAGCTAGTGCTAGATGCCAAACGCCATCATATTAGCGTGCATGCCCCTTGTGTGAATGCATCAAACTACGAACACTTAATCGTTGAATACAAGGGAGAGAAGCAAATTCAACTTGGCCTGACACTGGTTAAAGGCTTAAGTGAAAAAAGCGCCATACATATTGTGAGCCAGAGACCATCAATCGGTTATTCAAATATAGAAGCAGTACGACAACTATCTGTGCGCTCCGATGAGCTAGAGGCTCTGGCCAGTGCTGATGCGTTTAGACATATAGCGGGCAATCGCTATCAAACACGATGGCGCCTTATGAACAAACAAGCCGATTTGCCTCTATTCGAGAATTCCCACGATACCGACACTTTTACCACTGCCCCAACTACAGCTGAAACCCTAATTGAAGATTATGCATCTATTGGGCTTTCCGTTAATGACCATCCCGTGGCACTATTGCATAGAGAACAAGAGTTAGGGTTTATCACTCTCGCTAGCGCTTTACCATTAAAGGCTCATAAATCTGTGGTAAAAGTACTTGGATGCGTTACAGGACGACAAGCTCCAGGTAGTGCTGCCGGCGTTACCTTCCTTACTTTAGAAGATAACACCGGAAATATGAATGTGGTGGTTTGGCAAGCCACTTCTCGTGCACAGCATAAAACCTTTTTAAAGGCAAAACTTATGCAAGTTAATGGTATTATCGAATGCTCTAAGGAAGGAGTTATTCATATTATTGCGGGAAAGTTAATTGACCGCACACCATGGCTGGAGAAAATCAATATGGCATCTAGAGATTTTCACTAGGTTTAGATTGCGCATTTTGTCATTAAAATTAGTAGGAGTACGGCATGAAACAGGGGTTGTTTTGCCTTTTACTGATGTGGATTAGTACGACGGTAAATGCTGAAAAATTTATTGTTGGCTCACAAAATATTGAGTATTACCCTCATTATGATTTTGCTTCATCCATAGATAAAGGTGTGGGTTGGGCAATTTTAGAAGCTTTCTCAGAAGCGTCCGGCCATGAGTTTTCCTATTTAAATATGCCCATTCGTCGCCTTCAAATGGAAATGTTAAAAGGCCATGTTGATTTCGTATACCCAGATAATCCTGGTTGGTATAACGATGTCACCAAAACCAAAGAAAAGTTTTTTTCTCTGGCACTCACACATGCAGTAACCGGTACATTTGTAAAACCGAAAAATGTTAATAAAGGCATCAATTCGATAAGAAGAATTGCTATGCCGCTTGGATTCACGCCGGTTAATTGGCAAATAAGATTAGATAAAAACTTAGTTGAAATTGTTTCGATTTCGGATACTTATGCTGGCTTATCATTACTTCAAATGGAACGGGTTGACGCTATAGACTTTGAATATCATGTTGGGAGTTACTACACTGACCGCTCCCCTCAAATAGGACCTTTTGTATTAGATATCACTCTTCCCCACAATGAGATTCCATTCATGCTTTCAGCCTTAAGGCACCCAGAAATAATTGAAGAGTTTAATGATTTCATTACAAATAATGCGCCTCTCATTAATTCAATAAAAGCCCGCTACGGCATAACCTCTTTAAAAAATCTAAAACAACAGATAAAAAATGAGTACGGTATTACTGCTGAACAGATATGGCAGCCACAATAGTTGTTTTTACGCTACTATTAAGCGGTATGTTTAACTATTCGAAAAATTCAACAGGGAAATATTAGTGGGCTTTATTAAACGGCTTTGTTCCTGCCTTTTCTTGTATTTGTTTGTAAATGTAGTCCAAGCAGAACAATACGTTGTTGGTGCTCAGAACATTGAATACTTTCCCCACTATGACTTTACTTCGAAAGTAGATAAAGGTGTTGGCTGGGCAATATTAGAAGCTTTTTCTGATGCCTCTGGCCACGAATTTGTATACTTAGATATGCCTGTACGTAGGTTACAAATTGAATTAAATAAAGGGAATGTAGATTTCGTTTATCCTGATAACCCTCGCTGGAATAGTAAAGGTACTACTCTTGGTGAAAAAACTTTCTCAAACCCCGTCGCTTATACACTATCTGGCACTCTGGTTCGCTCAGAAGATATTGGAAAAGGGATAGACTTTGTTAAGAAGTTAGCCATTCCTCAAGGTTTTACACCGGTTAAATGGCAAAACAGATTAGACGCTAACCTTTTGACTTTAGTCCCCCTTGAAAAAACCTACAATGCAATTTCATTACTTCAACAAAAAGAAGTAGATGCTGTAGATCTTGAATATCACGTGGGAAAGTATTTCACACAGAGTTATCCCCAACTAGGTCCTTTTTCAGTAGATGTTACGCTTCCTTTTATCGATGTTCCCTTTTTGTTATCTACTTTACGTCACCCCGACGTGATAGAAGAACTAAACCTCTTTTTAGAAAACAACCAAAAATTAATAACAAGTATTTACGAACAATATGACATTAGTCTACCCGATGCTCTTATAGAGAAGTTTCGGAAAGAGCAAATGGTGAACAAAGAAGATGTATGGAAGCCTCTGTAATAATTACTTATTTTAAGAAATTTAGAAAAAGTATTTAAATGAACTCTTTTTATTTAAAAATCATAACCTATTGATAATATTGAAATTTATAGATTGGTAATAATATTGCTTCTCTCCTTATATATTAAGGAGACATCAATGTTTAAAAACACATTCAAACTTACCGCACTAGTTTTGCTTTTACTACCTAGCTTAGCTCAAGCTAGGCAAACCGTTAGCATTGACTATATGAACGGCTTTGACGATATCGACGGTATTCGCTTTGCTTATCGCCCCATAGAACATAACTTAAGCACCGGATGGTTTGGTGACATCAACCTTTACTGGGAACTCAGTGCATACCACTGGGAATACGGTGAAGAAAATCACCATAGCACAAGCTACGCGCTATCAATCACGCCAATTTTCATGAAGCAAATTAGTACCGTGTACGACTACCCCTTGTATGTTGAAGCAGGTATAGGTGCAAGTTTCATCAATGATGAGAAAGTAGCAGGTAAGGATATAGGTTCTAATTACCAATTTGAAGATAGGCTCGGTTTAGTGCTTGAGCTAGATGAAAGCCAACATGTCGCCTTACGCTACATGCACTTTTCTAATGGCGGATTTAATAGTGATAATCCTGGATTAGATTTTATGAATCTATCGTACGCATACAGCTTCTAATAGTCATTACTTCAATTTTTGTGAGTTGATGCTGATTAATCCTTTCATGTATATATTTCACTCGGTGAGCCTTATGGGAACATATAAATTAGTTAATTTAAAAACTTATGTTTTAAAACAGATAGATAAGCTATGGCATGAAATCTGTAGCTTAACTTACTAGTGATAAATGATTTTCTTAATTTTTACTGTGTAACCCACTTTGGAGCATGTGATGAAAAAGCTCACTTTAGCTATAGTTTTAAGTAGTGCCTTATCAACATTTTCTTTTGCAGATGGGAATTCTTCTACAAAAGAACATAGTTCGAAGATAGACACGGATTTCGCTAAATTAGATAAAAATGGCGATTCTCTTATTTCTGAAGATGAATTAGACGCTAATCAATTGACTAATTTTTTGGATAGGATAGATGAGAATGGAGATAAGGCGATTAATCTAAATGAATTTAACAGCTTTGTTAAAGCCAACCCTACACTATTTAGCGATGATGTATCTTCAGAAGCAAACGATCAAGATGCAACAGATGCGGTAGAGGCTCAAAAGATTTCAGAACAAGCTCGCAGCGAACCAGATACGGAAACAGCAAAAGATGATGCTTTAAAAGCGGTTGAGAACAGTGATATGTCAGCGGCCGTGATGGCTAATTTCGATAAATCAGATACTAACGCTGATGGTAGTTTATCTAAGCAAGAGTTAGACAACGCTAATATAGATGCCAAGTTTACGGATCTCGATACTGACCGAAACCAGTCTATCAGTAAAACTGAGCTTCATGAGTACCTCCAACAACGGGCTTCTCGTTAAGTTTCGCTTTTCTTCACGCATAAAAAAAGGGCTATCCGTTAGGATAGCCCTTCTTTCGAATGGGACCTGGCAGTGTGCTACTCTCACATGGGGAAACCCCACACTACCATCGCCGCTAATACGTTTCACTTCTGAGTTCGGAAT
>NZ_JAUOQH010000039.1 GCF_030547075.1 Alteromonas sp. 1_MG-2023 | reverse complement strand
TCGGTCGCTGGGACGCCTATACGCGGGGCGGCTTCGCCATTTTGCCCCACGCATCTGCGCCCCTTAGCTTAAAGTTAGCTACCAAGGAGGTCTTTGTGGCAATAGATAGAGATGCATGGATTTTTGGTTTAGCTGTTGCGGCTATAGCTGTTTTATTTAGTTTTGCTTCACTCGCTAAACAAGGAAGTATTGCTGCTTACTTTTTAGTGTTTTTCATGTGTGGTATTCCTGCTGGTGTTGGCTTCTTTATTGGACAGCGCTCACACAAACAATCCTTAAAAATTCAGCACATTTTGCTTACTGCTTTTATTACGTATTTCATTACCGACAATAGTGTAAAGCTTATCGGCCTCACTCAAGAGTACTGGTATGTTACTTTAGCCGTATTGTTTGTATTATCAGGGCTTGTTAGTTGGCGTTCACCAAAAATGTTTAACAAAGCCGCAGCTAACAAATAACTGTTGTCGCTCACTGCGTTCGCTGGGACACAAACACGTAGGCTCCCGTCGCTCCGCTCCTTATTTTAGCCTACGTATTTGTGCCCCAAAGTTGGGTGTTAGAAGGCGCCAGCCTAAACCTCGTTTGACTCAATACAAATCCCAATGCAACTACCCTCACCTGCTTTCACCAGCATCGCTCTGGCTTTTGGTGGTTTTAACTTCGCCGCATTAACTTCGAAGGTCGCGCAATAGGCGCTTTACCGCCAAGTTATTGTTCTAGGCCAGCAAGCGCCATTGCATTTGGTAATTCATAGAGCGGCTTGCTTCAGCTAAATCACCTACATCACTGCACTGGCATTTTGCTTGTTTGCTTTAGCAATCAATCGTATGCTGGCTTTATTAGTTTTTAATAAGGCCAAAGGAATAGGCTCTGCTTCTAACAAAGCGCTGAAGTCACTCCCTTCGGTCGTTCGGACGCATTTACGCGGGGCGGCTTCGCCATTATGCCCCACGCAACTGCGCCGCTTAGCTTAAAGTTATGTTTCAAGGAGGAAATTTGAAAATATTATCGGCTTTATTAGTATCGTTTCTGTCACTATCAGTTTCAGCTTCGGAAGAAGATGCTGCAACTGAGCTTTTCTCAGTTTTACAAATGGAACAACTTCTTGCGCAAAAGGCAATCAACTATAAAAAGCAAATGGTTCTTGCACTAGCAAGTACAGAAATGCCAGACGAAGAGAGAGCTGAATTAGAGCAGGACTATTCAGCAATTGTAGACAAAATTATAGCTTTTTTGAGCACTGAAGAAGTTTTGGAAGCGTTTAAGCATAGCTATAGTGAAACGTTCACTGAATCAGAATTACGAGACCTTGTGACTTTTTATGCTTCGCCAACCGGAAAAAAATTCCTAAGCCAATCAGGGAATTTGAACGCAAAATTTATGGAAAAAATCAGCCCCAAATTTAATTCATTAATCAGTGAGTTTCAGCAGGTTGATTGAAATGAAACATAACAAATCAATGAACTCACTCACTTCGTTCGCTGGGACGCATACTCGCGGGGCGGCTTCGCCATTATGCCCCACGAGCCTGCGCCCGTTATTGAAAAGTTATACCCTCTGAAGGATCGCTAGAATGAAAAGAATTAATATAAATACTAGCCACGATGACTTAGACATCGAATTAATCCACTCCTTCGTGGCGAACTCCTATTGGGCAAAAAACATTCCGCTTTCAACATTACAAAAATCCATAGACAATTCTCTTGTATTTGGAGCCTATGCAAACGGTGGAGCCCAAGTCGGTTTTGCTAGAGTTATTACGGACAAAGCTACATTTGCATACCTAAGCGACGTTTTTGTAATAGAGAAATTTCGTGGTCAAGGGATAAGTAAACAACTTATGGAAAACATATCATCCCATCCAGACCTGCAAGGTCTCCGTAGGTTTATGCTAGCAACAAGTGACGCACACGGATTGTACTCGCAGTTTGGTTTTTCATCTGTTGAAAACCCAGAGAAGTTAATGCAAGTTTTAACGCCTGGCATATATGATTAGGCACGGGTATAACAACCCAATCAACGCACTCACTGCGTTCGCTGGAGAGCTCCCCCTATAAAGTAGACACCTAACTTAGTATCAGGTAGGTGTAAAATGGCTAAAATAGTCAGTG
>NZ_JAUOQH010000038.1 GCF_030547075.1 Alteromonas sp. 1_MG-2023 | reverse complement strand
TGGTGGACGCTACTGGGCTTGAACCAGTGACCCTCGCCTTGTAAGGGCGATGCTCTCCCAACTGAGCTAAGCGTCCGTCTTGTTTACTATCTTGCCTAAGCAAGTGGGGCGGTATTATAGAGTCGGTTCTCATACTGTCAATAATAAAATGAAAGAAAAATGACTGTGTGCCTGAAAAGTGAACATTTTGGCCGCTTTTTATCTGAATTGATGGAATTGTAAGCTTTAAATGAGGCCATGCTAATAACCAAGACGCCATTAAAGCATAAATGTAAGTTTCTATTGGTAGCTAATATGCTAAGCAAATGCATCGTGCTGCTTTTGTCGTGAAGCGGAGACTGGTAGAATGCGCGCAATTTCACAATCTAATAAAGATAGAGAGTTTTTATCATGTCGGTTGTAACACGATTTGCACCAAGCCCTACTGGCTACCTTCACGTTGGTGGCGCACGCACCGCTTTATATTCTTGGCTACTTGCCAAAAACAATGGCGGCGAATTTGTACTTCGTATTGAAGATACAGATATTGAACGTTCCACTGAAGAAGCTAAGCAAGCCATTTTAGATGGCATGCAGTGGCTAGGTTTGACTTGGGACACTGGCCCTATCTATCAAACTGATCGTTTCGACAGATATAAAGACCTTATCCAACAACTATTAGATGAAGGTAAAGCATATAAGTGCTTTATGAGCGCTGAAGAGTTGGATGCTATTCGTGAAGCCCAGAAAGAACGTGGCGAAAAACCTCGTTACCCTGGTACATGGCGTGATCGTACCGATCACCCAGAAGGCGAACCTTTTGTTATTCGATTTAAAACGCCATTAGAAGGCACGGTTGTTATTACTGATCACGTACGCGGTAAAATCGAAATTAACAACAGTGAATTGGATGATTTAATCATTCAGCGCACCGACGGTACACCAACTTACAACTTTTGCGTTGTAGTAGACGATTGGGATATGGGCATCACTCATGTTGTTCGTGGTGAAGACCATATTAATAACACGCCCCGTCAAATTAACATTCTACAAGCATTAGGCGCGCCTGTGCCGGAATATGCTCATGTATCTATGATCTTAGGTGATGACGGTAAAAAGTTATCAAAACGTCATGGTGCAGTTAGTGTTATGCAATATCGTGATGATGGCTTCTTGCCTCAAGCGCTACTGAATTATTTAGTAAGGCTAGGGTGGTCGCATGGTGACCAAGAGATTTTTACCCTTGATGAAATGATTGAGTTATTCAGTTTAGACGCGATTGGTCAGTCGGCTTCTGCATTTAATACTGAAAAATTGATTTGGTTGAATCAGCATTACATCAAAAGCTTGCCAGCCAGTGAAGTTGCTGCACACTTAAAATGGCACTTTGATGGGTTAGAAGTAGACCTAACGACTGGGCCAGCCCTTGAATCTGTTATTGCCATTCAAGCTGACCGAGTAAAAACGTTGAAAGAGCTCGCTGAAATCTCTACTTACTTCTATCAAGATTATGAAGACTTTGATGCCAACGCTGCTAAAAAGCATTTACGCCCAGTAGCACGTGGGCCGCTAGAGCTGGTAAAAGAGAAGTTGATGGCTATTGAAGCGTGGGAGCCGGAAAATATTCAGGCTGCTATCAATAGCACAGCTGAAGAGTTAGAAGTGGGAATGGGTAAAGTAGGGATGCCACTGCGTGTTGCTACCACCGGAAGTGGCAATTCTCCGTCTTTAGATGTAACCCTTAATTTGCTTTCAAAAGAGAAAGTTGGCGAGAGAATCGACAATGCGCTTACTTTTATAGCAAACAGAGAAAATTCATAAAAAAACCGTTGACATAAATGGGGTGGATGCCTAGAATGCGCCCCGCTGTCACGGAACAGTCACACAATAGTGACTACGACACAACGGGGCCATAGCTCAGCTGGGAGAGCGCCTGCATGGCATGCAGGAGGTCGGCGGTTCGATCCCGCCTGGCTCCACCAAATCTAACTGCAAGTTTATATTGTGGTTTAGGCTGAAGGTTTAACCTTCGGGCAAAATTTTTTTGTAAGGATTACGTCGCTCAGCTCGCAGAGCTTGCTTCACCTTACAGAAAATCTCAAAAGCGTAGCTTTTGAGTTAAGTTAGGCCGGTAATCTTTGAAATTACCAGTGACAAAAATTTAGTACT
>NZ_JAUOQH010000037.1 GCF_030547075.1 Alteromonas sp. 1_MG-2023 | reverse complement strand
ACCTAGTGAAACAACCTTAATGCTGGAATGTCACGACTGAACCCACTTTTTTAAGCTGTAAGTAAATGACGCCTAACTTTAAGCTAAGGGGCGCCGATACGTGGGGCATAATTGGCGAAGCCGCCCCGCGTATAGGCGTCCCAGCGACCGAAGGGAGTGGCTTAAGCGCTTTGTTAGAAGCAGAGCCTGTTCCTTTGGGCTTTTTAAAAACTGTTGAAGCCAGCATACGATTGATTATTAACACAAACAAGTAAAACGACAGTGCAGTGATGTAGGTGATTTAGCTGAGGCAAGCCGCCCTATGAATTACCAAGTGCAATGGCGCTTGCAGGCCTCGAATAAGAACTTGGCGGTAAAGCGCCTATTGCGCAACCTTTGAAGTAAGTGCGGTGATATTAAAACTACGGATGCTTGGGCGATGTTGGGAACAACAGGTGAGGGTGGTTGAATTGTTATTTGTATTAAGCCAAACGCAGTTAAGGCTGACGCCTTCTAACTTTTCAATAACGGGCGCAGACATGTGGGGCATAATGGCGAAGCCGCCCCGCGTGTATGTGTCCCAGCGAACGTAGTGAGTGAGTTTATTGAGTTGTTATAAGCACTGTTCAAAAGAGGTGCGAGCCACATGAACAGAGCTTTCAGCAATATATTCACATTCAGCGTTTAGGCTACAATAATACTCAACAACAAAATACCGAGAAGAACTTACACATACTTCAAACCGGCTACCTGTTTGTACGACTTTTGTTATTTGGTCATGCTGCAGCTGCAAAATCTCAGAGTGAGACGCACTACTTGAAGACTTCCTAACGCCTTTATCTAATGCGGCTAATAATTTATTACACGATTCGTTCAAGCATACTGACTCCTGCTGTCCGAAGCAGTTGAATGAGAGGATGCTCAAAAAAATTATTAATATAAATTTTTCCATGTGCATATAACTTTAAGCTAAGCGGCGCTGACGTGTGGGCTACAATCCCGAGCGAAGCGAGTTAGCCCGCATGTTAGCGTCCGACGACCGAAGGGAGTGAACTTTAGCGCCTTGTTAGAAGCAGAGCCTGTTCCTTTGGCCTTATTAAAAACTAATAGAGCCAGCATACGATTGATTATTAACACAAACAAGTAAAACGACAGCGCGGTAATGTTTTTGATTTGACTGAAGCAAGCCGCCATTTGGACTAACAAACGCATTGGCGCTTACTGACTTAAAATAAGAACTTTGCGATAAATCGCCTAATGCGCAACCTTTGAAGTTAATGCGGCGACATTAAAGCTACCAAAAGCCAAAGCGATGCGGGTGAAAATAGGCGAGGGTAGTTACCCTACTTTTTTAACTAAGCCAAACGAAGTTTAGGCTGACGCCTTCTAACTTTTCAATAACGGGCGCAGGCGCGTAGGGCATAATGGCGAAGCCGCCCTGCGTGTATGAGTCCCAGCGAACGAAGTGAGTGAGTTTATTGAGTTGTTATGTGCGTTCACGTCATTACCCCATTTAGCAGCATTCCAGGCATGAAAAAGCTAAAGGCGAACATACCAGAGCCTGTCAAAGCTAATGCCAGACAACAAAATGATGCTTGTAATGCGAAGACGCTAGGTTTGGCAGAATTACTATGTCTGATAGAAATTAATGCAAGATTAATAATGTTTTTAAATTGCACATAGAAGCGTTGTAGCCAAGCCGAAAGAGGTTGAAAGGCGACAAGCAAAAATGCAAACGCTACTTCGATACCGCCAAACTGCAAGAGTAGCGCGATTTCGGGAGCTAACGCTGCAATTACCAATATGCAGATGCCTATTACAGCCTTCTGAATGAATGTTAAATTTTCCCAATTTCTCATATAAATCCTTTTAGCACATAACTTCCAAATATGGGGCGCAAACGCGTGGGGCATAATTGCGAAGCGCCCCGCGTGTTTGTGTCCCAGGAGAGTTCCCCCACAAAAGTGGACACTCGATTTAATTGTTAAGTTACATACTTTCATATTGCTGTGGTGTTTTAAAGTTCAACGATGAGTGTATTCGCTGATTATTGTAATATTCCTCTAGATACCACTGCGCTGTTTCACGTAAGTGCGTCTCATCTTTAAACTTCTCGCCGTGGTATGTCTCGGTCTTAAATGTCCTAAAGAACGTCTCAACATAGATATTGTCGGTCATCTTTCCTGGCCGATTCATGCTTGGCTGTATCCCACACTTCTTTAGATGATTCTGATAGTCATGACACGCATATTCGGTTCCTTTGTCGCTGTGGAATATCAAACCAGAGCATAGCTTTCTGGACTTAACTGCCATGTCCAGAGCCTTTATTGTTAGCGATACTTTCCTTTGCCTAT
>NZ_JAUOQH010000036.1 GCF_030547075.1 Alteromonas sp. 1_MG-2023 | reverse complement strand
TCGGTCGCTGGGACGCCTATACGCGGGGCGGCTTCGCCATTTTGCCCCACGCATCTGCGCCCCTTAGCTTAAAGTTATATGACTGAGAACGTATGAGTGTTTCGGAAGCATTATTTTTAATCGTTCCATCCGTTATTTTGTATATTTATTGGTCAGCTGTTCGTGCTAAAGTGAATGGTCATAGAAATTTTTGGTTGGTTGGGCTTATCCTAAGTTGCTTACTACTTTCGTATGGAGCCATAACTTGGGAGCCAAATAATGAATCAACTCGGTTGGCGGCGGCATTATTGTTATCATCCAGCATATGGCTTACATGCCCATTGCTGAGTATTGCATTTACGAAAAAGTGGAGCGAGTTAGTTATTTTGCCAATGATGTTTTTACTGCCGTTGGCTAGCGTGTTTATCTGTTTTTTTCTACTTTTAATGACGGGTCAAATATGGGGGCTTTGAATGACAAATGGGAATTCTTTTCACGATAGCTTTTCTATACAAAAGGCTTTGCAAGCACCAATAGCTAATGTCTTCGTGGCGTCATATAACAATGAAATTGAAGCGGACATTGCCAAGAGCGGGCAACGCCGCTTAATTTGGTGTTAGGTGCTAAAAGGAAAAATTATGAAATCATGGAATGAATTAACTAATCTACAACGCGCAGTTATCGGTATCGCAATGGTTGTTGCGGCGGCAGTTTTACCAGAGATAGCCTTCTTAGTTCAATTAGGCGGTGTGGAAGTCGCATTTGCTCTAGTTTTTGCTGGTCTAGCTCCCCTTATTTCTTGGTTCTCAACAAAATACCAAGCAATTAAAGAGTGTTTACAAACCTCAATAGTTGCTTTTAGGCGTAGTGCATCTGCTAAACCTTCCGTCTTCTTCGTTCAAGCTTCTTTTTGTGCCGCCGCACTTCTATTTACAAGTTCGGGGTTATTGGCTTTTTACTTTTTTATGCCTAGTATGCTGCTAAATGGGGTCTTGGCGTGAGCGCACCTAACAAGCCAATAAACGCACTCACTACGTTCGCTGGGACGCATACACGCGGGGCGGCTGCGCCATTATGCCCCACATGTCTGCGCCCGTTATTGGAAAGTTATGTGCTTTGGTAGTAAAAAGGATTTTAGACATGGAAGAAACACTTAACTCGCTCACCAATTTTGTACTTACTATAAGCTTAATTGCCGTAGCTTCAGTATTAGTAGGCCATGTTTTTGTTAGAAAAGCTCTGCTGGCTAGAGGTAAATCGCATTCAAGCAGCAAGCTTGTTGGTAGCTCCATAAGTGTCTTACTTTTATTGGTTTTATCTTTCTTTTTTGTAATGCCTAGGTAACTATTAAATTGCGTCAGCACATAACAAAAAAATTAAGTTCGCCCGCTGCGCGGGCTGGGACGCAAACATGTAGGCTAGCTCACTTCGTTCGAATTTTAGCCCACATGTCAGCGCCCCTTATTTAAAAGTTATACGTTTCAGGAGTTCAGTGTTGGCAAAGGTTATATTGCAAGGGTTTATAGTCGTACCCGATTCAGATCTTGAGGTAATAAAACGAGAGTTGGTGACACATAAAAGTCTCACATTAAAAGAGGCTGGTTGTTTAACTTTTACTGTCACACCTGATGAAAACAATCACAATAAATTTATTGTTTACGAAGAGTTCATCAATCAAACAGCCTTTGATATCCATCAAGCTAGAGTTAAATCATCTAAATGGGGTGATGTAACTAAAAACGTAGAAAGACATTATCAAATAAGTAGTAGTGACTAAACGTATAACAAGAACATAAAATCGGAACAAAAACAGCGGGCTATGTTTCGTTCCTCAACAAAGTTTAGTCCGCTTATGTGGGCGTTAGAAGGCGTCAGTCTAAACTACTATTGGTTTAGTAAATAATCAGTTCAACCACCCTCACCTGTTGTTTCAAACATCGCCCAAGCATTAGTAGTTTTAATGTCACCGCGCTTACTTCAAAGGTTGCGCAATAGGCGCTTTATCGCCAAGTTATTATTTAAATTCTGCAAGCACCATTGCACTTGGTAACTCATAGGGCGGCTTGCTTCAGTCAAATCAATACCATCACTGCATTGTTGTTTTACTTGTTTGTGTTAATAATCAATCGTATGCTGACTTTATTAGTTTTTAATAAGGCCAACGGAACAGGCTCTGCTTCTAACAAAGCGCTTAAGTCTCTCCCTTCGGTCGCTGGGACGCATACACGCGGGGCGGCTTCGCCATTATGCCCCACGCATCTGCGCCCCTTAGCTTAAAGTTAGAAGGCGTCAGCCTTAACTGCGTTTGGCTTTATAAAAACACCAGTTCAACTACCCTTATCTGCTTTCATTAGCATCGCTCTGGCTTTTGGTGGTTTTAACTTCGCCGCATTAACTTCAAAGGTCGTGCAATAGGCGCTTTATCGCCAAGTTCTTCTTCTAGGCCAGCAAGCGCCATTGTATTTGCAAGTTCAAAGGCAGCTTGCTTCAGTCAAATCAAAACCATCACTGCACAGTCGTTTTACTTGTTTGTGTTAATAATCAATCGTATGC
>NZ_JAUOQH010000035.1 GCF_030547075.1 Alteromonas sp. 1_MG-2023 | reverse complement strand
AGGCGGGCTGGGACACAAACAGTCAGGCGGCTTCGCCATTATAGCCTGCCTGTCTGTGCCCCATATTTAGGTGTTAGCTGCTACAAGGAAAATGGATTTGTTCGAAGCTTTTATAACTTCTATTGGTGTTTGCTTTGTAATTTTATTTAGCTCAATTTGGGCGTCAAACACCTATAAAAGTAAAGGACTGTTGGCGGCTTTAGTTTTCTTTTTCAGTCTTCTTACCATTAGTGGATATGAAGGCACATCTCACCACGTAATACAAAGCCGGGAAAAGGAGCTACTTATAAGCCTCTTTATTATGTATTCTGTACCTCTATGTATAGCTGCCTTATTTGTAAAACTAACTCAAAATATAAAGTCAAAAACTCGCAATATAATGGCATCCATTGCTTCAATAGTTGCAGGGGCAGTTTGGCCGTTTTTTGCGCTAGTTACTGTTTGCACTGTAGGCTTAGATTGTATTTAGTGGCAACGAGAAAAAGGTTGTTTTTGCACGCACCTAACAAAAAAATTAAGTACACCCGCTGCGCGGGCTGGGACGCAAACACGCAGGCCGGCTTCGCCATTATGCCCTACGTGCCTGCGCCCCTTATTTAAAAGTTAGCCGCTCCTAGGAATTTTCATGGAAATAGAGAATTGGTTGTCGTTTTGTTCTATCGCTTTTTTAGCTACAGCTACGCCTGGACCAGCTGCACTTCTCGTTTCAAGCCATAGTCTTTCTTTTGGCTTTAAAGCCTCGCTAGCCACGATTTTAGGTAATATCACTGCTCTGTTCATTATGTCAGCTGTTTCAATTCTTGGCCTTACTGCATTAGTTATGCATTCAGCTTTTGGCTTTACATTGTTTAAAATTATGGGGGCTGCATACTTAATTTATATCGGGGTAAAACTCTGGAGCTCAGGTGTAAAAACTATCAAGCCACAGGCAAGCACAGAATTCAATATCTCCGCAGTTAACCTTTACGGTCAGGGTTTGTTAATCGCTTTAACTAATCCTAAAGCTATTGTTTTTACAACCGCCTTGTTTCCTCAATTTATCTCCGTCGAAAAAACACTAATTCCCCAATTTTCATTATTGGTAAGTACATTTATGGCCTTGTCTTTCATCTGTCTATCGTCGTATTCTTTGCTAGCTCACAAAGCAAAAAACAAAATTAAAAATCAGGTTTCAGGTAAGCTACTAAGTAAAGTATTCGGAGGCACATTTATTGGTGCGGGATGTTATTTGGTTTCGACAAGTGAGTGAGCCAAGGTATCAAGACGAGCGGCTAACAAAACGCTTAATTCGCTCACTGCGTTCGCTGGGACGCCTATACGCGGGGCGGCTTCGCCATTATGCCCCACGCATCTGCGCCCCTTAGCTTAAAGTTAGCTGCCAAGGAGAGACCGAGTGCCTGTTTGGGGTTATTTTTATTGTTGCGTTTTTTTGTTGAGTTGCTGTTTTGGTCTTTTTGACAAAAATCGCTTAAGACGTCCGTATCAACCGGCAGGTGAAATTTTAGATTGTCTTTGTGGTATTTTGATATTTCTAATAGCTTTTAGTGTTGTGCAATTTGAGTTTTCCGCAACGATTAGCACGCTTTGTTTTATATACACCCTTGCGTGGTCATACCATGCTCATAGACATTATCTTGATTATAAAAAATTCAAATCAGATATTCATAAAACAGCAATAGCTGAGCATGAGAAATTATTCGAAAAAATATCAGAGATAAATGAGAGAGCGATAGAAGATGGAGTTGATCCATCCGAATTAGAAAGTATTGAGCAAACCTATGATTTTGACCAAGCAGAAAAAGAGGCTCATTTTTTTTACATTGGTACAGTAGTTGTTATCTTGATAGTACTAATTCCATATTTGTATGTTTATCTGAAATCAGTAGGTTTAAGTGGCAGCTAACAAAAAAATTAAGTCACTCACTTCGTTCGCTGGGACGCATACATGCGGGGCGGCTTCGCCATTATGCCCCACATGCCTGCGCCCCTTATTTAGAAGTTATATGCCACTAGGAAAACCTAACTCATGGTTTACTTATTAGCTGGGATTGTGTGTGTTAATTTGGCTTGGGCATTTTTTAATACTCTAGCTGTTAACAGCACATTGTTTATCAATAATAGCTCTCGAGCTATGACCTTACTTGTTAACTGGCTTATTCCAATAGGTGGCCCTGCTATTACTTTGGTTGTCCTTCGCTCAATAAACCCTAAAGTAAAAAGTCGCAATCCTGTTACGGACGGTTCTGGTAGTAGCAATCTATATTCGGGGAATGAGGGTTCAGATTCTGGTGGTGGCTGTGGTGATTAACGTAGCTAAACAAGGTTGAATTTAAAATGGCTTATAACAAAAAAATTAAGCACGCCCGCTGCGCGGGCTGGGACGCAAACACGCAGGCCGGCTTCGCCATTATGCCCTACGTGCCTGCGCCCCTTATTTAAAAGTTAGAAGGCGTCAACCTAAACTGCGTTTGGCTTAATACAAATAACAATTCAACCACCCTCACCTGTTGTTCCCAACATCGCCCAAGCATCCGTAG
>NZ_JAUOQH010000034.1 GCF_030547075.1 Alteromonas sp. 1_MG-2023 | reverse complement strand
ATATGAATCGTCGTTGTGTGACACTCTTAATGAGTGCCCACACAGATTGTCTTGTCTAAATTGTTAAAGAACGTTGCTGCTTTTTTGCAGCACACTAAGCTAGCTATTGCTGTTTTAGTGTTTCGCTTCTCTCGAAGCGGGAGGCGTATAATACGCTTCTTGTTTTCAGTGTCAACGTTTTTCGTAAATTTCTTTTCGAACCGTTGTTAACTCCGTAGAGCTAATGAAAACCGCTTCTCGTTATTGTTGCCAACTCCTTGAAGCGAGGCGCGCATTCTACGCGAATCAGCTTCTGGATCAACACTTTTCTTAAATTAATTTTATAAAGTTTCCAACGCTATCTATTCGCCTTATTTCATGTCGGTTTAAGACTGGTTAGTCTCGCTACCTCTATTGCTAGCCATATATAAATTGTCACCACCGTATTACTCATTCTCTATGTAATTATAGAGTCATCGCGCTTAGTCAATTTTACAGACCGATGGGTCACCCTTATTATTGAGCTATGTTCGTCATTACCTATACAAGTAATAGCTAATAGCGTAATCCCTTATACTTATATGTTTATATACTCGTGGTTATCTTCATCTAGTCAGCCTTAGCCATCTTATTGGGCTCTTGTAACTAGGTTACTGAATTGATGTCATTTGTAAGTGGGGGTATTAGGCAGGTGTCGTTTACAATGTGTGTTGGGGACGACGCAGTACTGTCTATTCACTGATGGTGTACTTGTTAACCTCTATTCTACTTTCATTACCCCATACAGTTTTGTACTAGATACACTTTCCCCTTAGCTATTAGCATTCCTATAGACTTAGATTATTATACAAGGTACGAGTGATAGAGCGTGCGCTTACATTGGTATTAGCACTTATGGCCTGCTACTACCTACTATTCACACTACTGTAATTATCACTTTGAATTCACTAGCTGCTGTAGTAGTGCTTCAATTCGCTGAGTACTTTGCAGTAGTAAGGCGAAGTCATTGCTGGTATTTGTTTCGACCTCTGCCGTAACTCTATTTCCCCCAGCGGCCTTGTCTTTTTGGCTTAAAATGGTTTCTCTAAAATTGATAGCATCTTCAATTCCGATAAGCGAAACCAATGCGCCCTGCGCTGATTGTCCCGCAGTCTCAAAAGACAATCTGTATAATTTGAATACGCGCATTAGCGGGCCTTGCGTCATTGCCACATCGGTTATCTTCTCAAGTGGAATTGATTTTTCTTCCTTGTTGAAAATGCCTCTTTTCACTACCAGTTTTCGTTCAGTGATTATTGCAGACATTGCTGCAATCATTTTACTACTTACAAAATAAAATATAGGAATGGATATAATAAGAAATGGAATACCAATGACTATAAGCGTTGAGAATAGCAACAAGCTTACCAACCAATAGGTTTTGACTGACGGATTGAAAGTGGCTTCTAATACAATTTTTTCAGACATCCTATTCTCTCTGCTTATCGCTATACCTAGCGCTAATGTGTGGCTATTACCATAACGGTATTATTAGATATTGTCTGTATCGAAGTGAAACAAGATATTACCGGTTTCATGTTTAACCGCGGAACATCGTCTATTCATAAAACACTGATCATTTGTCTTCAATACTAGTTACCAGGGTTCTGCATTCACCATGGTTACTGAAAGTAAGTATATTAGCCCTGGCAAACATCGAATGGCGGCGTATACTCGACTAATCAGTGTCGCTTAACTTTTCCCTAATATTATCGAAACGCTGTTTATAGTTTTGATAATTGCTAGATTCAGAATCGCTATGTTTAAGGCTGAGGTTACAGTGCTTCAATGCCTTTTCAGACTCCCCGTTTGCTTGATAGAGCAGTGCTAGACCATTATGGGAACTATCAGAATTGGGGTGTTGACTTATGTTATATTCCAAAATATCAATTCCTTCGTTCAAGTCCTCATCAGCCCATAAATGATACATGCCTGCGTTAAACACCATGCCTTGAGTAGCATTGATTTCAATGCCTACCTCTGCAGATAATTCTTCCTAGTGCTTTTTGATTGAGTCTAAGCCCTGCTTTATCTTTCCTGTTGGCAAAGGGAACTTTTGATACAACGAACGTAGTGCATAGAAAGATCCAATAACGCCAGTAGACAAATGATACTCCTGCTCTAAATGATGTGATACAAATCTGAATTTTTCCGGCGCATTACTCTCAATGTACCCAACGAGTTCCATGTAACCATTGCGCATTGCAATAGAGTTATCATAAGGGTCATCCAAACCTTCATTACCCATGTTCATATACAGAAAGTTGTGGAGAAAGGATTTTGATTCTAGAAATGCCATTACTAAACCCACTGTTGTTTGGTCCTCCCAATACAATGAGGGGCTAAGTGGGCGTCAAATAAATCAGGCTTGGCTTGCATAGCATGAAGAGTAAATAGTTCTCCCAATGAGTGCCCAGCCAATATGTTAAAGCCGTTAGTCTTATAGCGGTTATCGATATTGGGGATTAATTCATGCTCGATATACTGCAAAAACGTATCTGCACCTCCAGTACCTTCTCGGCCCTGAAATTAAGTTGGTGTCAAATCAAGAATGCGGCTTTGGTGCTCAATGCCAATTAGTATGAATTCGGGGGTCATCCCTCCTTCTGAAAGCGTATCTAGAATATTAAAATAGTGTTGTATGTATCTCTTATCGTCCAATAGATATATTACTGGATATGTATTTTTTATAGTCGCTTCGTAGGTTCTAGGGAGTTTTATGTAGAAGCTACGTTTCTCCTTATAAATCTCTGATTTCAATAGCTGCTCCGTGCGTGGAACTGATTAATTCATAATCAAATCCGAGTGACTGTTAGTCACTTAGTGCAGAAGTGCTTTAAGGTTGGATTTTTTTCTACACGACAGGTTTTATATAGCTAATGTCATCCCACAGTCTGCTTTTCATCGAATGAAAAACTATTTGTAGTAAGTTCTACCGTCTGAAAATTCCTCATAGCTGTCTGTTAGGTAGAATCTAAAACCTATGAGCTAAACTGTAAGATTAAATACAGCTACTACAGGTTACCTACCTATCCATATACGCTAACGCCATACCCCAGACATCAACGTTAACAACTTCACACGTATTGATAGCGACTTACAGATCAATCTTCTCTTTCCTTACTTTTGGGTTTAACCACGTCGAATATTAGAAAGCATTTCTGACGTATCTCGGTTGATAACCTCAATCTATAATCTATGAACACGCTTTATTGCTATATAGAGTAATACGGATTAGACGATTAATACCTTAAAAGTAATTTATTCAGGTTGGCGAGTTTTTATAATACATTTGATGGCGTATGTTTTAGCCTGATGTCATGAGCGGCAGATCATTTTTATTAA
Organism: Alteromonas sp. 1_MG-2023; assembly: GCF_030547075.1. Taxonomy (GTDB): domain Bacteria; phylum Pseudomonadota; class Gammaproteobacteria; order Enterobacterales; family Alteromonadaceae; genus Alteromonas. The sequence continues at coordinate 265 of NZ_JAUOQH010000034.1, read as the reverse complement.
AATCTTCATATCACCCGGCTTCTTATTAGGAAGTAGCAGAGGCTTTTTACTGGTTTCTAATAAGTACTTAAGGGCAGACTTTGACAACGGTCTTATAGAAAGGCGCTTATAGATAAACGCTCATTGAATAGCACTTATTGATAGGTGCTTGTTGACGGGCATAGTGCTGACTAGCACTTTTCCTCACGCATAAAAAAAGGGCTATCCGTTAGGATAGCCCTTTCTTCGAATGGGAGCTTGGCAGTGTGCTACTCTCACATGGGGA
>NZ_JAUOQH010000033.1 GCF_030547075.1 Alteromonas sp. 1_MG-2023 | reverse complement strand
ACTAATTATGGCTCTGGCTGAAAAGTTAACCCACGAAAATGCGGAGGCTAGCATTTCACAGGGAGTCATTGTGTCTATGTTTCAAGGAAAATTAAGTGAAAGTATTCTTGATAGCCGCGCTGGCATTATCACTAGCAATTAATGTCTATCAATTTAAGTTCAGCCCGAAGTCTGCAAACTTGGTCTTAGCTAATTCGTCACAAGCGGAATGTATTAATAAATTACGTACGCCGTCCAGTGAGGCAAATATCATCGGGCCTAGTTTTCTTTCCGAATACAAAGCGCTCGACCTTAACCTCAACTCCAATAGCTCTTTTAATAAAGAAGTATCTGGCTGTTATTTTGACAGTTACTTAGAAAACGTTACAGTAGATAACCTCGCTGAAAAAGTTCATTTGTTACGCTCAACCGGTAGTAACAGCGTTACATTTTTCAAAGATGCATCGTCCAACGAGTTTACTATTTACGGCCGGAGTAAATGAAACATAACAAACAAATTATGTCACTCGCTGCCGCTCCTGGGACCCAAACACGTGCGCGGCTTCGCCATTTTTGCACACGTGTTTGCGCCCCATATTTGGAAGTTAGAAGGCGTCAGCCTAAACTGCTATTGGTTTAGCAAAAAATCAGTTCAACTACCTTCACCTGTTGTCTCCAATATCGCCCGAGCATCGGTAGTTTTAATGTCGCCGCGCTTACTTCAAAGGTTGTGCAATAGGCGCTTTATCCGCTAGTTCTTATTACTACTCAGCAAGCGCCATTGCACTTGATAATTCATAGGGCGGTTTGCTTCAGTCAAATCACCTACATCACTGCACTGTTGTTTTACTTGTTTGTGTTAATAATCAATCGTATGCTGGCTTCAACAGTTTTTAAAATGCCCAAAGGAACAGGCTCTGCTTCTAACAAAGCGCTTAAGTCACTCCCTTCGGTCGCTGGGACGCCTATACGCGGGGCGGCTTCGCCATTATGCCCCACGTATCAGCGCCCCTTAGCTTAAAGTTAGGGTTACAATGAGATATATTTTACTTTTCGGATTGATCTTAAGTTTTCAATGTATACCTGAAGATATAAATCCTCTGATTGGTCATTGGAAACCTGATCTTAATAGGTCACTAGCTAGTACAGAAAAAGGCTCAAAAGCATACCATTGCTTTAAAATTAAATTATGTGGTTCTACTGATATGATTTTTTCAGAAACAGAACTCACTTCTATTTCATATACTGGCAAAGGTGCAGAATTAATGCGCGACTCTGAACCGTATGAAATTACTTCGTATATTGGTAATCAAATTTCGATATATTTCCCTAATAAAGAAAGCAGTTTTATTTACCACCTTAAGTCTGAAATTCTTTATTATTCATCTGAGAAGCATGGCTTTACAGAGTTTTTTGTGTTGCAAAAGTAACCCTAACAACTCAATTAACTCGCTCACTGCGTTCGCTGGGACACATACACGCGGGGCGGCTTCGCCATTATGCCCCACATGTCTGCGCCCGTTATTGAAAAGTTAGAAGGCGTCAGCCTAAACTGCGTTTCGCTTAATAAAAAATCAGTTCAACCAACCTCACCTGTTGTTTCAAAAATCGCTCTGGCTTTTGGTGGTTTTAAATTCGCCGCACTAACTTCAAAGGTTGCGCATTAGGCGCTTTATCGCCAAGTTCTTATTCAACGTCAGCAAGCGCCAATGCGTCCGACAGTTCAAATGGCAGCTTGCTTCAGTCAAATCAAAACCATCACTGCACAGTCGTTTTACTTGTTTGTGTTAATAATCAATCGTATGCTGGCTTCAACAGTTTTTATAAAGGCCAAAGGAACAGGCTCTGCTTCTAACAAAGCGCTTAAGCCACTCCCTTCGGTCGCTGGGACGCTAACACGCGGGCTGACTCACTTCGTTCGGATTTTAGCCCACGCGCTAGCGCCCCTTAGCTTAAAGTTAGGTTTCTAGGAAACGGAGTCACTTTGAACAGAAAATGGATTTTATTTTTGCCTTTCTTTCTCACAGACTGTGGATATAAAGGCGATGGTGAGTACAACGAGTCAGGATGGTTCCTAAAGAATTATTCTTTAATTTTGCCGCAAAAAGACTTCGCTTCAAATCGTGAATATAGCTTTTCTATTAACGGATACGGCTCTCACGACACGTCATTTCTTCGCGTAAGATTGTCAAATGACGAGCCTGTAAACTTTCATGAATTGGATACAACTCTAGAAGTACGAATAATCGGCAAAAATAATGTTACATACTTTTATAGAAGCTCCCCCCTTAATGCTCATTATTTGAGAATGGTTGAATTAGGTGAGGCCCAATGGGCAAATGACCTTGAATGGCATTCGCGCTATCAGTATTCGGATGAAAAAATGAAAAATAGGGCTGTTTCTTTCGACCCAGCCTCTAAACCAATATCAACGTCAGATGTTATGTATATTCACAGTTTTCCTTCTGGGACTGAAAACTATAAAGTTAACGTGAAAATCGGAAATGTCCCAGAAGCTTATGAAAACACCAAGATTTCACTAGAGTTTATTTCAGGTTGGAAATAGCTAATGTCGCAACAACCTAACAACTCAATAAACTCACTCACTTCGTTCGCTGGGACGCATGCACGCAGGGCGGCTTCGCCATTATGCCCTACGTGCTTGCGCCCGTTATTGAAAAGTTATACGCCTTAAGGATTAAGCATATGAGTAATGAACAAAAAGCATTACAAGACATAAGGAATGCTGTTGGAACTGAAGTTGGTGAATACAGCGTCGACGAATTTATCAGTCATCATTTAGAAGAACTCCCTTCAAGTTATTGGAAAGCCAAAACCGGATTTGAAGTTCCAGAAACTCATCAGGTTATAGATTTATTAATTTTAAGAAGTAAATGGGACGACGAAGAAGTATACGATTTCACGCTACCAGACGACGTTACTGATTATGTTATTTCCGTCAAGTATGACGATAGTGGAGTATTAGAAGACATTGATATGGAAAGTTAGTACGGCGCATAACAAAAAAATAAAGTCATTCGCTATCGCTCATTGGGACGCTAACACGCAGGGCCGCTTCGCTATTATGCCCTACGTGTTATCGCCCCTTATTTAAAAGTTATGCTCCTATGAAGGTTTTATGTACATTTTAGGAAGTGATAAAGAGATTATCGATCCAGAACTGGGGATGCTTCAGGAAGCTTTAGAACTGTTAGATTCAAAACTCGTTAGCGTTAAATCCGAAATAGAGGCGTCCAATGATCCCGATTCAGATGGAATTTTAGACAGAGGAGAGTACTTCATCGGTTTAGGGTTTGTCAGTATTCAGCAGTATTTAAACGATACTCTTACTTTTTCAAAAGTTAATAAAAGTGAAGCGTTAACTTTAGGAAAAAAACATGAATCTGGAGTGAGCTTCATATCAGCAATAAATGCGGCGGCTAATTGGTGGAAACACGAAGCAGAGTGGTGGAAAGACTTAGACAAATTAAACCCTCAATCGAAAAGTACTGTCGAAAGAGTATCGAACTTGATTGAGAGCCCTTGGTACCCTCTCTCTAATTTGTTAAGTGTTTTGGTAAAAGATAAAGAGTGTAGATTATTAAATGTACTACCACTGCTTATTGAATGGAGAAATGCAGTTGTTACCAAAGCCGGAGCATAACAAGTCAATCAACACACTCACTGCGTTCGCTGGGACGCATGCACGCGGGGCGGCTGCGCCATTATGCCCCACATGTCTGCGCCCGTTATTGGAAAGTTATATGCCAAAGGAATACGAATATCATCTGGTTTAGAAAACTCAAAAGCCCCCACGTACCTTTAGGCATTCCAATAGAAGATGGTTTGGCTATATTAAAAAAGATTGGAAACCCAGTATTCTCTGAGTCCGACAAGGAAAGGCAATATAAGGTTTCAAATTCAGCTTGCAATGTAGCTATTTATGAAACGAATGGCTTTGTTTCAAGTGCCTGGTACGACGATCCCATTGGAAGATTTTGGAATCTTGGCAGACAGAAAAAAGTAAATCTATACCTTTCTCGCTACGACGTTATTAGCAACTGGGAAGCTAGGCTCAATAATGGGTATATTCAGTTTTATTTTAACGATGCGCTTGGATTGAGCATGGCTTATGGATTACACAAAGATGTCATCAGGTTTAATAAACAAGGCATATAACAAAAAAATCAAGTTCGCCCGCTGCGCGGGCTGGGACGCATACACGCGGGGCGGCTTCGCCATTATGCCCCACATGCCTGCGCCCCTTATTTAAAAGTTATAAACCATGTCGCATTTTGGGCTTAAACTCTTCTAAGCTCCCTTGCCTATCAAGCTTTCGCCTTTCAAACTAAGTTCGTAATCCCATCAGCTTCCGCGTTCAGCGTAGCAACTATGTTTAACGCTGGTTTTTCAAAATACATCGTAGGATATTCAGCATTCGACTGCGTAAGCAACGTGGTAGTTTGTCGCCGCTTTTCATAGCGCTATTCTTTAAGGCCGTCGCCACATAACGTTAGGGTGTCTCACCTATTTCAGTTGCTCCATCAAGGTTACCAACAACCTTTCCACTCTTTTAAACTCAGCGTTCGTTCACCGTGCGCCATGGCTTGTTTTAATAAACCGCTGGTGTATGCTGCTGTTATTGTTATTTTTTAAACAACTTTGTTTGTTCGTTTATAACAAACAAATTAAGTTCGCCCGCTGCGCGGGCTGGGACGCAAACATGTGGGCTGGCTCACTTCGTTCGGATTTTAGCCCACAGGTCCGCGCCCCTTATTTAAAAGTTAGCTGCCCACAAGGAAGATTAGTATGCAGAGTAGATTTGAAATTCGAAAAAGATTCACAATCTTAGCTTGGATATTCATATCCACAGTATTTTTTTGGAGTATGAGCTTCCTTCCTCATCAATTTGATTTAGGCTCGTTTCTTTCATACATGATTTTATTGTTTGGAGGAGGTTTTGTGTTTCACTTCTTCACAGAGATGCTAAGCGCTCCTGCCACTGAGGAAAATTGGAGCCAATGGGGGGAGTTGGCAATGTATTTGGTTAAAGCTGCACTTTCGATCATCGCTGTTTTCGCTATAGCTTACATTGAAAAATTCCTTTTTTTCATGGCAGGTATTCCAACAATCGTAGTTCTATTTACTTCTATGTGGTATTCAATCTCGCAGGCAGAAAAAGCGCATAGTGTGTTGTATCAGATCAAGGGCAGCTAACAATGCGCTTAAGCCACTCCCTTCGGTCGCTGGAGAGCTCCCCCTATAAAGTAGACACCTAACTTAGTATCAGGTAGGTGTAAAATGGCTAAAATAGTCAGTGCAGAACGGGTCGTTGAATACTCACTGGAATTTAAAATTCGGGTGGTTAAGTTGACGCTAGCATTAGATGTTAAAGCGAAGGATGTTGCGGACATCTTAGGGCTCCATCCGATAATGATTTATCGTTGGCGACAAGAGTACAGAGCAGGTAAATTTAAAGAA
>NZ_JAUOQH010000032.1 GCF_030547075.1 Alteromonas sp. 1_MG-2023 | reverse complement strand
CCCCATGTGAGAGTAGCACACTGCCAAGCTCCCATTCGAAGAAAGGGCTATCCTAACGGATAGCCCTTTTTTTATGCCTGTGAGAAAGTAACTTGTGTTAACTATCGATCAACTTGCTTTTTACACTAATAAGCGCTTTTACCATATACAATATACGGGGGCGATATAGATAAAATCACTGAGTCAAAGGCTAGTCCTTTTTGAAATCTTATGTATTATATCGTTCACTTTTAAATTGGATTTAATTGGCTATATTGTAATCCTCATCATGGGTATTAAGCATAATTTGTTAGTTTCAAGCTACTATAAAGTTAGAAAACAGCTTCTTCATTTTTCCCGGTTAATTGAGTTTAAAGTTAACCGTACGCTGGCGCCCAAAAAAGTTAAATCAGTCAAGCTTGTTGCTGTCGCAAAAAATGAATCTGCATATTTACTAGAGTGGATTTTCCATCATCTATATATGGGCTTCTCAGAAATTGATATTTACTACAATGGCTGTAGTGATAATACGCTTGATTTGATACCACTATTGAAAGACTTCCCTGTTAATTTTATAAATGCAGATGATACCTTTGATGCATCCACCACTACACCGCAGGTCGATATCTATCGACAATGCTTTCGATTGCGCGAAAATCGAAAATTTGATGCACTTATGTTTTTAGATATTGATGAATTTTGGGTACCGAACAATTTCGAAGATAAGATTAGCGATGTTTGTAACAGGGTGGGAGAGTTCGAAAGTGTCTCGTTTCAATGGAAAAATAAACTAGAACGAAATAATCCATTCGCACCTGCATTAGAGAAAACCATAAACGTTGAAGCTGCGAAGCAAATAAAGACGTTATATCGCGCATACCTAAAACCTACTCGTATGAATCCACATAATGTTCTGGACAATGAATTAAATCAAAAATACGAAGATGGAAAAACTTTAGAGACAGTGAACGATCAACACTCGCAATGCCAGCTTAGCGATTCATCAACTAATGCTTTTATCTTACATCGCAAAGATAGATCCGAATTTGAATACATAGCAATGCTTTTACGGGGAAGGCCTATCAATACTCGCGCCTCTCAGGAAGAGTTTGCGTTAAAAGGTAATCGACATGGCTTCAAATTATCATATGACTCAAAAACATTAACTTTCAATAGCGCTGCGTTTTTGCATTACCGTAATTATATGGAGACTATACTCAATAGCTCAGCGTTTAATAGCTTTCAGAAGGATGCTAAACTGCAAGTCGATATGAGGTATTCCCTTGTATTGGAAGTCATATCGAAAGCGTCGGAAAGAGATACTGTCTTATTAGATAAATTGCTGACTAACATTACGCTTCCAGATGTGAACCATGTTTACCCAAAGTGATCTTTTCAACTAGGTATGTAATGTAGGCTTTGTAATGAACATAGCTCTTTACCAACCTTAAAGTTTGGTCGAGTTGGGATTCTAATAGTGCTCTCAAACTATAAAGCAGTAGAAGTGACTAAATTCAAAAAAGTGATTCTTTCTCTACCTAATTCAGGTAGTGATAAGTTTATAAAACTTACCACTAAATATTCCCAGCAACGAATCGATGTAAATGAGTTTGCTGCGTCTAATATTTATTCCAATGACTCTTCAGTGCCATCAGTAGAAAGTATTGGCTTATATATATGTGAACCGTCTTCAAGATTAGCCAGTGCTTATCACAACGCTCGTAAAAATAGTGCTTTTAAACAAACTTTTGAAGAATTCTACAGCGATGCTAAACGAATAGAAGAAAGCAGTGTATTTACAGGTAAAGTCGATATAAATAACGTCTCTTTTATCGGGTGTGAAGACTTAGCTCTTAAGTCTCTTTTACTTTCTCAAGCTTGGTTAAAAAATCAATTATCTAAAATTCCTCACGGTGAATTATTTAAGACAGTACCTGCACGGGCTGTTAGTGACAAAGATCAAGAAAAAATCCGAAGGCTTTATGCTAAGGAATATGACTTGTATACCAAATGCCTTACAATATTCGGGAGTCATTGGAAAGAATATCAAGCTAAAAACAAAATTAGCGTTGCTCCAAACAAAACAGTCGTTATTCATCTGGGTCCACCAAAAACGGGCACTTCCGCAATTCAAGCGTGGTTGAGTCGCAACTCTGAGCAATTGTTAGAAAAAAAGATATATTACCCGTCTCATGGTGCAGATAAAAATGGGGTAAGTTCAGGTAATTTTTCTGACCTAATTTCGTTTGATAACGAGCACAGAGGGTATTTTGATTACAACAAAACAAAGCTGTTAATTGATGAGTTTAATAGTAGTAGCTACGAGACGTTATTACTATCTTCCGAACATTTCTATTATTACTTACTGTGGTTATTTACCTTTTTAGATGATGCTAAATTTATTTTCTATATCAGGCATCCAATTGCAGTACTTGAGTCGGGGTACCATCAAGGTGTTAAGCGGCATCTGAAAACTGAGAAGTTCTCTACGCCTACTTCAATATCATTTAGTAATTTAAACGTGATATCCCGTATTACAACAGAGATAAATGCGAATGTTGAATATAGGTTTTTTGATGAAAAACTTTTTGACGGTGAAAGTTTACATAGTGACTTTTCTGCGTGTTTTTCTAACTTTATTTCAGCACCGGTTAATGAAAAGCGTCTAAACACCCAGTATTCAGCTGGAGCTCTCACACTAATGAGAATGGTAAATGGTTTTGGTGATAACTTTCTTCGCACTGAGCTAGATTTCTGGCTTCAGCGTGATAGTGAAAGTCAGCCCAATTTCTCGCTTATACCACCTGATAAAATAGGCAATTTGCAAATCAAGTTAATGCATGAGGCCACTAAGCTCAAGCAATGCACTCCTAATATGAACGGTACAAAACTGGATGCTTTGCTAGAGCAATATAAGCATGTTAACTATTATTCAAATGACGAATGTATTAAAGACTTCAATAGAGTGCTGTGTAAATTGAGGCATTCATCACCCTTACTCGTTTCATCTATTCTGTCTCAGTGTTGCAGCGCCAATGACATTGAAACTTTTGAATTGCTTAGAAAGGGATTTGGTGTAAAAGGTTCAAGCCTTAAATATATTTCAATAGCCAATTGGTATTTAAAATGTCGCTATGGGTTGAACAAGCTTATTAGTCGCTACTTCCAATAACTTCATTTCTAATAAGACAAGGTAGCGGTTAGCCTCTAAACCGCTTTTAATTAACATCAGCTTCACCTACCATTAGCGCATCATCATTCTTCTATAAAGTGCTATGCCCTCATTACAGCAGTACCATACTTTTTCTTTAGCATCGAATTGCGCATCTATCGTTGAATTCGACTCTGTTGATTCATTTCTAAACGCTTACAACCCCACCGTTAATACCTATATTTTGGGTGGTGGAAGCAACTCTGTATTTTTAAATGACTTCGACGGTGTGGTATTGGTAAACAAAATTAAAGGTATTAGCCACTACGATACCGAGTCACACCATCATATCAGTGTTGGGGCGGGTGAAGATTGGCATGAGTTTGTGTCGCTGTGTATGCAAAACGAATGGTTTGGGCTGGAAAATTTAGCGCTGATCCCAGGTTCAGTGGGTGCATCACCCATACAAAATATTGGAGCTTATGGGGTAGAGATACATGCCTTCATAGATTCTATTGAAGCGATACTACTTGAAACAAAAGAACCCTTTTTGATTAAAGGTGCAGATTGTCAATTTGGCTACCGCGATAGTATTTTTAAACACGCCTTGTATGGTAAAGCACTTATCACCAAAGTGAATTTTACACTTCCAAAAGAATACGAAGTTGTGGCGACTTATGGTGAATTAGCGGTAATGGATAGTCCTACCGCGTTAGATATCTACAATAAGGTAATAGAAGTGCGAAAAGCAAAGCTGCCTGATCCTAAGCAGCTTGGAAATGCAGGTAGTTTCTTTAAGAACCCAGTGGTTTCATTAACGCATTTTGAAGAACTGAAACGTGTTCATTTCGATATACCTAGTTATCCGGTGTCAGAAAATCAGGTAAAGGTGCCAGCTGCGTGGCTTATAGATAAGACTGGCTTTAAAGGAAAGGCGCTTAATGATGTTAGGTGTCATCCTACACAGCCGTTAGTATTAACTAATATTGGAAACGCACAGGGCGGTGACTTAATTGCCCTAGCGAAACAGATTATGCATGCGGTAGAAAGTGAATTTAAAATACTGCTTGAGCCAGAAGTGCGCTTGGTAGGTAAGGAAGGGCTCATTAGCTTATGAGACAGGCATCGAAATCAGTAAGAAAACATATATTGGCTCTCTTATCAGATGGGCACTTTCATTCAGGTGAAACCATAGCGCAACAAGTTGGCCTTTCCCGTACCGCTGTTGCTGGCCATATTTCTCAGCTTTCTGACTGGGGATTAGATGTTTTTAAAGTTAAAGGTAAGGGTTACCGTTTAGAACGAGGTTTTGCTTTGTTAAATGCAGAGAGTATTAAGAAGCACTTAGGTAATACTAAGCGCGCCATGATAGATGTTGAGTCGGTGTTACCTTCTACTAATACAGAAATGAAAAAGCGCATTGCCAATGCACGTCATGAATTAGCCGATGGTGATGCGATATTTGCTGAAATTCAAACGGCGGGTCGTGGTCGTCATGGCAGAACTTGGTTAGCGCCAATCGGCGGCAGCTTAACGTTTTCTATGTATTGGTCTTTTCCTGACGGTTACCAAAGCATGGCCGGTTTATCGTTAATGGTTGGTTTGGCAGTATGTGAGGCATTAAAAGACTTTGGTGTAGATGATGCGGAACTGAAATGGCCTAACGATATTTACCTTCAAGGTAAAAAGCTGGCTGGCATTCTTATAGAAGTAGAAGGGCAAATTGGCGCTACTGCGCATTCCGTCATCGGAATAGGTTTAAATGTGTGTGTTCCCGATAGCCAATATGATGTAGGGCAACCCCATAGCGATTTAACCTCGTACTTAGGCCATACACCAGATAGAAATAGTTTGGCTGCAGCCATTATAAAATCCCTTTGGGAATTGTTACCTAAGTTCACCCAACAAGGTTTTGGCCCATTTGCACCTCATTGGGAAGCGCTAGACTTATATGCAGATAAAAGAATTGTGCTACAAATGGGCGAAAAACGGTTTTCTGGTATTGATAGAGGTGTAGATGCTAGCGGTGCGCTGTTGGTAGAAACCCAAGATGGCATTACTCGATTCCACGGTGGAGAGGTAAGCTTACGTGGTAACCGATAAAAATGTCGTTTTAGTAGACGTTGGTAATACGCGATTTAAATATTGTTTGTTGTCTAATTCCGAAAATGAGCCAACCGCCACAGAAAATTTATCTGATTTACTTTCTTTTATCGATAAACAACAAAATATTTCCCATTTATATTTAGCCTCAGTACGAAAAGCTGATGCAGTCGAACAGATTTTTACCGCCTGCGAGCAAAGAAATATCGCTGTTGTAGAAAAAAATACCGAGCGAGAAGCCTTCGGCATAAAAAATAGTTACGAAAACGAAAAAAAAATGGGGGTCGATCGATGGCTTGCCATGGTTTGTGCGGCAGAAAAATCACAAAAAGCATTTTTTGTGATGGATGTGGGTACGGCAATTACGGTTGATTTTGTCGTGGGTGGTCAACATTTAGGCGGTTGGATCACCCCAGGCTTTCAAGTAATGAAGCAAGCATTACTTAATTCCACCAAGAAAGTGTATGCAAATGACGAAATTCCGACCACTCTTACGGTAGGTAACGATACCGAAGAATGTGTTGCAACAGGGTGCTATGCAGCAGTGCATGGTGTTTATTTGAGCGCCATTGATTACTTATCCAGCAAACAAACCGATTTTGATATAATTTTAGGGGGTGGAGACAAAAAAATGTTTGCATTCCTTGAAAGCGATGTTAGGATTCGTCCCGCTCATTTGGTGGTGCAAGGTTTGGCCCGCTACGCAAGAAGCGAGCTTCTTACGTAACTGGTTTGATTGATAAGTTTTTATCGGTCAAAAAAGAAAAAGTAAAATTTTTCAAAACAACACTTGCACTGAGTAATTCATTACTCTAGAATGCGCACCCACTTGATGTAGTGCCGACTTAGCTCAGTTGGTAGAGCAACTGACTTGTAATCAGTAGGTCGCCAGTTCGACTCCGGCAGTCGGCACCATCAATCTGGAGGGGTACCCAAGCGGTCAACGGGATCAGACTGTAAATCTGACGGCTCAGCCTTCGCAGGTTCGAATCCTGCCCCCTCCACCACTTTTTTATGAGGTGGCCAGAGAATTAGGATTTGCGAGCATCGTATAATGGCTATTACCTCAGCCTTCCAAGCTGATGATGTGGGTTCGATTCCCACTGCTCGCTCCAAATCAGTGCTGATATAGCTCAGTTGGTAGAGCGCACCCTTGGTAAGGGTGAGGTCGGCAGTTCAAATCTGCCTATCAGCACCAGTTTCTCCCCAGCTCATGTTTATAGAATTTCATAAATTTTTAAAGTAACTTTGCTGGGATAATAGAAATGGCAAAAGAAAAGTTTGAACGTACGAAACCCCATGTAAACGTTGGTACTATTGGCCACGTTGACCACGGAAAAACTACTCTAACTGCGGCAATCACTACTGTTCTTTCTAAGACATACGGTGGTTCAGCTCAGGCTTTCGATCAAATCGATAACGCGCCTGAAGAAAAAGCTCGTGGTATTACCATCTCTACATCTCACGTAGAGTATGACACTCCTACTCGTCACTACGCTCACGTAGATTGCCCAGGACACGCTGATTACGTTAAAAACAT
>NZ_JAUOQH010000031.1 GCF_030547075.1 Alteromonas sp. 1_MG-2023 | reverse complement strand
TTCGCCTGATTTCAAGTCAGGTGCATTAAACCGAGCTCTGCCACCTCTCCAAGTGCTGCGTATCTTAATGATATTTTACGGCGTGTAAAGTGCAAATCTCAATAAAACGTGCCAAGTGGCGAATAGATAAGCAAAATACAAAGGGAATACTGTATTTCATGTAATTAGTGCGTGTTAAGTAGTGAATACACGACACACGCTATAAAGGAATCAATCGAGCTTCCACCTCAACTTGTTCAACATGACAAAGCCCTACTGCTACTTCAACATCATAAGCATACCAGTATTCATATCCCTCTTTGTGCACTGTAATATTGTAGTAGCCTTTGCGTTCGTTTACGCCATACAAGAGCGCAGTTGAGTCGCAATCAGATGATTCTGGATTCGTTAGCTCTTCTTCATAGCTCGACTCTTGAAGCAATGCGGTGGCACCACAGGAAATAGCTTCTTCGGTTACATCATCAATAACGGTTATCGCAATGCCTGGAACAACTCCAGTGGTGCAGACGACACCATCGTCGCTGTCAGAACCGCATCCGGCCAATAAGGCAATAGGTAACATAGCCAACAAGTGCTTCATAAATTCATCCTTAAATTAATACTAGACTGCTTATCTTCTTTTCGATTGATTGCTGAGGGTTAGATTACAAAACCACACATTAATAAACGCGTAAAATTATAAACTTTATTTCAGGCATAAAAAAACCCGCAACAATGTGCGGGTTTTCAAAACTTGGCGGAGAGGGAGGGTTTCTCCTCCTCAAAAATCAAGCCTTCATACGATTAGTCTGTCAGTAATCTTGTAGTCAATGTGACAAAGCCAATTATTAAATCTCAATTACCTTGGGAGGCGTTTTTTACAACTAAAACAGTTGCATAAATTTACGTTAGTGCTTGATAGTTTGTGTTTTAGGATAAGTTAATAAGCATCGGGCTATATTTTTGGTCGTGGACATTTGTTTATAAACAGTCTAAAACCGTGGAGATCACGCTTATTCAACAGCTTTTTAGTGCACTGAGTGAAGATAAGTTAGAGCACAGCTTGGACGGTTCAAAGCACTCATACGTGATGATATCGTTACCCTGAAGAATACCATCAACTATCGCGTAGCTCGATATTTGGAAAAGCCGGATAAATAACGCGAAACATAGAAAGTATCCACCTCAATCTCACTGAGGGTGACGAAGTTAACCTTTTTCTCCTTCAAGGGGCTTAGATGATTTAACGTATTGCGATGGGGCCTCAACAAGGACAAAAGATACATATATTACAAATCCTGTCTTCCCTTAAAGATAACAAGAAACGTCAACTGTCCAATGTATCGAGTTTTTCTATACGTGCAAGGGGGGAATACTCACGCTCCAAGAAATAGAGCGAATGTACTGTTATATCAATCGCCCCGCAATAAGCGAACAATGCATAAGCATGACAAAAATGGCAAGGTAGAAACGTGTTTGAATCGCCTTATCTTTATGCGACTAAACACTTATAATTAACACCCTACGACTCCTTCGGTAAACTCGCCGCGCTGCTAATCCCTCTTTACTGAATCTAGCTCGATTTTATGACGTTTTTACGCCTAAAAGTAACTGCGTCGCAGAGAGGAAAGAACAATCTTTAATAATCCCTGAAAGAAGTGAATGAATCTGGCACGCCCAACCATGGGAAAAAATATGAGTTGTGCACAATGACTTCAGCCCATGTTGACCCTAGAAAACATCGATTAAAAAACGATCAGCGTCTATTTTTCTATACCCTTTATGATAGGAGCCGGTCTTCGTGTATGAGATATCATACAATTCACTTATTTTCATCAACATTAATCAATGCATCGTCAAATTTCACAGTAATACGTAGTAAGTTTGCTAAATGTACTTTGTGATTTTGTCGACTCTGTCTACTATTATTTTTAGCATTTATAGCTTGATTTGCGAACCTAATAGCCTCATTAAAATCTTTAAGACGATGGCTTATATCACTTGCTTGTCGATACGCAGAATGCCGTTCATCACCTAGTTCAATCGAACGCCGGATTGTGGCTTTCGCCTCTTCGACCTGTTGTGTATCTAATAGTATATTTACTTTAGCGGTGTAAGCTGAAAATTTATACTTTTCTACTTGAAGAAGTTCATCAACAATATTCAATGCATCATCAAATTTTCCAGCAATGCGCAGTAAATTAGCTAAATGCACCTTGTGATTTTGTCGACTTTGTCTGTTATTATTTTTCGCATTGATAGCTTGTTTTGCGAACCTAATAGCGTCATCAAAGTCTTGAAGACGATGGCTTAAATCACTTGCTTTTCGATACGTAGAATGCCGTTCATCACCTAGTTCAATCGAACGCCGAATTGTGGCTTTCGCCTCTTTCACTCGCTGCATATCTAGTAAGATATTCGCTTTAGCGGTATAAGCGGTGAATTTACTCTTTGGTGCATGAATAAGTTCATCAACAATATTCAATGCATCATCAAGTTTTCCAGTTATACGAAGCAAATTCGCTAAATGCTCTTTATGATTTTGTATACTTTGTTCGTTATTATCTTTCGCATTAATAGCTTGTTTCGTGAACGCAATAGCATCATCAAATTCTTTAAGGCCATAGCTTATATCACTTGCTAGTCGATACACGGAATACCGTTCGTCACCTAGCTCAATTGAGCGTTGTATCGTGGCTTTCGCCCATCGAAACTTAGATTTCTGGAAAAGTACAAAACTGAGCTGTTTAAGGTAAATTTTATTTGTCTTCTTTTCCACCTTTGGAATTTGCAAATAATCTTTTGCGAAAGAAAAAAGCAACCTTTTCAACACCCCAGCGTCATGAAAATACTGTGGAAGTGCATGTGACCCAAAATTCACCTTATAGCTTGTCACATTTGCTGCATTGAAGTTGTCAATTATTAATTTAGCTTGCTTATTGTCAAGATCAAAAGGGTCGTAGACTAAATGAATTATACCATTATATCCAGCAGCCATTTCTATCGTTTGATACCAGACAATTTTTTTACTCTCGCTTTCCCATCTTTTGTCAAAATTCTCAGCTATCGTATATTGAGGACAAAGAGCGAGTACAGTATTAAATCCCAATCTCTCGGCATAAGCAATCGCTCCGAACCCCCCCATCGAGCTACCATATCCTTTTGTTATACGGTATTTTTGTTTCAAAAACACCTTTAGCTTTTCAATTCCTTTTACGGAAACATTCTGGTGCCAATCGTCACAGTTGGTCTGCACACAAATAACATCGTACCCCTCCCTAAGAAGAGGATCAGCTCCTCCTATTTTGGTACAAAGGGCGCGCCTTCCATGGGAAGAAAAGATCACAAAACATTCATCTGGTCTCGTTTGAGTTTCTGAGAAAAAGGCTTTTATTGAACTTTTTGCATCGCGGTAAATAACTAAACTTCGTTCATCCAACGTTAATAACCTCACACTTTCGCAAGTTCTTGGTGATGAAAGTAATCTCTTTACGTAAGTACTTCACTTCTATAAGGGCATTAGTACAAACGTTATTCTTAGCTTCAACTGCAAACCGCTTAATTAACTCCATTTCAGCTTTAAACCCGTCATAAGATTTCATCCCAAACCTCCATTGAATAATTTTAAGAGTATAAGACAAATCAACGCTATGGACTACTCGCTGTCACAGCCATATTTAAAACTAAGTGCAGGTGTGCAAACAGGAGTTAGAAAAGAAGAGATTACTACTATCTATACATTAGCTACCTATTTAGAAGCACATCACCTCTATTATTTTGACATTCGATACGAAACAGAAGAATTACTGAATGAATGAAATGGCTTATTAGATGCAGTTGTTCCCATTGCAAGCGATATGGCTCCCCCTTTATAGGCGTAGTGTTTACAGAGGTTTAATGGAACTTCATTGAAGACTTAGCCATAACAACTGGCTTGAGATACGTTGACGATAAACAAATTGGCTTCCATTGACCACAACGAATTATCCCAGATTGTTACTTATTTAACCAGATTATCGATAACCTGGGAATTTTCACTGAAAATTCATAAGCGTCATTGTCGCAGGCTACAGATAGCTTTTGCCTCGGAACGGCTGGCGGTGTTTCATTTAATTTATCTCCAGATGGTAACCAATTTGTCTTGCACTAATAATAAGGTACTCCCGAAACTGAGCCAGAAACTAATGTGAACTACGAAATTACTGATTGTTATAGCAATGCTCAGAACGGGTTAACAGCAACTAGAGCCTTTGCAATGATGATTTTTTTAAAAAAGCCGCAGAAGATCGTCACTGTACTAATGAGGGTATTAATAGAAACGACTTTGAAAACCCCAATGTAAATTTACTGGTAATACGTACAATTATTAAAAACGCAGAAAAATATATAAAGCCGAAATGTAGATGTTTTGAGCAACTGCCATGTACAGCATAGCTGATTATTCCCATACAGAGTCTAAACAAAATAACGGCGGCGTTGCATGCAAGTCTCAAATTGGAATATCTAAGCGTAAGGCTAAAATCATCTCAGAATAGGATACGACCGCGATAAATCTATAGACACGACTGAACCGCCTTAGTGGAACCATTAGCTGTTTAATTCGCACCACACCGAGTTAAACCATGATGAATAAGGTGAACCTTAATGGGTAACAGAAAACACGATACTAATGGCTCGATTATAGAATGTTACTTACAGGGTAGACACTAATAATACTTATAGCGTCATACTAAACGGCAGAGACTTATTATCAGTTTTAATTTAGACTTTTAACTTCGATGAAGCGGACATAATACCGCCTTGCCAACGCGACTTACACGGTTTTTAATTGAGCAGAATATTTGTGACTTGGGTATGTCTGTCTCTATATTGATGATGGACAGGAGTCTATATAGTCATTTATACACTATCTATTATTGCTAAGAACTAAATGTCTGTGACAATGTATATTTTTGACCAAGAATCAAATACAACGAAGCCCTGTAAATACAGGGCTTCAATCATTATTTGGCGGAGAGGGAGGGATTCGAACCCCCGGAAGGTTTGACCCTTCGCCTGATTTCAAGTCAGGTGCATTAAACCGAGCTCTGCCACCTCTCCAAGTGGTGCGTATCATAATGATATTTTTAGGCGTGTAAAGTGCAAATCTTAATAAAACATACCAAGTGGCGAATAGATAAGCAAAATGCTAGTTATGTACTGATAAAATCTAATCCAGGCATAAAAAAACCGCAACTATGTGCGGTTTTCAAAACTTGGCATAGTGGCGAATGCCTTCGTACTATTATATAAATACATTCAGCAATTAGAGTCGAAACGTCTCCATAATAGCAGGCACACCTGGGAACATGCCGATTAAGGCCATAACCGTACACAGCACAATAAAGGTAATGCCCGGTATTAACCACCTACCCGCTTTGCCTAGTTCACTGGCGCGATCTTTACACCCAACCAAACCTAAATTATCTAGTAGCATAGTAAACGACCAACCAAATACAGGGTTAACTAGTACTGATGATATAACCACTAGCGCTGCGGATTGTGTTGTTTTGCCTTCTCGTGTCATTTGCATACCCGCTTCCATCAGCGGTAAAAACACACCAACAATAAGCGCGACACATAATACCGGTGGCCAAATTGCTAAATCCATTGGATAACCCCATATGGCAGCAACAACGCACAATATGCCGGTTACAATGGCGCCTCCTGGAATAGGTCTGCGGGCAATCGACGCTGGAATAATGTAGGTTCCCCACGACGAAGCAATGTTACCCCCACCGAGTAAACTGCCCACCGCTTGTCTGCTTGACGCCGCGATCATGGTGTCATCTATATTCATGTGCGCTTTCTCAGAGTTTTTCGGGTAGCTTAATTTTTGAAAAACTTGATGCCCGAGAAAATCAGGAGACCACATGGATACCGCTAATACAGCAAATGGCAGGACAGCAATAAAATGTGACCAATCAGGTAAGCCCAATTGCCACCCTGTATTCTCGCCCCACCAATAAGCTGGGTTCAAATTTGGCATGCCTGGCGAAGTAGTGAATTCAAATGGCGCGCCTAAAGCAAACGCAATTACCGCTGCCATTACTGCCCCCAATGGTATAGCCAGCCAACGCTTTTGAATATGCTCTAACCACGCATACATCAAAATGGTGGCAACAATAACCACAAAGGCCAAATAAGCCATATCGAAACTTTCTGCCCACGCAAAAAGTTTTTTCACTTGCCCTGTAATGCCGATAAACCCTAAATACAGTAGCAGGCCGCCACAAACCCCATTACTCGTTAGCTTGGCAAGTACACTACCGCCTTTGGTAATACCTAATAAAAAGCCGAAAAAGCCAATTAGTAACCCTAATGCCATAGGGTGGCCGCCCGACGCAACAATCAACGGCACCAAAGGCAACAAAGGCCCATGGGTACCCGCTAAATTCGCTGAAGGGTTTATAAATCCAGATATTAATACCACAAATAATACAGCAGCAATCAACAGCTCAAATCGCACATTTTCTATTACGAACTCTGGTGATAACCCCAGTGGTGCGGCAAACGCCCCAACCACGGCTGCCACCATGACAATTTTGCCTATCGTTGCCGCCATACCGGGCACACAGTCTTCCAGTTCTATGCGATAGTCTCTACCTGGCAGGTTAAATCGCCAGCGCTTAGGAGAAATTATTTGTAATTCGTGGTTGAGGTAATCTTCTCTTGTTTGAAACGTACCACTTGGTTTGTGAAGTTTTTGATAAGAAGCGCTTTCTTGAGACACATAACACCTTACGATTGCGGGAAGAAACGCAAGACTATACCTGTCAATGGAGTGTAACAATGCGACTGTGGTCTTACATCGAGTAGGTTTCGCATTTCTTTTACCCATAAAAAAACCCGCAACAATGTGCGGGTTTTTAGAACTTGGCGGAGAGGGAGGGATTCATTCGCGCCGTCCATGGCGCTCACCCTACGGGCAGCCTTCGGCTGTGCAAAATGGCTATCCTGCCATTTTGTCGAAACCTACGGGGGTTCTCACCCTCCCTCTCGTTATAACATCACTCTTTTTTTACACATAAAAAAACCCGCAACAATGTGCGGGTTCTTAGAACTTGGCGGAGAGGGAGGGATTCATTCGCGCCGTCCATGGCGCTCACCCTACGGGCAGCCTTCGGCTGTGCA
>NZ_JAUOQH010000030.1 GCF_030547075.1 Alteromonas sp. 1_MG-2023 | reverse complement strand
AAGTACATCTTCCCACTGCGACACATCCATAGGCCGCTGCGGCGGCTTGGTCATTTTAGGGGTGTTATTCAACGTGGAATTAGAAGAAACGAAGTAGCCAGATTTAGGCTTCGCTTCAACGTACATTTGAGACTCTAAAACCCGATAAGCCTCTTGTACTGTAGCGATACTAACGTGATGCTCTTTAGACAGTTGCCTTACCGAGGGAAGTTTATCCCCTTCCTCAAATAACCCACGATCTATTTGCGCTTTCAATTCACAGGCCAGCGACTCATACAGTGTCATTTGAATTTCCCAATATAGACAATAATCATACCAATAAGAATCATACAGACGATAACCATACAGATAACTATACCTTAACTTACTGCAAGGACTTACCATACAGTTATATTGGTATTTGAGCATACAGTCCTCTTTCCCACCCATCTGTATGGCTAATTTTTATCACCTTTGGCTCTAATGCATACACATTTTTAAATGTACTATTTTGTGGCGTTACTAAATAACGCCCATATATGTGCAGCTCAACTGTCGCTTATTGGTTTAAATAGAACATTAGAGGAAAGGAAAACCATGGAAACTTCGTTACTTTTTGCACTCGCCACCTTTGCTTTTGTTAGCACAGTAACGCCAGGCCCCAACAACTTAATGCTATTAGCATCTGGGGCGCAGTATGGTTACAAGAAGTCGATTCCACACATGTTGGGTATTGTTGTAGGGGTGGCAGGCCTGATGATTAGTACGCTTTTAGGCGTTGGGGCACTTTTCACTTTGTTTCCCGCCTTATATACCGTGCTAAAAGTATTGGGCATTGCGTACTTATTGTGGCTGGCGGTTAAAATTGCCACCGCCCCTACTGATGAAATTGAAATAAAGAAAACCACCCGCCAAGGGCCTCTTAAGTGGTGGGAGGGCGCACTATTTCAATTGATAAATCCGAAAGCTTGGATGATGGCATTGGCTAGCGTGGGCACATTTACGTTACCTGGCGAACACTATGCAGAATCTGGACTAGCTATTGTGTTAGCGTTTGCCTTAATCGGTTTTCCGTGTATTTCAATATGGGCTGCCGTGGGCGCAAAAATTAAAATTTGGCTTAGCTCGCCCATGCGCAGAAAGCGTTTCAACTTCACGATGGCTGCCGCCACCGCTGCTACATCGTTTATGATTGTGTAGCATCACGAATTATTCCGCGAGTATATTATTGTCATCAATAATGTACTCAAACTTCCTTGTCAAAACTCATGTAGCCCTCCCGAATGCAGTGGTTAAACACCCTAGTATCAAAATACACACCTGGGTATTAAAAAAAACACCCTTGAATCTAAATAGCATTTTACTGTAGTCCCCCTGTAGACTAAAATTTACACTAAAGTATTATATCAATACTGTTTTAAGTGAAGATTCGTCTTCAAAAAAGCTTTTTGGCGTTAGACATACGAATGAAAAGGAGATTTTTCGTTGTCAGTAGAAAAAAAAACCGTTCTGGTAGTAGATGATACACCTGAAAACATCGATCTACTCTCTGCAGTACTAAGCCCCTACTTTAAAGTTAAAGCGGCGATGAACGGCACGTTAGCTATAAAAATAGCTCAGAGTAAAAATAAACCGGATATCATTCTTCTGGACGTAATGATGCCTGACGTAGATGGTTACGAAGTTTGTCGCCAACTAAAAAAAGACGTTTCTACTGCCTCTATCCCCATTATTTTTGTGACCGCTAAAAGTGAAATAGAAGATGAGCAAAAAGGTTTTGATCTAGGCGCTGCTGACTATATTGCTAAGCCTATTAGTCCGCCTATTGTAGTGTCGAGAGTAAAAGCACAGATTGCTCTTTACGATCAAGCCCGTCATTTAGAAGCACTTGTCGCTCAACGAACAGAAGACTTACATCATACTCGTCTTGAAGTCATACGCCGCTTAGGGAAGGCCGCGGAATATAAAGACAACGAAACCGGAATGCATGTAATTCGCATGAGTTATTTCAGCAAGTTTTTAGCTGAAAAGCTTGACGTCTCTGAAGAGTGGATTGACCTTCTTCACAACGCAGCCCCCATGCATGATGTAGGAAAAATAGGTATTCCAGATTCTATTTTACTCAAGCCCGGCAGATTGGATCCGCAGGAATGGGAAGTTATGCAAAAGCACTCCCAGTTTGGATGCGAAATTATTGGCGACAGCGATGAGCCATTGTTGAACATGGCAAGAGAAATTGCACTTTACCATCACGAGAAATGGGACGGCAGTGGATACCCTCAGGGTATAGAGGGTGAAGCAATTCCTCTTTCTGCAAGAATTGTTGCTATTACTGACGTATTTGATGCGTTAACGAGTGAACGTCCTTATAAAAAAGCATGGACCGAAGAGCGTGCCATAGCGCTGATTGAATCTGAATCTGGAAAGCATTTTGACCCTAATCTTGTTCCATTATTTCTAGAGTGTTTGGAAAAAATAAGAGATATTCAGTCACGTTTCGGTGACGAAATATTTAAAGCCCGCGGTTAAGGTAGAATTGATGCTCGCTTCCGCTTTGACGCTTACCAGCAATTTTTTGTCGAGCTTCTTCCTTATGGCTGCCATGCTTTTTCGTAAACGGTTTTCGCATCATTCTGGCTACCATAGACAGGCTATTCGCTTTTGGCTTATTCCTATCTTCTTTTTATTATACTGCGTTTTACTACCGGTTTATGCACAGCAAAAAGTTGAAAGCCTTTCTCTTCATGATGGACTACTTAACCCTCAAGTGTATGACGTAGTAAAAGACGATGAAGGGTTTATCTGGTTCGGCACAGCAGATGGAATAAAACGATACGACGGCTATAAATTCACATCATTTCGACATGATAAGAATGCGCCTGCGTCACTGTCTAACAACAGCGTTGGCACCATGTTAATCGATAGCCAAGACAGGTTATGGATAGGAACATGGGGAGGCGGCTTAAACCTATATCAGCGAACAACCCAAAACTTTATACACTATGTTCAAGACGATGCTAACCCATCTTCTTTAGGCGGGAATAAGATTCAAGCCCTGTTTGAGTCACGTTCTGGCCAGATATGGGTAGGCACCAATGGCGGCGGTCTAAACCTTTTTAATGAAGCAGATAATGCGTTTGTTCGGTTTGTGAATTCACCAAACGACATAACAACGATTGGACACGATCGAGTTTGGAGTATTGCTGAGGATCCAGACGGCAATATTTGGGTGGGTACTTCCGAAGGGCTGTATCGAAAGTCACGTGAATCAGAAAGTTTTAAACGATTTGGTGATTCACCAGACGGATTAGACCATCCCGAAGTAAGAGCGGTTTATATCAACAAAAAAGGCCATATGTGGCTGGCTACCCGTAATAGCTTTGGTCGCTTTCATCCGAAAACGAACCGCTATTACCCAATGGAATTTCCCCCTGGCACCATACCTAGCATTACAAAAATCACCCCCTACGAAGACACTTTGTTACTTTCAACGTTCGCCGGTATTTTTAAGTTCAATACACGAAAAGCAAGCTTTGAGCCTGCCGCCGAAAATGGTGACTGGGCTCTTTTAGATAATCGCGATGTTCGCCAAGTCATGGTTGAATCCTCAGGCCTGCTGTGGGCAGCTACGCGCTATTCAGGCATAAAAAAGGTGTTTTTGAAACCTTCTCGATTTCAGGGGTGGACGGACATACTCAGTGACCAAATGTTATCTGGACTTTTTTCTCAGATAATTTCATTGGCACAAAAACCTAATGGTGAAATGTGGTTGGGTACCGGCAGAAGTTTGGTCAATTTTGATGGTATAGATAAGTTCACGCCACAAATGTCTGAAGAAAATTTAAATAATCTAAACCGACTCCGTATTGATAGCATGAGCTATGACGACAATAATGGATTATATCTTGGTACTGATTTTGGCCTTTACTATTTAGCCACACCTTCGAGCAACTTAGAGGAAATCTCTCTGGATTGGGCTGGTGGCCTTAATAATACGGTAGAGTGGGTGGAATACGACGCCGAAGGATGGCTATGGCTAATTTTGGCTAAGTATCGTCATGTAATACGGTGGAACCCAAAAACTAACGATGTGCAGCATTACCTTGATGAAGTTGATGCTGAATTTACCTTTGTAGATAAACAAAACAATGCTTGGGTGGGCACACAAGGTGAGGGCCTATTTAAAATTGTTCCTTCGACAGGCTTAGTCACCAACTATGACGCAAATGACAAAAACAACACATTAAATAGCAACCATATAAACGCTGCCCTACAAGCCAATGGCGATACCATCTGGTTCGCCACTAACCGAGGTTTAGAAAAATATACGCCGTCTACAGATCAATTTGAAACTATCAGTTTAGACATAGATGGTGTGGGTTTCGCCGTGCTGTCTGTAGTACAAGACAGTAAAGGCCTATTATGGCTAGCCACCGCAAAAGGTATTTATAGACTAAATCCCGAAAACAGTGTATTCCAATACTTTACGACTAACGATGGACTTCATAGCAATACTTTTCTTCCCCGCTCAGCAATACTCGCATCTGATGGCTTTATTTACTTTGGCAGCATTGATGGGCTAACGGGCTTCAACCCCAATGCGGTTAGCGCTAACGATGTGGTCCCCCCTATCGCTATTACCGGTGTAGAAATAGATGGCGAAGCAATATTTCCCGTACCTGATTCGCTTGTGCTTCCCAATGACTATAAGCAACTAACTATTACCTTTGCAGCCTTAGACTACCATGCGAGTGAGGACAACCAGTATCGTACCCGCTTAGTAAACTACTATAATACTTGGGCCGACATCACCGACCGACATTCGGTCTCGTTTGCTCGCATGCAACCTGATACTTACATCTTTGAAGTCATTGGAAGCAATAATCATGGCACATGGAACCTTGAGCCACAGACATTAACCTTAATTGTGCCACCTTTATGGTATCAAACATTATGGTTCAAACTATTAACGCCACTTGCCCTGTTACTTCTTGCTTATACGTTCTATTGGAATCGCGTGAAGCAGCATTATGCGACCGAGCGATATTTGTCTACTCAGGTAGAAAGACGAACACAGGATATTTTTGTCTTAGGTGACGTGGGTCGCGACCTTGCGGCCACTACAGATACCGAAAGTATTGCGAAGTTACTCTATCGACAATTAGATAAAGCACTTCAAGCCAGTAGTTTTATGGTGGGCTTGTTCCACCCAGAATCTCAGCATGTAAGTTTTATTTTCACGATGGTTGATGGTCAACTGATGCAACCCACGTCGCTGGATACCAGACGCATTAATGATCCCATCGCTTGGACCATAAATAACAAAAAGGAATTTATAGCCCAAAAACCCGAGCAGTGGACGCAATCCGATCTCAACCCTGCTTGCAGCTACAATGGCGAACTTACTCAATCTGCAGTATGCCAACCGCTAATGGCGGGTAATACCCTCCTAGGTGTAGTGGCGATACACGCTAATTCTCCAAAAGCCTTCGATACTTCACAAATTAATATTTTCCGTATCGCGTCTAGTTTTGCTTCTGTTGCTATCTCTAATAGTTTGTCTTTTGAAGAACTCGCCGAGGCTGAGCAGCGCTTAGAGTTAGCAATGTCTGGCGCCAATGCAGGTACTTGGGAATGGGATCCAGAAAGTGATACGTTAATAACGAATGCCGTATGGGCCTCAATGCTAGGCTATACCTGCGACGAATTAGTACTAAAATATGGTGCTGATTCCAATATTCTTAAATATTTAATTCACCCTGATGATAAGGAAAAGTGCGAACTTGGCTTAAGAAAACACCTTCGCTATGAAACGCAAGATTATCGCTGTGAATACCGAATAAAATGCGTAGATGGCTCGTATAAATGGGTATTGAGCGTAGGTCGCGCGGTTCGAGAGCACAGCGACACCCACTCTCTTAAGGTTTTTGGAATTCATCTTGATGTGAATACCGCAAAAGCGATGGAAACAGCCCTTAAAGAAGCAAAAGAAAAAGCGGAAAGTGCAACTCAAGCGAAATCAGACTTTCTATCCAATATGTCCCATGAAATCCGTACGCCAATGAACGCTATTATCGGGATGAGTCACCTAGCCCTGCAAACGCAGCTAAATACTAAACAACAAAATTATATTGAGAAAGTGCACAGAAGCGCCGAGCTACTGCTTGGTATTATTAACGACATTCTTGATTTTTCAAAAATTGAAGCAGGCCGACTAGAGATTGAAGCTATCCCTTTTGAGTTAGATGAAGTCCTCGAAAATATGGCGAATGCAATTTCGTTTAAAGCCGATGAAAAAGAAATCGAACTCTACTTTGATATTGCTGATGACGTACCTAAAACCTTCATTGGCGATCCTTTAAGACTAGGGCAAATTCTACTAAATCTGGGTAACAATGCGGTTAAGTTTTCAAAAGAAAATGGAGAAATTATTGTAGGGATAAAACTCATTAGCATGCACAGAGGGCACACTTGTATCGAGTTTTGTATAACGGACAATGGTATTGGTATGACGCCGGACCAAAAAGCAAAGTTATTCCAATCCTTTAGCCAAGCAGACTCATCTATTACGAGAAAATATGGTGGCACGGGCTTGGGGCTTGCGATATCTAAGGACCTCGTAGAATTAATGGGTGGAAAAATATGGGTTGAATCTCAAATAGATAAAGGTAGTAAGTTCTTTTTCACCGTGAATCTTGGCTATAGAGAAACTGATATAAAAACCGTTCAGCACCGTGTTAAGCCGCATTTGAACGTATTAGTTGTAGATGACAGTGAAACGGCTAGAGAAGTACTGCATAGCCAGCTTACAAGCTTTGGTATTCAACACCAACTTGTTAGCAGCGGTGGAGAAGCGATATCCGTACTTGAACAGCAACAGCATATTCAGCCATTCGATTTAATATTAATGGATTGGAAAATGCCTGTCATGGATGGACTTGAAACTGTTGCACGTATACGTCGTACTTCTTCAATTACCTACCAACCTAAAATAATTATGGTGACGGCATTTAATAGCAGAGACATGGAAGAAGAATCGAATGATCTCGATATTGAAATAGCCCTCACTAAACCCGTTACCGCATCGACATTATTAAATGCTGTGTCGCGCAGCGTAGGCCTCAGTAAAGTAGCAAACACTACCCTAAAAAATGCTACTGATTATGAGTCTTTAATTCAAGCACTCGGGGGGCTTCATTTACTCGTAGTAGAAGATAACGATTTGAACCAAGAGTTAGCATGTGAGTTACTTCATGCTGTTGATATTCAAACAACATTGGCTGAAAATGGCGAGGTTGCCCTCTCACTGCTCGAAACATTACGTTTCGACGGCGTTTTAATGGATTGCCAAATGCCGGTTATGGATGGCTATACAGCAACCAAAGAAATTAGAAAAAGACTGCAATTTCAACAGTTACCCATTATTGCCATGACAGCCAATGTTATGCACGACGACATCGCTAAAGTACATGCTTGTGGTATGAATGCACATATAGCAAAACCTATAAATATTAACACCATGTATAACACGCTTATGCGTATTCTTGCGCCCACTGAAGTCCATGCTTCTAATGAAATAAGTGCCCCTGTGAAAGTAGATTTTCCTGTCGAAACACTTGATGGTATCGATATTAAAAAAGGACTTTCATCATCAAACTACAACGGGGACCTCTATCAAAAGCACCTATTAAAATTTGCAGAAAAATATCGACAATTTGCAAATACGCTGAGTCAGTCAAGTGAAGATAGAAGTGAGGTAAATGTAACCCGAAAAATACATACTCTCAAAGGGTTAGCCGGAAGTATTGGTGCCCAAAAGCTTTATCACGACGCCGAATCGCTGGAGTTTGCCTATAGCAAGAATATTGGCACTAAAAAGGCCATGGCAACTATGCTAGATAGTTTAGCCCATGTAATACTAAGTATTGACTCGGCCGCTAATAAATTGAATTCAACAAATAATCATATTGATAGCAACATTGATTTAAATACGTTTAAGGCAACATTAGCGCAATTAAATGATTTACTAGACGATTACGATACGGAGGCAGTAAGTATTGTTGAGGAACTAATAAAAAATACAACAGGTTTATCGCCCCATCTTATGGATGAACTGCAAAATATAGAAAAAGCATTGAGACTTTACGACTTTGAGTCTGCCATTACCCATACATCTGCACTCGTAGACATGCTCAAAAGTTCAACCGGTGCGAAACACTAACAGCTCTATCATATGACTAAGTATACTGCTCTCATATTTTCAACTAATAAACTCTAGCTAATACGCTTATCAATTCGCCAAGCAATTTAATGCTTTGTGTACGAACCTCTTGCGAGCCATCTATAAAATTAAACCGTAGGCAATTGCGATACTTTCCAGTTGCTGA
>NZ_JAUOQH010000003.1 GCF_030547075.1 Alteromonas sp. 1_MG-2023 | reverse complement strand
GAGAAGAGATATCACGATGCTTAGTCAGTAAACAATCCATTCGAGAAATTGCCAGACGTTTGTCTAGAGCGCCATCTACAATTAGCCGTGAAGTAAAAAGAAATGGTGGATTGAAGCACTACCGTGCCGTAAAAGCTGAACAACGAGCCCGGGACGAAGCATTGAGACCTAAGCCATGTAAGTTAATTGGATCCCCAGAGTTATGTAAAATAATAGCTGTTAAGCTTAAAAGGGCATGGTCACCACAACAAATTGCGGGTTGGTTAAAGCGACAATACCCCGATAATCAGGAAATGTACGTGTCTCACGAAACCATCTATAAAACACTCTTCATTCAGACGCGAGGCGCTCTAAGGAAAGAACTGCAAAAGTTTTTGCGGTCAAAAAGAGCGGTTCGCAAGTCTCGCCAAGCTTCACTGAAAAGATTAGGTCTGGGCAAAATCCCTGATGGCGTTTCTATAAGTGAACGACCTGTATCGGTTGAAGATAGAGCTATACCTGGTCACTGGGAAGGCGACCTTATATGTGGCTCTAACAACAGTTACATAGCGACACTAGTAGAGAGGCACTCTCGATTCGTAATGCTGGCGAAAGTGGATGATAGTAAAACGTCGACCGTGATTGCTGCACTTATCAAACACGCTCAAAAGCTACCTAAGGAACTATATAAATCTCTAACTTGGGACAGGGGGAGAGAAATTAAAGACCACAAACAATTCACGCTAGCCACTGATATAAAAGTCTATCTCTGCGACCCTTACTCACCGTGGCAACGTGGTACCAATGAAAACACCAATCGATTGCTACGGCAGTATTTTCCCAAAAGTACCGACTTATCAGTACACAGCCAACAAAAACTTAGCAGTGTAGCGAGACAACTTAACGAAAGACCAAGAAAAACGTTAGACTATGAAACACCAGCACAGAAATTTAACCAATGTGTTGCGCCCATTGATTGAACTCAAGACGTAGTTCGGACCTTCAGGCTTTTTAAAAAATAGATATGACTGCAAAACTATAGATTAGCGGTCATTCGATAATTTCTAGGGTTAATCACCTAGATCAATATACAACATCCCCCGCCTCTTTTAAGGGCTAGCAAGAATTTTTCATCAGCCGATCAATTTGCGTATACTTAAAGCTCAACACGATGAACAGAATAATCAAATAGGCCAGTAAAATGAGAGTGCTCAGCATAACCAAACACCTAAGAGAGCAAAATTGGGTCGCCGTTTTTTTAGATTTTTTAATTGTGGTAGTTGGTGTGTATATGGGTTTGCAAATGCAAGAGTGGTCTTCTAAGCGTGCTCAAAATGCCGAAGCCGCTGCTTATCATGATCGCCTAGCCTATGAATACACAGCTCTAAGTGACACTCTCAAAAAACAAAGCGAGCATTATGAAACTTACCTTCGAAACGGCATTAATTTAACTGCTTTGCTGCTTGCAGCGCAGGAGATTGATCAAGACAGAGCTAACCAACTGATGAATAATAGTTTATTTTCGATTCCTCCTCTAAAAGACCCTGCCGTGTTAGATGAAATGATTTCTGCTGGAAAAATGGGATTTATAGCAGATTCAGCTCAGCGCACACAATTGCTAAATGCTCGATATAGCTTACAATTTTTAGAAGCATACTATGAGTTTCTGAATGATGGAATTGACCAAATAATACCGATACTACAACGATGCACCGTTATTGATGAAGTACAGCCTTTAGTAGACAACGCCCCTATACCCGAAGATTTAGTCTCCAGTCATTATGATTTTACCTGTATGCAATCTGATCCATTGATGCCAGCCTTAATGTCAGAGTGGCTGCAAAGGCTCGATGAAACGCGCAACCTCTATATTGAAGCAAACTTAGAATTTGAAAGGATTGCTAAGCAACTACAAGATTTAGCTAACAAAAGTCGTTAGCGGGCATATAGAAGTATTTTCTAATCTGAGCCACATTTTGTTAGTGATAGCGTTTATAAGCCAATCACGAAACAGTTCATTCTTACCCTTCGATGATGATTTTGAATTGTGGCCTCGTGACATAAACCTGAAGTAGAAAAACAAAAACTCTAACGCCAGCTCCTTGTCTCGAACGGACTTTTTTAGCTGAGTCAGCCAGTGTCCGCTCTATACTCGTAGTTGTCCCTCAGATTAAGTAGAACATCTAGAATAAAGAAGCTGGTTAACTAAAACCTGTCCTGTAAATCAGTCGAGACGAACACAATCCTGGTTTTCACTACACACTATCTACTAGCAGCAGAGCCTGCTTTCAAAACCAAATACGCTTCAGGCCTACCTTCAACCGTAAGTTTTGTGCACTTTGTTTTTCACTACCTCTTTTAAATCAGATAAGTACCAAGTCGTAGTGGAAGATAAATAATCGTCCTACTAATTCGCTTTATAAAATCAAGCAGCTATTTTTCTATTAAGTCATTTGTTTGAACACGGACGTCACATCGGCTTTTTAGCTTTATATGGGTGACTACATTAAGTCGTAAGAGGACTCAAAAAGCTAGTGTATGTTGTTATCGATTAAGTGATCAGCTTAATCGATTAAGTTAATATTTAGTGTTTTTGTTTATTTTTTAAATCTATTTTAAAGTCTAATGTTGTGGTTTATTTTGATGATTTAAATAAAGATTTTGTGCTTGCGGGGTTTGGCGGGAAAACAAAATTGGATATTTATTTAAACAAATAATTTACATTGAGACATTTTTTCAGTAATCTTTTGCTTAATCGATTAAGTCGGTGTTTGTAAATTTTAGTTCTCTTTCGCTTCTTCCGATACAACAGGGCGTTGGAGAGTTTCGCTTAGCCTTGGAGAATACCCATGCACACAACATTTAATAAAAACGCATTGGCAATAGCAGTGTTGTTAGGCCTAAATGGCGCTGCTTTAGCTCAAGACGCCTCACATCAAGAAGCGCAAGAGAAGAAAGCAAAAGAAACCTATGAACAAATCGTGGTTACTGCCAGCCCCGCTGGGGTTTCTGCACAAGAAGCAAGTGTCTCTGTAAGTTCGTTTGACGAAGAGGAAGTCATGAAATTGGCACCTCGTTCAACGGCAGAGGTTTTCCGTGCGCTGCCAGGCATTCGCGCGGAATCTTCGGGCGGCGGCGGTAATGCAAACATTACTATTCGTGGTATTCCTCTGGCTACAGGCGGTTCTAAATTTATGCAAATTCATGAAGACGGCCTTCCAGTTTTAGAGTACGGCGATATCAACTTCGGTAACGCCGATAACTTTCTGCGCTACGATTGGTCTGTAGAGAGAGTAGAATCTGTACGTGGTGGTTCTGCATCCACATTCGCCAGTAACTCACCAGGTGGTGTTATCAATATGATCAGTGCTACCGGTGAACAGGGCGGTGGTGCAATCGGCACATCTTTTGGTATTGATTACGAAGAGTTTCGTTTAGATTTTGCGTACGGCGGTGAAGTAAACGACGATCTGTATTTCCATATTGGTGGTTTTGCGCGTGGTGGTGAAGGTGTTCGTGACACTGGCTATAACGGCGACCAAGGTGGACAAATAAAAATCAACTTTACGCAGCTATTAGACAATGGTCATCTACGTTTTTACTTCAAACATTTAAACGACAGAGTTACTACTTACTTACCTGCGCCGGTAATGGTGAAAAGCAATGGCAGCTATGGTGCGGTAGAAAATTTTGATGCAAGTAGCCAAACACTGCATTCTGCATACACTACTAACGCTTCAACTTTTGATTCTTTCGGTAACCCGGTTAATCGTGATTTAACGGATGGTATTGAATCTGACGTGACCTCATTTGGCTTTGAAGCTGACTTGGAAGTGGCAGAAGACCTTTATTTACTTAACAAATTCAGAACGTCTGATGTAGGCGGTGGGTTTGTTTCTCCATTTACCGACACCTTCGGAGCTTATGGCCCTCAGTCTGCTAGCAGTATGGCGACAGCGATTTGTGCTTCTGCCTTAGATGGTGATGGCAATGCTTTTAACTGTGATTCTACCAGTGTAACCCTTGCGAACGGTTCAAATGCCGGAGAAGAGTACAACGGTTTAGCGTTCCTGAACTTATTGTTCGATACGACTTACAATGATTTAGGTAACTTGATCAACGATTTAAGTCTTCGAAAAGAGTATGACAATGGGGTAACGCTTACCGCGGGTTACTACTACTCTAAGCAAGATATTGCTATTAGCTGGAACAGCTGGAATACGTACATTCAAACGGTAGACGGAACTAACTCTCAGTATCTGCATATTGAAGATGCAGACGGTACTGCGCTTGTTGACCAAGGGCTTTGGACACCAAGCTTCCTCTCATGGGAATGGGATTTAAACTACACCACTACAGCACCTTACATTAACGTGGGTTTCGAAGTGGGTGATAACTGGTTGTTTGATGTAAGTGCCAGGCATGACACCGTGCAAGCAAATGGTGAGCTTATCAACTCGTGTTGTGGTGGAAATACCGATGTAGATATTAATGGTGACGGAGTTATTTCAGGTAATACTGAAGATGCTTCTGCGTCAAACGGTTTTGGTTTCGGCGGCGGCGTAATTCGCCTAAATCGCGCTAATGCTACTAGCCAAATTGTTGATTATGAAGCAAGTAACACGTCGTTCTCGTTGGGTGGCTCTTACCTGTACAGCGACAGCATGACTTTCTTTGGTCGTTATAGTGAAGGTGGCCGAGCGCTGGCTGACCGCTTACTTCAAATTGCTGGTACATTAAATGGCGATGGAAGCTTAACCAGCACAACTAGCGGTTTCGATGAAACAGAGCAGTTAGAATTTGGTATGAAGTATGGCACGCAAGATTTCAAGTTTAATGCCACCTTGTTTCATACCGTAACCCAAGATACTCAAGCTGAAGTGACAAGCGGTTTAACCTTTATTCGTGAATACGAAGCCACAGGATTAGAGCTTGAAAGTAAGTACGATTTCGGTAACGGTTTCACAATGTCAGGAAACGCAACTTGGACTGATGCAGAAATTAGTGAAGATAAGTTTAACCCTGCATTGGTAGGCAAGACACCTCGTCGTCAAGCTGATTTCATCTACACGGTTATTCCACAGTATGACTTTGAAAACTTCAGTGTTGGGGCGTCACTCCAAGGTTCCACTGAGTACTATGTTCAAGACTCGAACGAGCTTAAACAAGATGCTTATGTGGTAGCTAACTTATTTGCAACTTGGTATGTGTCTGACCAGTTCTCAGTATCGTTGAATGTAAACAACGCCACGGACGAATTTGTCATTACTGAGTCTGAAGAGAGTGTTGCATCGGCTGGGGATATCATTCGTGCTCGCCCCATTAGTGGAAGAACGTCTTCAATTCAATTGAAATACGCGTTCTACTAGTTTTTATAGTACTTCGCCGCAGGTGTTATTACCGTATTTCGCCGCAGGCGCTATTACCGAGTTTCGCTGCAGGCGCTTGGTAAATAGATTCAGCGGCAATGCGTCTATCTTTCTTAAGTTTTAAAGGTAAGTTACATGTCTACTCACCAAGCGAGCGTACAAAGCTTTGGGGTAATTCGATGGTTAACCTATTTAATGTTCATGATGTTTGCGATGACATCCGACTCGGTAGGCGAAATCATCAAAGAAGTGAAAATTGAATTTGCGGTGACTAATACGCAAGCAAGTTTAATGCATTCTCTTTTCATGGTTGGTATTGCATTTTCAGGGCTTTTTCTTGGTTTTTTAGCTGATAAATTTGGCCGTAAAAAAACGCTTATCTTAGGTTTAGCCCTATTTGCCATATCTTGTTATCTGTTTATGGTAGGTAATACCTTTGCGTTTATTTTAAGTTTAGTAACCCTTTCAGGTTTAGCCGTAGGGGTATTTAAAACCGCTGCACTTGCCTTAATAGGTGATATTTCTCGTTCAACCAAAGAACATACCGGCACCATGAACGGCGCTGAAGCCTTCTTTGGTGTGGGGGCGATTATTGGCCCAATCTTAGTCGCTTGGCTTATTACCCAAGGCGTACACTGGACTTGGTTGTACGTGATTGCCGGTGGTCTATGTACTTTGCTAATTTGCATGGCACTGATGGTGGAATACCCTGAAAGCCAAGCGTTACAAGAAAAGCCTTCTAGCCTAATCGATAGCTTAAAACTACTTAAAGATCCTTATGCACTAGGTTTCTCTATCGGAGCATTTTTGTATGTTGCAGCCGAAAGCGCAATTTATGTGTGGATGCCAAGCTACCTTATTTGCGATGCCAACTCGGCCTCAGGTATTTACAGCTGCTACGCCAATGAATCTACACAAACCTTAGCTATTTACGCCGTTTCCGTGTTCTTTGCGCTGCGTGCAGTAGGTCGGTTCGTGGGTATTTGGATGATGCAGCATTTCGAGTGGACCAAGGTGTTACTGCTGTTTAGTTTCATGATAATGCTGTGCTTTGTAGTTGGCTTAATGGCAGGCCCAACACTCGCCGTTTTCCTTTTCCCACTAAGCGGTATCTTTATGTCGGTCATTTACCCAACGTTCAATTCTAAGGGCATTAGCTGTTTCGAAAAGCGACAGCACGGCTCGGTAGCAGGGGTCATCTTGTTTTTTACGGCTGCCGGCGCTGCGGCAGGGCCTTTCATTATGGGCGTAGTGAGTGACGCCTATGGAGGCGATGCTAAGTACGGCTTTGTGGTAGCCACTGGTTTTTCTATCTTGTTGTTTCTAGGGCTACTTTACAACGCCATTATGCAACCAACTCGAGCAAGACTTGCCATGATAGAACAACGTGAATATGGCCTTGAGTTCGCTAAGTCTAGTTAGTGCGATATGAAGTGTTTCGTTATTTAGTTTCATTCAAAGCAGTGCTAGCCATTATTTGGGCAAACACTGCAATTTTTCGGTGCGTTCTTTTTTTGCTTAGCACCCTGTTATCTGGAGAATTTTCATGTCTTTACGTAATGGCGTTCAACTTATTACCTATGCAGACCGTTTAGGTGAAGGAAATATGTCGGGCCTTAATAAGCTTCTAAACACGAAGTTAAAAGGGCTTTTTACTGGCATTCATATATTGCCATTTTACTATCCTTACGATGGTGAAGATGCGGGGTTTGACCCTATCGACCATACCACCGTTGATGAGCGTTTAGGTAGTTGGGCGGATGTGAAGCAAGTAGGGGAATCGATGAATATTATGGCTGATCTTATCGTGAATCATATGTCAGCCCAAAGTGAGCCGTTTTTAGATGTGATTAAACAGGGGCGTGAGTCTCAATACTGGCCGCTATTCTTAACCAAACAGTCGGTGTTTATAGAAGATGACGAGGCTAACATTGCCAATGTTGAGGAAGGTATTAAAAAGGTTTTTAGGCCTCGTCCTACGCCGTTTTTCTCTGAATATGAGTTAGACAATAAAGAAGTTGTGCCTTTTTGGACAACCTTTACTGCCAATCAAATCGATATCGATGTGGAGTCTGAATTAGGGAAAGCGTATCTAGAATCAATTCTTCAAGCTTTTACGCAAAGCAATGTAGATTTAATTCGATTAGACGCGGCAGGCTACGCCATAAAGCGCGCTGGCACTAACTGCTTCATGTTGGAAGAAACCTTCGAGTTTATTGAAGAACTAAGCAACCGTGCGCATGCAATGGGTATTCAAAGCCTAGTTGAAATTCATAGCCACTTTGAAACTCAAATTGCCATCGCATCTCGTTGTGACAGCGTTTACGACTTCGCGCTTCCGCCACTGGTATTGCACACTTTATTTAGCAAAGATGCTTCAGCATTGGCGCGTTGGTTATCTATTTCTCCACGCAACTGTTTTACGGTTTTAGACACCCATGATGGCATTGGCATTGTGGATGTGGGCGCAAGCGGCGACAAGCCGGGGTTATTAACCCACGTACAAATCGACAATTTAGTAAAAACGATACACGTGAACTCGGATGGGGAATCACGGAAGGCCACAGGTGAAGCGGCAAGTAACGTAGATTTGTACCAAATAAACTGCACTTATTATGATGCGTTAGGTAAAGACGATGAAAAGTATTTACTAGCACGGGCCATACAGTTTTTCAGCCCTGGTGTACCTCAAGTTTATTACGCGGGTTTACTAGGCGCGACTAACGATATGGAACTGCTTGCCAAAACGAATGTGGGAAGAGATATCAATCGTCCTTATTTGAGTGAAAACGATATTGATGCCGCACTATTAAAGCCCGTAGTGAAAGGCCTAATAGCGTTAATTCAACTTCGAAATAACACAAAGGCCTTTAATGGGGACTTCTCTGTGACTAATGACGAAAAAACCTTATTGCTGGTTTGGACATTGGGTGATGATAGGGCCGAATTACGTGTGGAAATGAGTACCCTTGAGGCGCATATCACCGTGATAGAAAACGGCGTGAAAACAACCCAGTCTTTAGCGCAGCTTACTGGGTTGTAGGTGTTCTAGATAGGACTGGTTTAGATACGGTTGGTTTATCGAGAGAACTGATGTGTAGTCAGAGCTAAGTTGTAAAGTGCTTTGAATATTAAAGAGCACGTCGCTTTAAATATTGCCAAACTATAAAAAGCACTGTGCAGTAAAAATGCTACTACATTAAACACGTCGATCGCTGCAAACAATGTTCAATAGGGGGCCATTTAAGTTTAAATGTGCCCGCTTATTTATTTGATATTAAATTGGTTGTATTTTGTACAATAAATGTTAAGTTAAGCTTTAATATGATTAAATAATAACCATCGAAATGAAGTGTATTTCAAGGTTGCATGGATACAACCAATGCACTACACCACTTCAGAGCGACTTAAACGTATTCAAGAACACTTAGGTGTTTCACCAGATGGCGTACTAGGCGGGGAGACTCTTTCAGCCCTTGAAAAACGACTTCTTCCTATAGACCAGCGCTTGACGAAGGTTACATCTCTTTCTTCATTTTCTTCACGTTCAGATTCCTCATCATCGCTAACAAGTGCTAATGCTATTAGCCTAACCCTTTCGCAAAAAGGCATAGATCTTATTGTTCAACATGAGATCAGCTCAAAGCAATATTATGAGAAATGCCTTACGCATCCCACTTGGCCTAAAGGCGAGTCGGGGATCACGATTGGCATTGGGTACGACTTAGGTTACGCCAGTAAAACGCAATTTCAATCAGACTGGCAGTCGCTACTTGGCTCTATAGATATGATGAAATTAGAGCGGTTATGCGGCTTAAAGGGCAAAGTGGCCGAAATTCACGTGTCGTCTTTACGCACTGTCACTATTCCCTTTAATGCCGCGAAGCACGTGTTCGTTCACTCATCCCTCCCGAAATACGCCCAAAAAACGCAGTCTACTTTTCCAGGCGTTGAGTATTTAAATGCTGATGCACAAGCAGCATTGGTCTCGCTTGTATATAACCGCGGAGGCATCCTTAACGGCGACTCTCGTCGAGAGATGGCGGCGATAAAGCCTTTGGTAACACGTAAAGACTACGCAGGAATCGCACTTCAGATAACGAACATGAAACGTCTTTGGGAAGGGGCTGGGCTTGATGGGCTGTTACACCGGCGAGACGATGAAGCCAATTTGGTGAAGCACTCAAATAGACAATATGAAGCTAAAGACCTAGTTAGGGTGGCGTAATGAAAACACTTCAACACGATTTGCACTTGCGGTATGAGGCTTATACTCGCGCAAATCAGCGCTTTGCTGAAAGGGGAGAGTTCCGTGTTGAAATATACCAAGGAAGGTTAGAAATCGATAATCAACATGATTTAAAGCACCTTACTACTCATCCTTTTTCACAGCAATTTATTAGAGAAAACAAAGTAATACCCGCTTCTCAAAGCGCCGCCTTGCCAATGTTTAGTGGGCTATTCAACACAAGCTTTGTTAAGGCAATAAAACTACTTTTTTATTAATGTATAGAAGGAATTTGATGATGGGAAAGTTTAAAGAAGCTATGGAAACTATGGCCGCTGGCATTAAAGACTTGTCTAAACTTGATGTGGTTACCTTTGAAGGCTCTGTAACACTCAAGAGCGAAGGTGCTGATGGAGTTGCTCCGTTAACCTTTGCTAAGGTGATGTCTTCTGCGATGGGAAACCCAGAAGTTGCAGTGAAAGTATTAGCCAGTACTCAAACCAGCATCGATGGTGACATTGTCGCATTTTACGATACTGACATTACTGAAGCTCAGCGCCTTGTTCATGCTGAACTGGTACTTGCAGGCGCTGCATCTCGAGCCGCATCTATTGAATTTGTAAAGTCGATATTTGATGACATTTCGGAATTTTAGTCGTGCACGGCGAATTTTCTGTTATGAAAAAGCTGGGTGTTGGTCTTGATACGTCTGTATCTAAGCAGTATTTACCTAATGCCACAGCCGCATCTGATAACCCTAATGAAACAGATTCTTCTGCCTACATTCGTGCCATAAGAGCCCGTTTAATTGAATTGGGTTACTTAGGAGAAGGGCATAAATTCAAGAATCGTCACAATCCGCAAATTGACCACATATTAATTAAAAAAATAAAACATTTTCAACAAGATGCTGGTATTACCCAAGACGGGTGGGCGGGAAACCTGACATGGAAAGTTTTAGAATGCCTAGTAAGTTTTGAAAATCAGCAAAGCCCAGCGCTATGGGGAAGTGTCTGGAAAAATGAATTGAAGTTGCCTTCGCAGGACAGTCAATTTGTAGCAGGGCCGCTTAAAGATGGCATTGCCAATAACAAAGCGGTGATGAGGGCGGT
This sequence comes from Alteromonas sp. 1_MG-2023, assembly GCF_030547075.1. Classification (GTDB taxonomy): domain Bacteria; phylum Pseudomonadota; class Gammaproteobacteria; order Enterobacterales; family Alteromonadaceae; genus Alteromonas. The sequence goes on along the minus strand of NZ_JAUOQH010000003.1, from coordinate 348,805 downwards.
GTACTGCCGCTTGTACACCCTTGGTTTTTTCTCTGATTGGGATAAACACCGCATTAACACCCAAACCATTATAAAACCATCTGATAACGCCGATTTTCAACACGCAATTGACCGCTTTTGTGTGTTTGCAAAGCAGCTAAACCTAGTGAATAGTTCATGTTCTGGTTTAGACATGAGCTTACTAAACGCCATGTTTGAATATGACAGTATTGTGGCCCGATTAAGTAATAACACTTATTTTGAACCTGTATATAATGCGTTCCCAGCAAATATCGAGGCTATTACTAGAGTGGAGCTTTGGTTGTTGGGCTATGATATTTCACCGGGAAAAGATCAAACTATAAGAAAACCGGTTAAGAGATTTAAGAAAAAAACGTTTATTAAGATCTCCAAAACTTATTTGGCCCTCAAACAGTTCTATTCAGACTACCCAGTAGTGCGCAACAATCCTAAGGACTATACGTTAAATACCCATTTAATGGCGGCATTTTCTAGGCTGTCTTCTGATGTGGAGGCTAAAGATGAAGATAACGGCCGCGATAACGATCGTTTAAATGAGTCGGTTAGTCAGCTGTGGAAAAGTAAAAGCAAGCAAAGCGTGTTAAGAGAACAATTTAATAAGTTGGCTAACGGTATTTTTGATGGACTTAAGCGGGTGGTAAGTTGGTTATTTGGCGTGGTAAAGCGAGTACTTGAAAGTACTAAAGAGGCTATCTCGAACATAGCAAGATACATCAGCAAAAGGGCACGCGAAAGTTATTTAGGTGTAGTGAAAGCTTTTGATATTGTCTACTCAGGTATGTCTTATTTAAAAGGGAGTGCATACCATTATGGCGATGCCGCTAAGTCGTGTTTTGCCCATGATAATGACTTTGATCAACATTGCTGTATCGATCCTAAAGCGCAGCCTTATCAAATTAGTTTTGACAGTACTCAGTATAGTTTTCAAGGGAAACTTTATGCTGCGGGCTTGAATATTTTAGGGCATTTATTTAGTACAGCACAGCGTGTTGTTCGCATGATATCTTCACCCGTGGGCTGGCTGTTCGCGCTGCTTTCTTTAGCTAATGTGGCTAACTCTATCAAAGAAATAAGCAAGCAAATTGAGCTTGTTAAAAGGTATGAATTAGATATTGCTCACCAACAATCACTGTTTAAAACCCGTATTTCTTAATGCTAAGTTTTATTATTTGAACTGGTCTCAAATTCCGCCTTCCCTGTATATCGTTCACTATGCTTAATTTTCTTTACGAGGAGCAGCTAGTAGCGCACCTCAATCTTCAGCATACCTTTGGGGTAAAATTCGTTACCATGGTGTGATTGTATTAATTCTGGTGAGTTAATTCTGATAGTTAGCTCACAACACTACACAGCACATCATGCACCTAGCGTTTAAAGCGCTCGTATAAATTAGTTACATCTCGATGGTATGAACATCGAGATAGTGTAAAAGTTGGAATAGAGTAAAAGAAAGGATGTCAAAATGAGTAAAAACACTAAAGTGGCGCTAGGCGTCGTGGTTGCCCTAGGTATTTGTTACGTGGGCGGCAATATGTACGCTTCATCAAAAGCCAAAGACACAGTAGATGAAATGATCGCTGACCTTCCTGCTACCACCCAGGTGTCTTACAGCGATGTGAGTGCTAACATATTTGGTGATGTCTTCATTGATAACATTCGTGTTGGCGACGAGGCGCAAGGGCATATTCTGGTTGAAAACATCGCCCTTTCAGGTTTCAAACAAGAATTGGAAGATTCTACTGAAGGAGAGGTGCATTTTTCTGGCGTCTCATTTTCTGAATTTAAAGGTCATGGTGTTGATAGTACCCCTGATGATATTCAAGAAGTTTTGGTTCACATGCTGATGAATGAGGGTAAAACCTTGAATCAGAGTTTTGCTTTTGAAGTGAATGAAGACGATAACGAATACCGCATAAAAGAGCTTACTTTCGATGTGGAAGACGCAGGACGCATTTCGCTTTCTACCGACATTTTCACAAAAGCCCCAATATCAGCAGCGCCCGAACTTATGGCACAACACTTAATGGCTGCGATAGAAATTGGTGAGTTTACGCTTTCTTTGGAAGAAGATGGCTTAGTCGACAGAATGTTCGCTACAAAAGCAACTGATGAGAAAGATGCTGATGAATTACACGCTGAAGCGATAGAAGCATTAGAGCGTGCTTTAGAGAAGGCAGAGCCACCAAGAAAAATGCTGTTGGAAGGCATGCTGGCGTTACTTGAAGGGGATGAAGTTACGCTTTCACGGGATAGCGATGAGCCTTTTACTGTCATTCCAATGATGATGATGTCTGATCCAAATAGCGCTTTTGACACTTTCATGCGGGACGGCCAGTTTAAAATTAGTATTCATTAAAGGTTAGTTGTGAAAGACACTATGAGGATAAAAAATTCATAGAGACTTAATGGGGTTAGGGCTGTTAATGAAAGTGTTAACAGCCTCTTAAAAGGCAAAATTAGGGCTTCCACAATTCATACTGTGTCATCACTTTGTTAAACATGACACTTTGTAAGTAATGGTTTAGCCACTGTTTAAGGTTTGGGTAGGGAGATTCTCGATACCACTTTCGTTCAACTTTCGAAAACTGACGAATGAACGGTAGTAGGGCGATGTCGGCCAAGCTTTCTTTTGCGCCAAAAATAAAGCGGTTCGATTGGCTACCGTCCAAACCTTCTTCAGTGCTACCAGCACCTAAACGGGTTTCCAAATCTTGCAGGTATACTTCGCAGGCTTGCCTGCATTCAATTACGTTGTTTTCACGATAACGTTTAGCGCATTTGTAGGCATTCAGCTGAGTTTTGAATTCATCATCGAATGTTGCAATTAATGCTAGCATGGCAGGCAGGGCGGTAGGGTCTTGCTGATGCAATAGGTCTTCGGGATCGTTTTGATGCAGTGCCCACAACATCACATCCAAGCTTTCATCTATTACCGTATTGGTGCCGTTTGAATTTGGCAATACTAGCGTGGGCACGGTACCTTTAGGCGATGCTTCTATCATAGCGGCGGGCTTATTACTCAATACCACTTCACGCACTTCAACGTCTTGCGCCGCTTTATACAAACCAATTCTTCCACGCATGGCATAAGGGCAATTGCGTAAAGAGTAGAGTATGGGTTGCTGAACCCTGTGAGATTCGAGTTCAACACCGTGTTCTTGTGAAAATACAGTCGCGAAATCTGGTTTTGCTTCTGGCATTAGGTGATTTATCTCCATTTACCTCGATTAATCTGCCGTTATGATATTCATTAGGCAAATATGTAGGTAAAATCCTCGGCATAAAGTTTCCCACAATATAGCATCTAGATGAACAGTACTCACACGAATCCGAAAATTGAATTATTAGCCCCAGGTGGCGATGTTGATGCGATTAAAGCCGCCATTATTGCAGGCGCCAATGCGGTGTACTGCGGGTTAGATAATTTTAACGCTCGAAATCGTGCGTCTAATATTTCATTCGATGCGCTGATAGGCGTTATTCGATTGGCGCATCAATACGACTGCGAAATATTCCTGACGTTGAATATCGTTATTCTGGAAAAAGAATTTCCAACGCTTGCCAAGCTATTAAGTAAGTTGGTTAATACCACCCTTGATGGTGTGATTGTGCAAGATATTGGTATGTTCAACCTTATCAAAAAGCATTTTCCTACGTTAGATATTCATGCTTCTACCCAGATGACTACACACAATGTGGGGCAAATACCTTTTCTTAAAAAGCTAGGAGCATCACGGGTTAACTTATCTAGAGAGTTGAACCTACGAGAAATTACTGCCATTGCCAAGGTTAGCCTCGAGCACGACGTGCTAACCGAAGTGTTTGTGCATGGGTCGTTATGTGTGGCGTTCTCTGGTTTATGTTATTCAACTTCTGCTAGCGCGGGGAACTCGGGTAACCGAGGGCGCTGCAGTCAGGCTTGCCGCGAAGAATACGAAACCACTGAATCTGGACATAACTTCCCGTTAAATATTAAAGACAACTCGGCCTTTTTCGACCTGCCAGCATTAATAGAAGCTGGTGTGTATTCATTTAAAGTAGAGGGCCGGATTAAAGGCGCAAGTTACGTTCATACAGTCATCGACAGTTTTAGAAAGCAGATAGATGGATTTTTGGAAACCGGTGAATTATTAGAAGACGGCGAACGCCTTTATAAAGTATTCAACCGAGACTTTTCTAACGCGTTCTTACGTGGCGATTTGAATCAATCGATGTTTATTGATAATCCACGTGATAACTCAAAAAATCATGCTATTGAAAAAGCGGTTCAAACTGAAAGCGCAAATGATGCGTCGACGAAAGACGTTAACCGTATTTCAGTGGTGCAAATACAAGAAGTGAAACAAACCCTTTATCAAGAGAAGAACGAACTACACGACTTGGTAAGAGAGAAGATTCAGTATTTATCTATCGATAAAATACCTACTACGCTAGTGTTTTCAGGTGAAGAGGGGAGTTGTTTAACTCTCACTATCAAAACCCATGGTTTAGCAGCGGGCAACTCGTCTAATGCTGAAGATGTTCAAAGCGAGCTTGGTAAGGACAGCATCAACACTATTGCCCCTAAAACCATTACGCTACGTTCTGAAGGTGTGTTGTCTAAAAGTGAGAAAAATGCGCTAGACGAAGCCTTACTAGAGAAGCGTTTTAAAAATTTAGGCAATGGCGAATACCGCATCGCTGACCTAGATGTTACACAATTAGGTAAGGGCCTTAGTTTGCCATTTCGTGATGTAACGGCGCTTAAAAACGAAGCCATGAAGCAGCTTAACGGTGAACAGTCGTTAATACCTGAAGTGATATTACCAAAACTTACGAGTTACCCTAAAAGCGAAGCCGATAAGCAGCCAGCGCTTTCATTGCTAATCTGTGATGAGGCAGACGTGCATTTAGCCGATGCAACGGATGCTGATATTTACTTTAAGTTGCCAGATGCTTACAAGCGTAATTGCACCAAATATGTAGGCTTCTTAAAAGAGAACCCCCGTTTAATTCCGTGGTTCCCTGCGGTGCTCATTGGCAAAGATTACGATGTGGCAGTGAATATACTTGAACAAGTTATGCCGCCATTAATTGTGACCAACAATACTGGAATTGCCTACAAAGCTACCGAGTTAGGCATAAAGTGGATTGCAGGGCCTTTCTTAAATACCACAAACTCGTACGCATTAATGGCCATGAAAGAAGATTTCGACTGTCATGGTGCGTTTATTTCAAACGAGCTAAACCGCATGCAAATGAAGAACATTGCACGGCCTGAAAACTTCAAACTGTTTTACAGTATTTATCACCCTATTTTGTTGATGACCAGCAGACAGTGTTTCTTCCAGCAAAGTGTGGGTTGCGAGAAGCCGCGTATCGATAATGGGTGCATGCTCTCTTGCGACAAATCAACCAGCATTACTAATATGAAAGGCATGTCGTTCGCCATCGATAAACAAAAAGCCGGTTATCCGAGTATTTACAACGAAGATCAATTTTTAAATATGGAAGTGATGAACGATTTATCTGACTTGTTCGACGGCTTCATGATTGATTTAACCAACATTGGTGCTGGAGACAAAGTATCGCCAGACAAGGTCGCGCTAATTCGTCAATTCGAACAGCTATTAGCCGGTGATAAGCAGGTAGAAGATAAGCTAAATAGTATGGTGCCAGCTTCCACGGTAAGTCAGTACCACGCAGGTCTTTAACCCTAGCGCTGATAATATATCTATACAATAGAAAGCCCCTTGCTGTCGTTCAACAGGAGGGGCTTTTTTGTATCTTACTCTTGGGTATAAGACGCATCTTTGTCGAAGGTAATGGTGCAGCGCTGTTTATCAAGCAATACAAAGTCTTCTTTTGGAATGAAGTCGTCGTGTTCCTTTTGAATTCTTGCCTGCGCTTCTCGTTTTACTTTATTACGCTTAATCGTTGTTACAAAGTGGCGCATCTCGTGAGGGTTACTGAGTTCCAATTCTGGTACTTTCACCGGTACGCCGTTATCGTCTTTAGCTACCATAGTGAAGAAGCTGTTATTGGTGTGCTTCACTTTGTTGTTTTTAATGTTTTCCGACGTAACCTTAATGCCTACCACCAAAGAAGTGTTACCAACGTAATGCACAGTTGCGTCTAGCGATAATAATTCGCCTACTTCTACTGGCTGCAAAAATTCAACGCCGTCTACAGTAACTGTCACGCAATAAGCGCCAGCATGCTTACTCGCGCAGGCGTAAGCCACTTTGTCCATCAGGGACAATATAACTCCCCCATGAACTTTTCCGCCAAAATTGGCAAAAGAGGGAACCATTAGCTCAGTTAAACGTGTTCTTGAAAATGCGACAGTGCGTGGGCTCATAGTTGACCTTCTCTATTGTTATAATTGATGTAGTTATAGGGTGGATAAATTTGTAGAGTAGATAATTAATTTGATAGTGGGTTAACACCTACTATAACAGGGGGATTACACGCATCAAGAGTTTACACAAAAGAAGGCAGGTGGACTTTTACCAACCCCCTTTTTTTTAAAGGTATATGATCTATCGCGTTAACGATGTGATGAGATTTGTGTGTTGTGGAAATTGCTTAATCAGCTCGGCTTGTTCACCTAGTTGCATATCAACGTATTCAAAACCTGGTGCCACAGCCTCTCCAATTAAGCCGTAACCATAACTGCCCGTGGTAGATATTTTTGATGCCTTCCATGTACCGCCTTTAACCACCATTTGCATTTTATGACCTTGAGTGGGATCAGGCCCCAATACATGGGTTTCAAGACTGCCGTCTTGGTTAATTAAGTAATAGGTAATGGGGTCGCCCATGTGAAAGTAATGCATGATATCTGAGCGATTCATATGAAAATGCCCGATAGGAGATTTTGCGCTTAGTAAGTAATAGATAGAGGTCATATTCACTCTATCGCCATTGTCTGTGCTAATCATAGGTCGGTGATTGGCTTTAAACGTTTGGCGATAAAAGCCACCTTCAACATGGCCAGTTAAATCTAGTGATTCAATAAGTTGCTCGGCAGTTAGCTTTTTCTCAACTCGGTTTTTATCTACCAGCGTTATTAATTCTGGCGCAGCAGATGTTGTGGATGAGTCGTGTGCAGCGCCAGAGTTTGATGAGCTTTGACACGCACTTAGCGATGCGCACACCAACGTAATAAAAGTTACACCGCGTAGAGAAGAGGAAGTGCGTCCAGGGTTAAGCATTGAAATACCGCTCAAGAAGAATCAAATAGAGTGGTTAGCATAACGTTTTCAGCAAATAAATCACCCAAAATAAATGTTCATGTTTATCTTTTTGTAAGTCTTAACCGCATAGCCTGATAGCTAATATAAAAGGGAAAACTCAATGTCGGTAGACTCTAAAAACTCCCCTTGAATACGTGACTGCTGATGTCCTCTAGGGACTAAAACGTAACAAGATGGGGTGGGTGACGCGCTTTGAATTTCAAACCAAAGCTTGTCGAGTGCATCCTTTCCATGCAGTAAAAAGGTTTCTCCCCAGGAGGTGTTATATAACACTGACACTTCTTCGACGGATGCTTTTTGTCGAGCAGTTTGAAAATTAACAAGGGCAAAGCATGTAGTTACGCGCTGGGGTGACAATAAATCCGCTCTTGGCAGTGAAGACACTTTTATCGGGGGAAAGTAGCGGCAAACGTGTTTCAATAAGTCGCTTAAATCTAACTCACTCATATCACCAGCATGATAATCTAAAAGCACTTTAGTACTAGCATCAATAATACGACTGGCCACACACCAGGCTATTAATTCTATTGCCGAACGACTTTGGGTTATCTTCTGACTTTGATCTACTTTGCCAGTTCGGCTTAGTTGATCTCCAGCAAATGCGCTCCATGTCTCTAGCCCAGCCTTATTTCGCTTTACCGATACCGTAACCGTATCGCAATGAAGGTTTTCATCAAAAGCTCGACGTAAGAATTTAATTTTGTTTAACTTTTTGGCGTAGAAAGTACTTAAACGACGGCCTATCACCGTCATATCTTGTCTGTTCATTTTCTGTTGTTCGGGGCTAATCTGAGTGGAAATGCGCCGGTAACAGTTCAACAGAAATTTATGAATGCGCTGGCTTAATTCTATGCGCTCTTTAAGTGTCCAGACCTGTTGATTGTCTAGATATGCCAAGTCTTTTTTGGTCCAACCCCATTTTATAACATACGCCGAAATTATCTGGCGTTTGAAGGTGCTTGACCGATCTGGCTCAATAGGCAGGCTAAGTTTGCAATCACATTTTAGATAAAGGCATTGCTGAAGCAGCAGTACATCTTCTGGCTGTCCGTTGTTCTCATAGTGCATGATGAGTTGATCAAACATAAGCGCATAAGGGTCGACGGCGGGCACTTTGCTTAGCGCTTTAGCGCCTCGGTGAACATGTTTTTTTAGGAGGTTACATAAAGGTTGTCCGTCGTCTATTTCGGCTAAATACACCTCAAGCTTGGCAATTTTAAGCAGTGACTTAAAAGGGGAGTCCATGGCTTTACTTAACTGCCAAATTGTTGCGCCAAATAGTTCATTGGCGTCTAGTCGCTCAATATTACCAAGATCCATAAACCAACGAGGGTCGGGCGAACCCCCGTCTTCTAAGTTTTTTTGTAACCCGTGATATTGTTGCTCATTACATTTTTCTGGTGTTAACCACCAAAAAGGTGCTTTACCTGCCACCACAATATTAGTGGCATAGAACTCCGCTTTAAGAAAAAGCGCTTGTGCAGAACCCGAGCTTTCTCCATCCGCTATGCCAAAATCGTTACGCCGTACATTATCAATTTCAGATAAAAAGAAGTGTACTTCTATTGTAAATGTTGCCTCGGCCCATAGTTCGATTGCGGTTAATTTTTCTTGCAGGGATTGGAGTGCTGTTGTGGACATTTTATTGCCATCTACGCACACCCAGTAATCGAAATCAGAGGTGTCAGTTTGGGCAATGGAGCCAATACTGCCCATCAGCACTAAAGAATCTATGGCGCGTTGGCGTGGCCAAAGTGGCTTGATGTCAGATAATAATTCGCGCTTTTCAGGAAAGCACTGGAAAAGCGCTTGCTCGACGACATGCCGAAATGAATAGTTGTGGATCCCAAATGGAATGTCATCCCCTTCAATATAACCTGGAAGTTCTGGATGATTAACATGCAGCAAAAAGGGCAATACGTAGAACAGCGGCTTTTGCTCTGCAGGCATAAGCATTAAGGCACGTTCTGTCCTTGCTTTATTGTATCTAAGCACTCGCAGCAAGCGAATGGTGAGACTCTTATTCTTTGAGAGCGGCGGTTGCTCTATCATTACTGCTCGTCGTTATCTTGAACTTCTACAAAAATAGCGTGATTTCCTATTAATTGCCTCATATTTTTACTCGATTGTGTAACCACAGCTCATAAGCCACTCTTTTATTATCAAAAAAATATGTAAACTCATTCAATAATTAGCGGGCTTATCGTCTTTCGTATAACTGGTTACACTTCTTCGCAAATAAAGTTTCAGAATTAAACATTAGGAGCAGGTAGTGTCTCATCAAATTATCAGTGATTTAAACCAGCGTTATACCGTTAAGAAATACGACAGCAACAAGCGTATTTCGTCTGAAGATTTGGCTGTAATTTTAGAAGCGTTAAGGTTATCTGCTTCCTCAATAAATTCTCAGCCTTGGAAATTTGTTGTAGTAGAAAGTGATGGCGCAAAACAGCGCTTACACGACACTTTTGCTAACAAGCATCAGTTCAACCAATTACATGCTAAAGAAGCATCGCACACTATTTTGTTTGCCTACGATCCTAAGTTCACAAAAGAAAAATTTGTGAAGCGGGTTGATGCGGAAGTGGCTTCAGGTCACCTCCCTGAAGCAATGCGAGATTCATTTATGGGCGCTTACGCGTTTGCCGAAGCAAACACAGATGAGAACGGCTATAACGGCTCTTGGACTAAAGCTCAGGTTTACCTAGCGTTTGGCAACTTGCTTCACACTCTAGCGCGATTGGGTATTGCGTCTACACCGATGGAAGGTGTTGATGTCGACCTGATTGGCGAATTGTTTAGTGAAGAGTTAGATGGGCATATCTGTGAGGTTGCGCTAGCACTTGGTTATGCTGACGTAGAACAAGACTGGAACCATGGGTTACCTAAGGCACGTTTGCCAATGGACGATGTGATCACTGTAGTTTAAGTGAGATAAGGTTCGTTTTAAGTCGCGGGTTTTAAATTTCGGCTTCAGGACTTACGAACTGGGTCTTGAGCTTCAGCCAGTGATTCGTTCCAAAGCGTAACCTTATTGCGGCCTAAAGATTTCGACTCAAATAGCGCCAAATCGGCCTGAACAATAAGTTCAGAAGGCGTTTGGGCTTTGAAACGAATTGAGGTTACGCCGACGCTACAGGTTACCTCAATAGACTCGAATCGACTGTCTTGTACAGCTTTACGCATTGTTTCAGCAATGTGTAAGGCTTGTTGAGAGATAGTGTTAGGTAACAAAATACAAAATTCTTCTCCCCCAAATCGGGCGACTACATCATCTTGACGGACACAGTTTTGTAAGGTGTTTGCAACATTGCAAAGTACCGAGTCACCGATGGTATGTCCGTAATTATCGTTTATCGCTTTGAAGTGGTCGATATCAATCATAAGCACACAATATTCAACGGGTAGGGGAGATTTGGCAAAGTCCCGTTCCATCGAATCGAATAACACTCGGCGGTTAAAGCAATTGGTTAATGGATCTCGAGTAGCCAAGTAATCGAGTTCTTGGTTTTCCTTCGTTGAAACAACAAAGCGACGGTAGGTAAGTACAACCAGTATCAAGCATACTGCAAGTGCCAGCGCTAAGGCTACACTGGCATATCTGTTTTTAATTAGCTGTAATTCGGCTATCTCATTCGATTGTTGTGCTATTTCTATTTCGTTATTTTTTCGAGCCAGTTCTAGTTTATCTAGCTTTGTCTTCTCTCGTAAAGTTTCTAACTCTATTTCTAACCGCAACGAGTGTAACTTAGCTTTTTCCAATGCAAGTTCATTGTTATTAATATCTTCTTGAATCAGTTCAGTTAAGGCGATTTCTTTTTCTGCATATTCTAACGATGCGGCTATGTTGCCTCTACTTTTCTCAGCTAACCTAAGATAGCGATAACTCTCTAGAGTATAATCCTTATAGCCATTTTTAAGAGATAGGGTAAGAGATGTTTTCAACCTATCTATAGCCTCTTCAATATTGGTTTCAATTAGCATGGCGGCAAAAGGAATAAGCGTCTTAACTTGATAAAATTCACTTGATATTTCAGTCGCTAAAGAAAGTGACGCTTGATAATGGAAATGAGCTTTTGACAGATTGTTTTGGTCTCGATACACGTTCGCTAATATTCGCTGAGTAACCGACTGCATCTCCCTATCACCACTTTCACGGTAAATGGTATCGGCTTTTTGCGCCAACTCTAGAGCAGAAGTATAGTTACCCTTACTCCAATCAATAATTGCACTTTCTCTCAACGCTGTTGCAAGAGTTTTGGGGGCAACATTATTTTCTGCCAAACTAATAGTAAGCATAAAAAAAGAATGTGCTTGGTCGAATTGTTCCAACCTAAAATAGATGTGACCTATCTGATTCGATGTTTTTGCAATACCAGTGGCATCGTTGATCTGCTTATAATATTTATGAGCTTGTAGGATAAGTTTTAAAGATTGTTCGTAGCGACCAATATGGCGGTAAATAATACCCGCTCCCATTAACGCTTTAGCCTGTCCGTCTGCATCGTCTATCTGATTGTGCAGTGAGAGGCTTCGCAATGCGAAGTCTAGTGCCAGGACTAAGTGACCTAGGTATCGCTCTGCTTCAGCCAAGGTGTTAAGCGTACGAGCCATTGATCGGGTGTCGTTTAAATCTGTAAATACGGCTAATGCTTTTTGATAATATTCAGCCGTTTTTTCTCGCGCTTTTAAACGTTTATAAGCTTGGGCAATTTTTACCAATATTCTCCCATTCAATCGCTGAGTTGAGGCGTCGTCACCTGTAAGGTACTCGACCGCCATAAGGTATTGCACAATGGCTAGGTCATATTTATTTTGCTCATAATAACTATCTCCTCTAGCGTTAAGGATAATGCCAATAGGTAAAGCTTCACCATGCTGGAAAGCCGCGGGCACCAGCTTTTTAATGGCAGTGTCAGCTTGGGTAAATTGCTTGGATTCTATTAATGCATTGATAAAGCCGGCATACGACAGTACGTAATTTTCGGTGTCGTTAAGTTGCTGGTATATTTTGGATGCTTTTAAAAAGTGCTGTTGGGTGGCGTCATTATCAAGAGCTTGCGATGTTAACTTGCCCAGCAGAAAGTGAGCTTGTGCATTAATAGTTAAGTCTTCAAAATTTTCGGATAATTGTAATGCTTTATTGGCCCACTCAATTCGCAACTGAAGTGAGTTTTTCTCGGATACGCGTGCTTTTGAGAGAAGGGTATTGGCTTGCTGAGATAAGTTTTTATCCTGTGACGGCGGGGCGACTTGCTGCGCGTTAGACATGCTGACGCTAAGTAAAAGCAGAATAAAAACAAAAATTCGCATTTTTATAAATTGGACTAACCGAAACAGGGTGTGTGAAAGTATAAATGGTCAAGCTTTGTACTAACAGTGCAAATGTTGGATTAAGCATCATAAAATAGTCTAAGGCATTGTGAAATAGGGCATCTTTAGCTGTGTAGATATGTTGTTTATTGCGTCGTTTGTCCCCATTTTGACTACTAATCACGTTATTAACTTAAGGATACAATAGTAATGAGCCGACATTTTGATAAAGCCGAAGGGTTATGTGAAGACAAAGATGATGCCACTGAAGGCTTTGTTTTTAACCAAACGATGTTGCGAATTGCCGATCCTAGGCGATCTCTTGATTTCTATACACGCGTGATGGGAATGACACTTTTAAAACGCTTAGATTTTGAAGAGATGAAATTTAGCCTTTATTTTTTAGCCGCTGGTGATGATTTTTCCTATATTAGCGAAGACGACATTAAACGCACTGCCCAAACTTTTGGTAGACCGGCAATGTTAGAGCTTACTCATAACTGGGGTGATACTGCCGAGACTGTCCAATACCATAATGGAAATAGTGAGCCGAAAGGTTTTGGTCATATTGGTTTTCACGTCCCCGATTTACAGTCAGCGTGTGAAAGGTTTGAAGCGCTAAATGTTCCGTTTCAAAAACGCCCAAATGATGGCGCAATGAAAGGTATTGGGTTTATTAAAGATCCAGATGGTTATTGGATTGAAATCTTCGATGCTACTCAAATCGCTAAAGTATGTGCCCCGCATTTAGCCAAGTAGTGTAAATAGCCTTAGCCCTAACATCCCGGCTCTGTTGTTAAACAGCGCCGGCATTAATTAGCTACCGAGAGCTATCTACTACCGGTGCTAATCGATGCCGGTGGCTAAAGCAGTGAACTAGCGCCGGTTGAGAGCTAGCGCCGGTGGATAACTAGTACCAGTGAGCAGAAGCAGTACAGTTAGTCGGCATATCCCCATGGCGCAGCAGGCGGTGTAATTGGTTGAGTTAAATCAAAATCTACCCGAAATTCTCTGCCTTCTCTTATCAGTCTATAAGTAAATGTATCTGGGTAAATAAACATTTGCCAAATATTAGCGCTTGATTGGGGAATACCGCTTTTAGCAAACAAGTCTTTAGAATAAGCATCTGCAGGAAACGATTGAACCTGCGGCCAGCCGGCATCTAGCGTATGGCCGCCATACATGGTCGATTCAGAATAACTACCATCTTGATGGCGGTGATCATGCTTTAGCGATAGGCCTGAACCCGTTTTAGTAACGATCCACGTACGAGAAGCATCGTCTCCTACATGAAACGGAATCTGTAACGTATCATTTGTACAGCGCCTAACATGCATGACTAAAGTTTGGCCAGACATGCTACCGGGCCCCTGATTATCTATCGTTATTTTTCCGGCAAACGCTTTTCCGCATAACGCTTTAATACTGTTAAAAAAGCTATCGTGATTAGCAATTGACACCAAAGGCGCAGGCTGAATAATTGCTTTCGTGCCCGCTGTATAAGGGCTCGTTTTTTCAGCGGTAAAAGCGAGTGCTAGCGATGGTGTTAGCACTAATATGGTCAAAGCGAGTATGCGGGGTAATGTAATTTTCATACCTATTCTTCTTATTTATAATGGGCTAATTATTCCAATTCTTAGGCACTAATTGAACGGCACCTTCAACCACTTTCATATCTAATGGTACTTTACTTAAAAGTGCCACCTTAGGGTTACTCATATCCAATTTATAGACAGGGTTTGTTGCTAAAAAAGCATTTAAAAGGTTCATTACCTCGCTATTTAGCGGCTTTAAATTTCCCTTATAGCTGCCAGCTTCTACGCTCGAATCTAACAAATTCAAATTACGCAAAAATACCGCTTTTTGCTCGCTGTCATAATAAGGGCTGCCTTCAACTTGGAATGTTAGCCGTACAGGGTAGGTAAATGCGAACGCGTTTATTTCTGCGCCTGTGTCTAAGCCAAGTGAAATTACATCGCGACTGTCAGGGCCTATGTCTACACTAACGTCGTTCACATTAAGCTTCACGGGTAAGCCCATTAAGTTTACGTTCTCAGTTAAATTAGGAATTTGCTTGCTAAGTAACGACTGCACTTCAGCATTAGAAAAAGAGAAAACCGCAAGGCCATTTGTACTGGCGCATCCGGTAAGAAATAAGGTAATAGCAAAGAATATAACTTTCATAGTAAACCTTCTGTATAGAGTTTTTATAGCCAGCGATTAATGTAGGTGAGTGTCTCATAAGATGTTCGCTAACGTGTATATAAATAAGTCATCATTAGGCCGCTGATACAGCAGTAGGTAGCGACTAAAACAAAAACTAGTGCATCAAATGAAATCCTACGGCTCCACTGCTGCTTTCTCGGTTATCCGAGGCTGCTCTTGATACCAATTGAGCCATGTTTGTGCGGTCGCGCTGGGTTTTGCCTGCCAATGCATTTCTAGTGAAACATGCAAAGGTAGAGATAAGGGAATAAAACGGCAGCCTTGTGTTTGTAAGTTTTTAATACAGCCGGGCACTAAACCCACGCTGTTGCTGCTGGCTACTTGAGTCAGCAGTGCTTGCATAGACGAAGGTTCACTGGCTACCATTGGCTGAATTTGGTTTTGATGGAATGCACTAATGATGGCGTCGAACAAACTTGGTGCTTGGTTTCTGGCAAATAAGGTTAACGGGTAGGGCGATAGTGAGTTTAAGTCTATATCTTTTGAATCTGCCAAGGGATGAAGGTTCGAAACCACTAAATAAATAGGGTCGTTGCTTAAATGCAGGTGCTCAATTAGCCCTTCATAACCTCCTTCCACAGGGCGAGAAAAACCAATGTCGAGTAGGCCTCCGCTAAAGGCGGTTAACTGCTGGCCGGCTGTCATTTCAAATATTTGTACATCTACCTGCGGTGACGCTTCGGCAAAGCGGCGTAACATTTGGGGCAAGAAGTGGGCACATGCTGAACTTAAATAACCTATGCGCAATATGCCCTGCTTACCACTTTCTACTTGCTGTGCTTCATATTTAGCTTGTTCACAGTGCTGGATAATTGAGCGGGCGTGAATTAAAAATGCATCTCCGGCCGGTGTTAGTGCGACATGGCGAGTGGTGCGGCTCAGAAGTGTTACCCCTAAGTCTTGTTCAAGGGCATTAATATGCCGGCTAATGGCACTTTGTACGGTATGCAACCTAGTGGCTGCTACCGAAAAGTTTCCGCACTGCGCCACTTCAACGAAGGTTTTTAAATGCTTAAAGTTCATGGCTATGCCAAAACAAGATTAATAGGGCGTTTTATAACACTTACTAAGCTAACTGTCTTCTACTTGGCTGGAAAGGCTTCAAGTAGATTGGCAACCAGCTCGCCCAATTTATTTTGAATAGTGACTGAATCTGTAGACTCTACTTCCACACTACCCACAGCACTGTAGATAAACTTTTCGCCTTTCACTACATCAATTTGAAGATTTTGATATTGGGTGACTCGCTCGCCAATAGGCACACTAAAAATGCTACCAAGAGAAATGCCTGTCGAGCGACCAAAAACACCGGTACCAAGTCCAAGATTTAAACGCGTATCGTTTTCTTCACTAGCGGTAGATGGAAGAAAACCCACCAACACATCTGCTCCCTCTTCGGAAGAGGGCTTCAGCCCCTTGGCAATGAGGGCTCGGCTTATTGCAGAAGTGAGTTGATTTTCTATTTCAGGATTTACGCTATTTAACGGAGCGCGAACGAAGAAGGTATTTATTTCAGCAAAATTTTGGCTTTCATCCAAGTTAATCTGTGGGCCCTTGCTGGCACAACCGGCTAAAAACGCCAGCACCAATAAAGCGAAAGTCATAGATACATGTTTTCTTGCTGTGTATTTAATTCTATTTGTTAGTGTCATAAATAGGCCAAATAAGAAACTGCTATAGTTGTTTAAAGATGAAAACGTCGGATTAGGATCGAAATTTTATCAAAATAACGCAAATTCCACCTTTAAAGACGCACATTTAGGGCAAAGCAGTGGTTTTAATTCGCGGTCTATTAGCCATTACGATAAACTACGTCATAATACATTAGACCCTTCTAGATTAAGACTAAATACCATGATCCACAATGATGTTCTACGACGCCTACGTTTTGCTTTGGCTATCAACGATACCGCCGCTATCGGTATTTTCAAGTTAGTAAACTACGACATGGATGTAGACTACCTTCACTCAATTATGAAAAAAGAAGGGGAAGAAGGGTATTTACCTTGCAGAGACAAAATTATATCTCTGTTCTTAGACGGCTTAATTATAAAAAGGCGTGGTAAGCAAGAAGGCGTCGAGCCCGTTATTTTGAAAGCCGGTGAGCGTTTAAGCAATAACGAAGTGCTTAGAAAAATTCGTATTGCTATGAGCTACAAAGACGAAGACATGATTAATGCGCTTCAAATGGCTGATTTCAGATTAAGTAAGAACGAACTTTCTGCCTTTTTCAGAAAACCCGATCACAGAAACTATAAAGTAGCGGGTGATCAGGTAGTGCGAAACTTATTGCAAGGTATGGTGAAAAAATACCGTCCTGATGCGAAAAAAACAGCACATACGAAAGAGCAAGTACGCGAAAATGTAAAAGCTGATATGCAAGCCCAAAAAGCGAAAGAGAAAGCCAATAAGCCAAGTTCAGTGTGGGGTAAAACCTCTTAATCGTTAACTGATAACTATCGGGCGTTACGCTTTGCACCCGAATTAAAGGTGCAAAAATATGAAGATTTAAATTAAGCGTAACGCAAATTTTCTCGGTAACAAACCCTGTTAAATTTGAATGCTAGATTCCTCCCCGCTTATCAAATACCAAGAGTTAGTCGATTCGGGCAAACTTCTTAAAGATCCATCTCAACATCACGCCATTGAGTTGCTTCAGCAGCTATATCTTTCGTTGCACAATGCCAATAGCGATAGCGAAGTTATTTACAAAAGTACCCTAGAAAATATTAACGGTATCTATTTGTGGGGCAAGGTGGGGCGTGGCAAAACTTTTCTAATGGATTTACTACACAAAAGTTTGCCTAGTACTGTGTGTAAACGACAACATTTCCATCACTTCATGCAAGACGTTCACAGGCGGCTGACTGAACTATCCGGTAAGTCTGAGCCGTTGCGCCATATTGCGAAGCAACTAAGTCAGCAGTACAAAGTGTTGTGTTTTGATGAGTTCTTTGTGTCTGATATTGGCGATGCCATGTTATTGGGTAACTTACTGCAATACATGTTTGAACTTAACATGGTGGTGGTGTGCACCAGCAACTGTGCACCGAACGAGCTTTATCGAAATGGTTTGCAGAGGGAGCGCTTTTTACCCGCTATCGCAGCAATTAAAACTCATTTAAAAGTAGTGCACCTTAACGGCGAACAAGACCATAGAAAGCGAGCGCTTAATTACACTCAGCGTTATTTCGAATTACCTGAGTCATTGCCAAAGCAGGCGGCATTGCATCAAACTCTCCTTCGCGAGTTCGACTTAACGCTTAATGTTGCGGCTTCGAGCATAACGGTGTTAGGTCGCCATATTAACGTTATTGCACAAAGTGAAACTAGCCAATCAGGTTTGAGTAACAGCGCCGTTTGCTTTGATTTTTCGGCGTTGTGTGAAGGGCCTCGAAGCCACTTTGATTATGTAGAATTAGCCAAGTTGTACAAAACCATATTAGTGTTCAACGTGCCACCTATGAGTGGCCAGGCGTACGAGAGAATTAAGGCGCGGGGCACTGAAGATAACGGTTCGAATATTAACATCGCCTCTGCCGAAACCGGAGAGCGGGAAGTGGTTTTAGCACCCATGGATGATGCATTACGCCGATTTATAGCATTGGTAGATGAATGTTACGACAGTAGAACTAGTCTAATCATGACGGCTTACGTGCCTCAAGAAGAGATTTATACCAGTGGCTCGCTTATGTTTGAATTTGAGCGCACCAAAAGCCGATTGGTAGAAATGGCCTCTTTAGAATTCATCGCTAGCGTGGAGGAAAGGTAGGCACTCTTGTTTACTTTACTTATTAAACATAAAACTATGAGTGCCTATCTATACATTACCTTAAAAATTTATCTATAAAACGATTAGCTAGGAACGGGAGCGTTCTGAGCGATAAGGTTTTTAGACTTCAACTCACGCCAAAATTCACTTGGAATTTTCACTTTCATCGCCTTAACATTCGCTGTGACTTGCTCCATGGTGCGAGCGCCAGGAATGATGGCAGAGACGGTATCCGGGGCTTCAGCAAACTGCAATGCAGCTGTTTTCATATCAATGCCGTGTTTCATGGCAACAGTGTTAATAGCAGCAAACTTCTGTGACATGGCGTTTGGAATTTTGCTCGAATAGTTAAATCGATTCCTACCGGCTAAGAAGCCGCCATTTAATGGGGCGCCTACTACTACAGACATATCGCGCTTATCCAGTAACGGAAAGGTTTTCTTTAAGGCTTCATCATGATCCAATATGGAATACTGCAAGGCTAACAAAAATATATCGGGGTCTGACATTTCAAGGGCTTTGTATGCTGCATGGGGAGTATTAATACCAAAGCCCCAGCCTTTAATAATTCCTTCATCGCGCATCTTCGCTAATTCAGGAATTGCGCCTTTAGCGGCTTGATCAAAGTAGTGCACCCAATCGTCACCCATATCGCTATTTTGAGGCGACAAATCGTGTATGTACACAATATCAAGGGATGAAACGCCGATGCGCTGCAATGAATCCTCGATAGAGCGACGAGTGCCTGATGCGGTGTAATCGTAGCGGTAATGAAACGGTGAGTGATCAGCCCAGTGCCAACTGTTCTCCAATGGCTTCGACGAAGCGGTTAACAGCCTGCCTACTTTTGAAGAAAGCACGTATTCATCCCGCTCTTTATTTCGCAGTAAATCGCCGTAGCGTCTTTCACTTAAACTTAAACCATAGAAAGGCGATGTATCAAAGTGCCGAATTCCCGAATCCCATGCCGTATTAAGCATTTGTAGAATTTCTTCATCGCTAGAAATGGTATTAAACCCATTTCCCGCAGCAAGCCCACCTAATCCCATTCGGTATTTTGGGCGATAATGTTTGCTGCTAATCATCGTATTGGTGGGTAAGCTTGCGCCTTTTTCGATTTCCCCAAGGGTAGGCATTAGCGGCCCTGCAGAAGTCTTGAGCTTAAGTTCCTGTGCCGCAGCAGTTGAACTCATTATAGAACCAAGACTTAGCGCCGCGCCTGCTCCAGCACCAGCTTTTATGAAACTCCTTCGTGTTAACATGTCATTAATCTCCGTAAGTGATTTTCAATGCGGGTGATTCCCCCTTAAAAATACTGATTAAGTAACTAATGGGATCATGAATAATCCTGGTGCCAAAACTTTAATTGTTACGCTTTAGTGTTCTCTTTTTAATTATAATTAAAGCACTTTTTACTGGTGGTTATTTCTAGACGCTATTAGTAGCGGCTTTTTATATCTATAAGACGGGATGTGAATGGATTTGTTTTAAATTTGGGTGATTTTCATAGGTTTTTAAAAAAACACAAAGTCAGGTGTTTATTATTAGGCTAAATTTTGGTCAAAAAAACTAAATTTAAGTTATTTAAATATTAAGACACAAGCTTGAATAGTGATAGTTTTGATTTAACTTTATGATTTTTAGTATCTTTATTTAGTTGGCATTCAGGTTGCAAAATTAACTTTGACTTAACCTAAAGGATGACAATGATGAACACTTTCACTAAAACACTAGCTACAATTACACTTTCTTTATCTACTATTGGTATGGCAAGCGCAGCAGATTCATTATTTGCAGCAGACGACTCAATTACTTCTAAATTATGTGTTGTTGCAGCGCAAGGCAGCAAAATTCAACTTCACAAATCAATTAAAGATTCTGGTTTGAGTAAAAGTTATATTGCAGAAAGTGTAACTTGTAATAATCAAAATATTTTAGCATTTGTGCAAGATCATGCAGAAGATCCAGATAAAATGAATAATATCTTAACCAACGGTAAATTTAATACTAACGTAAATATTATCGATTTGGCTGCGGTAAACTCAAAGAAGTAAGAACAAACAAGTCTGAGTATTGTTGAGACATTGTTGTTGCTCAGCACGTAATTTAAAAAAGGTGGCCATGGCCACCTTTTTGCTATTCTAACTATACCTACCCATTTTCAACTTCTCTCTAACGGCTCGTTAGACTGACTGCCATGTGAGCATGAGCGCCATGTGATTTCAATAGCGTCCGCAAGAGTAGTTACAGCCTTTCCTGCCAAAGCCCTTATATAAGCTTTAGCAAATAAAGCTTATATATTTTTAAGCGCATCAATAATATCTTGCGGCTCTGAACGGGTTCGATAATCTACATCCACATAGCGCCAGATTACGTCGCCATCTTGATTAAGCACAAAGGTTGCTGGAATAGGCAGAATGTTACCATTACCGTTGTTGATGGTTTCTAGATCGAGTTGCCTATCGTTTTTCATGTGCTCAATGAGAAATTCAGGCACTTCCCATGCTACGCCGTACTGGGCTGCAACTTTAGCACTTTGATCTGACAATACGATAAAATCCATTTTGCTAATTTCATCTTCGCTGAGCGAATCATCAGGCACCTGCGGGCTTATAGCCACTAGTGTTGCTCCTAGCTGTTTAATATCGTCTAACCGAGACTGAAGTGCTCTAAGCTGTAAATTACAATAGGGGCACCAACTTCCGCGATAAAAAGTCACTACAACAGGCCCTTGGCTTAAAAGGGTGGAGAGGGAAACAGTATTTGCTTTTGCATCTGGCAGCGTGAATTCAGGTGCTTTTTCACCAATTGCCAATGCATCACTGCCTTGCTGAAACGACTTAGCTTTTGCTATTTCTGCATCTACCCTTTTCATGAAATCTGGGTTGCCTTTACGGCCAGCCTCAACCTTCGCCTGAGTTTGTTCTTTTAACGTTGCCATATAAGCCTCATGGTTTACTACATCATAATGACGTATCGAAATAAAATTAACGCAGTAAAGTTAACGCCTTCTTGGTGGTAATGAAACCTTTTGCAGCACATTTACGACTATCGCTGCCATAAATGCGGTACGACGCAAAAACACGACTGTTCTCATAAGATATTGGATAATATTCTGGACACCTACACTCATTTAGTTATTAACTAGCAGTTCACTTACCTAGCCCTACCACTTTGTATAATTAAGGATTAACTATGAGCCTTCAGCGGGAAAACAGCCCTCAGCAGGAAAACAAAGCCATTCCACAAGAAGCTTTCGATTGGTACGACGCTTATGCCCACGGCGGCATGGATAGACGTACATTCATGACCAAGCTCACAGGGTTAGTCGCCCTTGGTTATTCCATGTCTTTCTTAACTTCGGCATTATTGCCTAACTATGCGTTGGCTGAACAAATATCCTTCAACGATCCTGAGATTACCGCAACCTACGAAACCTTTGCTTCAACCAAAGGCCATGGAGAAGGTAAGGGTTATTTAGTCGTACCGAACGCCTTAACCCAAGATGAAACCACACAAAAGAAAGCGCCAGTAGTATTGGTAGTACACGAAAACCGCGGGCTAAACCCTTACGTTAAAGATGTAGCCAGAAGACTTGCGAAGGCAGGCTTTATTGCGTTTGCTCCCGATGCGTTGTTTCCATTAGGAGGCTACCCTGGCAATGACGATGAAGGTCGCGCTATGCAGCGAACTCTCGATCGTTCGAAAATAGAACACGATTTTGTAGCCGCCGCTGAATTTATCAAAGCGCATGAATTGTCTAGCGGAAAACTTGGCGCAGTCGGCTTTTGTTTTGGTGGTTATATGGTGAATTATCTAGCTGCCATCGATAGTAGTCTTATAGATGCAGGTGTTCCTTTTTACGGTACCCCAGCAGCCAAAGAACTACGCAAAAATATTGAGGCGCCTTTACTTATTCAACTCGGCGAATTAGACGAGCGAGTAAATGCAACTTGGCCAGAATACGAGGAAGACTTAAAAGCGAATGATGTCTCGTACGAAATGCATATGTACAAAAATGCAAATCATGGTTTTCATAACGATTCTACGGGGCGGTTTGACAAAGACAATGCTGAGTTAGCATGGTCTAGAACCATAGCATTTTTTAACGCTAAACTGGCGTAGGCTAGTTCAAGACCCACATTGCTAATGCAAGGTCTTCAATGTGAGCCGCTTTTTTAAGGGCTTTGGAAGTTGAGGGCCTTGCTTATACTACTTGTTTTTCCCCCTCCATGTCGTGCTTTTATAATACGTCACCTTGTATTTGATGGCCTTTTGTCTAGTGAAGCTATCCACCATTGACTGACTACATCGGAATTTTTTTATATCAATATAGATATTCTTTTCCCTATCGTTTGTTTCAAAGAATAGAGTGGAATGATATCTGGTTCGGGAGTACTCGATGGACGTAATATTCGCCCATGCTAATTTGGCATCTTGCCCTTTAAAGCTATAAAGCACGCCCTCTTTATTTAGAATGAAGTGGTCCTGGGCATGAGTTTTCCACTTTTTCTTGTAGTACCAGTATAAAACGGGGGCGGCGGGTAGCATTAAGGCGCCAACTATTTGCCTAAAATCATCCTCGCTTCCTTTAACTAGTGTCCAAGTGCATATCGCACCAATTACCGAACTAATTAAAAATAGTAATAAGCTAATGTCTTTGTAGTCCCCACGAATAGATACGCTATCGCTCTCCTCATCTAGTGTGGCTAATCTGGCTTTAATGCTATTAACTCGCCCAGGAAATGCATCACAGTCAATGCTTTCTAATGCCTCAAGTAACTCGCGATACGAGTAATTGTCGTAATTCGGTTCCATGAATAGTCAATTAGTTGGCTGATGGGCTCATTTACGCAATATAAAAACTGGAAAGGCTAATAGCAACCCAAATACAGTTTTACTTCGCGTGTATCGCTTAAAAAATATCGCCATTGCTACCGATTCATACTCAAAGTTAGGCGTTTATAATTTAAAGAGTGTTTTAATAATGAGTATTTTTTATCACTTTTCTGGTGCATCAGACTTTTACCTAAGTGAGTTGTTGGTGCATCACTTATTGTTAATAAGTGATGAGGGAATAGTTACTATCAAAAACGATTAAGATAAAACTCCTCAGATGAGTTGTTCAAGCCCGACGAATGCTAGTCTAAGTTAAATTGCCCTCGGATTTATACTAAAGTCTAACGTAGTTGGTATGTTTATTGTGATGTGTAGATTGAACACCCGCTTGGTTTTCCTCCGAGTTGGTACGTAGTTGCAGTCACAGCAGGAAACACACTCATGATAAAAACAAATACACCGTTGCGTCCCACACTATTAAGTGTATCCATTGCGGCGATGTTTGCCGTCAGCCCTGCGTATGCACAAGAAAGTGAAACCGCCAGTGCTGAAGCTGAAGAAGAAAAGATTCAAGTAGTTGGTCGTCGTATCTCTACTACCGAGGTTGCGATTGGTACTGGTGAAGTCACCAATACGTTAGCAGTAACTCGCGACGCGTTGTTGTCGGCCCCAGGCGGTATATCTGGGCTAAAAATGTTAGAAAGTTTACCTGGATTTAATGTTCAAACGGACGGTGCATTAGGATTGTATGAGTTTGGAAACTCTGTGAATGTACGCGCATTTAATTTAAGCCAAATGGGCTTTGTATTGAACGGCGTACCCATGGGGCGCTCAGATGCCTTCGGCGGCAGCCCTATTTTTAGATATGTAGATAATGAGAACTTAGCATCTGTAGTGGCATCTCCGGGGGCCGGTGATGTTTCCGCACCAAGTTATTCTACCTTAGGGCCCATTGCTTCTTACTATTCAGTTGACCCATCTAACGAAGCCGGTGGCATGATGTCTTACACCATTGGCGATGATGATTTAAATCGCTCCTTTGTTAAGTTGGAAACTGGTGATATTAATGGCTTTAAAGCCTATGTGAGCCGCTCTAAAACCGATAGCGATTTATGGCGAGGGCCAGGCACCATCGACAGAGAGCACATTGAAGGTAAAGCAATTTATGCATTTAGTGACGAAACGAAATTTACCGTTAGCTATGTAGCGAACGACTTTTTTGATTATGATTCGCCATCAGGTACCGAAGCGACTTTTGATGATAACTATTATTACAGCTACCTAGATGCCATTCCTGAAGGCTGTATTGCCCCATTAACGGGTGTTTACGATTTCAACCAAGATGGGGTAGCGGATGAAAGCGATTTTACCCCTGTGTTTACCGGTAGTAATTGTACAAGTTACTATGAAGATCGCGTAAACGTTCGTGACGATAAACTCTATTCTGCCCAGATAGAAACCTATCTTTTAGATAACTTGTTGTTCACGGGTACATACTATTTTGAAGATAAAGATGGTTATGGTGTCTCTCCTGATTCGTACAGCAATACTTTAAGCATTTATGAAGATCAGGCGGCAGCCGGGTTAGATGTAGTGCATCCACGTGGTGTGCAGTATGGTTTATCGTCGGTAGGGGGTGATAGAAAAGGCTTTGTTGCCGACTTCAACTTAACCCTCGATGCCCACGATATACAATTTGGTGGTTGGCAAGAAAAAGACACTTACCATCGTACACAACAGCGCTTAAATAAAACCGGTGGCAGCGCTGACGGTGACGTAATTTGGGACGAGGTGGCATATTATCGTCGTGATTACACCTCGGTACGTGAAACTACGCAGTTATACGTGAAAGATACCATTAGTTTAATGGACGACAACTTAAAGCTTGAGTTGGGTATTAAGTCTCTAAGTGTTGATTATTCACTAGACGGGTACCGTGATTATAACGATTACGAAATTGACGGTGAAGCGGGTTATGGGCCTCAATCTGTGGGCGGCAAATTCAGCAACCATTTCTTACCTTCTGTGGGCGCGGTATACACCCTAAATGACACCGATCAAATATTTGCGTCTTACTCGAAAAACTACGCACTGCCTAATGGTACAGATGACATTTATGACAATGCGGTTAGTTTCGAACCTGATACTCCAGAAGGTGAAGAAGCCGATAACCTTGAATTAGGCTACCGCACAAATAAAGAAAACTTTAATGCGGCATTAGCATTGTTCTATACCCGTTTCGATAACCGCTTATTTGCCAGCAACGTATTAAACCCAGCCACGGGACAGCCAGAGAGCTTTTATATTAATGGCGGCGCGTCAGAAGCCTACGGATTTGAATTGTCAGGCGTTTATCAGCCTGAAGTATTTAAAAAACAGTTATACATGAACGCTAATGTCTCGTACAAAAATGCCAGCTTAGTAGACGGTTTTGGCAGTAACCCTGAGGGCAGCGCCTTGGCCGACAGCCCAGATTGGGTGATGACAGGTGGCATTACCTACGAGCCAACAGAATGGCTAGTAGCGAATGTGTCTGCAAAATATACCAGCAGTCGTTATACCGATTATGCCGAAACCTATGAAATGGATAGCTACACCACGGTAAGTGCCTATGTGGATTTAGGTGGTGTTAACCCTTTCGGTATGCCTGAAAACGTGAGTTTACGGTTAAACGTAGATAACCTTTTTGACGAAGAAGTGCTGTCGTTCGCCTTTGTAGGGTCAGCTTTCTATCGCCCATTAAGCCCGCGTAATGTGCAGGCATCATTAACGGTGGCTTTCTAATATGACACTTAAAACGAAAACAAATATGAATACGTTAAATAAAGCAATGGTTGCGGTCGTAGTCGCTCTGGGCCTTAGTGCTACAACACTAAGTACGGTAGCGCGTGCCGCTAATTCGGTATCGTTAGAAGAAGCGGAAGCTATTCAACGCAAACTGGTTACCTTGGACACCCACCTTGATACTCCCGCGCATTTGGTTAGGCCCGGTTTTGATATTATGAAACGGCATACTTATGGTCATGACTTTTCACAAGTTGATGTACCAAGAATGCAAGATGGGGCGCTAGATGGTGGATTTTGGGTGCTTTACACCCCTCAAGGACCTCTAACTACTGAAGGTTATCAGCAAAGCCGCGATACGGCTTTATTACGAGCCCTTGCAGTGCGCACCATGGTTACCGAAAACCCTGAAACTTTTGCGTTAGCGCTCGATCCCGAAGATGCGAGTGAAATTAAGAAAACCGGTAAACATATTGTTTATATAAGTATGGAAAATTCGTACCCTTTAGGTACGGATATGAGTCTACTTGAAACCTTCTACAAGTTTGGGTTACGAATGGCGGGTCCGGTACATTTCAAAAACAATCAGCTTGGTGATAGTTCTACCGATCCTGAAGGCGTGAAGTGGGATGGACTATCGCCATTAGGTGAAACTTTTGTGGCTGAGGCCAACAGACTTGGCATCGTTTTAGACGGTTCCCACGCTCACGATGAAACGGTTAAAGACATGATTAAGCTGTCTAAAACACCCATTATTTTGTCTCATACCGGTGTAAAAGCCATTTACGATCACCCGCGAAATATAGATGATGACTTGCTTAAAGAGCTTGCGGCATCTGGCGGTGTCATTCAAATGAATGCCTATAGTGATTACCTTACCGCATTACCTGAAAACCCTGAACGCAAAGAAGCGTACAAAGGTTTAATGGCCATGGTTAAGCAAGGTGTTGCGCCTGAAACTTTGGTAGAAAAGCGCAGAGAAATTGAGCATGAACATCCCGCCGTTAAAGCGTCTTTTGACGTATATATGAAACACTTTTTACACGCATTAGAGATCGTGGGGCCTAAGCATGTGGGTATAGGTGCTGACTGGGATGGCGGCGGTGGCGTAGAAGATATGATGGATGTAGTTAATCTACCCATGATTACTCAGCGACTGCTTGAAGAAGGTTATACCGAGGAAGATTTAGCAGATATATGGAGTGGTAATGCGTTAAGGCTACTTAAACAAGCCCAAGATTATGCTGCAACTTTGAAAACAGCGAGCGACTAGCTACGTTCGGCAAATAAATATATTCGGAAAATAGTTGCTCTGGATTGGCAAAGCGCTCTTTTGTTTGTACGAAAGGGCGCTTTTTGTTTCAATAAGTTATATAACAATAACTTAATAGCAGTCGCGTGGAGTAAATATGAAGTTTTTACCTTCTATTGTTTTAATATCAGCCTTATCGGTTTCCTCATTTGGCTATGCTGGCAGTGACAATTTTGCAGCAGGCCCAGTCTTCAAAAATTTCGGCAAGCATGCGCCCGTGCCGGGTGTGAGTGTGTCGCCGCAGCAACAATTCAAAGTAGCTTTCGATGTGGCAAAAGGTGCTGATGCGGGAAAAATAAATCGGAAATTCGACTCGCTTGCTCGTTTTATTAACATGCATGTGGCGAATGGCGCAAAGCTTGAAAACATTCAGCTAGCGTTAGTGGTTCATGGTTCAGCTACGCTCGATGTTATTAATAACGAAGCGTATCAGAAGCGAAATGGTGAAGATAACGGCAATCTGAACTTACTACGTGTGCTTATGGATAAAGGGGTGCGAGTGATAGTGTGCGGCCAATCATCGGCAGCCAATGATGTACAAAGTGACATGTTAATAGAGGGCGTTGAAATGGACTTATCTGCAATGACAGCCCATGCCCGATTAAGTGAGCAGGGTTACAGCACTAACCCGTTTTAAAAATTTTATACTTTCCTATACCCATTAACATGTTAACTGGTTAATATCTTTGTTTGAGAACAATAATTAAACAGTGTATTACTTGGATGCGTTGTGAAAATAGCTATTCAATTTATTTTAAACATTTGTATGTGTATAGCTGTCGCAAGCTTAGCAGGGGCTGGCTTTTCAAGTACAGCCCAAGCTAGTCTCGCGCCCGATTTGCCAAAATCCGAACTTTCTGAAGCGGATATCTACAATTTTGGCGTAAATTCCCCAGGTTCTTACCCGTACCTTTATTTGAATGAAAAAAATTCAGATTACAGTGGAATTGTAGTTAGGATATTTGAACACTTACAGAAGCAAAGCGGCATCAATGCAGACTATATAGATTCAAATAGTGCGAGGACTGAAGCTTTTGTTCGAAGCGGCGATTTCGATCTTTTCTTAACCACACCTTTATGGCTACAGAAGCCAGAAAAGCTAATATTTACCGACCCTGTCGTTAGCCATCAAACATTTTTGTATAGTGCCACTCCCTTTGATGCTAATGCTTTGTTGCAAGACCTAATCCCTGCAAAAATATGCACACGTGAAGGTTTCGTTTATAGCGGATTAACAGAATACTTTGAGCGCGGTGATTTTGTGCGCATTGAAGCCAGTAGCCAGAAACTCATGGCATCTATGCTGGTGGCAAACCGATGTGATTATGCTGTACTAAATAACTACAATGCTTGGCAGGTATTTTCTCAACCGGAAGTTTGTGAGCAAAAGAGCTATCAGTCGCCACAACCTACAAGTACTGTCAATCTGGTATTCGGCATGCGACCAGCACTAGAGAGTTTACGTCAGCGCATCAATAGCTTCTTAGCAGAAAGCAAACGGTCAGGGGTGTTAGACTCAATCATTGAAAATTACACCCGCCATATTACCTTTCCTGCCTCAACCCTTTGTTCTGATTAGCTGTCAGTCACTTGTGACTATCATTTACTAATTTTTAAAGACTAATTACTGTCTATTTTTCCTCAGACTTTAAGACTAATGCCCCTCTTTCAATAATGTCTTCAAACGGGGTGGTAGCGGGTAGGGTGCCAAACACCAGCCCTTGTTGTTTACCTAACCTTGCTTCGCAGAATGTATCTGCCATCACGTTGTCAACATCATTAATTAACAAGGCTGCTTGCATAGCAAGGGCGGTTTGTTCCGTGATAATGCGGCTGCGAATTTCAAGAGTGGCGGTGTCTTCGAAAGAATCTATAAGGCTTTGCAGGTGGATATCATAGAAAGCGTTTTTCCCTTTTGCGCTATTAAGCAAATCGAAAAGCGCAGCTTTGGATTCTGGCTCCTTGTTTAAGGCGCGAAGTACATCTAAGCATTGTACATTTCCGCTGCCTTCCCAAATCGAATTAAGCGGGGCTTGGCGATACAGCCGAGGTAAAATGTTTTCTTCCACATATCCAATGCCCCCTAAGCATTCTTGGGCTTCATTAATGAAAGCGGGCGTGCGCTTACAAATCCAGTATTTTCCGATGGCGGTTGCGATGCGTGCTAGCGCGGCTTCTTTCAGATCAGTTTTACTTGCATCAACGGCGCGGGCCACTCGCATGGTTAGTGCCAGCGAAGCGGTACATTCAAGAGTAAGGTCGGCAATTACATTTTGCATTAAAGGCTGACTAATCAGTTTGGCACCAAATGCCTCACGGTTACTAACGTGATGATGAGCTTGCACTAGCGCTTGTCTCATAGAAGCCGAAGAGCCAATCATACAGTCAAGCCGAGTAAGGGAAACCATATCAATGATCACACGTACGCCTCGACCTTCTTCACCTATTAAATGGGCTGTAGCGCCTTGAAATTCTACTTCAGATGACGCATTGCTCCAGTCGCCTAACTTGTCTTTCAAGCGTTGAATGCGTACTTCGTTTAAGGTGCCATCAGGCATAACTCGTGGTAGTAGAAAGCAGCCAAGTCCAGCGTCAGTTTGCGCAAGAATTAAATGCCCATCGCACATAGGGGCAGAAAAGAAAAACTTGTGCCCCACAATACGGTAACTGCCATCTTGTTGCTTGGTGGCGGTAGTCGTGTTGCGACGTACATCTGAGCCACCTTGTTTTTCGGTCATTCCCATACCGATGGATAGACCATTTTTCTGTTCTGCTGCTAGTGTGCGGCTATCATATTGGCCATGCACTACCTTATCTACCCAATAGTTTGGTAAATCTTTAGCTTGTCTCAGTGCTGGAATGGCGGCATGGGTCATGGTGAGAGGGCAGGTGGTACCTGCATCGGCCTGAGATTGCATAAATATTAATGCGGCTCTTACCACATGGGCGCCTTGCTGGCTTTCATTTTGCCAAGAGTAATTATGCACATTTCCGAACATGGCCGCGTTCATAAGCGCGTGGTAGCTAGGGTGAAATGCCACATCATCGATTCTGCGACCGTAGCGGTCGAAAGGGTGAAACTCTGGCTTATTCTTATTGGCAAGTTCGCCGTGCTCCATTAATTCAAAGCCCACTACTTTTCCAAAGGTACTTAGCTGGGTTTCTATTTTAGCATTTGGTGCAGTAGTTGGATCAGCATTTGGCGATGTTAAGTTAGTCAGAACCGCGTGTTTTAGCAGTGCGTCTTGCTCCCACAAATTATAGGCGGGTAAAGGCGTCGGTTGATTTTCGACATCATGAGTTTTAAAAAAAGTAGGTGCGCTAATAGTAGAGGAAGACATAGTAAATTCGCCTGAGAAATTTATTGAACATTACTCCTGGTGTCTTTTTGTGTCAAATTTTGTAATTTAGTCGAGTGACTTAGGTTAAGTGAGTAGGAGGGAAGAGGATATTCTTTGTAAATACATGACATTTAGGTAAAGTGCTCAATAGATGTCGTTTTAATTACTCATAGATTGGTAACGCAATATGCTACCCGAACAGCGTAGTGGAAAAACTACCGTAAAACCTGTGGCTCGCCACCTGCTAATGAAGCTACTTGGCTCTCGGCCGGGTATAAAAATGGATGCAGCCAGTGCGGTTAGAGTAGGTGCCTTATTTGGTATTTCTGAAAATAATATTCGGGTAACCCTTACCCGCTTGCAGTCAGCAAACCTGCTTAAGCTGGTGGAACGAGGCTATTATCAATTAGGTAAGGAAGGCGAGCAATTTGCTGCTGAAATTAGTAGCTGGCACACTGCAGAGTCTAGATTATGTGAGTGGCGAGGAGACTGGATCACCGTACTTACCAGTGCATTGGCCAAAAGTGATCGCAAGGCTATTCGAGCGCAAGACAGAGCGCTGAAATTATTGGGGCTGAAAAAGCTTTCAGCCGATTTTTATGTCAGGCCGAATAATCTAAATGACAGCGTCGATACAATACGTGAGCGATTGTATCTACTAGGATTAGATAAAAGTGCCATCGTTTTTAATGGCTCAGACTTTGCCAAAGCGACAGTGAAAAAAGCCTCAGGCCTATGGCAAACAAAAGCACTTGAAACAAGCTACGAAGAAGGGCTAATTGAACTCGCTCGGTCGCGCAAGCGTATAGATGGTTTGTCATTAGACGATGCTGCAAAGGAATACTATGTAGTGGGCGACAATGCCCTAAAACGTTTAGTGTTCGATCCGCTGCTCCCAGCACCTTTAGTGAACGTAGAGCTGCGACAAGCTTTTCGCGCTAAAGTGGAAGAGTACGATAAAGCTGGCACTGAAGTCTGGTATGAATTTTTAAATATCAATAAATGACGCGACAGGTACGAGCACGGAGGTGCTTGCCTGATGTTATCTTTGTGGCACACTGTAATTCGAATTACCGACCGTTGTTTGCCAAGCTATACAAAGAAAAATTGCTAACTTAAATACGTGACATGGAATAAGTAGTATGACGTCAAACCGCCCTTTGTTTAAACACATTCGAAATCACACTGCGCTGTTCAGTGAGTTGTCTCGGTATCGCAACCTTGCTGTTGAAGGCTTAGGTTTCTCTCAGTACGAATTTCATAAAACCCCTAAGTTTGTTGCAGAAGACGGCCGTCGGCTAACTATTGAGCCCGAGCGAAGTATTGTGTTGCCAAACGTTGAGCAACTTAAGGGCGTGAAAAGTAAGCTTGAAAAAGCCATTCCTACGCTCACCATGGTAGATAACAGCGAGATTGGTTATCGCTATCCTACCGCCGCTTTGGCGGGTTTAGATGCTCCCTTTATCAAGCGTATGCGCTCTGAATATTTTCATCGCGTTGATGAAGATAGGAGTATCTGTCGCCCAGTTAACCTTTCCTATGGCATTAAAAGCCGCGGAAAGGCTGACAACCGGCAGGAGTATGAAGTATGGATGCCAGACGAAGCGCCAGAGCAAAGCCCTTTGCCATTGCTTATTAATTTATATGGCGAAGACTTACCTAACGATGTCCGCCATTTTGTTGAACAGCCTTCAAAAGTGCATGGTTGGATGGGGGTAAAGCGAGCTGCTTTTGAAGCTTTGTATCAAAACAAGGAAATGTGTGGCGATTTGGTGATTTGTGTTGCCATGAGTGTAGATGCCTACAATATTGGCGCGCGTCCTGACTTATCGTACTCACCGGAAGCGGAAAGTAGCATTGCAGCAAGTAACGCAGAGTTAGAATGGGAAATTGAAGGCTACTATGCTCCGCGTGGTTGGAAGTTTGACCATGATATGGTGTGGTCGGCGATTAACCATACATTAGTGGCAATTAATGCACCTTTGACTGATTTATACGGCAGCACTATTTTGCCGGTGATAGAAAGTAAAACAGAACGCATTTTATCTACGCTAACGAATTTAGGTGTGCGCCAAGAAGAGATTGATGAAATGAACCTTCAACCTTGGGAATTCATGCTTAATGAAAGCGCCCATAGGGTGAAATCTCACGATCCCTCTCGACCCGTGAATTTATTAGGCAGGTTGAACCGTTTGTTCTATCAACAAGATCGCAAACTTCCTTCACTGAACTGGATGCATGATTTAATCACCTAGTAGTTAAAGTATAAAAACTGTTAGCGCTATTAACTTAATGACTAATGCCTGCCGCACTAAAGCCGGTGGGCATTTTTGTGTGACACCTTTCATTACTCTACCGGACGCAGCCTATGACCAACCGTCATCGTCATGACTAATGCCATTATTCTTTCCATCACCACTACTTTTACTATCGCCATTCTAAAGCGCCCCCATTACCGCCATTGCCACCATAGCACTTTCACTATCTGGGAATGTAGGTCTATGCGTTTAAACAGTTAAGCACTTCGATAATTTCAAAAATTTACGATCACGCATGCTTAATATAGCCATTTTCAATATTAAATAACAATTATGTACGTTGCATATTGTCGTATTTTGTAACAACGATTGTTAAAAAAGTTAATTTTTGTAAAAAACTTACAGAACTGATGTGAAAAGTACAATTATTTGCCGCTTTCTGTAATTAAATTACGAAATAGGCTTTCTTTTACGTAATTTTTAGTCATAATGTACTCGTTGCTTAAGAAAACTCTAATTTAATTACACAATAGGTACTACATTATGAAACTGTCAACTTTCGCCATTGCTTTAATCTCTTCAGTAGCGTCTTTACATGCTTTTGCTCAAGACGTTCGTTTAAACCCAGTTAACCAAAATATTGAAACTCAAGCTTGCTACACTGCCGCTACCGAAGGCTACACAGCAGCAAAACGCTTAATCCGTGAGAATGGTTTAAACGTTGAGTCTTTCAGTGCATCATTGCTTTGTA
The DNA here is from genome assembly GCF_030547075.1 of Alteromonas sp. 1_MG-2023. Classification (GTDB taxonomy): domain Bacteria; phylum Pseudomonadota; class Gammaproteobacteria; order Enterobacterales; family Alteromonadaceae; genus Alteromonas. The sequence goes on along the minus strand of NZ_JAUOQH010000003.1, from coordinate 314,950 downwards.
ACGATGTAAGCCTCAGAAAGTTTGCAGACTTATACAGCAACAAAACCGCACCAGAAGCTAAAGCGATAACGCTTGTTGCTAAGAACGAAGATATTGCTTCACAAGCATGTCTTGATGCGGTTTCAATCGGTACAGAAAAAGCACTTGTTAAGCACGGATTAGTAGGCGAAACCATTATCTGTAACCATAAAGAAATGTCAGCATTTGCTCGTGCATACAGCACAGAATCAGTAGTTGTACGTCCACTTTCTGAATAGTTCAGCTACACTGATTTAACGTTCGTTTACAGTTTCATGGCCCACTCGGCAACTGGGTGGGCCAGTAACTTATTTAACACCTTCGCATCTGCGCTTTATCCGCCTCTTTAACCAACACAAATACACACCTACTTAAAACCTCAACACTTGTTTATTAATGCTAATTACTTAGCGCTACTTACTTAAAGCTACTGGCCCTGTACTTTATCACCAACAAAAGTAGCCACCATTCACTGGTCATTCGTTTATCCCTTTTTCCAACTTCAATCTCCTTTGAATATGCACATTGTGCACGCAATCCCTGTGCTAATTTACTGACTATTCACGATCCTTACGTTTGTTTGCATTGTGTATAAACGTATGAATATTGCTGCAGTAAATACCAATAGAGAGAATCACTATGTCGAAAAGCCACTACGCACTACGTGCATTATTTTGTGTAAGTATTTTGTCGGTATTAACAGCGTGTGGCGGAAGTTCGTCTACCGATGAAACGGCAGATAGCGGTACCAGTGTTGATACCGGAACCGGAGTAGATACAGGTAGCGACAGTGATTCGAGTACCACAACGTGCGACTCACCTATGACGGAGCTTTCAAGTGCCTATCTTGAATTTGTAGCAGCACCTAATGTCACTATTGTGTTGTCTGAAGATGGATGCACAGTGTCGCTGGAGTCGGCCGGAAAACCTGACCATACGTCGTCGTACTGGGATTCAGGCAATGCCAGCGGTTTATATGTTGAACCTGAAGATGAAACCTTATTTAACCAACAACGCTCTCCTGGCGACATTGAAGATTATATTAACGATTACGACTTAACTGTACCCGTGTCACCTGAGCTTGCGGCAACTTCATCAGCCACGCCGTTAGGTGCAATAGGCATTGCCTTAAGCGGCGCGCCCATTTTCAACGATTCAGAAGGTACGGGAGATGTATCGCTAGGTGTAATACAAGGGTTTGATCGCAATGGTGCTCACACTGGCCCAGAAACTTATCACTACCATTTAGAGCCACAAGCTATCTCCTACGATGATGATTCGCTGGTAGGCATTATGGCTGACGGTTTTTTTATCTTCGGAAGACGTTGTTACTCAACCGTAGGCTACCCGACCGACCTTGATGAATCTAACGGCCATACATCAATTACCCTTTATACCGGTGCCTCAGAAGAGGATGCTGAATATCACTATCATGTATCGACTGAACAATACTTAAATGGCGACTATTACCTTATTTTTCCAGGTAACTTTCAAGGTACGCCGAGTGATATTAACTAAACCACCAGCCTACAAAGTGCTGCTGTTCTGCGCACTTTGGTTAGCTGCAACTTACGTGGCGGTAGCTTTTAGCGATAGACCACAGTTAGTGGTGTATGAAAGTGACATATCACTTAATAAACAAGGCGTTCGCATATTTCAAAATGCACCGTTTACAGGAAAAGTGGTGCGCTATCACTCCTCAGGCACACTTGCGACAGAAGATGAGTTCATTGCCGGACGCCGTGCAGGCGTGGCTAGAAAGTGGTTTTCGAACGGCACCTTAGGTTACGAAGCTTACTATGTTTCTGGGGTACGAGAGGGCAGCGCAAAAACATGGTGGGTAAACGGAAACCTTCGTTCGGCATTCGTATATGAAAACGGCAAGGTCGAAGGTGAAGGATGGCGTTGGTATAGAAGTGGTGCCAAGTTTAAGAAGTTTAATTATCACAGCGGGCAACCAACGGGCTTGCAGCAAGCGTGGCGTAAAAACGGCACCTTATACTCAAATTTCGAATACAAAAATGGGCGGATTTATGGGCTTAGAAAAGCAAACAACTGTGTGGGGCTTGAAGATGAAGTTATCTCTATTGATTACTACAAAAATCAAGCAGGTCTTAGCTTCTAGCGTATTGTTGCTGCTAGGCAGTACCGGTGCAATGACGGCAACTGCAGCCTGCGGTGCTGACGATTTAGCTTACCAGATACCTTACTACAACAGTAAAGAGTTCACGCCTCATTGGATAGAAAGCGGAAGCAAAGAACTTAGCGATTTTCACCAAATACCGCCCTTTAGTTTCATCAATCAAGATGGGGAAGAAGTTAGCGAGAAAGACTTCGAGAATAAAATCTATGTAGCGGGCTTTTTCTTCAGCACGTGCCCAGGTATTTGCCCGATGATCCGCTCTAAGTTGGCGAAGGTGCAAGAGACGTTTATTGATAACGATAACGTAAAAATTCTTCAGCACTCGATTAGGCCGCATACCGATACGGTTGAATTGCTTAAAGCCTATGCGGATAAAAACGGTATTGTAAGTAAAAAGTGGCATTTGGCGACAGGCGAGCGAGATGCTATTTATTCACTGGCAAAAAGTGCGTACTTCGCCAGCGACGACTTGGGTAACTTGCAAAATACAGAAGATTTTTTGCATACCGAAAGCCTATTATTAATAGATCAGAATCGTCATATTAGAGGCATATACAACGGGCTCAATAGCGCTTCTGTCGATTATTTGATAGCGGATATTAAAGCGCTAGAAGCGCAAGGAACAGGCTTAACCTCTAAAGAGGTCGCAGAATAAGAAAAGTAAACAGGGTAACGTGGGATGTTAGAGCGCAAACCTGCCTTTAAATAAGCTGGTTTGTCTTCGCGACACTTCCACTTTAGCGCCGCTTTCCATTGTCAACTCTAACGCACCAGAGCTACATGGTTGAACGGCAGTTATTTTATCTAACTGTACGATGAAGCTTCTACTTACACGGAAAAAGTGGTTGTCGGGAAGGCGTTTTTCAATTTGGGCTAACGTTCTATTCAACATTGGGTGTTTACCTTCAAAGTGTACTTGAGTGTAATTGCCCATGGCCTCGAAGCGTTCTACTTTAGATAACGGAATTAGCCAGCATTGGGTACCATCTTTAACAAAAAAACGCTCCTCCATTGTCATAGGTGAAGCAGCCGAGGTCTTAGTTTCTTCCAATGCTAAGCTTAGGGATAATTTTTTACAGGCTTGCGCAAGTCTGGTTTGTGTAATTGGTTTTAGTAAATAATCTACGGCGTTATTTTCGAATGCATCTAAAGCGTATTGTTCAAAGGCAGTGGTGAAAATAACCTTTGGAGCGGGCAGCAATTCAGTCAGTAAATCAAACCCGTTTCCGTCGGGTAAATTTATATCTAGAAAAATAACGTCTATTTGATGCTGGGCTAAAGCATCGCTAGCTTGGGCTAAATTTTCCGCTTCGGCTACCAGCGTAATATTGGGTATTTGGGTAAGTTGAGATTTTAGCTCGACACGACCCAATCGAGAATCTTCTACAATCATCGCACTATAACTTCTGGTTTGCGGGGTTGATGTCATTGACCTTCCTTGATAACAATTTTTGCAGACACTTGATGTTGGTTTTCAGTTAGAGAGAACTGTGCGCTGTCGGCGTAAAGTAAATTCAAACGCTGCTTAATGTTAGTGATGCCTAAACTTGTAGAGCCTTTTGAAGGCGTTAAATTACCTGGATTAACAACCTCAATTGATAAATTGTTATCGGCAATTATATTAATGGTAACAGTGCCCCCAGATACTAGTGCCCCAATGCCATGCTTTATGGCGTTTTCAACCAGCAATTGAAGTGCTAAACAAGGCACCTGCCACTTTTCAGTATTGCCAAACACGTTCCAAACTACCCGCAAACGGTTTTCAAATTGAAGCTTATTTAATTGAATAAAGCTTTTAGTAAGATCAATTTCTTGGGGTAATGACCATACTTTGTCTTGCTTAGTTTGCAGTGTAGTTCTAAGTACTTCCGACAGTTGTGCTAAGCTATCTCTGGCCTTATTAGTGTCTTCTAAAATAAGTGCTCGAATATTGTTAATGACGTTGAACATAAAGTGAGGGTTAAGCTGATTAATCAACAAGTCCATCTGACTTGACGCTAACGCTTGGCGTAATTCGGCTTCACGTCGATAGGCTAGTTTCAACGATTTTTGACGTTTTAGAAGTAAGTAAACCGCTGACCAACATAGCAAAAAAATGAAAATAGTAGGGAAGGAGGCCACGAGTTGCAGTATGGGTAAGCTGCCCACGTCGCCAAATAAATACTGTTGATTGGGTAGTAAGACTAAGCCAACTATTAATATAGCGATACACGACGCAGCAGCACTGCCTAATATTGCTTGCCCAACCCCTTTGGGAATGGAAGCTGAAACTTGGTCTCGATAAAATCTTTGAAGAAAACCGCTGGCTGCAAGAAGCGCAAAAAACAAGCTCAAGGAGTTTACCAACTCGCCCAGTTTATAATGGGTAAAGTAACCACGGGCTAATAAGTTGAACAAGGTTAAGCTGCCCCAAATAGCAATTTGGAACAGCCAAAAGCTTATGTTTTGCTTCATTGTTGTGTTAGCCAAAGGCTTATATCCTCAACGACTTCGGGAAATAGGGTTGTGCTAATCCCTGCATACTCTTCTGGTAAGCCTTTGTCTGCGGGTTGTAATAGGTGGTTTAGGTTAGGGTAAATTTTATAAGTTAGCCATTGTTTATCAATAGATTGAATAAAGCCATCGATGTTTTGACGAACCGGAACCTGTAAGTCTTTAGCACCATGCACTGCGAAAACGGGAAGGGATAACTTTTGAAGGTAAGTCTTCGGGTCGGTTTTAATAAAATATTGCATCCATACAGACGTTAGCTGAGACACTTGTGCATCCTGCTGAGAAGCGGGTATATCGGCAGCTGATATCAGTGCTTTTATATCTTCGTCAGAACGATTTTGTGCTACAGCCTGTATCAGTTTTCGTTGCAGTTTATCGTCTTTCTCAAGTTCACTACCGGCCATACCCCGCACCTTTTGAATCAGGTAGGATTGGTCGATTAATACCTCACCCCCTGTTGTGCTGGGTCCCGCGAGTGAGATAAAAAAGTCGGCAGAAGTATTCTTTGTATTGGCCAACGCGATGGCGGCAATGAGACTGCCTTCACTGTGGCCGATGTAGCCTATTTTACTTGAAGCCACTGTATCATGGTGCTTTAAAAACCTAAGTGCAGCATTTGCATCGTTAGCAAAATCTTCGCTGGTGGCGCTAACATACTCCCCGCCTGATTCACCAACGCCTCTGTCGTCGAATCTTAGCACTGCTATACCCTTTTTAGTGAGTAAATCAGCGAGCACGGCGTATAGCTTGTGGCCAACAATATCACCGTCTCTTTGGGTTGGCCCTGAGCCTGACAAAATAACAGCGGTATGAGTAAAAGGCTGGTCGGGTATAAACAATGTGCCGGCCAACGTATGCCCTTCTTTTTCATTTTCAAAGCTAACCTGCTCTACCGTATAGCGGGGCGTTGGACTTGGATCTTGAGGTTTAGCTTGGCGAGTAACCTTGACTTGGGTTTTGACCAAGTCAACAGGTGCGCTAAAGCTACCTTGCTGGTAAACGCCTTTTATTGCATTTTTTTCCAATGTACCTTCGTAGCGTATACCTGCGGCATTTAATACTAACGTAATGCCATTTCCTATCTGCGAAACACGGTCGAATTGAAGGCCAAACTGGTTTTGAGCTGGAACATCTAAAGTGGCTAGCAAGCCACTTTCTGAATTCTTGATGTTAAACACAAATTCAATACTTTGGTTTTCGCTGACGCTTAATTGCCCTTTCCAATGGCCTACAAATTTTTCCCGACTAATGCCTTCATTGTTTACGGAAACTGTTGAAGTTGATGCGTCTGAATCAACGGCGCTACTCAAGCTTTTGGGGCTAGCCTCATTATTAAGTGACTGAATATTAGCTGCAGAGCAATTAAAGAAAAGGCTGCTGGCAAGTACGGTCGCGATGGTTACGTGTAAATATGATTTCATTTTTATTTCCTCTTAAGTAAGTAGAGCCAGCTTACGTTTAAGAAAATGAGGTATGAGCTTTTTTATATAAGCGGTAAATAAATCATGTGAGCGGTGCGAAAGTGAGGACGGAACAATAGCCGTATCTTGAAAACTCGGGGCGCGCTTAAAATACATTAATAAGCGCGCATTAATCTGTAGATTACTGTTCTGGGGAAGAAATGAGATGCAGTACTTTTTGTCTTCCGTCGAGATACTCTACTTTTTCACCATCAAAAAACGCATCTTCCTCCAACATAATGCGTATGTCTTTATCCCATTCTGGAATATAGGTTGCGGCGTTCAGTTCAATGGAATAAACCGTGTTTGGATACATAGGATAGTCGCCCTGAACGGGAACCCCTTCTTGTGCATCCCACATACCGATGGTGGGGCCTGCTGCGTGACCATGAAACCCAAGGGGGTGAGTATAAATAGCGGGTGTCAGACCTTCTTCTATGGCTTGTTCTCGAGACATTTTTAAAATCTCATTACCAGTACGACCCACTTTAAAATGGTTGGTAAGGATATCTTGCAAACGGTTACCTGCCGCGAAGGCTTTTATAATGCTCTCAGGAGGCGCAGTTTCGCCAGCTTTCAATACATAGGCATGCTGTTGTTGGTCGGTGTTTAAGCGCAGGTAAGTAATGCCAAAATCAACATGGATAAGGTCTCCTGGCTGAATAACATTTTCACCAGCGCGCTTACTAAACGCTTTTATTTGATCAAATTTTTCATTGTCGGCACGTTGAATAGACACTGAAGGATGAAACCAGTTTTCTAACCCTAATGCCTTGCTTTGATCACGAAGCCACCATATGACATCGTCAGTGGTGGTGATTCCTGGGGTAATAACTTCATTTGAAAAAGCCGTTGCAATAAGTTTGTGACCAATTTGAGTCAGGGTAGGGTAGTGTTGCATTTCAAGCTTACTACGAGTTTCTAGCCAAGCAATAGCAAGTTTTTCACCTGATACCACACGGTCTTTGAAGGTAGGAGAAAGGGCGGCCATAAACTTGCGGTTTTCAGTGCTACTCATACCATCAGCAAGTGCAAATGCATCGGACACATTCACTGCAATTCGTTTAGGGTTTCGCTCTTCAATAACGTCAGCAAGTGCTTCCCACTGATTAGGCTGAGCTTCTTTGTCCCATACTTTTTCGAATAAATCGGCCACTGCGTAACGTGCTACGGCGAGGCGCTCTAGAGGTTTTCCTTCGCCAGGGTTATAGATAACCAACATGGTATGCCTGCGAGCAGATAGCCACGTTGATGGCAGCATAGTTTTAATTACGGGGTCTTCATTGTATTCCCGCGACATGATTACCCACATATCAATTTTAGTACGCTGCATAAGACTGGGTAAAACCTGCTCGAATCGTTGTGCGAGTATTTCATCAACCAACTCGCTCCTTGCCTGCATATCCATGACATCCTTGGCCATACATTGCAAACTCACTAACAATAAAACAAGTGTACAAACTGCTCTCATTCCCTTTCCTTATTGGTTTGAATTATAAGCATGTAATTAATCAAACTAGCACATGCGGTTTAGCTTCAGCAATGGTGACTATAATTAAGAATGAGGGGAGTTGGTTTGTTTCATTCAAGCCAATACACGCTAAATGAAACCCAGATAGATGCCAGATGAAAACGCTATATAGCCTGGCGTTATAATGAGTATAAGCCTTCATGGACGCGCATCGTCAATCGTATTGATGCGGATCAATACGCTAAACGAAAATTCCTTGTTTACTTAGACTTAACGCGAAAGGCATGTTGTAGAATTTTTTTTGAATTCAATGTCGGCAATTTTCCTTCAATAGATATATTAAATTGTGATTGCAGTTTAATCATCATCGATTTAGGTATCACCCTAGCCGGAGCCAGTTATGAATGCAGAGATTGATTTACAGCAAATAATAGAAAATACCATGGTGTTAGTGCTAGCCGGTGGGCAGGGCTCACGATTAAAAGCACTGACTGAAACCCGTGCTAAACCTGTTCTAGAGTTTGGCAGTCATTGTCGAATTATTGATTTTCCCCTTTCAAACTGTGTCAATTCTGGCCTAAATCGAATTGCAGTACTCACACAATATAAGTCTCAGTGTTTAATTCGGCATTTAATGCAACATTGGGGTACGTTAAACAACAGCTTCGGTGGGCGTTTAGATATTCTTCCAGCATCGCAACAACAATCTGAAAATTGGTATCAGGGCACTGCGGATGCGTGTTTTCAGAACATAGACTATATCAAATCCCGAGCGCCAAAATATGTGATGATCCTATCAGGTGATCATGTTTATCAAATGGACTACCGAAAGCTACTGGCTGAACATGTGAAAAATAACGCCGAAATGACAGTATCTTGTATAGAAGTACCTACTAAAAATGCGGCCAATCAATTGGGGGTGTTAAGCGCTGATAGTAAAGGGCACGTAACCGCGTTTGACGAAAAACCAAGTAAGCCTCACCCATTATTAGATGCCCCAGAGTATTGTTTAGCTTCAATGGGAAATTACGTAGTGAATGCAGAGGTTTTTTATCGACTACTTAAAGACGATGCAAAAACCCTTGAGTCAGACCATGACTTTGGGAAAAATGTCATTCCCAATATAATTGAACAGCACAAGGTGTTTGCGCATCGCTTCAGAAGTGCCGACGGATGCCAAATTCCCTATTGGCGCGATGTAGGTACTATCGATAGCTATTGGCGTGCTCATATGGATTTGCTAAACAACAGCGACATGTTGAATTTAGCCGATCCGGCTTGGCCTATCTGGGGAAGTGCCTTGTCTAGCGCGCCAACCCAAATACGGGGCGGGGCTCAAAAAGGCCAGTGCGATCTTAATCAAATACTCATTGGCACGGGTTGCCAATTGAACAATTGCCGAATACACCACACTGTTTTGTCATCCAATTGCACAGTTGCTGATGGCGCCTCACTTCAAGGCTGTGTATTGCTGCCTGATGTGACTATCGAGGCCGGCGCTAGATTAAAAAATGTTATCGTAGATAAAGGCGTGACTATTCCCGCGAACTTAGCGATTGACGACGTTAACATTGCCAAACACTTCGGATTTTCAGTGAGCGAGAAGGGAGTGATATTAATCACTCAGAAAGTAGTGGATAGCATTACTGATGCAAAAATATATTTTGATATACCGCAAAAAGCGTCGACTGTCAGAACATCTAGACGATTGCCCTTAGAGCTTGCTGCGAGAAACATTATCCATACTAAAGAACCCACAGCGCTCAATGAACGTTAAGTGCGCAAAGGCAACGCCTTTGCGTTGCCTGTGATGTGGTGCATTAATATGGCACTACTGCGCCGGTTGGCGCATTAGTCGCGTATAGAATTTAACCGCATCTTCCATGTTTTTAATATCGATTCTTTCGTTAGTGCCGTGAAACCCTGACAGATAAGCAGGTGTCAGGTTCATCGGGTTAAAGCGATAGGCATCAGTGATTTTTGAGTAAAATTGACTATCGGTCGCAGCGATAGTTAACCCAGGGGTAACGATAATATCGCCCTGAACATCACGTGTCACCGCGGCAATATTTTTAAACCCCTGATTTTCACTATTGGCCACGTTTGACGGCTTAAATGCTTGCGATGTTTTAATGGTGATACGAGAGTCGTCGATAGCAGCTTCTACCCAACTTGTTACACTTTCAATCGTGTCTCTGGGATGAATACGAAAATTGATAGTGGCGGTCGCAGTTGCCGGGAGAACATTGGCTTTCACACTACCCGAGAGCATGGTGGGGGCTGTGGTGGTGCGCAACATGGCATTGCCCGCAGGCGACTGAGACACTGACGCCTCTATCAGTGGCTTGAACAGCCACTGATTGGCAAAGAGCATACGCTTGAAGAAATCCATGTGTTTAGCAATATTGGTGTACATGGTTTCACCGAGGCCTTCTAACCCACCAGGCACTGGCGAGTTTTTAACGTTCACTATGGCTTCAGCTAGAATGCTCACAGCGGTATCTTGTGGCGGCATCGAGCTATGCCCACCTTCGCCTTTTGCAATAAGCTCAAGGGTAAGGAACCCTTTCTCAGCCACATTGATACTGGCTACTCGCTTGTCTGAGCCAGGTACTAGGCCATCAAGAATAAACGAGCCTTCATCAAGAGACCAAGCAAGCTTGATATTTTGATTGGTGAAATACTCTGCAACCGCTTTTGCTCCAAATTGGCTGCCTATCTCTTCATCGTGAGTAAAGGCAATGTAGATGTCTTGCTCTGGGGTATATGAGGTTTCGAGTAATAAGGTTACCGATTCCATAAGGGCGATTACTGCGCTTTTGTCATCAAGTGCCCCACGGCCCCAAATAATTCCATCTTGAATTACGCCAGCGAAGGGTGGGTGCTGCCATTGAGACTCTGTGCCTGGATTAATTGGCACCACATCATAATGGGCCGAATACAACACGCTAGGTTTGGAGGATGCGTGTCCGCGCCATTTAAAGAGTAAAGTGTAGTCGTTTAGCAAAGTAAGCGTTAAGTTTTTGTGCACTTCAGGGTAGGTACTGGCCAACCATGTGATGAATTTTTGAAACTCAGTGCGGTCACGATCTTCAGCACGTTCATAAGAGATTGTCTGTATTTGAATAGCCTGTGAAAGGTGTTGTGCTATCACGCTGCCATCTGGTGAGACCATAGTGGTATCGGGGGAGGGCTGGTAGGTTTCTGGAGTGAAAGTTATGGTGCGCACTAGCACAACTATAACCACAGCCAAAAGCAGTATGCTAAGCCCAAGTAATCCTTTTTTTATTATTGTCATAGGGAGTCCCTTAAGGTGGCAGTTTCTTTGTCTATAAATGCAAATATTGCTGTTGCCGCAATGTTGTCATTTAGTGTATCTGCAATAGTAGGTTTGAGTACATTGAAAATAGTGAGTACATCAGAAAATAGATAAAACGCAGGCAAAAAAATAGGCGCTTTAAGCGCCTATTCTCATTTCATACCACATAAACCGCTTTTATCGTATAAGCCCGTTTTTACCGCAAATACAACGTAGCAGCTAATGACTAATCAATTAACGGCTCATCGTCGTCTTCTTCTTCCTGCTTCTCGTATTTCTCTTCTTCTACAGGAATAACTTCCTCAGAAGAATAGTAAACACTGACAGGCGCAGAATAATTAGGCACATCATCGTAAGCGAATACAGAGTAGTACTTTTCAACATTGGGGTTACCAAAGTTGTCGTAGGTATACTCATCAGAACCTGCGTAAAGTTTCACCCCGTCTAGCGGTGAGCGTGGTGAGTGGAAGCGATTTCTTACCACAAACGCGCCAACCAAATCGGCATGTTTAGGGTTACTCCAACTCAGTTTCACCTGACGATTCTCTAAAGTTACGTTTAAGTTCGCCGGCGCAGGTAAAGGCTCTTTACGGCGCTCAATGTACTTAATAACCAACTTACACACTTGGTTACTGTGTAAGTCATGCCAATTCACTAACATGTTCTTTTCAGCACTTGATGATGTTGAGCGAACCACGAAATGGAATGGCGCATGCTTAGCATGCATTTCTTCTAGCGCTTCACGGCAATAGCTATCAAAAATAAAGTTGTGAGAGTTTTTGTCTTTAAGCTGAGCATTACTCACCTCATAACCAATAAACTCTTTTTTCTCTCTATTTTTAACGCTTTGATAGTCAAGATCTTCAAGACCTGCTAATTCAATGGTGAAACGAATATCTTGCGATGTAGGCAAGGCATTGTCGTTGCTCATTGTTAAGTAGGCTTCAGTGATCACCGTTTTCTTGGGATCAGGTAGATTTTCGGTTAAGAAGGTCATTTGCCCGTACACCACATCGCCGTTAGCATCGAAACCAGACTGAAGCTCGTTTTGCTTCACTTCGGCTTTAGACACAGTGCTAAGTGATGATGGCGTTAGCTCTACCTGTTTGCTTGGAAGCGTATAAATAACTTCCAAGTTAGGGCGGTAATGAATACCTGAACCAAACTTTCCGTAACCAATATCAAATTGCATCATTTGCGAGTCTGCGCCAAGAGGAAGTTTTCTTGGGCCTTCAACGCGAAGCAACAAGGTACCGTTCTTTATAGATTTACGAATAATGCGACGCTCTGCCACATTCAAATCCCAGTGTGACCAGATACCTTGGGTTAACTTATCTGAGCGAATTTCATCGCCTAGTGTTTGAATAGGCTTCGCTTGATGAATTTGGTTAAAGTCTGTGATGTCAGAAATTTCTGATGGGTCGAGGATAGATACCGTCCACTCACCAAAGTTTTCTACCTTCGCGTTAACACGGTTCATTGGGTACAAAGAGAAACTCGCATTCTTAATACGGGCTTCTTCAGGTAAGTTTTCCATGTTGAACGCAATAACACCGTAACAGATACCACGGCGTTTGTTCACACCTACAAACAATGAGTTGTAACCGAAATGGTCGCGGTTCTTCTCAAGGGTATATTGACCTACATAACCAATATCGCGCTTCGATGGGAACAAACCTCTGAAATATTCGTCTTCAGACAGCTGGGTCTTAAGCTTAATTTCAGGGCTGAAAGGCGACTTGGTATCGGTAACTTTATTAACCGCACGTATATTGTAGAAATATTTCTGGCCACTTTTAAGCTGCACATCTGTGAACGCGTGTTTGCCAATAATCGCAATAAGGTTATCTTCCCGACAAGGGCTTTTCACCGTTTCAGAACGATACAATTCAAAATAGATATCATCAGATTCTGGGTAATCCCAGCATAGGGTCGCTTCGTAAACGCCCACTGATTCAATAGTGAAGTTATCTACTCGAGCAGGTGCTTCATCAGAGTAGTTTTTCGCTTCTGAAAGTGCATAAAGTACAGCAGGCACATTCTCATCAACACTTTGCGACATATTCGCCATGTAATCAGGAATGTTGCGAGTGCCTACTTCTACCACAGCAGAAATAATACCTAGCGAATAATAATACTCACGGCCACTACCGTTGATAAGGTTTGTAGGTGGCTTACCACGGTGTATACCGTACTGGCGACCTGTAACCTTATGAATTTCACGGTTCATATTGGCGCACAATACGTTTAAGTCAGTGCCTTCAATTTCAGACTCGTGATTAAACTTATGCGCAGGGAAAAACACGTTACCTTGCGAGTGATAATCTAGCGCAATAGTAATGTTTTTATGCGTGAGTACGAAATCACGAATGGCCGCAGTTTCTGGCTCAGAAAACGCCGCTGGGCCTGAGTAGGTGTTAACCGTGGTATCGGCAGAGCGCTTAAAGCGAACACCAAAGTTACGGTTCAAGTCTACACCAAAGGTGCCATCGCCATTGTCGCGTCTGTTCTTTCGCCAAAAAGAGAAGTGGGTACGAGAATACTCAAACCCATCTGGGTTCAAGCAAGGCACCATATATAAGGTATTGCGGCCTAACGCCTGTTGTATAGATGGATTGTGATCAATATTGGTTAGCACGTTATCAATAAACTTAATGGCTAACTCGTTGCCAATCCACTCACGAGCGTGGATGGTTCCTGTAAAAAGCATAGCGGGTTTACTGTCCGCAGTTTCAATGTTAGCAGAAAGGGTAGCCATCATAATTGGCCTACCTTCCCACGTCGTTCCAATGCTATGCACGCGAATAAGCTCAGGGTATTTTTCCTGAGCTTGTTCTAAAAACGCCATTGTTTCTTGATACGAGGTATATTGTTTTTTCATTATTTCTTCTTTACTAAGAGAAATCAGTGGTTACCAGCGTAGTCTTGAAATTATCCCAATGCGCGATAATTGCATCGACTTTCTTCTGCTGAATGTTTTTAACCGTCAGAAACACGCTTGGATCAGCGTAAATCGCTTTTGACGTGCCCGCTTCACCCAGAGTACTGATTATCACCTCTGTAAGTTTAGGGCCTATACCTTTAACGCCACTAAAAAACGCTTCTATTTGTGGCGTTGTTAAAATAAGTTCGTCTGCTTTCGCTTCACTGCTCTTAAATTCAGGAGCATCACTTTCAGGTGCGTTAAGTTCAGACGTTTCTTCTAACTCATCATTGTTTATGTTTAGCACTTTTTCGAGGCCATCGCCGTCTACTTCAGGTAGACCATCATCTTCACCTACATCTTGATTTTCCATGTGTAGGTCGGCAATGACTTCAGCTTTACTTTTTGGCGTGTAATTATCTTGAAAATTCCACGACTCACTTGGCCATTCTTCATCTAGCTGCAATTCAACAGGTAGTAATGGGTATAGCTCAGGGTTAGTCACTGCCGCTGAGTCTGCGCTATCACAACTTGGGGTATATTCCCCAAAAGTAATGTTTCTCATGGTACGTAATAGCGGCGTGCGAATTTTACCCAGTTCCTCCCAGTTATACAAAGGAATATGCGGCTTCTTAAAGCGCTCTGAACACAAGGTCCACATAATATACTGGCCAATCCAATCACGAATATAGGGGAAGGCGGCAAATGCAGTGGCGCATTCTAGTATACGGAACTTACCATCAACACCTAATGCAATATCAGAAGCCCAATATTCAGCTTTAGCGGCTTTAGACGCATTCACTGCTATTTGTAACGCTTCTTTAGGCACGCCGGAATAATCCATTGAGCCGCCTTGACTGGTGTTGGTTAGCCATTCGCCTTCAGGAGGACGACGCCAGAATGCACAAACAGGTTTATGACCAACAAGCATCACGCGAATATCTGCCATCATAGGCACAAATTCTTGCACGTAAACGGGGTGGTATTTCTTTTTCTTAAGCAGTTCAGCCGCTTCTTTAAAGCTATCTACTTTATGTACGAAGTAGCCGCCATAGTTAGACGGTCCGTAAGACTTTTTAATAATCTTCGGATAACTGGTTTTACGTAAAAACGCCATTGCTTCGTCTTTTTCGTAAAAAATATCAGTCTTTGGAATAGGTAAGTCGTGCTTTTCACAAAAATGGGTTACATTTTCTTTCGACTTATTGGCAAACTGCGTGTCCATTGAAGGCAAAAAGCGAACATCAGGTAGTTCACGCGCTATTTCACGAAACGTCTCATAAGCCGTAGCAGGAATATTACCAATAAGAATGTCGATATTTTTGCTTTTTACTTCACGAATGAAACGGGCTTTGTCGTTACCCCAGTGGTAACACACCGTTTCAATTTTATCTGGCCAGCCTTTAAAATTAGACTTGTCGAAAAAGCGCAGTACGTGGTCTAAATAGAGTAGGCCAATAGTAGGTAGTTTAGTCGTAGACATTTTACTTTCTCGTTTACAGTTGAGAGGTTAGCGCAGCTTGCATACTAGCGCGCTTTTCAATTGCTTTTCGCTCAATCAAATTAACGATCCGCTCGATTTTTCCTTCATTAAACGTTAAGCCTGCAGCTTCTTGTTCAGGTGTTGCAAATGCAGGAATACCGTTTACTTCTAATACTACATATTCTTCATGTTCTTGGTCATAAATTACATCAACCCCAGCGATATCTAGGCCAGTAACTTTTGCTGCTTTAATGGCTAGGGCAACTAATTCATCATTGGGTTCACGGCGAATAACAGAACCGCCGCTGGTAACATTGGTTTTCCAGTCGTCTTTTGGCGCTTGACGCCCGTAACAGCCCACAAATTCACCATCAACAATATCGATGCGATAGTCTGTCATGTCGTAGTTAATAAAGCGTTCAACGTAGAAGTGAGGAATATTGGTTTGATCCAAAAAGGGAATAAGCATATCTAAAGAACGCTCATCTTCTACTTTAACAATACCCATGCCGCCCCAACCATCGGTAGGCTTGTACACTAAGCGTCCACCCCATTCGCGGATGGTGTTTTTAAGCATAGGCTTGTCTTTGGTATTGCATAGTCGGTAATCAGGCGTGCGAATTCCTGCTCGAGATAATCGGTGTGATGTACGCAGTTTGTCTTCAGATAACGAAAATGACTCAAAACTGTTAAGGCACGGAATTGATTCATTTAATACTTGATAAAGAAAAACTTGATATGGCGTTTGTTGGCCTGCATTGTATGAAAAGAACGCATCTAATTCTTCCATATTTACGTTATGACACGTAATGGTTCCGTTATGTGCGTTTGCATGGCCTAAGTTAAGATCGGTGATTGCTTCGATATCACGATCTCGTAATTGATTGACGATTTTAGCCTGTATGGCAGTACCGCCGCTGTTGCTGTACATCCACATCCCGACTGTATACTTTGGCACGACTTTTAACCCTATTTTTTTGAACCGATGAATTGACATTCTGTTCGGTTTAAGTAAGAAGACATCTCAAAACAAATATTTGCACCAAAATGGGTGGTAAATATCTATTTTAGATGAGAAATATGACATATATTAGACTTTAGGGTACGTCTTGGTACGAGGAGTCCCTCCCAAAAGCGGCGCCATTAAACGGCTAAATTACGAACTATTCAAGTTTAATTTTTGCTCAATGAGAATTATTTTCAATATTTGTAATTTTAACGTTTAAAGCATGTGTGATTACTGTTAATTGCCCAATTAAAACAAGGGCTTCAACGTAGTTTGGTTTTAATCAATACTTGGAATAAATAGCATGAATAGTAGTCTGAACTTTACCGAACTTGCCACAATTATATCGCTTAATTCTTACACTAAAAATAAAGAGGGTGTAGATCTCAATGCTGACATCTTTAATGGGTGGATGGAGCAACTTGGATTCTCTGTAGAAACCCATCGACGTGAAGCAATTGGTAACCATGTTCACTACCTGTCTAAAAAGAGTGAAGGCGCAAAATTACTGCTACTTGGTCACCTAGATACCGTGTTTCCTCCAGACACCTTTACCGAATTCCGCGAAGATGATGAATGGATTTATGGTCCAGGTGTCTGTGATATGAAAGGCGGTAACTATATTGCGCTAACAGCACTTAGAAATGTATTTGCCGAGCAGGGGCATATCGCGAACATTGATATGCTATTGGTGAGCGATGAAGAAAGTGGTAGTGACGACAGTAAGCTGCTTACCAGTGAATTAGCCAAAGCCTACGACGCCTGTATGGTTTTTGAAGCGGCCGGTCCCGATCATGATGTGGTCATATCTCGTAAAGGTATTGCAACTTTTCAAATCGAATTTGAAGGTAAAGGCGCACACGCAGGAAACCATTATACCGACGGTATTAATGCGAACTTGGCTGCGGCTCATATGTTAATTGCACTGACTAATTTAACCGACCTTGAAAAAGGTACCACGGTTAACGCCGGCAAAATGAAAGGTGGCTTAGGCGCAAATACTATTTCTCCTAGTGCTAGCTTAACGGTAGAAGCGCGGTTCACTCAATCAGAAGAGCGAGATAGAGTGTTAGCTGCGTTTGAAGAAGTCACGCAAAACCCTGCTGTTGAAGGGGTTAAAGTGGCCGTGACGGGTGGTTTGCAACGTGATGTTATGCAACCTACAGATGAACAAGCGCAGTTTATCGCTGAACTAGAAAGTGTGTTAGGTGCCCCTCTTAAGCTGGAAAAACGTGGCGGGGTGAGTGATGCGAATGTGGTATCGGCTGCCGGCGTGCCTACTCTTGATGGCTTTGGTCCATACGGGGATGGCGATCACACCATCCATGAGCGTGCGAGCAAATCGAGTTTTGAACGCCGTATCAGTGAGGTGAGTAAAATACTTGCTCACTTTAATGGCGCAAATTAAAGGCTAGTCTACGAGCTACGAGACCAGAGGCTTTTAACTAATATTGTAAGTCATCAAAACGCATGCGCATTTAGCAGTGTTACCAGTGAAAGCGTTACCACAACGAAGAGCCTGAGTTTGTTCAGGCTTTTTTATGAGAAACCCTTTGTCCGACAAATTCAAATGCATCTTATCTCTTTATTCGACGATTAAACGCAAGTAAGTGCAACCTTAACCCCTCTTTAACCTTTCGCCATTTACAGTTTGCGACATCTAACAAATAGTTGTTTCTTGCAGATTTAGCTGCTTCTGCCTATTTTTATTGTGGAGTTAATAAGGAAACTTTATGAAGAAGAATTTAACATTACCGCTAGGTTTCTTAGTATTTGGGGCGCTACTTAGCGGCTGCGGACAACAAAACGAAAGTCCTTCAGATGGTTTTGGGGCACCTAGAGAAATTGAAGTTTCATACATAACTGTCACACCCAGCAGTCATAAAATAGATACCCAATTACAAGGAAGGATCACGGCATCCAAAGAAGCGGAAGTGCGTCCTCAGGTGAGTGGCATCATTCAACAGCGCTTGTTCACCGAAGGTCAACTTGTCGAGAAAGGACAGACACTTTACCAAATTGACCCTGAAACCTATCAAGCAGCCTATAACGAGGCGGCCGCAACATTAAATAATGCAAAAGCTGCGGAAGCAACCGCTAAGCTTAAAGATGAACGCTACGCTAACTTATTAAAAGTTGAGGGGATATCTCAACAAGATGCTGATGATGCCCACGCGGAATACTTAGAAGCAAAAGCCAATATTGATATGTATGAAGCAGCTTTAGATACCGCGAAAATTAATCTTGAATACACAAAAGTGTTAGCGCCAATTTCGGGTCGAATCGGAATATCTTCTGTCACTCAAGGGGCGCTTGTTACTGCGCAACAAGATACCTCATTGGCTACAATTCGAGCGCTAGATCCTATTTACGTGGATATGATAAAAAGCAGTAAAGCACTTTTGAGACTAAGAAAATTAATAAGCGAAAGTAATATTCATGAGGGCACTGCTGAGGTAACGCTTTCTCTAGAAGATGGAAGTGATTATGACTTAACAGGTGAACTGAAAATGCAGGAAGTGGCAGTAGATACCTCAACGGGAGCGGTAACCTTACGTGCTGAATTCCCGAACCCAGATGGTCTTTTACTACCTGGAATGTTTGTACGAGCCACCGTCAGTGATGCAGTAGATGAGCAGGCCATTTTAGTGCCGCAGCAGGGCATTTATCATAGCGCGACTGATGAGGCATACGCTTATGTCATAAATCAATCAAACCAAATAGAAAAACGTACTGTAGTGACAGCGGTTGCCATAGGCAATCAATGGGTCGTTATTAACGGATTAGAAGCTAATGAGAAGCTACTCGTTGAAGGTGCAGGAAAAGTAAAAGAGGGCAGTCAAGTTAAACCTGTAGAGGTCAAAGTAGATAGCAATGGCGTTGTTATTGATAGTAATAACAATAGCGATTCTGTTACCACACCCACAGGGAGTAACTAATTCATGTTTGCGCGTTTTTTTATCGACCGCCCCGTTTTTGCATGGGTTATTTCTATTATCATTATGCTAACGGGTTTGGCATCAATAATGTCACTACCCATCGCTCAGTACCCTAGTGTTGCTCCACCTGTTATTAGTGTTAGCACTACCTATACAGGCGCAGATGCACAAACCGTCGAAAACAGTGTTACGCAGATTTTGGAACAACAACTCACGGGACTTGATGGCTTATTGTATTTTTCATCGTCAAGTACGTCAGATGGCTCAGCATCAGTAGATATTACCTTTGAACAAGATACCGATGCTGATTATGCGCAGGTACAGGTTCAAAATAAAGTGGAGCAAGTGAGCTCTCGTTTCCCTGAAGCAGTACAATCTGAAGGGGTGACAGTTACCAAATCGAACACCGATTTTCTACTTGTTGTGTCGGTCTATGATTCAAATGACCAAGTTACCGCAGCTGATATCTCAGACTATATTTCTTCTAACATGGAAGATTCCTTAGCGCGTGTTGAAGGGGTGGGTGATACTCGAGTATTTGGATCAGAATACGCGATGCGTATTTGGTTGGACCCTACAAAACTAGCTGCCTATGATCTCATGCCCTCAGATGTCACGAGTGCATTAACAGCGCAAAACGTGCAAGTGCCCGCGGGTAGCCTTGGAGCTAGCCCCACATTACCAAACCAAGAATTAAATGCGACGGTCACGGCGCAATCGATGATGTCAACCGCCGAAGAGTTCCGCAATATTATCCTCAAATATAGCTCTACAGGTGCTAATGTTCTATTGAGTGATGTTGCTAGAGTAGAAAAAGGAAGTGAAAGTTATGGCGTTATTTCGCGCTTAAATAGTCACCCTGCTTCTGGTATCGCAATCATGCTGTCGCCAGGTGCGAATGCGTTAGATACTGCAACAGCTGTTAAAAATAAAGTGGCAGAATTGACCGCTAATATGCCGGCGGGTTATGAAATTGCTTTCCCCAAAGACAGTACTGAATTTATCAAAATTTCCATCACTGAAGTGGTACACACCTTAGCAGAAGCGGTAGTACTCGTTGTTTTGGTTATGTGGTTGTTCTTACAAAACTGGCGTGCCACACTTATTCCCGCTATTGCGGTTCCTGTAGTTTTACTTGGTACTTTTGGGGTGCTATCAGCTTTTGGCTTTTCTATTAACACGTTGACCATGTTCGGGATTGTGTTGTCTATCGGCCTCCTAGTTGACGATGCCATTGTTGTGGTAGAAAACGTTGAACGATTAATGGAAGATGAGAACCTTTCACCGCGAGATGCCACAATTAAATCCATGTCAGAAATTACAGGAGCCTTGATTGGTATTGCTGTTGTGCTTTCTGCTGTATTTCTTCCAATGGCGTTTTTTGGGGGCTCTACAGGCGTAATTTATAAGCAGTTCTCAGTGGCTATTGTATCTTCGATGATATTGTCAGTTATTGTTGCATTAACGCTAAGTCCAACACTGTGTGCCACTCTTCTTAAGCATAAATCGCCTAAAGATAGCACTGATAAAAATCAGCGTAAGACTAAGCGTACGAGCTTTTTCGCTAAATTTAATGCGACGTTTGATAAGTTAACAAAATCATATTCGAGCCGTGTGGGTAAGATTGTTAACCAAAAAGTTCGTTGGTTAGTGGTGTATGCAATTATCATCGGCGGACTGAGTGTCTTAATCATTCGTATGCCAACAGGCTTCCTACCTAATGAAGATCAGGGAAGCATTATGTTTCAAGTTAACTTGGCAGAAGGTGCTTCTATTAAACGCACTAACGCAGCCGTTTCGCAAGTGGAAGATTACCTGTTGAATGAAGAGCCTGATGTTGTTGATAGAGCCTTTTCTATTTCTGGCTTTAACTTTTCAGGAACTGGTCAGAATGCAGGTATGGGCTTTATTTCACTCCACCCGTGGGATGATCGTACCGAGGACGATGAAAGTGCTGATGCGCTCATTAATCGTATTAACAGAAACTTATCGGGGATACGCGATGCAAGTGTGTTTGCCTTAAATCAAGCGGTTATTCAAGGTTTAGGACAAAGCAACGGTTTTACGTTTGAGTTACAGGCTGCAGCAGGGACCAGCCGTGAGGAGTTAACTGCGTTAAAAAACGAGTTAATGGGCCGTGCACAACAAAGCGAACTCATCACTAGTGTTCGTGAAGGGGCATTAAGTAATACGCCTCAACTAAATATTGATATTGATAATAGTAAGGCAAATGCCCTGGGTCTGGCGATGTCGGATATTTCAGATACGTTAACGGCAGCTTGGGCTGGTAATTATGTAAATGACTTTATCGATGACGGTAGGGTGAAAAAAGTGTACGTCGAGAGTGATGCACAATACCGCTCTAAACCTCGAGATTTAAACGATTGGTATGTTCGTGGTAGCAATGCCGATGGCGAGACCACAATGACCTCGTTTGAAACGTTTAGCACGTATTCTTGGTCAAGTGCGCCTCAAAGCTTATCTCGCTTCAACGGTATCGCGTCTTATCAAATTCAAGGCTCTGCCGCCTCCGGTGTTAGTTCAGGTGAAGCAATGGCTGAAATGGAGCGTTTAGTTGAAGAGGTAGGCCAAGGTAAATTGACTTACTCTTGGAGCGGGCTGTCTTACCAAGAACAAATTGCAAGTGGCCAGTCGACCACATTGTACGCTATATCTATTTTAGTGGTGTTCCTCGCGTTAGCAGCCTTGTATGAAAGCTGGTCTGTGCCGTTTTCGGTGATCATGGTTATTCCTTTAGGTGTAGTGGGTGCCGCATTGGCCTCTACAGTAAGAGGGCTAGAAAATGATATCTATTTTCAGGTTGCACTTTTGACAACGATTGGTCTTGCAGCCAAGAACGCCATATTAATTGTTGAGTTTGCAGAAGAGTCTTACCAAAAAGGGATGTCGTTGATTGACGCTGCGGTAAACGCTGCTCGTCTAAGATTGCGCCCAATTATTATGACATCGTTGGCCTTCATGTTCGGTATTTTACCCTTGGCTACCTCAACGGGAGCAGGGGCAAATAGTCGTATATCAATAGGTACAGGTATTATTGGCGGGACATTAACCGCAACGTTATTGGGTATCTTTTTAGTTCCTATGTTTTTTGTATTAGTACGCGGCTTATTCCCAGCTCGTCGTCCAGTTTATAGCGATACAATTAATGAACATACAGAACAAGTCTCATCTCAAAAGCAGTTGGAGAATGGCCATGACTAATAATTTGAAATTACAGCATTCTCAACTCTCTACTGTAAGAAAACGTGCTAAAAAGTACCTTGTTAAATCAATAGGCAGCGCTAAGTTGCTGCCTATTGCTACTGCAATGGTGCTAGCAGGGTGTAGTTCAATGGCACCAGATTATGAGCGTTCAGACTCATCGGTCGCCAATGAGTGGCAGCTTAAACAAGTAGAAGAAACACAAGGATTGTCTTCGCAGAAAGCGTTAGATATTCCATGGAAAGACTTTATTAAAGATGAACGCTTGGTAAGCCTAATCGATATGGGGTTAAACAGCAGTAGAACCCTTCAAGAAGCATTAGCTGACGTAGAGTCGGCTAGAGCTACATATCGAATTCAACGATCAGATTTATTCCCAGACGTGGATGCAAGTTTAAGTGGGAATCGGTCAAAGGCTTCGACGGGAGATATCAGCACTACCTATGAAGCAGAAGCAGGGTTCAGCAGTTATGAAATAGATTTATTCGGTAAGAATCGTAGCTTAACTCAAGCAGAGATGGAAACTTATCTTGCTACCGCAGAAACAGCGAAGGCGGCCAAAATAACGCTTATTGGTGAGATTGCCAATGCGTGGTTGACGTTGGCGGCTGATAGTAATTTGCTTACACTTGCCGAGCAAACAGCGACCAACGCTCAACAAGCGATGGAGATCACCAATAAACGGTTATCTTATGGAGTAGATTCACGCATTGATGTGGCTAGCGCTGAAACTATCTATTATTCTGCTCGTTCTGATATCGCCAGTTATCGAACTCAGGTAGAACAAGATATCAACGCGCTTCGCTTATTAGTCGGTGAAGACTTCGACGATAGCTTGCTGGCTTATTCACTGCCAGATAGTAATCAATTAGTCACTGACGTGCCGGCAGATGTGTCATCAGAAGTACTACTTAACCGCCCTGATGTATTATCGGCCGAGTATAATTTAAAATCCGCCAATGCGAATATTGGTGCGGCTCGCGCTGCGTTCTTCCCTACCATATCGCTAACCGCTACCGGCGGGTTGACCAGCTCAGTTTTATCGAATATTTTCAGTGGCGGGGCCAGTTCTATATGGAGTATAGCGCCTAGTATTAGTTTGCCCATTTTCGATGGTGGCGAGAACAAGGCAAACTTGGCTTACAGTGAAGCACAGCAACAAAAATATTTAGCGGCTTATGAATATGCTATTCAAAGTGCCTTTACCGAAGTGGCTGATGCACTGGCACGACGCGCAACTATTCAAGATCAACTTGATGCTGAAGATGCCTTGGTTGAGGCTTCAACACGAAGTTATGAGTTGTCTGTTGCGCGTTATGAAAATGGCGTAGATAGTTTTCAAACTGCATTGGAATCGCAACGTACTATGTACAGTGCCAGCCAGTCCCTTATTACAACTCGTCAGGCCGACCTATCAAACCGTATTACGCTTTATAAAGTGTTAGGTGGTGGGTTAGCGCCTATTGAGGGAGAGGTAGAATAAGCTGTAGGGGCCGAGTCAGTTTGTACTAAACTCACTGTGCCCCTAATTTTTAACCTTACTGATTGAACAATAATCTTCGTCCCCTCGTTTTTGCTTCTTGAATTTTATCGTCCTGAATTGGGGCTTCCTGAGCTATGCCTTGCAGAGCTACGCCTTCTTGAGATTTGGCTCTCTGAATTTGGCTCCCTGATCCTTGGCTTAAAATAGGGGGACGCTGCGTTTTATTGCTGGTATACGACACCACTTCGGCTTCAAGCCCTTCTCCAAGCATGAAATAAAAACGCCTTCCTGGTTCATAATCACCATGGTTGAAGGTATCAAATCCTAGAGCGAATACTTTTTTTTCAACCTCATCTAAATTTTCAACCACAATACCCAAGTGATTTATGTGGGCTACGGTGGTGTGATCAAATGTGTTCTGAGAGTGAGCATCATCAGCTATTCCATTTAAGCTACCTTGGTTAGAACCGAACTGCTTTGGTTTATACAGCGCTAAATAAGCGGTATCTGATCCAACGTGTACCGTATAACCATCGTCTTTGGCTGGGCCGCTCCAACGTATGTGCCAGTTAAAAAGTTGGCACAAGGCGTCAGCAATAGCATCTGGGTTGCTAACGGTAATATTGGCGTGTTCAAGTAAGGCTGCTTGCATGGTATTTCCTTATTTACTGTTGCGCATTTTTTACTGCTAACTCTTTGGTTGAAAAGCGCAGTGGATTAATAGACAGCAACAGCTTAATATCTTAAGTTAACTTTAGATCAAGTAATAAATGCGTACTTTTTAAAATGGCACCAGAACCCCTAGAAAGTATTGGCTTTGTCGCAAAGCGAACCGGTAACGCAGTATCGCTTATTCGCTATTACGCCAATGAAGCCCTGATTCCTTCCGTGCGAACCCAAGGAGGAAATAGAATGTTTCCTCGTTCAGTCATTCGCAGGGTATCGTTTATTTTGATTGCACAAAACATGGGGTATGCACTTGATGATATTCGACAACTACTGCAAACCCTGCCAGATAACCGCACGCCGAATAAGGAAGATTGGGCTACGCTTAGTGAAGTATTTAACGCACATATTACTAACCGTATTGCTGAACTTACGGCATTAAAATCCTCGTTAGAGGGCTGTATTGGTTGTGGGTGTTTGTCTTTAGACAAATGTAACTTGTACAATAAGCACGATCGCATTGCCGAGAAAGGGGCAGGCGCTCGATTCTTACTAGGCGATAGCCCTAGCGATACTGTTATAAAATAGCCTTTTCTCATCTATTTAGTTATTTCTGAAATGATGCTTAAAGCCTCGATGGCGATTAAAAATTCATTTAGAAATTCACTTAGCCAAATACCTAAAAATAGGATAGTCGCCTTGGTAGACTCCACACCTAACAGCAACTCAAACAGCAACTCCAGCCACAAAACAAAAAGCTCGCTTAAGCCTTCGTTAAAATCTAGAGGTAAAGCAGGCTCTACCATGCATGCTCGAAATTTACATAAAGATGGCTACCCCATAGCTGCATTATGTCAAGCACACCCTGCATTATCTGGCTATGTGGTTGATGCAAAAAGCGGCAAGAAGAGTATCGATTTTACCAACCAAGACGCGGTTAAAACCCTAAATGCAGCATTGCTAATTCATTACTACGGATTGAAAACGTGGGATATACCCAATGGTTATTTGTGTCCTCCGGTGCCTGGCCGTGCTGATTATATTCATGGCATTGCCGATATATTGGCGTCTAGCAATAAAGGGGTTATCCCGAAAGGTAAAAGCGTAAAAGGGCTGGATGTAGGTATAGGCGCTAATGCTATTTATCCTATCATTGGTAGTCAAAGCTATGGTTGGCAGTTTGTAGGAAGCGACATCGATGCGGTATCGGTGAAGTCGGCCGAATCAATCGCCACTAAAAATCCTAAGCTTACCCGTTTATTGTCGGTTCGAAAGCAGCCGAAAAAATCGAAAATATTTGAAGGTGTTATTCAGCTTAACGAGCACTTTACTTTTACTATGTGTAACCCGCCGTTTCACAAATCTGCCGAAGCTGCTGCGCTGGGAAGCGAGCGCAAGGCCATCGGCCTTAAGGGAAATATGCAAAAGCGAAGTGGGAAAAAGCCTCGTGTTGATGCCAATGCTAATACAAACGCGAAGCCCGATATTAGTAACATAAAGCTAAATTTTGCAGGAACAGGCAACGAGTTGTGGTGCGAAGGGGGCGAACTTGCCTTCATTCAGCGCATGATCATCGAGAGTGTGGCCTATAAAAAACAAGTAGATTGGTTCACCTGCTTAGTGTCAAAAAGCGAGCACCTAAAGCCCATTGAAACCAGTATAAATTACTACGGTGCAACGAAATTTTTGAAAGTAGACATGGGGCAGGGGCAAAAACAAAGTCGCTTTGTGGCCTGGACGTTTACTGAATAATGGGGTCAGAGTACTTTAATCGTTGTTAAAGTTTTCTGCCCTCCTTTTGGGACCCCATATTTGTCGGGAATACAGTACATGAACGAAGATCCACTAACGAATAAAACGTTATATAAAGGTTTTGAAGGTGGTGCTGTATATACAGCTGAAAGCAATAGTGAGTTTCTCGTTGTTATTGATGAAAGTGCATTGTCAGATATTCTTTCTGAAGAAGATTTGGATGATTTAGAATTAACAAAAACTTTTAGGTTTAAAACAGAGATTGAACGCTTGAAGTATCTGAATAAGCGCTTTGGCTGAATGGTGTTAAAAAAATAATGGGGTCAGAGTACATTAGTCATCATTAAAGTACTCTGACCCCATTTTGGGGCCCCTTTTCGTTTATTTAGAAGAGTTCAATTGAATCTTAAACTGGTCCGAAGTCTCGTACTTCTTAGCTCAACATCGCTCTTTTGTTCTATTTCTACTGCTGATACTCAAATAGAGAGAAAAATGTATAACCCGTGGGAGGCAGAAATTGGTTACTCCCAAGTTGTTATTGCAGGTAACAACGTTTACCTATCTGGTATCGCAAGTGATAAAGCTACTCTGGAAGAGCAAGTAAGGTAAATCTATACCCTTATACAAAATACCCTCAAAGATAATAACCTAGGCATGGAAAGTATCGTAAAACAGGTAATTTATACCACTGATATGGAAGCATTCAAAAAACTAGGAAATGTGCGAAAAGAAAAATTTAAAGAGTAGACGTATCAGAGAGTTAATTTAGCCATCGCTTGAATTATGAGAATGTAATCACGAATGGAATGGCTCGCCAAAGCCACTTGCCCCCTCAAATGGAGTAGCGCTATGAAACGGATATTCATTGTTCTGATATTGATGTTTACTCAGCACGCCAGTGCCGACGCTGTCAGAGAAATAGAAGAAAGAAAAATTTTCTCTACAGTGTTAAACGAGCAGCTTTCGCTGTTTGTTCAGCTTCCCCTTTATTACCATGAGAATGCTGACTATGCCTATCCAGTGTTGTATTTATTAGATGCGCCTGTAGGTATCACATTGAATTCCGGTATTCTCGACCCCTTAGTTGGTTACAACAATGCGCCTCAAATGATTATTGTTGGGGTGTCTACAAATGATAGAGACCGCGATTTTACCCCCACCAATGACCCCAAATATGCAGAAAATAGTGGTGGCGCAGATACATATCTGAAATTTATTGAAACGGAAGTTATTCCCTACGTAGATGATAATTTTAGAACCGAAGAATACAGAATATTCTCTGGGCACTCTTTCGGCGGTCTGCTAGTGGCTCACGCATTTTATTCAGCTCCAGACCTATTTGATGCCTATTTTGCGTTTAGCCCTAGTTTGTTTTGGGATGAGAAGTTAGTGGCTAAATCCCTTATATCATTTACGGCCCAACAACAAAGTAATCACAGTGTGCTTTACCTGGATATTGGAAATGAAGGGAATCCGGAAGTTAAATCTCCAGAGGGTAAAGCAATGCTAGAAGGCATTGAGTTTATTGATACTGCCTTGAGCCAGCACACACCTAAAGGTCTTCGCTATAAAATTGATTACTTTTTACAAGAGCCCCACCAGGTAACCCAAATTATAGGTACCTATCACGCCTTTAGGTATCTCTACCCATCATGGGATGTGCCATATGAAGCTTATTTATCTGGATATGGTGCAGTTGCTGCTCACTTTGCATCATTAAGCGACATGTATGGTTACCATATAGCAGCTAAAGATTGGCAACTCTCTGATGCCGCGCTATACGAACTGCATGAGCGTAACAACCCTAATGAAGCCATCAAATATTTACACGCAGTGTTAAAGCAAAGCCCTGAAAATATTGAATATATGTCAACGCTAGCATTGGCTTATGAAAAGAGTGGCTCGCTGTCAGAAGCTTTGAATACACTTAATGAAATAAATAGGCAGATAGGTGAAGAAGATGAAATGTACACCGACATCGCTGCAAGAATTAGCAAAATTTCTAAGTTACTGGGCACAAATTAAAAACATCAGCGTCTTACACATAGATGGTAGTGCTGGTTTAGCAGTGGGCTTAGCGTTATTTGCCTTTGCGGGATGGATTAGTGAGCTTTATCAATTGCCCCTTAACACTATTCTTTTCCTGGCAAGTGCAAACACTATCTATGGCTGTTATGCATTAGCGCTGGCACTATCAAACAAGAAAAGCTTGATGAGCATTAAGGTTCTTGCCATCGCAAATAGCGTTTGGGGGGGGGGGTTGTGCTGCTATCGTCGTTTTGTATGCCCACCCAGCAAGCCCAATTGGTGTGTTTTTCATCTGTGGGGAAGCATTATTTGTCGGCTTGTTGGCAGTCTACGAATGGAAGAATAGATTCTTACTTTCGGAAGAGGAGCGCTAAATAGTAGAGCCAGAGTATATTAGTAACCAGTAAAGTACTCTGACCCCATTTCGGTTTACTCGCCCACTATATCGGTAGTTTCGAGTGCGACATCAATGCTATTCGCTACCCCAGGGTAAGCTGATGATAAAGTGCTTCCATCTTCATTGGTTAAATCGCGGATATTTTTCTGAACGGTAATGATAGAAAATAAGCTAAGTATAAATGCCATACCGTAAAATCCTTTTTCACTTAGGAACATGTCGGCGTTAAAAAGGCCTATACCCAGCAGGGCAACAGCACTAAAAAAAGCTGCCCAACACATGCCAACGAAAACAGCGGTGGTTGGTAGGCCTTCTTGTTTATCTCTTACCGTCTTTTGTAAGGTTACGGCTGAAAACATGGCTAGAATGAAAATTGCTAAATAATAGCCTTTTTCATTGAGTAAAATGTTGGCGTTCCATAATCCAACAAGGTAGCCAATAACCCCAATCGCAAGGGAAGCCCATGTTGCTGAGATATATGCTTGTGTTGGTTTATATACTCGATGTGATGTTGTTTGCATTGTTATAAATTCCTTTTGAGTTATCTTTAACCCTACTCGAGTTCCTTTGAAAACATATCTAACCGCGGTTAGATATATGCTTTTAATTATCAGCATCCTAGTCTATTCGAACCTCCTTGTTAACAGTGTCAGCCACGCAGCGTAAACACTCCTAATTTCTTCAATTATATACTTGCCGCAGTAAGCACCAAGGTTGTAGGTGGCCTTCCGAAAAATCGATTACTGACGAAATTCTGATTTTACAAGCAGTTACATGGAAGGTTAGGCTCCAAAAATTACTGAAGCAAATATACGAATATTAATTGTATTAGTAAATACGAACGCTTGAATCTGCTTGATAGTGTTTGATGCAGCCCGTAAGGGCTAATATCTCAAAGGTAATAGATAGGGACTAAAAAATAGTGGTTAATAAATTTCAACACTCCTCTGTAACTCTCTAATTCGTAAGTGTAAATCTTTGGTAAATGCAATTCGTTTAATATCTTTCAGTATAATATTTAAACATACTTGTGTGCTAAAGAGCGTGAAATGAAGCATTTAACTTTGTGTGTTTTGTTATTGAGTAGCGGTTTATTTACCCATCATGTGTTTGCTTGTTCATCGAATTGTGTAACCGCAGCGCGGTCGGAGAATACGTTAACCGTGACAGGGTATAACGCCGACGGGGAGGCGATATATGTTGAAACCGTATCTCTTGAAGCAACACTAATCCCTAACGTCGCTGAAGGACTAGAAACGGAGCCCCCCGTCACTGCAGTGCCTACTGGCGCTGACATATCAACGACCACCACGTCTTTGGCAGATGGGGGAAGTGTGTTAACAACCGTGAATACTTTTACTACTATCAAGGCTTTTGTGATTGTTACAAGTACTGAGGTCTATGATTCAAGCGGGGAGTTGACGTCTGTTGATACAGACACAAAGACATACGAAAGATTTAAAATAGAAGAATGAATAACCGAACGTAAAAAGGGCATCTTTTGATGCCCTGTACTATTTCTAACGGTTTTCCTATCTACTAAAGCTAAAGCTAAAGCTAAAGCTAAAGCTAAAGCTAAAGACTAAAAGCGATAAGTAGCCGATACGCCAACAGTTCTAGGGTCGACAATGGCGGCATAACCTCCAGGGTAGCGTGCACTATCAGGCTCTTGCGATACCAGTGCATCTTCATCAAATGCGTTATCTAAATATGCAGTAAGTAGCCAGTTGTCAGAGGTATAGTTAGCGGTAAAGCGGGCTATTGTATAATCCCCAGCAACCCGTTCTGCGGTATTGGTGAAGTCGCCAAAGTATTCGCCAATGTAACGAACCGAGCCGCCAACGCTGATGGCATCTGTCACCCAATATTTGGCACCTACATTAGCGTTAAAGCTTGGGGCTGAGTTTAATTCATTGCCCTGCGCATCGGTGTAATCCGCGCCGGCATCTTTAATCTCTGAATGAAGTAGCCCCATTCCAGCGTTCACTTCTATGCTATCGGTTACGTTGGCATGCACTTCTAACTCAGCGCCGTATGTCGCCACACTTGGCATATTGGTAATGAAGCGTGTAGAGCTTAGTGCTTGAAAGCCATCGTAGTCGTTGTAGAAAATGTTGGCACTAATAAAACCAGTACCATTTTCAAACTGTGTGCGGCTGCTTAGCTCGAACGTATTAACCTTCTCTTCTTCATAGTAATAGTACTCTTGCGCTGTGAAGTTGAGCGCACCACCGCCTGCGTTATAGCCCTTGCGCGCACTAAACGCTAACGTGGTTTGTGGTGTAAATGCATACTGAATAACGAATTTCGGCAAAAATATGTTGGTATCATCATCAAGTTCAGAATCTATGGGTTCATAAACAAAATGTCTGAACTGACTCTCACGTTCTACCCGTACACCGGCAATAATGTTAATTTTGTCAGAAAGCGCAAACGTGGTTTCACCATACACTGCGATAGATTCGCTTTCATCGCTACCGTAGTAGGGGTAAGCGCCTGTGCTCAAAATATCTTGCTCACGCTCGAAATAATACAGGCCAACAAAACCATCAATGTTGCTACTCGGTAAGGCAAAGTTAATTTTTGCATCTACCGTTACATTGGTTTCATCAAAAATTAGGGTTTGCTCAGCATCGTCAGAGGCTTCGTAAGTATCGAAACCCCATTCATAGTCCATGAATGAAATCAGCATATCGAAGGATACATCGTCAGAAATTACGTACTGGGTATTCAACGCAGTTGTCGAAGATTCTGTGCTGATATCGCGATAATAAATACGGTTGTATTCTTCCAAATTCTCTAGCGCATAATAAACGCGGCCGGTATCGCCTTCTTCATTATTGTAGGTATGAGACAGCGTGAAAGATAAATCATCATTCGGCGTCCATAGCAATTTACCACGCACGCGCTGGGTTTTAATTTTATCGATATCATAGCCTGGTGGGTTAGATTCATAACCCTCACCATCGGTAATGGTATCGGCATTCAAGTTTTGAACGCTCAAACGAAACGCGAGTTTATCTTCAATAAGCGGCCCTGAAATTACTCCTGCGGTATCTATGTATTGGTCGTTATTTCTATAACCTACACGAGCAGCACCTTCCCATTCTTGGCTAGGATCGTTAGTTTTAATGTAGACTGCGCCACCAATACTGTTACGCCCATTACTGGTAGATTGCGGGCCGCGGTATACTTCAATCTGTTGTAAATCCCACATACCAGAGTCGCCGGTTAAATCAGCCACAAAAGGTTGTGATACACCATCAATTAATGTCATCACCCGGCCATTTGCGCCGCCAGATATAGAGTTAAACCCTCCCGCTGCACCATTGCCGGATACACCTCGAATATCAGGTAAAGAGCCTGTTTGAACCACGACATTTGCAATATCAGATATGGCGTCAGACACCGATTTATATTGGGTGTTATTAATGGCCTCTTCGGTTAAAACGGAAATCGAGGTAGTTGAGTCTTTTAGTGAGCGATTCGCTTTTTCACCAATAACCACAATCTTTTCAATGTCAGAAATATCTCTATCTGGGGTTTGTATCTCTTGTGCATGCACGCCGCTTATGGCAGAAGAAATGGCGAGTGCGAGCAAAGATGTACTTGGTAAAAGCATTGATGTTGAGATGAGTTTCATAGTGTTTTCCTTTCGGTAAATGTAATTATGTGCTGTGGCTATTTATGACGAAGCTCTTATTCTTATTGCTTTTTTTGTTTAAAAATCGCAGTTAAAAAGTAATCAGGTTGCGCCAACGGCTAGCGCAACCTTCTTTACTGAGAAACTGCTTGTTTACATTTTAGTTTGTGTTTGTCTGGCATTTGACTAGGCCCACACTGAGTCGGTGGGAATAACCGAACGGCGTTTTTGCAAATGACGAGCGGTGAGCAAAAGAGGTATTAATATCAGAACTGATACTAAGCAAACCCCAATATCGATGCTGGCTGATAAACTGCTACTGTTGAAATAAAGGGTAATGCCAATAGTGGCAAGCAGTAGCAAACACGACAGATACAATGAATGGATAGCAGCTTTTATTGGCGACACAATGAAGCTGTAGATCACGGGCGCGAAAAAGCCGATGTAGTAGGCGATAAGCTGATAAGTACGTATGTTAGGATTATCGATTGAGAACACTTTTGCAGCCAGTAAAGATAAAATAATCCCTACAACCGTGCCTGCACATACACCAGTGGTAAGTCTGGCCATAATAACAACGGAGCGTTTCTGTTCTACTGTAGCGCTATTTTTTAACTGTTTTTTACGTCGCGATTCCACCCAAACCACGTTGCCCGTTAAAAATAACAGCGCGCCGCTTAAGCCCATAGCAAAGTAAACCCAGTGAATAAACGCGCCACCAAATCCGCCAAAATGTAATGTAAAGAAACTATTCACTACCTTACCCGGCACACCTGAAATAGATGGCAGCATAGCGGTATAACCTGAAGAGGCCGTGTAGGGATCGGTAACCCAATACGCATAGTCGGGACCGCGTATGATTTCTCCCACTAATTCACCACCCACTAGCACTCGGGCTCTAGGCGTGCCTAATCCAGAGTAGCCAAGTTCTGCAATTTCAAAGCTTGGCTCTATATCGGTTATTTCTTTGGTTAGTTGCTCGATAGAGATTAACTTATCAAGGCTTCTGTCCATCTCGGTTGGCGCGGGGCGATTAAACATTGGGCTGTCTTGATAAACCCATTGCTGCATGCTGCCATATAGAATGTCGTGGTAAGCAAACACCACAGTAGTGACGGCAATGATAATGTGAAAGGGCAGAGCGGAAATGCCAAGAATATTATGAAAATCGACCCAGAACCGTTTTCCGTTTTTCTTTTTCCGTAAGCTAAATAAATCCTTAAACCATGTGGGTAAGAAAATAACCAACCCAGATACTATGGCCACAAAGTATAAAATAGACACGAAACCCATCACAAATATCCCTACCGCATCGTGGTCGTCGCCCCCTGGAATACCCGCGGTACGGTGAATATGGTCGAGAAAATCGCCAATAGCTGAAATGTGAGTCTGCTCACTTATCAACTCCCCTGAGCTATCTAATGAAGCATGCCAAAAGGTGTGTGTATGCGTAGCTTCGTCTTCAATAGTCCAAGTAACGGGGGCGTGATTCGGGTGGGCTGAAGGAAGATAAACCGTCATCTCTTTGCCTGCTTCAGGGTAAGTTTGCAGTACTGTTTTAATCAGGCCATCGTATTGGTTTAGTTCAATTGCGGGTAGCGTGTTTTTTTCATGCATAGCCCACACATTCAATGGCGCTTTGAACATAGTTAATGCACCGGCTACAAAGCAAATAAACAGCAGTAAGCCTGAGATAATACCGGTCCAAATATGTACTTGTTGATAGCTTTTATAGTTCTGTAATTTCATTGGTGTTATCCCTGAACCTGTAAAACTGCATATTCTAATAGTGTGATAAGTGCGAGCAGAACCAGCGGTGGCCAAGGTTTTTTGGCAAAAAAGATAAGGCTCAATGGCGTTAACCAAAAAGGAACTATCAGCCACATTAAGAATTGGCTTCTCACATCTAATGGGGTGTCGGAAAAGAAAAGCGCACTTATTAAGCTGCTAGTGAATAACCCGAAAGGAAAACTGATAAGCGTTGCACCTATAATTTTTAACCACCAATGTGGCTTATAGGTAGCGTAACTCTCGTCTCTGCTGAGCCCTGTACCGCGCGAACTGCCCGATTTAAGTGGTGCCGTGTAGCGCGTGAATAAGGGAATAGTACCCAACAACAGCATACATAGTGTGATAACGGTATAGATAGCGGCAGGTAATGAGAATGTCGAGCTGAAAATAAATGTGCTAATCACTAAAAGCGCTGAGGAAAGGAATAGCGCGGTATTAAATGATAGTGGTCTTTTCATAAACCATTGTTGGTTCGGGCAGCCAATGTAAAACACGAGGTTAGCCATTAAACAGACGAATGCGCCTATGAATACTGCAGAGTTCACCTTTATTGCTCCTTGCAAATAGGGCTGTAATTTGTGCGTGTTTTTTGCACAATACATTCTAAAGAGGCCGTAGACTAAAGTTTAAATATCATTAATGCAAATAAAAATGATTTTTATTTGTAGGTTTACATTTTTAGATCATAAATTCAAAAAAACGGATACAAAATCAATTTCTAAAGCTCAGTCTGAAGACGCATTTTAATTCAGCTTAAGACAAGATTTTTCAAACCAAATCAATCTTTCTACCTTTAGCGTGGGTATGAATTGTAGGTAGGTTTGCGCTCTGAGTTAATGCAATATTGATTGACACTGCATTTGAACCCTTATTTGAAACAGTATTGGAAAAAGTAAACGGTAGGTGGCATATGGAAAATGTAAAAGTAGCCTTGGTGACAGGCGGGGCTAAAGGTATTGGTGCAAGTATCGTTAAAAAGCTGGCGGCAAATAATTTTGCAGTGGTTATAAACTATGCCAGTAGTGCAGATGCAGCAAATGAACTTGTTGATAAAATCATAAGTAAAGGTGGGCAGGCGATTGCAGTAAAAGCAGATGTATCTAAACCTGAGCAATCAAAAATGTTGTTTGATACAGCATTAAAGACGTTCAGTAGGGTAGATGTGCTAGTGAACAATGCAGGCGTTATGGCGCTTTCACCACTAAACGAAACGAGCGATGACGATTTTAACAAGCAATTCGACGTTAATATGAAAGGGGTATTTAACATGCTCCGGTTAGCAACAACCCAGCTTCATGAAGGCGGAAGTATTATTAATTTGTCGACCAGTGTAGTGGGGCTTAAATTAGAGCGTTATGGCGTATATGCTGCGACTAAATCTGCGGTGGAAACCATGTCCGCTATCTTGTCGAAAGAGTTAAGAGGGAAAAATATTGCGGTTAATTGCGTAGCGCCAGGGCCTACTGAAACTGATTTATTTACCGAGGGTAAGTCCCAAGAATTCATCGATAAGCTTGCCAACATGAGCCCTATGGAAAGGTTAGGGCAGCCAGAAGACATTGCCAATGTAGTCAATTTTTTAGCCAGTGACGAAGGGCATTGGGTAAACGGGCAGGTGTTGCGGGCTAATGGCGGAATTGTTTAATCGGAGTCAATATCGTATGAAGAGGCGCTGCGTGCATTGTTATTAAATACAGCTGCGCCTCTTAATGATTATGGATAATTTAGCGTTTTAATTTTCTAGAAAGTATTAACCCCATACCGGCTAATAACATAATTGCGACACC
The DNA here is from genome assembly GCF_030547075.1 of Alteromonas sp. 1_MG-2023. GTDB lineage: Bacteria > Pseudomonadota > Gammaproteobacteria > Enterobacterales > Alteromonadaceae > Alteromonas. Next base: position 278,926 of record NZ_JAUOQH010000003.1, on the reverse strand, counting down.
AGCTGGCGCTGGCACAGGTGTAGGCGCTGGCGCAGTTTGCGTTTCGATTTGAAGCTTACTGATAATACCATTTTCGAAATCTTCAAATGTTGTAGCTTCAATAACAAATGCATCGGTACCACCAATAACATTATCCCGATAGTAATCAGTTATTGTGTCTCCACCAATCGCAATACCGTTGATAGTAAATCCTTCTGCTACTGCTGCGTCGCGAGAAACAGTGTTATCGTAAAAACTTGTACCATCTCCAGATACGTCAATTACAGTGCCAACCGTTGCATCTAAATCATTTGCTAGCAATAGTTCAACCGCTCTATCAATACCTGAGCTTATAACAGTTCCGCCACTACCAGGGCGTATAAAAGTATCTAATATATTAGCAAAGTTCGTTGCATCTGCTGCAGTTTGCAAAACTGTAAATGCATCTAAAACAGTATTGTAGTAATTGCTTGCGAAAAATACCGCATTTACCGCAATTCCGTGCGTCGAATTTTCAATATTTTGAATTACGCTGGCATCACGAAATGCCTGTGCATAACCATCCATTTGTAAGTTATATTCATTTGTATCAACACTACCTGAAACATCTATAACTAAAGAAAGTTCGATATCAATTAACGCCGCTTGCGCGGGTGAAGCTAGTGCCACGACTAACGCTGCTGTAGCAATTCCTTTTTTCAATAAAGCGTTCATTTCCTAATTTCCTTTGGGTTTCTAAAATTTAGATCTAGTACATTTAGAAGGTACAGCTATCCTTCAGGAGTACGAAAAGCAAACATTGTGCCTAAAATTTAAACTACTATTATCATGCGGTTAATACTTTAGGATAATGAAAGTGTAAAGAAACACGACTAATACTCACTTAAATATCACGTTTCAATTGACAATAATTCTCATTTGATGTTGGGTGTGCGCCAATTTTTAGCCCCTCATTTTTAACGGGATATACTTAATGTCGCGCAGCGTTACTTCACTTGGAATTTTTCTTTCAGGCATCGCCTACTAGAACTTGGCGAGTCGCTTTAAAAAAGATGAGATGGATAGCGTATCTTTTTACTGTTGGAGTAACCGTTTGTCTGGGCTATGGGGCCAATAACTATTGATATATTGTGTGTTAAATAAGATTTTCTTCTTCTATATCTATTTAAATTGAGTTATTAGCTTTCCTAAAACATAAGAATGGCTGAATGTGAATGTTTATCATTTGTCTTTGTGGTAGCATCGGTTTTTTGAAGCCATTGTCAGTATTTTGTATAGGAAAATCTTCATGCAACGTAGTCGTACGTCAGTAAAAGTTCGTTTAGGCCTTAAGTTAGGCAAAAGTTTGAGTCTAGGCTTGGGTCTGAGCGTTGGAAGCATTGCATTATCGAATGCGGCTTACGCAGAAGAAACAATGACAAGCGAAAGCGAAGTAGAAGTGATCAACGTAAAAGGTACCTATTTTAACGACTATAAAGTAGGTGATGCTTCTGGTGCCATGCGCGCGAATGTTTCATTACTTGAAACGTCTCAGGCCGTTACAGTAATCCCAGAAACTATTATAGATGAGCAACTTGCAACAACGTTAGGTGAAGTACTGAATAACGATGCCAGTTTGTCGCCGGGCTCTAAACAACGAAACCGTGAAGTATTCAGCTCTCGTGGCTTTGAATTAAGCTCATCTACCGGCTATTTACGTGATGGACATCAACATTGGTCTCACTATCAGCAGCCTATAGAAACGCTTTCAAGAGTAGAGGTCATTAAAGGCCCATCTAGTATTCTATACGGTCAGTCTGCGCCAGGTGGTCTAATTAATATGGTAACTAAGCAACCAACTGCATCTCGTTTGCTGGAAATTAGCGCAGATACCGATCAGTATGGTTCAACGCGATTTATGTTAGATGCAGGTGGCGAGATTACCGAAGATACAGGTTATCGCGCGGTATTAGTAAAGCAGGATGTTAATTTTGATCGCGAATATCAAAATGGCGAAACAAGAGAGCGTGATCGTTTCCTAGGTTCATTGGTGCTTGAGCATAAAATTAACGACAGCTTAATAGTCAATGCTTACTACGATCGCACTAACGATAAAGCGGGTTTAGATACCGGCGCATGGTTAGATGAAGATGCTAACGTAATAAGCGATAGAAACACGATTAACGACTTCTCTTGGGCGTTCACTGATATTCATGTTGAAAATAAAGGGGTTAAATTAACCTATTTCATGAACCCAGAATGGCAAATGAAAGTGGGTTACAACGAGCAAACGTTTGAAAGACAGCGTTTCGAATCATCGCCTGGGCTACCTGCCGATTATCAGATAGGTAACAGCTATACCTCTAACCCTTACGATCGTTCAGACGATTGGCAATTTAAAACCGCGTTTATCGATTTTAACGGTGAAGTTTCATTTGGTGGCATTGAGCACAATATCCTTATTGGCGGAAATGCACTGGACTATTATTATGGTCAGCTTATTGAAAGAGGGGACTCAATCACCTACACCGTAGGACAAACTGAGCCTGCTAAACCAGATTTAAATTTCAATAATGATGAAACGTTAAGTACTACTGAATACGATTATTACGGTGTGTATTTCCAAGATTTGATGACATTCAACGATCAATGGCAGGTTGCCATTGGTGGGCGCTTCGATAAGCAAAGCCGTGAAGGTGCTGACAACGAATCTTTATTGCCAAAAGTGGGTGTGTTGTATCACCCAGCAGAGAACAGCACAATATATGTGAACTACTCAGAAGGGTTTGAGCCTCAATCAAGTGAAACCATTGAAGACGAACTTGATCAAAACTTTGGTATGGAATTAGACGCAACTACTTCGAAGCAAGTAGAGTTGGGCGCGAAGTGGGAAGTGTCGGAACGTCTATTGTTGAATGGTGCGCTATTTAACATAGAAAAAACGGGAACTCTTATTTCAGAGCAGTTATTGAATGACCCCCTTTACACCACAGTTACCACCCAATCTGGTAAGCAAACTCACAGAGGCTTAGAACTTGCTGCACAAGGTGCGGTTAGCGACAAATGGTTTGTGATGACATCTATGATGTATTTAGATGCTGAGTATGAAAAAGATGAAAACTTTGAAGGTAACACGCCGGTTGATGCACCTAAGTGGTCTGCATCATTATGGAGTCGCTACGAAGTTACTGAAAAATTAGCATTAAATGCGGGTATCTTTTACCAAGGCGAGCGCTATGCTGACAACGCCAATACTGTGCTAAAAGACGCTTACAGTCGTGTTGATATAGGTGCTACATACCGAACTGATATCATGGGTAAACAAGTTGATGTAAGGTTAAATGTAGAAAACGTATTTGATACCAATTACCTTGTTGGTGGCGGTATTAACAACGTGACTATTGGTGACGGTGCGACTGCTCGCATAGAATTAAAAACGTCTCTGTAATAGCGTTTTATACGGTAAAAAACACTGCTGAAAAGCACCGTAATAATTAGCCGTAATACTTAACACCGCCTCAGCTTATTCAAGCTAAGGCGGTGTTTTATTTACCCACTATATATCGCATTATTTAAGCAACTAACCACACTAAAAACCTTCTTAAACCCTGTCGCCTTAATCGCGCTAAAGTTTTTTATAAAACAGCTTCTTTTTAAATACCTTCTTTTTAAAATAGCCACCGCTTCAAAACACCTTTGCATTAGTATATTGATTACCTGACTAGGGTGCCGTCGTTAAGCACACGCTTGTTTATCAATATTGTCATTGGTTGTCTCAGCGCTCAAATCCCCAGTTGTTAAGTAACCAGTATTTAGAGAATTCACGAGTTCATGTGGTGCATCTACACATAAATAGACTTCGGTAGGGCGTTCACAAAAGGTACCCATCAGCGTGAACCAATAAACGGGGGTTGAAAACGTAAGCTTGATATTCGCCATGCCGCGACCTATTTTCAATTGCTCTTTGTCGCACTCCCACTCGCCTGCTTTACAGGTTTGAAGGTGAGATAAAGGAATAAAAAGTAGATTGAAAAAAGTGGCATTTACAATAAGGTGCTTGTTGTGACAATAAACAGAAAAGCGCCTGCTAATTCGATGACTCGCCGTCACACTGATAATGCCGTAGAAGATGACCGAGGCGACAATAATGGCGGCAATTTCACTCCATAAAATTAGCAAAGAATAAGACACCCACGTCACAGCAACTAAACCTAGCAGTACTAATGCGAAGTGCCATCGTTTGGCGCTAAGTAAGGATAAGTTGGCCAAAGTAGCAGTATGGTTTCTTGTGAATTTAGGAATAGCGTAATACCAGCTTGCCGGTTCGCTCGCCATAATTAAGGTTATTTCTCTTTTCTTATCGTCCGCATCAATATTGTCAATTAAGGCGTTAATTCGAGGGTCACCTTTTAACTTTCTTGATTTCCAAAGCATGGAAACCACGTGATAAATAACCACAAACTCGATAATAAGCAGTATGGCAATAACGGGGTAGCGTACCCAGCTTAACAATTCAAAGTAACTAGCAAGAGAAGCGGGCATAGAATAACGGGCCACCACGCTGGCAATACTGAAAGGAATTATGATCTTCCATTTTTTCTGCTCACCGATTTTAATTACGCAAAACCAAAAAGCAGCGGGCAGTATTACAAAGTAGGCAATCAGGAAGCCAGCAGAAAGTATCTGGTCGAATGAAGAGCTAATGGTTTCTGGTAATAAGGTGAAGCCTAAAACGTAGGTAGCAACGGCAAATAATAAGTAAAGTACCCTAAAGCGAACGGCCTTGCGCATGAAACATCCTTGTAGAATTGATAACTCAATGATTTTTAGTTTTATCTTTGTCTTCGAAAAGGTAAGTTATATTGAGGGATAAGGCAATTTTTAGTGGCTTTTGCGATTAAACCTTTTTTTTAGGAGTTTCGCCCTACTGGTGCCAACTGTGCTGGTACCGCCTACGCTGGTACCGACTATGCCATGCACTATTTCGAAATTTCTCAACAAGACACGCAATACCAAATAAGCGGCAATATTTCCACGCACCTATCCACGCTCTATTTTTGAATAAACACTGCTATCCATTTGACCTAATTGTCGGCTTTACGACAGTGTGAAGTGCTTTTTCTCGATAATCTCTCCTCAGTATAAGAAAAAGTTTATAGGTAGCTAAATGAAAACCCTTGAGCAGCATTTAAGTGAGTACGCTAAATATCATAGAGATCAGCGTAATATCTTTACCCATTACATTGGTATTCCCCTTATCGTTTTTGCGTTTTTAAGCTTGTTAAGCCGCCCGGCTTTTGAAGTTACGGCGCCATTTGTAGGGGCATTACTGCTAAGCCCTGCGTTGTTCGTGTGGGTAATAGGTAATGTATTTTACTTAAAGTTAGATGTGAAACTTGGCTTAACTATGGTGGTGTTAACAGGGATTTTGCTTTACATCGCACAGCCTTTAGCACAAAGCGCTACGTGGATATGGCTATCTGCTTCAATTGGTATTTTTGTTGGCGGTTGGGTTTTACAATTTGTTGGGCATCATTTTGAAGGCAAGAAACCAGCCTTCGTAGACGATATTATGGGCTTGGCTATTGGGCCGTTGTTTGTGGTTGCAGAACTTGGCTTCGAATTGGGTTTGCGAGGAGAGCTTCAAGCAAAAATTGAAGAAACCTCAGGTGCAGTGCATTAGCCAAGGGGTTAACCTGTACAAAGTAAAATGGCACTCAAGGGTGCCATTTAATCGTTTAAGACTATAACTTAAATGCATTTTTAAGTGTATACCAAGCACCTCTTTACGTAATCGTTACGTTGAAGACCTAGGTTATAACTTTTAAGTTAAAATGCCTAAGCTGCAAGGCGAAGCTATCCACGCATTTTAGATAGCGTTTCTTTGCGAAGCTGTAATTTTGATTCAGCAAACGCTTTCGCAGGCAACATTTTAAGTTTTTCAGCATAGCCCATTGCGGTAGTAAGAACTTGCTCTTGAGGTACTGCTGCATCCAAATAACCTACTTTTACCGCTTCCTTCCCTTGATATACGCGCGAAAACAGTAACGCTTCGGTTAAAGAAGTAGGGGCTAAACGCGACTTCGCCAGTTCCATACCAAACGCAGGTAAAACCATGCCGATAGCCGTTTCAGTTAAGCCATATTTAGTGTCGCCATCTTTACCAATGCGTAAGTCGGCGGCCATCAAGAATATCGCGCCTAATGCTATGCTGTGGCCTTCGGCCGCAACTATAAGAGGCTTAGGGTAGCTGTACAGCCTGATAATTAAATCGGCTCCAGCTTGTACTAATTTTACTTGTTCAGTTTTATCTTCTGCTTTCATTACTGAGAGGTCGAATCCGCCACAGAATTTATCGGCACCGCCATACATTACTACTGCATCAGCTTTTTCTTCAGCTTCATCCAATGCGTTATTTAACGCATCAATAAGAGAAAAGCCTACTGCGTTTACTTTTCCGTCATCAAAGGTAATCAGTGCTACCTTGTTTTCAATTTTTAATTCAAAAGCCATAACTGCCTCTTTGTGGTCAATATTGTTTGTGTGAAGTTTGTTTTTTGTAGTCCAAAGAAGCAAGTTTTTTTAAATAATGAGGGGCACTGGTATTTGCTTATACTTAGTTCAAGATTTCAATTTTCTTATTGCGCTGGGAACGCTGACAAGATAACAATTCAGGCGTACACTACTTTTTTAGCTTATTTCTAATTACTTACGTTACTCATACTATGCTTCCAAAATTAAAAATTCTGATTATTGAAGACTCACAAGAATTGCTAGAACAATTGTCTGACAGTATTCGCTCTACCATAGAATTGTTCGACAGACCCGATATCGAAATGAGTGTTGTCGAGGCAATTTCAGTATCACACGCCCTTGATGTGGTAAGAAGTGACGGCGAAATACAGGCTGTGGTATTTAGCTGGGATACCGCAGTTATGCTTGATGAAGTCAGCACAACTGAAGCTGAATCTAGCCAAACTGACAACAAAGAAAAACAAAAGCTAGAAAACAATGCGCTGGTGATCAGTGCCATTAAAGCCATCCGTAGAGAATTACCCGTGTATGTGCTGGGTGATGCTATAAAAGGTTTAGATATCGTAAATCAGGCTAGCGGTATGGAGTCGTTTTTCTATCGCAATGATATTATTTCCGATCCTGAATCTATTCTGGGTTACATCATCAATGACTTTGATGACAGAAACGAAACCCCATTTTGGACGGCGTACAAAGACTATGTGGTAGAAGCCAATGATTCTTGGCATACGCCAGGGCACAGCGGTGGGGCAAGCTTTAGAAACTCTCCTTATATTAGTGATTTTTACCGCTTTTTTGGGCGTAATGTATTCGTTAGCGATTTATCGGTAAGTGTCGATTCCCTCGGTTCTCTTTCAGATGGTACTCACGCTATCGGCAGGGCTCAAGCGAATGTCGCCAATACCTTTGAAGTCAGGCAGTCTTATTTTGTAACCAATGGTTCATCAACCTCGAATAAAATTATTCTGCAAACCTTATTGCGGGAAGGCGATAAAGTTATTGCTGATAGGAACTGCCATAAATCAGTGCACTACGGCATTGTGCAAGCCCGGGCTATGCCAGTGTATTTAGATAGCGTGTTTAATCCCGACTACGGTATATTTTCCCCGCCTCGCTTGTCGCAGTTAGATGAACTGATTGAAGCAAATACTGACGCAAAGCTGATTGTGCTTACCGGGTGTACTTACGACGGACTACTGACTGATTTAAAACAAGTGGTAGCGCTAGGGCATAAGCACGGTATTAAAGTGTTTATCGATGAAGCATGGTTTGCATATTCCTTATTTCACCCTCAGTTTAGAGATTATTCTGCTATTGAAGCGGGTGCTGATTACGTTACTCACTCAGCGCATAAAGTAGTATCGGCGTTCTCTCAGGCCTCGTTTATTCACGTTAACGATCCTGATTTCGACCGTGACTTCTTTAAAGAGATTTACAGTATTCACACCAGTACATCGCCGAAGTATCAGCTGATGGCATCGCTAGATGTGTGTCGACAGCAGTTAGAAATGGAAGGCTATAAAATTCTTAACGAATTATTAGCCAACGTGGAAGAGTTAAAACAGCAGGTGGCGCGCTTTAGTCGAATTCGTATTTTAGAAAAAGCTGACTTTGCGCGTGTATTCCCCCATTTTGTACAAGACAATATGGGCCACGATCCGCTTAAAATCCTTATTGATATTTCGGCGCTAGAATATTCGAATCAAGAAATTCATCGATTTTTGATGGACGAAGTGGGTTTAGAAATAGAGAAGTTTACTCCTAGCACCATTCTAGTCTTGCTGACATTAGGCGGCATGCGCTCTAAAATTGTAAGGCTATATAATGCCCTTAAAAAGCTAGATGAAGGTAAGGTTTCGCTGAATAAGAGTAAGAGCCGAAGTGTGATGCCTGCCACTATTCCGCCCATTAACTTAGTCGAATTACCGTCTAAGGCTTTTTTCGGAAAGCGGGAGTCTATCGCTTGGCAAGACAGTGCGGGGCGAATAGCCGCTGGATTAGTGACACCTTACCCGCCGGGTATTCCACTGCTTATTCCTGGGCAACTAATTGAAGATGATCATATTAACTATATGCGGTCTTTATCCAATCAAAAACTCACCATTCAAGGCCTTTACGATGGCGAGTTATATGTGCAGAGTGATGAACAGTGATTGAGCTTTCTTGAAAGCAGAAAAAGCGAATATTACAAAAGCGAACAAGAGAAAAACAAATGAGAAAAGGGCCTAACGGCCCTTTTTTAGTTTTCTTGTTGTGGATAAAGGGCAAGTGCTGCAGCTTCTGCCACACGAATACCGTCTATACCAGCTGACCAAATACCGCCCGCATAGCCCGCACCTTCGCCGGCTGGGTATAAGCCTTCAATATTCACGCTTTCGTAATTTCTGTCACGTTTAATACAAACAGGTGATGAAGTACGTGTTTCAACGCCTGTCAGCATGCCATCAGCTTTAGCAAAGCCTTTAATTTGACGATTAAATGCTGGAATAGCTTCGCGGATAGACTCAATAACATAGTCTGGAACTACTTTACTTAAATCGGTTAGGGTAATGCCAGGAGTATAGGAAGGTTTAACCTCACCTAACTCTGAACTTGGCTTACCTGCTAAAAAGTCGCCAATAAGCTGCGCGGGTGCGTGGTAGTTTTCGCCACCAACTTTATAAGCTAGTTCTTCCAGTTTGCGCTGAAGATCTATGCCTGCCAACGGGTGTTCTGGGTAATCTTTTTCAGGGGTAATACCTACCACAATAGCGCTGTTGGCGTTTCGTTCATGGCGAGAGTATTGACTCATGCCATTAGTGACGACACGGCCAGGTTCGGATGCAGCGGCTACCACGGTGCCACCCGGGCACATGCAAAAACTATAGACAGTGCGGCCATTTCTACAGTGATGAACCAGCTTGTAGTCGGCTGCGCCCAAAATAGGGTTTCCTGCGTTTTCGCCAAATCGACAACTGTCGATCATGCTTTGCTCGTGTTCAATTCTAAATCCGATAGAGAAAGGCTTAGCTTCTATGTAAACACCTTGGTCATATAGCGACTGAAAGGTATCGCGTGCGCTATGGCCTATCGCCATAATTACTTTGGTGCAGGGGAGGTAACTACCGTCAGATAAGAAAAGCCCTTTAATTTTATGGCTTTTTGAGTCTGCACTTGCTGGGGCCGCTGTTTCTGAGTTAGCGCTTGCTTGCGCACTTGTTTTTGAATCCGTGCAGTCCAAATCCAAGCGTTCTACCCGAGTGCTAAAGCGAATTTCTCCGCCAAGAGAAATGATCTGCTCGCGCATTTTCTCTACCATGCTCACCAGTTTAAAAGTTCCAATGTGCGGCTTACTCACATACATAATTTCTTCAGGTGCGCCAGCAGCAACAAATTCGTTCAGTACTTTTCGGCCATAGTGCTTGCGATCTTTTACTTGGCTATATAGCTTGCCGTCAGAAAACGTGCCTGCACCGCCTTCGCCAAATTGAACATTCGACTCTGGGTTTAGTGGCTGTTTACGCCAAAAACCAAAGGTGTCTTTGGTGCGTTCACGAACGGCTTTGCCTCGCTCGAGAACAATAGGTTTAAAGCCCATTTGCGCTAATATCAGTGCGGAAAATAACCCACAGGGGCCAAGACCTACCACCACAGGGCGGTCTGTTATATCACTTGGTGCGGTAGTAACAAACTTATAGCGCATATCAGGGGTTACCCGCACGCTAGTATCTTTGGCGAACTTGTCCAGCAGTGTCGCCTCGTTTTCTACCGTTACATCAAGGGTGTAAATAAGCTGGATATCTCTATTATTGCGCGCATCATAACCGCGTTTAAATACCGTGGTTTCAAGAAGCATAGATTGAGTAATTTGAAGCTTGTTCAAAATTGCGTTTTCTATCGCAACTTCATCGTGATCTAGCGGTAATTTAATATCGGTTAAACGCAACATAATAATAGGTACTCTTGGCTTTGCCGGACGGCCTCTCCGTCAGGGCGCGCGTATGGTAAATCAGCATCAGTACTAATACTAGCTTCAATAGCGGGTAAACAGTGGGTTAATTGCGTTATTTCTCTTACAATAATAGAGGAAAAAGAAATTTGAGTTTTACACAGGCTAATTTAAACTTGGCCCCCTGAATTAATAACACCAAGCATGTAGGTGCAAATGACCTTTGTAGTGACAGACAATTGCATAAACTGTAAGTACACAGACTGTGTTGCAGTATGCCCAGTAGATGCATTCTTTGAAGGACCTAATTTTTTAGCTATAGATCCTGTGATTTGCATCGATTGCGCATTATGCGTACCTGAATGTCCTGCCGACGCCATTGTTCAAGATACGCACCTTACAGATGCGCAAAAGCCCTACTTGGCCATTAACGAAGAACTTGCCGCCAAATGGCCTAACATCATTGAGATAAAGGCGGCGCCAGAAGATGCCGATGTATGGAACGGCGTGCCCGATAAACTTGCTCTGCTTGAACAAGATTAACTAGCGCGCTCACTGATACACCCGCTAGCGTTCTCCAAAGCGAACAAAAGCGCAAACACTAGCGCGGTGAGCAACCAAAAAGTAGCGCTTGAAAAAGCGCCTGTACCCTTTGCCTTTTAAAACGGATAAAACAATATGATGAAACTTGATGATGTTAAAAAGCTGCATCAGAAAAAATACCGTGGGCAATTCGGCTTTTACTTAGTGGAAGGTGAGCATTTGGTACTGGAGTTGGTTAAAGCTGTGAATGCTAACGCTGATTTCAGTGAAAACCTTCGTGCAGAATCAATTACGCTTTACATCACAGATGATTTCGAACAAAAGGCGACGGCGTTAAACTCAGGCTTTACGATTGTTAATGTCACTCAAAAGCAAATGTCACAGCTAAGCGATACTAAAACGCCGCAAGGTATAATTGCCTGTGTGCCTTTACCTCGTTCTACAGCGGGCGCAGTGACTTCTGTTAGAAAAGACGCTAAACAAGAAGCTGTGCATCATCGCAAGCAAGATGAAAAGCAGCGCTATGTTTATTTGCACGAAGTTCAGGACCCAGGAAATTTAGGTACAATACTCAGAACGTTAGCCTGGTTTGGTAATTTCACTCTACTGCTTAGCCCCAATAGTGTCGACCCGTTTAACTCTAAAGTGGTGCGGTCGAGTATGGGGGCCATTTTTCATGTGCCTATTGAATTAGACATTTCTCTTGATGCCTTGCAATCGCGCTTTAATCGCTTTGCCTATTTAGATATGGCGGGTGAAGCTGTTACCGCATCGTCGTTCGCAGATTTTGAGTGCTATTTATTTGGTAATGAAGCCAGAGGCGTCCCTAAAAATACACTTTCTGAATTTAATGCAGCCCCCTATACCATTGCTGGTAGTGGCAAAATAGACTCGCTTAATTTGGCCAGCGCCGTGAACATGTGTGTCTATGAGTTGTCCCGATAGCCAGATGCTATTGTCTTCTACCGCGGCTTTTCATCCGTAGCCAGTTCAGGAATTTAATGCATGCAGCAAGCACGTGTAATTGCTGCATACGAAAAATTAAAATGATAATGCGACATAGCGATATAAGCGCGGTACTAGCGTAGTATTTACGCGGTATTTACGTGGTATTACGGTTGCATCACACCCAAAAAGGATAATAACAGTGGCCTTACAATGGTTTCCTGGGCACATGCACAAAGCCCTTAAAGAGATTAAGGAATCGCTTAGTCAGGTAGATGTACTGATTGAAGTACTTGATGCCCGCATCCCGTTTTCAAGCGAAAACCCAGAGATTGCAAAATTACGAGGCGATAAGCCGTGCATAAAAATTCTCAATAAATACGACTTGGCCGACCCCGAGATAACGGCGCAGTGGCAAGCATACTTGGAATCTGAGCGTGGGGTGAAAACCCTGACTACCTCTAGCGACAACCCCGCTAGCAGCAAACAAGTCATGGGGCTGATTAAAACTATTTGTGCACACAAAGATGTGCAGCATAAAGCGATTAAAGCCATGATCACGGGAATTCCGAACGTAGGGAAGTCTACCCTAATAAACATTCTGGCCGACCGTATTATCGCTAAAACCGGTAATGAACCAGCGGTTACTAAAAGCCAGCAACGTATTAATTTAGGTGATGGCATTGTGCTTTTCGATACCCCAGGGGTGTTATGGCCAAAGCTGGAAAATCCCAATTCTATATATCGTTTAGCGTCTTCAGGGGCGGTGAAGAACACCGCAATGGAATATGACGATGTAGGGTTTTACGCTGCCGATTATTTAATTAAAGCGTATCCTGAAGTGCTAAAAACGAATTACAAATTAGAAGACATTCCCGACACTGAAATTGAATTTTTAGAAGCTGCAGCGAAAAAACGTGGTGCCATCATGACTGGCGGCCGGGTCAATCTGCATAAAATTTGTGAAGTGTTATTGAACGAGTTGCAGTCGGGTAAGTTAGGCAGAATAACTTTAGAAACCCCAGAGATGATTGAAGTAGAAAAGCGTGAAATAGCAGAAGCCGCCGCTAAGAAAGCGGCAGATACTGCCAAACGCAAACAACGCTTTAAAGACGGTTCACTCACGCCAGATAAACAAGCTAGAAAAGAAAAGCGAAACGAGAAACGTGAAGCACAAAGTAAAAGAATGAAAAAAAATACGAAGTAGCGTTTTGAGAAAAAGAGTATAGAAAAACGCGCATAAACCACGTATTGTTAATTAATTGTGTAATGATTTTCGTTATAAAAAGATTTGTTATTTAGCAGCAGTTAATCATCAAATTAAATATTAGGTATTAAAAGTAATCAAGGAAAGACTATTCATGAAGTTAGGCAGTATTGTTACCTCTTTATCACTCTCAAGTTTGTTGGCGTTTAACGCAAGTGCCGTTGAATTAGTCAATCTTAACGACTTTCCAGACTGGTTCAAAGAGGCAATGGCTCGAGATTCCAAGGTAACTAACTCTTCGCCTATTGAAATAGAAGAATTTCAGGTAAATAGCTCGGTATTAGGGCAGGCTACTTTACAAGAAGCTGGTGAAGGTACCTGGTATTACACCATCGATATTGGTACAGATGCGCCAGTAGAGTGCTACGCATTTAGTGAATTTGACGGCCCTGCCAATTCCTTATATTCCATTGCAGAATACAGCTTAACGGGTGTGGAAGCATTAAATGAAAAAACGCTTTCTGGGCAATTCAATTATGCCATGGATGTGGGGGTGGTAGACGCGACGCCTTATCTTTCACTCGATACCCTTTACACGGTAGGTGAGAACGATGAAAAAGTATCAGGTCTTTTAAAAGGCCTGTCTGCTGAAACTGATAATAGTCTGCAAGTATGTATTCATAACGAAATGGGTTATCAAGGCGCTTTTGTTGCTGTATTTAAGTCGTTCGTACGTGCATTCACTGCGGCGCAACCGACTCCTGAATTTTACCGTTCTACCTATCAAGTATTAATTAACGATATTCCTATGGGTTTCACCCGTGAAAAATACATAAAAGATAGTGAAGGTGATGTTCAAATTGAAGTTGGGACCGCTTTTATGATCCCCGTAGATGAAACATCAATTGCGCGTTCAGATTCGGTCTCTATTTCTTGGAGCAGCCCAGATGGCTCTTTAATCAATGGAAGTGAATACACTATTGAAAATAGCACTATGGCATCTAGCTTCGATATTAGTTACGTCGAAGATGCGTGGCAGGTCAAAGGTGAACTTCAGGGGAAACCTGTGGAAGTGGAACTGGCCCACAAAGACTGGTTAATATCCAGTTACGGCAGCTATTTAGAATCGGTTAATTTACTTAACTCGGAAAGTGATTCCGGCGCGTTTTACATGTGGACAGCAGATGCCGATCCTACCGCTGCCATTGAGATTGTCATTAGTGAGGTTGCCGATAACCCCAATGGCAACCTTAAAATAGACATGGGCCCATTGGTAATGACGGTGTTGTCTGATAAAAAGGGCATCATTAGCAAAGGTATTATGCAACAAGGTGGACTTAAAATGGATATTGAGTTGATGCACTCTAACGGAAATCCGACATTATAATGCGGTTTTTATCCCGTTTTTTTGTTGGCTTAAGCCTTACTATTGCTAGTGCGTTTACTTTAACAGTAAATGCGCAGTCTGTGCCATCAATGGCTGAAATTGGTATCGAGCTTGCTAAAGGGCAGGCTTTGCCACTTTCAAAGCAAATCAATTTTGAGTTGGTGTCGTCAAACGCAATCAAGCTTGCTGCCAATTTAGCAAATTGGCAAGGTGTCACTGCAGAGCAGGTCGGTGATAATCGCTTGTCAATTACCCTATCTCCAATGCCTCGATTTACTAAGCCGGTAATTGAGAGGCATAGTGCAGATAGTTTTGTAATAGATTTAAGTGAAGCTAGTACGAAAGCGTTTGTTGCTAGCTATCAGCAGGAGTACGCGCAAGCCCCCTTTGCGTTAGAAAACCTAAAGGCTTTTGTTGACGGGTACATTACCTACCCAAGCTACATTCACGGCTTTAATATTGCTTCGGTTGTTGCCAGTCAGCGTAGTGGCGATTGTACCGAATATGCGGTTCTTACTGCTGCTCTAGCCCGATCTTTGGGTATGTCAGCTAAAGTGATAATTGGTACTGTGATTGTTGAGCAAGACGACAATGTAAATGCGTTCGGGCATGCTTGGACTGAAATTTGGCATAATGACCAATGGCACATTGTCGATTCAGCCCTTTACCGCTTAGAAGCTACACAGCATTTTTACCTACCCGGTTCAGAACTAGACAATGAAGGTCCAGGCTACGGGATGGGGCTAATTAACGCTTTAGTATTCATGCCCGAGCAACTTCATTCACTTCGTAGTATGCCGTAAACTAGCTAGCTATCTTCTGATAATGAGTCGGCCCTGTACCAGTAAGTACTAGGGCGTGGCTTTATCCTTTTGCCTAATTGTGAAAATTACAAATACCCATAAAATTGTGGCTCTTGAAATTACTAAGGATGGATAGTCGGCAGTGCTAATTGCACGAGACTCTCACTAAAAATAATGATGAAAAAAATTTACGCGCTTGTTTTAGTATCAGGACTTGTTGTTGCTCCACAAAGCCATGCTGAAGGATGGTTAGATTCTTTAAAAGGCTTATTCGGTATGACCGAAGAAGTTGAAGCTGTCCCCAATATTTCTGATATGACCCGTTCAGTCAGCGACGCGGTAGGCATTACTGAATCTCAAGCTACAGGTAGCTTAGCGTCTATCTTCAACTATGCAAAAGATAACATTTCAGCTAGCCAGTACGATGAGCTAAGCAGTTCGTTGCCAGGGCTTGAGTCTCTTTTAGGTTCAGTTCCAGATATCAGCAATGTAACTTCTGAAGGTGGTTTAAGCAGCATTCTTGATAAAGCCGCAAGTTATAGCGATAGCTTTAAATCAGTCAGTGAATTGAACAAGCAATTTGAGGCGCTAGGCTTAGAGCCAGAACAAATCATGCAAATTGTGAATAGTGCAAAAGCTTACCTCGATACCGAGGAAGGTGAAGAAATTAAAGCATTATTGGTAGAGGGTTTAGGCAAGTTTGGTGGCTAATTCGTCTACATAACTACTTTAGTTTTATGTAGTCTGTTTTATGTAGCCTTGAAGTGGCACTGAGTATTAAGCTAAACCTTAATGAATCAGTGTTGTACGTAAATGAAAGGCGAGCTATATGCTCGTCTTTTTGCTTTTTAAACACCTGAAATGCTAACGTACAATCTACGGCAAGATATAAACACGCCAGATTACTAAAACGCCACTAGCTTTTGGAAATAACTCCTCGATAAGGTTTTCGCATTTATCTACCAGCGCAGGCCTAAGCAATTAAAAAAGCTCACTGAGGAGAAAACAAGGAGAGTGTCATGCTTAACGATATCCAGCTTTTCAATCACGAGCAGCGCGAAGCACTGAAAGAAAGTGCGAAAGCAAGCCCAAGACGAAGAGCGAACCATAACGTTCATAAAAGTTATGAAGATTTAGTTCAACGGCTTTTCATTGCCATGGAGCCAGACTCTTATGTTCGTCCGCATCGGCATACCCAACAGCATAAATGGGAGTTTTTTATGGCTGTGGAAGGGAGTATCGATTTACTATTTTTTGACGACAATGCCGTGTTAATTAAGCGTGTAACCTTAAGTGCGGGTGGTGATTGTGTAGGGGTAGAGGTCCCGCCTAACGTATGGCATGCCACGGTTTGCTTTGAACCAGTGGTATTTATGGAAGTTAAACAAGGGCCCTACGAAGTGATGGACGACAAGGGGTTTGCAAGTTGGGCGCCTGAAGAGGGCGATGTAGCGGTTACGCCCTTTTTAGATAAACTAAAGGGTGCTGAAGTAGGTGCGCAGTTTTAGCTTTTATTGTGATTAGCAGAGGCATTTGTAGCTTGGCAGAGGCGTTTGTATTAAACGCCTCTTTCAAGTTCTCGCGAACCACACACTCTTTGTCTAAACACATCCTTTGTCTAAACATATCCTTTGTCTAAACACACTCTAATCCAGATACTTTGTCACTTCATGAAAAGTGAAAGCGTTACTCTTACAGCAAGATATCTATAAGGTGCTCAGCAATGAATTTGATGGAATATCAATTAATAAGGGTTAGCGAATTTGATTTTATCTTCGTCTGACGCTGACTCTTGGCATTCGCCGAGTAGATGATAGCGGCCTTCAGTTTCATGAGTATCAATTTCGATATAGCCGTTACGGCAATATTGCGTTTCGAATAACTTTTCACTTAACGTGTCGTAAAAGGCTTCCATTCGTTCAGCATCACGATCGTTACCGCCTTTCGCTTCACCTCCAGCGTTTTGGCCGCCATTTCGACCGCCGCGGCCACCACCTTCACCACCTCGAGAAGGGCGTTGACCTCTGCCATCTTCACGATCGCTTTTGCTCGGCATACCAATGCTAAAGGCAAATAATTTAGTACCATCGGGATTAATTTTGGTTTCAAAGAATACTTCGCCTTGGTCTCGATGGTCTGGTTTTCCGGCGCAGCCTGCTAAAACGGAAGTAGCAACTAAAAAGGGAACTAGTAATTTCATAATTATAATTTTTGAGGTAGCTAAAGTTAACCTTAAGAGTGATTTTAGACCCTAAAGTTGCCAAGTAAAATGTAAGTTTCTAGTAAAGGAAAATGGAGGTGTCATCCCTTCGATATTCAAAAATGCCTCATGTGAAAGGGGCGGGAAGAGTGCGGGAGGGGAATGATAGTCTACTATGATTACGGTTAATTCACCTATATACAGACTGTTTTAATAGAAAGATTCCAAAATGGAAAGTTGTTGTGATTGCGCTTAATAATGGTATGGTAAAGGATAAGTGAGCAGCGCAAGTGCGCATTTCAACCACGAAAGAGAATTCATCATGCAAAACGTTACTTTTAATTACTTTTACAATTATACCCAATAATAGCGCCTGACGCTGAGTGTTCAGGGGCAAGTATTCGCTTCTGGGCATAGCATAAAAGTAAGAACGTTTTGCAAAAGCCCAGAAAGGTTAAACTATCTGGGTTTTTTTATGCCCAAAATATATCGGCGGCAAAACAATGAGAGAATTAACGTTAGGTGAAATTAGAAAGCAGCACAGAGTAAAACAAGAAGTCGTGGCCATGGCGCTTTGCGTTACCGCTTCTGGCGTAAGTAAACTTGAGTCGAAACGCATTCAAGATGTACCTCTGCATAGAGCATCCGCTTACCTAGCAGCAGTTGGGGGTAGTATTAAAATTGAAATGACGTTACCTGACGGAGAAACTATCTCCGTCAGGTAAGAGACTAGTGATAATAAGCTACGCTATTTTCACGAAAACGTCTTTGAGTGGCGAAATCGTATAGCCAACCTTTGAACTCAACGCCTCTAGCACTTTCTTCGTTGTAGAAAGGGCTAGGGCTGGATACTGGGAACGCATTCTGTTCGCAAAAGTCTGTCATAATTGTATGGCACGTGCCTTCGCCAACATAGAATTGATAATTCCATGTAAACGCAGATAACAGATGAACAGACGAGTTCATAATGATTTGCCAAGGAATGATATAATTATAATCAGTCTCACCTAAACCCCACGTGATAGGGTTTAAGTTTCCATTGTCAATCTGATCAGTAATCTTTAAGAATTGCATCTGGATAATGTCAGTACCAGTTGTATATTGGGCAAACCGGTTCCAAGGATATTGATAGGCGAGTCTTATGAATACTTGTTTGTTCAAAGAGTGAGCACTAAAGCGGCCTATAAGGGAACGAAAGTTCCGTGCCAGTGTGTTTTCGATTCCCCAATTGCCATTATAATCTAACAACTGATCGACAAAGCCACTCGAAACAATACCCATTGCCCCATCAGATAACAGGTTAATTTTTTTGTTCGTAATTTCTTGAAAATGAGGAAAATTAAACGTCGCCCCATAACCTCCTGCACTACTTCCACTCATTAGGATATGTTTAGGGTCAAGGTCATTGGATAGTTTCTGCTTCAGCCATTCTCTCACAGCCATTGCATTATCGTATCCTCTATGTTGAAACGTAACTGGAGCTCCAGGGTAACCAGTAACTAATCCGGTTGTATCGGTGTAGGATGTTTCTTTAGAGCCGAGGTGCAGATCGCCAGTACAGTAAGGGATGAAAACTTTCGACCAGGTTTTAAAAGGGTTGTCATCGCTATCGCTAAAAATACCACCTGCCACTTCTGGATCATTCTCGTCATACATAGAAGGGTTGTAAGTTGGATTTGAGAGTGCATCATCGTCAAAGGCTAGTGCCAAAGATGCTAGACAAGTGGCATCATTCCAACAAGCGCCGCCTCCGTTGAAGTAAATAAGCAAGTTGTCGCTTTCACCTTGCTCGAAGAAAAAGGCAAAATCATTTGGTAGGGTGCCATAGGGGGTATCAATCGTTTGCAACGCGCAAGATGGTGAGACGGTTTCTTGCTCTCCGTTTTCATGTGTTATCGTAACGGTATCTTCAGGTTGAATCCTTTCCCAGTTAGATGCCAGACTTAAGTTGGGGACTAACCATAAAAAAACAAATAAGGCGCAAGTTAATTTATAACTTGATTGCATGGTACAACTCCTTTTGACCATTTGCATGATCTTAGTGGTGCTTTAGTGAACTATCATTTAAATTTTAGTCTATCTGTAACAGATGTCTAATACAAAGTTGTCGCGAGTATTAATTAATTTTTGTTCAAAACCGAGGTTAATTTTGCCTAAACGCATTGAGCGGTTAAACTGAATAAAACAGATACTTAAGGAAGTAAAATGGCCGTCCATGAAATCACTCACCCTTTGATTGCACACAAATTAGGGTTAATGCGCTATGCCAAAATTAGTAGTAAAGACTTTCGAGAGTTGGCATCAGAAGTTGGCAACTTACTCACTTACGAGGCCACTCGTACACTACCCACAGAAAGGGCGGTGATAAAAAGCTGGTCTGGTGATGATGTTGAAGTTAAGCAAATCAAAGGCAAAAAAATTACGGTAGTACCCATACTTCGTGCTGGATTAGGCATGCTAGAGGGCGTATTAGAACTTATTCCTAATGCAAAAATTAGTGTGGTTGGCCTTTATCGCGACGAAGATACACTTCAGCCAGTGGCTTACTTTGATAAAGTGGTAAAAAATATTGATGAGCGTACGGCATTAATTGTCGACCCTATGTTAGCTACGGGCGGTACGTTAATTGCCACAATTGACTTACTGAAGCAAAAGGGCTGCAAAAAAATCATGGGGCTTTTCTTGGTGGCAGCACCTGAAGGTATTAAAGCCGTAGTTGATGCCCACCCAGATGTAGAAATTTTCACTGCAGCGATAGATAAAAGGCTAGACGAGAAGGGCTACATATTACCGGGCTTAGGTGATGCTGGTGATAAAATATTTGGGACACGGTAAAAGCTCGAGCAACATGGTCAGACTAGGTCCACTCACCTTTTTGCTTATATCAGTTCGAAAATTACTCAAACCTAGGTATATGATAATAGGTGTGAATTAATCGTTTAAGTGGTGATATAGTTAAGGTTATCTTTATTGTAAATCGCAGGTAATTAGCGATTTTTATATAAGTTTATCGTGAAATAGCACGTATTTTCTTATTGAAGTCGCAATAACTACCGCATGGAACAGTACAAATAATAATGACTAAAACAAAACTGACACTTAAAGATGTAGCTTTACAGTTAGGTGTATCTACCGCCACTATTTCAAATGCATTTAATAGACCCGATCAATTATCTAAAGCTCGCCGAGAGCAAATACTCGACGAATGCCAGCGTATTGGCTACACCGGGCCTAACAAAGCAGCGCAAATTTTACGTAAAGGACGCTCTAATATTGTCGCCTTAATTTTGGCTGATAGTATTCCCTATACAGTGAGTGATCCCGTCGCAAGCACTTTCATAAAAGGGGTTTCGAGCGTATTGCAGCAGCAAGGTAAGCATCTCCTACTTTACGCTGGCGACTCTCAAAGCATTCTTGATGTAGTAGATTTCGTTGATGGGTTCATTTGTTATGGCGCACCGCGAAACTATAAATTAGCTGAAGAGCTAGCTAAACAAAATAAACCTGCCATTACAGTGGATTTTGACATTGACGGGCTACCTTCCGTTAATATTGATAATCAAAATGCTGCCTACCAAATTGCTAAAAAAGCGATTAGTCCCGGTGAGCATGTGGCTATTTTAGGGTTACGCTTGATTGAATCGCCGAGTACATGCCGTATCTACGACAGTCCTCTAATTGAAATACAAACGTCTATCTCTCGACGTCGGTTAGATGGCTATATGAAGGCTATCGAAGAGAGTGGGGCGTCAATTACCAACGATTGGATTTGGCATATACCAGAAAGTGATAGGAATTTTGCCAAGCAAGCTGCCAAAGAAGTATTAAGCAGCAACCCTCGACCAAATACCGTATTGTGCATGAGTGATATTATTGCTCTTGAGTTGTTGCAATCAGCGCTTTCAATGGGCATTAAAGTGCCTGAAGAACTTAAGATAACCGGGTTTGATGGTATTGAAGAAGCTGATAGAACACGCCCCAATTTAACCACCGTATGTCAGTCTAGTGCGCTTAAAGGGGAGATGGCTGCAGAAGCTCTACTCAGCGAGTCGCTTAAAAGTACAGTGCTACCATTCGATTTAAAACTGGGTGAAACAGTCACTTCTTAATAGGCGATTTTTTAAGTGGCTAGTTTTTATAAAACATAGAGGTGATTTTCGCTACCCGTTTTAAACTATCTATATCATCTTGGGTCCACGAACTTGGGCTGTGTGTTTTCTCACAGCAAATGATACCGATAGGATTAAAATGGTGGTGAAAGGTGAAGTCCAGTAACGAGTATATGTCGTTGGGCTTAAAATAACTCTCGTTAAAACATTGAGTCGCAGGATGGTTTCGCGCATCTGAGGCAACTAATAAGTTCTGTTTCAGAATATCCTCGAAGTAATCGGGAATATCGTCTTTCAATAAAGATAAATCATCGATAGCCAGATTTTGACCATCTTGATTTAACGAAAGGCACCGAATTCGGGTTTTATTTTCTTCGAACCGCCATAAGCTTATTCGGTTTGCAGAAGGGATGCCTAGCCTTAGGCAGGATGTTATCGCAGATAGCTTATCTTGCTCATCTATCGAGGGCTTAGATAGCGCAATGACGAGTGTTGTATATCGGTCTATATCCAAGGCGACACTCTTTGAAATAACTTACTTATATTAGCTTGAGTATATACTAACTATCAAAGAGTGGCGTTGAAGAAACATTAAATTTTGTTTTTATCCCACACTAACTCTTTAAAGTGTTTTCTACACATAGACTCGTATCTGTCATTGCCACCAATTTGTACTTGAGCGCCGTCGGTAACAGCATTGCCTTCTTCATCTAGTCTTACCACGAAGTTAGCTTTTCTACCGCAATGGCAAACCGTTTTCAGTTCGAACAACTTATCAGCCCAAGCAAGAAGATAGTGGCTGCCTTCAAAAGTGCCCCCTAAAAAGTCTGTACGTAATCCATAGGCCAACACAGGGATATCTAGTTCGTCTACCACTTCTATTAATTGGCGAACTTGCACTTGCGTCAGGAACTGGGCTTCATCAATGAAAATGCAGTCTAAGCGCTTGTCTTCATTATCTTGTTTAATTGCTTCATACAAGTCGTCATCATTGCTATAAAGCTTTGCATCCGCCTGTAGGCCAATTCTAGAGGTTACTTTCCCTACACCATAGCGATCGTCAAATGCTGCGGTGTAAATAAGAGAATGCATGCCTCTCTCGCGATAGTTATAAGCTGATTGTAAAAGAGAAGTAGATTTCCCTGCGTTCATCGCAGAGTAATAAAAATAAAGTTGAGCCATGAATGTTAGTTGTTTTCGTTATACCAGGTTTTAAGGTCGCTCAATGGCATTGGTTTAGCGTAAAGAAAGCCTTGAATAAAATCCACGCCTAAGGTTTTAACGTGGTTCATTTGATCTAAGGTTTCAATGCCCTCAGCAATGGTCTTGCAATCAAACTCTTTTGCGATGAGCATGGTTGCGCGCATAATAGTATCACTACCTTCATTAGTATTCTGTACAAATGAGCGATCAATTTTTATTACGTCACAAGGCATAGACTGCAACCGGCTTAAAGAGGAATACCCTGTACCAAAGTCGTCGATTGAAATTTTAACCCCTCGCTGTTTTATATTATGTATTTGCAGCGCTACGGCTTCGATATTATTGGCAAAAACACTTTCTGTTATTTCTAGGTAGAGTAGGGCTGGTTCTATATTGGTGGACGCTAGCACCTTATCTAGAGAATTGATAAAGCGCTCGCCTAATAACTGGCTAATAGAAACGTTTACCGATAATGCTATTTTTTCGTCAAATGGCCATTCAGTTGCATCTATACAGGCTCTGTTCAATACCCAAGAGCCTATGTCAGGCATTAATCCTGTACGTTCAGCGAGAGGGATGAAGTGTGCGGGAGACACTAACTGCCCATCGCAGTGCCAGCGCAGCAATGCTTCTACTGATGTTATCTTCTGAGTATTGGCACAAACTACTGGTTGGTAGTACACAGAAAACTCATTTTTTTCTTTGGCGTAGCGTAACTGCTCACATAGATGTTGCTCATGCTTAATTTTTTCATGCAAAGTCTCGCTGAAAACGCCGATGGTACCCCGTTGTTTGCGCTTTTGGTCATACATGGTCAAATCAGCTTGTTGAATTAGCGTCATAGTATCGTTGCCATGCTCTGGGTATATTGCTATCCCAATTGTGGCATCTAGGGTGATTTGATTGTCTAACGCAATAATGGGCTCGGTAACACCGCTACGCATCGCATGGGCAACAGCAACAGCAGTATGTACCGTTGCATAAGGCGTAACGGCAACGAATTCATCGCCTCCCCACCTAGCGAGGTGGTCTTTTTCACAATAGCGCGCTAATCGGTTGGCAATTTCCGCCAGCACAATGTCGCCGATTTTATGGCCAAGGCTATCATTTACCTGCTTAAAACCATCTAAATCGATAAACAATACGGCAAGGTTATTATCGAGAGCTCTGGTGGTTTCAATAAGGGTATTTAACTGTTTGAACAATCCATTTCGATTAAGTAGGTTGGTGAGAGGATCTCGGTTTGACAACCTAAATATATCTGCGGTACGTTTTTCAACTTCATCTTCTAGGTTGGCATTAGCATCATCTAATTGTTCGTTTGATTTACGCAGCATGGCATTAATTTTTGCTGTTTCTTTCTTATCGCTTCGCATCTGCTCTATAAGATGATTATTCTTATCTCTCAGTGACACAGTATCAAAGAAGAACCTATGGTAACGAAGTGAGCTAGAGAGTATTCCCATCCAAAACACCATGCCTAACACACCAAGGACAAAAAAGTTTTCATCGTCGTGAAAGAGGGCACATACAGACATGGGTACAAGTAAAGATGTAGTGTATATGCTTACTAGTGTTTTACTCGGCGCTAATACAGAAGCTGCGCCCCCCGCCATTGCCCCAAGTACTACCATGGTGGTTGCCAGTTCAACGGCACTCATACTACTGTGGAGTAATACCGAATAAAGGGCCCATATAACTGATATTAAATACACGCCCACTGCGAACCGAAACTTTACCGCTTTTACTGAATACCCGGTGCCTTTTAATTGAAAATGCCAATAAAGCCCATCAGCCAAGCGAGCAAGAGTAACGATAATCATTGCCGCCCATAAAATCATTTTCGTGCTTTGGTCGTTGTCAGTGTTAAAGCCAAACGTTAGACCAGAAAAGGCAACAAATGTCATTACCAAGCCGGTAAACATATTGCCGTTGAGCATATCCACCATATCGCGCTGCATCTGCGGCGTAATAGTAAGGGGAGAGTTCAAACCTTTATGTGCACTAAAACTTTTCACAATTACATTACGTTCCAAACTTATAGGGGCGTTTCACTCTATCTTTCGAGATATTTATTATTCAACTAAATTAACAATAGCATGCAATATTGCTTCTGCTGTTTAAAATTTACACGGTAATTTTATTTAAACTATGTTCATTGGGAGGAAATAGTTATGTATGCAAAGAGGTCGTAGATAGTTGAGGGGATAAGTAGCTCAGATTTAGATAGATACAGCGTTGATGACAAAAGGAAAACTCCCACCTTTGAAGTTAACGACAAGGTGCTACGTATTACAAATGAACGTTGCTTCATGAATAAGCAGCAATGGAAGGTATGTAATTTGTGGATATTAAACTTTAAACAAAAAAGCTCCGGCCTAAGGCCAGAGCTTTCAATTACGAACGGGCTGTTTAGTTAAACATTAAGCCGCGTTTTTTCCGCCATCAATTGCGCGTAACGTCTCAGTTGCAGGCAATAATTCCATGTCAAAAGTGTACTCATCAACACGAACAGCCAGTTGGCGTTTTTCATTGTAATCATGCAATTTAGCCGCTTCTTCAGCATTAATAACGCCTTTCTCTTGAAGCTTGTTCAATGCATGTTCAAACGAGATAAACGGCACTACAGGCTCTTTGCGAAGCGCTTTTTGTACTTTGCTTAGCAAGTGCGCCACCGCATGTTTCGCTTTAAATGCTTGTTCGTTAATGTCGTTACCATCACCTGGGCTAACGCGAACTAAGTGAGTAAGCTGCGCTTTCACACTATTGTCTTGCATAGATGCCATAGACAATTCACGTACTAAGTCATCGCTGATACCTGCAACACTGTTTGAGTAAGTGTTGGTCAGTAAGCGCATTAGGCCGCGAGTCGGTGTGTTCGGAAAATTGTTGATGAAGTTCACAATTGCCTGATCAGCTTGTTGTAAAGACCACTGCATAGCGTACTCGAAATACGGTAGTGCAAGTTTACGGTCTTCAATGCGCTGCTCGTAGAAACGAATCGCAGCCATTGCACCATAAAGGTAGCTCATCACATCACCAAGACGTGCTGAAAGTAATTCTGCCTTCTTAAGGTCACCGCCAAGTACTGCCAGTGATAAGTCAGCAAGTGGCGCTAATTTAGCTGAAATGCTGTTTACACGCTTTTCGTACTTACGTACTTCAGGCAATGCAGACTCAGCACCACGTAGGAAAGGTAGGTAACCTTTACCAAAACTGCGGAATGCATTCTTAACACTAAAGCCAACCGTTTTACGTAACACTTTGTTGAATTCTTTATCAGCAGAACTTTCGTTGCTGTGAATAAGGTCAACCATGTCTTTCAAGTAAGGGTGACAACGCATTGCACCTTGACCGAAAATCATTAGGTTACGAGTAAGAATGTTTGCACCTTCAACCGTAATGGCAATAGGAAGTGCTGCATATCCACCGGCAAGAGTATTTTGCGGGCCGCGCTGAATCGCTTTACCTGCTTGAATATCCATAGCCGAGTTCATTACATCACGACCAAGTTCGGTCATGTGATATTTAGCAATAGCGGTAACAACCGATGGTTTAACACCTAAGCCTAAGCCTTCAGTGGTAAGTACTCGCATGGCTTCAAGTAAGAAAGTCTTACCCGCGATGTCTGCCATCTTCTCTTGAATACCTTCGAAGCGACCAATAGGTACACCGAACTGCTCGCGTACAAATGAATACTCAACCGTACCTTTGAATGCAGATTGTGCTGTTGCAACGCCCATTGCTGGAAGTGAAATACCACGACCTGCACCAAGACACGCTACTAGCATCTGCCAACCGCGACCAATATTTTTCTGGCCACCAATGATAAATTCCATAGGAATAAATACATCTTGTCCACGAGTTGTACCGTTATAGAAACGTACACCCATTGGATCGTGACGGTTACCAAGCTCTACACCAGGGTGAGACTTAGGCAATAAGGCACAGGTAATACCTAGCTCTAGTTTGTCACCAAGCAATTGCTCAGGGTCGAATACTTTAAATGCTAAACCAAGCACGGTAGCAATTGGTGCAAGCGTTATGTAACGCTTGTCCCAACTGATACGTAGGCCAAGCACTTCTTCGCCGTTGTACTCGCCTTTAGTCACGATGGCGGCGTCAGGAATAGCACCGGCATCTGAACCCGCTTCTGGGCTAGTAAGGGCGAAACATGGAATATCACGGCCATCTGAAAGGCGTGGTAACCAGTAATCTTGTTGCGCAGTAGTACCATAGTGCATAAGTAACTCACCTGGGCCTAACGAGTTAGGAACCATAACGGTTACAGCGATTGCACCAGATTTTGCTGCGATAGTGGCAACAATCGTTGAGTTAGCGTAAGGGCTAAACTCAAGGCCGCCAAATTTCTTAGGGATGATCATCGAGAAAAAGCGATTTTTACCTAAGAAGTCTAAAACGTCTTGGGGAATGTGGTCGCCGTTGTTTAATTCGAAATCATCAATCATACCCAGTAGTTCATTTACTGGACCGTCCATAAAGGCTTGCTCTTCGCCGCTCAATTTAGCTTGAGGGATATCACGAAGTGCCTGCATATCAGGTTTACCCTGATAAATAGAAGATTCAATCCAAACGTCACCCGCGTCTAACGCTTCCTGCTCTGTTACAGAAATTGGTGGTAACACTTTTTTAAGGCTAGTTCTAATACTCATATTTGACTCATCCGCTCATCTGACCAGTTGTATGGTGTTAATACTACATCAGTTTCAGAAAAGATCAAAAAAATCGCTCGAAATTAAATTTTCAAACGTAAAAGTGAGGGAAATTAGGGGATTACAAATGTTTGTTTAAACTGGAATTAGAAGAGCGTAGGGGAAAGCGAAGTTGTAATACTAATTATTATGCTAACTGAGTTATGTATATTAACAATTTGCAGGTAAACTTTCGCTATTAGAGCGAGTTACAGGAAGTTGTAATGCAAAGTACGTCATCGAACACGTCAAGGTGGTTAGCATCACCTAAGTTAACAATATGTGTTGTCATTGTTGCGATGTTAGTGGCACTAGTCGGTGCGAAAAACTTATATTTTCGAGGAGACTACAAAGTATTCTTTGAGCCTGATAATCCCCAAAAATTAGCCTTAGAGGAAATGCAAAACATATTCAATAAGAGTGAGAATATGGCATTCATGTTGGTGCCAGAAGATGGTAATGCTCTAAAATCATCCACGTTATCTCTTACGGTTGATTTAACAGACGCAGCTTGGCAGCTTCCTTTTTCTACTCGTGTAGAGTCAATTTCTAACTTCCAAAATACTTATGCAGAAGACGACGATCTTATCGTAGAGGATCTAATTACTTACGATTCACTTACTCAGGGAGATATCTCTCAACTAAAAACAGTTTTGAATAACACTCCTGAATTAATGGGGAGGTTAATTTCTAAAAACTACGATGTCTCGATAGTAAACGTTACAGTGCAATTACCTGATGGCGATCAGACTAAAGAAGTGATGGAGTTGGTAGCGGCTGCTAATGTAGTAAAAGAGCAGTTATTAGTACAGTACCCTGATCATGAAATATATCTGACCGGCGTGGCTGTTATGAACGACGCCTTCGCGGTCGCAGCTAAACAAGATGCAAGTACCTTAATCCCACTTATGTTTATACTTATTATTGTGATGGTAGGCATTATTCTTAGGTCGCTAATTGCGGCTATTGTTACTCTTTTGGTGGTTATTTTTTCTGTAGGGATAACAATAGGGCTTGCAGGCTGGCTAGGCATGTTTTTGAGTGCAGCTACCGTAAACGTGCCCACAATGATAACTACTTTAGCGGTAGCCGACTGTATCCACATTATTGTTGGCGTTAGGTATTTCCTTGGCAAAGGGTTCACTAATGCAAACGCGATTAGCGAAAGTTTAAGAAACAATACCAAACCTATTATCATTACTAGTGTTACTACGGCTATTGGCTTCTTAATGCTTAATTTTTCTGCAGTTCCTGTTTTGGCTGATTTAGGCAACATGACAGCATTCGGGGTTCTACTCGCATGCGCCCTATCGCTTATATTTTTACCAGCTATGCTATTAGTTAAGCCACTAAAAGTGAAAGCAGATGGTAATAGTAAAATCTTCGAGCGACTAGGAAATAAGGTGACATCTAATTATCGAGCGCTTTTACCTATTTGTGCCTTAGTCATTGTCAGTGTCAGTGTATTTTCAGTCAACAACGAGCTAAATGATGTCGCAGTTAAATATTTTGATGATAGAAGTACATTTAGGCAAGCGGTAGAAATTAACGAAGAGAAATTGGGCGGGATGTCCAATATAGACTTTGTCATCTACTCAGATACACCTTACGGTGCCACTGAGCCCAACTTTTTGGCCCGAGTTGAATTGCTCACTAAATGGCTGCGCGAGAAAGAAGAAGTTCATCATGTTTTGTCTTTTGCCGATACATTAAAACGCCTGAACAAAAATATGCATGGCGATGACGATAGTTACTATCGCTTACCTGAAGATGGGGATTTAGCTTCCCAGTATGTTCTGCTATATGAAATGTCTTTGCCTTTTGGACTAGACTTAAGCAATCAATTAGATATTGATAAGTCGGCGATGCGAATTATCGCAGTTGTAGATAATTTAGGGAGTAAGGATTTAACTGCGATAGAATCAGAAGCTAGAAGCTTTTTTGAGAGCCTTGATAGTAAAAATAGGCTCGAAGTTGCCAGTCCTCCCTTAATGTTTGCGCATATTGGCGAGCGAAATATGGAAAGCATGGTGATGGGGTCTCTTTATGCACTAATGCTTATTTCTGTTTTGATCTTGTTCGCTCTACGTTCGTGGCGACTTGGACTGGTTAGTTTGTTTACTAATCTACTACCCGCCGCTATCGGGTTTGGTGTGTGGGGACTTATATCAGGACAAATTAATATGGCGTTATCGGTTGTACTGAGCATGACAATGGGAATTATTGTTGATGATACCGTACACTTTTTGACTAAATACAATGCCGCTAGGCTGGACAAGAAATCGGTTAAAGACAGTGTGATTTACGCGTTTAATACGGTAGGGAAAGCACTTACTACTACTACGGTAGTGCTGATAGTTGGATTTGCTGTTCTTGCCTCATCAAGCTTTATGTTAAATGCACATATGGGCGTTTTGACCATTATTATTATTGTTGCGGCATTAGCTGTAGACCTTATTTTCCTACCCGCGTTATTAATGTGGTTGGATAAAGATGAAACACCGTTATCGGAGAAAAATAGTGAAATACATTAGCCTTGTACTATTAGCATCATTCATATCTATTATAGCGTTCAAAGGCATTGCTGCCGAGAATGAAGCCAGCTTGAAAGGATTAGAAATAGCGAAGGAGCGAAAAGCGAGAGATCGTGGCTGGAATAACTCAGAATCCGAAGTTCTAATGGTACTTCGTAACGCACAAGGTCAAAAAGCAAACCGAAAATTAACAGTGAAATCTATGGAACTGGCAAATGACGGTGATAAATCTCTAACGGTATTTCAATCCCCTCGAGATGTTAAAGGCACTGCATTTTTAAGCTTCTCACATGTTTTCGACGCTGACGAACAGTGGATATATCTTCCTGCTTTGAAGCGGGTAAAACGTATCGCATCAAAAAATAAAAGCGGGCCTTTCGTAGGCAGTGAGTTTGCATTTGAAGATATGACGTCGTTTGAAGTAGAGAAGTTCTCTTACAAATATGTAGGTGACGACACAGTTAATGGTGAAGCTTGTTTTGTATTGGAGCAGACTCCACAATACGACTTTTCAGGTTATACGTTACAAAAAGTGTGGATTGATAAATCACACTACCGTGTATATAAAACTGAATTTTATGACAGGAAAGGAGCGTTGCTGAAGGTACTTGAGTTAAAAGATTATAAACTTTACAAAGATAAATATTGGCGTCCATCTCGCAGTGATATGAGAAACGTACAAACCCGAAAATCTACAGCCTTAATAACCGAAAACATGGTATTTGATACCGATTTGTCTGAGTCAGATTTCAACAAAAATAGTTTAAAAAGAGCCCGCTAATTCGTGATTAAATCTATTGCTTTATTTGTGTCCACTGTGACTACTTCTTATACTTTGCTCGCCAATACCGATGTGACAGGCTCAGCGGGAGGCGAGTTACGGTATTTCTTGCAAGACCCCCTGTATGAAACGCAAGAACGTGCCTACGGTTCCGCTTTTCTTAGCCCTGAAACCTATACCGAGTGGAATGATGGTGAAGACAGCTTACTATTCAAACCTTTTTTTCGTGTGGATCAGTACGATGAAGAGAGAACGCACTTTGATGTTCGAGAGTTGCAGTGGCTGCATGTTTCAGATACATGGGAAACGAAAGTTGGCGTTGGCAAAGTATTTTGGGGGCAGACAGAGTCTATCCACCTCGTAGACATCATAAATCAAACTGACACTGTCGAATCGGTAGATGGGGAAGACAAGCTTGGTCAACCCATGGTCAACTTTTCTTATTTTAGCGACTTTGGTACTTTTTCAGCCTTTGTTTTGCCATATTTCAGAGAGCGAACTTTTGCAAGCGCTGATGGTAGGCTGCGACCACCCCTAGCGGTCGGCGATGCGCTATATGAGTCAGATAGTGAGCAAAGCCATGTTGATTATGCATTAAGATGGCAATCAACTATAAGTGATTGGGAAGTGGGTTTATCTTACTTTTCAGGAACAAGCCGTGAACCTGAACTCGTAACAAATATTAACGAAGAGGGGGTGCCTGAAATCCTTCCTTATTATGCGCAAATTAGCCAAGTTGGCGTAGATTTGCTGACGGTTTATGGCTCATGGTTACTTAAGTTTGAATCTATTTATCGTGAAGGACAGTCAGAAGATTTTGCTGCGGTGGTAACCGGCTTCGAATATACCACAGAAGGGATATTTGGGACGCAGTATGGCTTGGGCATATTAAGTGAGTACCAGTTCGATGAACGAGACGATAACTTTTTTGCGTTGGGGCAAAACGACCTTATGGTGGGGTTACGATTTACTGTTAATGATGTGGATGGTACGGAAGTACTAATGGGATACGTGCAGGACTTAGATGTATCGAGTACGTCTAGTGCATTTATCGAGGCGTCTAGTCGTATTTCACCAAATTGGCGCTGGCAGCTTGATGGATATTTCTTTTCCAGCGACGATGTAGATGATACTTTTTATTATATGAGAAGAGATGATCATCTTAAATTTACGCTTGAGTATTTCTTTTAGAAGATGCTTTAAAAGAAGTTTCAAATGCAGTGTTAAATAAAGTATTACAGCCAGTTCTAAGTAACGTTCTAACCATATATTTAAAAACAGTATTAAATTCAGGGGTTAAGTCTTGAATTTTAATGTTACAGTTCTGGCTTTGTAGTTTTTAACTTGAGGTTTTAATGAAGCAGTTAGTAGTCGGTTTTATTGTTCTTGTCGCATCGTTTAACGTACATAGTGCCTCCACTAGTTATGGTGTTGGTTCAATTGGGTATAGTGATTTTGAGTTTACGAGCCTTGATGATAGAGGGCTAACTTACAGCGTTGCCTACGGACGACAAGTTCATGAGCAATGGTATGCGGAAGTTGGCTACCTAAATCTGATTAACGACAGTGGAGGGGATACCGAACTCAATGGTGACGCACTTTACCTTGCGTTGTTAGGCAAAGCGAATAATCAATTCGGCGAGTTGTATTACAAACTAGGTATTGCTAACGCTGATATTTCAGGTAAGAGTTCTTGTGGAAATGATGTAATAACAGGCGATGCGTGTTCATTTGATGAGGGCGTAGTGGCAGGTATTATCGGGCTTGGATTTGATTACTATGTTGGGCTTAAATCCTCGGTGCGCTTTGAGTACGTTTACTTGAGTGGCGAAGATGATTTATCTGCTCATTTAATGTCTGTAGGTTTTCGCTACAAGTTCTAAAGTGTGTTGATAGCGCTGAGCTAATACTCTGCCGATGCGTTATTAGTAGTGTGATAGAGACGTTCTTAGCTGTGTAATCCAAACGTGCTTCTTCTGCGTAAAAAAGGTTATTAGTCAAAAACTAAGGAACCATAAATGAAAAACGAATTGGATAGTAAATTTCTACTGCAAGTGTTTGAAAAAATTCGAACTAACGGTGATAAGAAAGAAGATCAGTATCACCTTAATGGCATTGTTGCCTACACGGATTTGGACGGCTATACACTGTTTGTTGAAGACAAGAATTGTAAACTACAGTTTGGATTTCACAATCAATATCACTTTGACTATGAAACCGATGACCATTTTCATACCTTTGAGAAAAAACTAAAACAAATTGATAAAGAGTACGGCTCTCAGTAGTCATAAAACGAAGTAGTAGCTTAGTTACATTTCGGTGCGCATTTTGTATTTATGATTGACGTGATTCATATGGATTACACGAATTATTCCACCAACGCACTTTCGCCTTTAATGTGGTCTGCTACAATAGCGTACCTATTAATGTGTTAGGAATAGAGTGCGTTGGCTGCGGCAATTAAAGCTCCTAAATTTAAACTGTCTTTTCTTACTCCGAAATATTGGCCTATTTGGCTTGGGGTATTTCTTCTCTACTTAATCACCTGGTTACCGTTACCTGTCATCCGCCTTATAGGCAGTGGTGCAGGAAAGTTGATCGCAAAAATCGTCCCTAAGCGTGTGGAGGTAGCGAAAAGAAACCTCGAACTTTGGGACCCATCATTATCGGAAGCACAGGTGCAGGCGTTACTGAAAGAGAATGTGCGCCGAACCGGCATGGCCTTGTTTGAAACGGCGATGGGGTGGTGGTGGCCTGGGTGGCGAATTAAAAATGCGTTTGAGATAGAAGGTGCAGAGCACGTTGAAGCAGCTATGGCCAGTGGCAAAGGCGTTTTCGGCATGGCGCTGCACAATATGAACCTTGAGTTCGCCTGTAGAGGTATTGGCTACTTCCATCCTAGCATCGCATTTTATCGAAAGCACAATAACCCGCTCATCGACTATTTACAGTATCACGGGCGAAATCGCTCAAACAAATACATGATTGACAAGCGAAACGCAAAAGCATTATTAATGGCGTTGGAAGACAAAGAGTTGTGCTTGTATCTTCCTGATCAAGACTACGGACCAAAGCAAAGTGTGTTTGTGCCTTTTGGTGGTGTGGCTGAAACCGCGACCACAAGTGCTACGCTTATGTTTATCCGTCGTTCCAATAGCGTACCTATGCTGATCACGTCTCAGTACACGGCGAGGGGATACAAAATAAAGATATTCCCACCCCTGACTCATTTGGGGGAAATGGATGATATTGCTGCATTGACGGAATTGAACACTCACATTGATAGTGCAATTAAAGAGCAGCCTGAAAGTTACTTGTGGATGCATAAGCGCTTCAAAACTAGGCCAAGTAAAGACTCTCCCTCATTGTACTAACGGGGCGGTTAACTATTTATCGGTAAGGTGTACAATTGAAATGTCGGCGTTTTTTGCTTAAAGGTAGAAAATGGGTAGTTCACACTCTCGTTTGAGTTATTGGATGTACTGAAAAAGTCATGGCAAAAAAAGGTTATTCAAATACATTGTTTTGGGCGCGCCATATAGCGCTAGCACTCGTTTTAATTGTAATTGCGGGTTTTATGATTTATTTGCAACAAAATAATAGTGACAGTGCGCCTGCTGGTAATCCAATGGAAGAAAAATCAGTGGCCAAAGGTTTAAGTGAATTTTATCGAGAGTTTAGAATGTCTTCGACAGATCCGGTAAAAGAAGAGCAGGGTGCATTTGTGCTTGAAACCGGGGGCGTCGACCCGCAGCTTGATAACCGGCTAGAAAGCATGTCGAGTTTAACCTCTTCAGTAGACACTCGCTGGACGGGCGAACAGAAGTTTCGCACCTTTACAGAAGGCAGTACGTTAAGAGAATCGATTTCTGACTTTGCTCAAGCTGAGGGAATGCAATTAATATGGAATTTAGACCAAGATTTCGTGGTTAAGTATCAATTCCAGTTAGACAGCACGGTAGCGGGTTCGCTAGCAAAAATTGCTAGCGCCATCGATAGCAGTTTTGAAGGTGAGGTTAGAGCATACTTGTGTCCTGAACAGCGCTCATTAGTCGTTACCGCTCAAGAAACTGAATTTCTCGCCACACGTTGTAATCTAGTTCGTTAGCTATCATTTGATAGTTATCATAAAGAAGTCCTCTCTATGACAACGTATTTCAGGACGGGACAATCATTAGTAAAAAGGTGAGCAATTTACTCACCTTTTTTCGTTGCCGCTAGCAGCGCTTTACTTTTAAACGCTGCTATTACCAACATCACTATTACTACTAACATCTCTACTAACTACCACTACCACTACCACTATCACTTCCAGCCTTGGCTCCATCGCTAAATAGCATCTGCCAATATTCACTTACGGTTTCCCGCATTGTAGTTAAATGCTCAGTTTGTTCGGCATACTTTGTATCGGCAAGGGTAAGGTGATGGTATTGCTCACGAAGTGCTAAATAGGCTTGTTGGAGTGCTTGAGACTGTGTCTCATCAATGATGCCAGCGTTATGAGTAGCGTCTAGTAAACGTAAATTGTCTGAAAACTCCGTTAAGCTTTCAATTTTGTTCGCATAGGCTAACACCCAGTACTGAGTCATAAATTCAATATCTGCTATGCCGCCCACACATTGCTTTAAATCGACTTTTTGATTGCTTGCTGAGAGTAAATGCTTGCGCATTTTTGCACGCATTTCACTCACTTCGTTAGACAGGGTACTATTGTCGCGTTCAACTGAGAGAATATTATGACGCACCGTATTAAATGCGCTAAGCAGTGATATATCACCACAAATGCCACGGGCTCTCACTAGCGCTTGATGTTCCCATGTCCACGCCTCTTCTTGTTGGTAGCGCTCAAATCCATCGATATGACAACAAAGCAGCCCGGCATTTCCGGAGGGACGCAAGCGTAAATCCGTTTCATACAACTGACCAAATAAGGTTTTGGTGTTAAGCAGGTGCATAATACGCTGGGCTAGTTTTATGTAAAACTGCTGAGCTTCAATAGACTTGGTGCCATTGGTGGTAGATTGCCGCGGGGCATTGTGTAGAAAAACAAGGTCAAGATCTGAGCCGTAACCAAGCTCATAGCCGCCGAGTTTACCATATCCAATAACGGCAAAGCCCAGTTTACTGTCGTTTAAGTGAGAAGGCACACCAAAACGGTCAGAGATCTGGTGCCACGCTGCTTCAATCACCTGCTCAAGTAACACTTCTGCCAGTACGGTAAGTTTATCGCTTACATTCGCAATAGGTAGTGAGCCGCTAATATCACTTGCAGCAATTCGCAACTGCTGACATAGCTTAAATTGTCGCCAGGTATCCATGGCGAGTTCAACATCGTCATGTTCAACTCGCAGCATAATTTGTCGTAACTCTTGCCCGTATTCGTATTTACTGGTGGTGATATCTGAATTTTGCTGTTGTAAATACAGTGGGGTGAGTAACTCATCTAACAGTAATGGGAAGCGTTTTATCTCATTCGCTATCCACTCACTTCTGTCACATAGTTTTACCAGTTGCTGTAAAACATTGGGGTTTTCTAGCAGCAAATCTAAATAAGTTGTTCTTCCGGTAATAGCGTCAATTACGCCGAAGATGCGTTTTAAAACGTTGTTCGCTTTACTCGGGTCGAATTTAATCAGCACATAAAGAATTTCGGGAATAAGTTTATTAAGCGTATCTTCCCCTTTCTGACCCATTCTATAGCCGCGTTGATTTGTTTTGAAATCCTGAAGTTGTGCGCATATACCCGACGCATCTTCTTGGCTAATAAACGGGGTTAAGGTTGAACTGAACTCTTCTTTGTCGAGGGAAAGTTGCCACGCGTCACGGCAAGCTTCAAATAAGGTGTCTTCGCTAGTATGAGTATCTTTAGCTTCTTCAACTAATTCATTGAAGTGCCCATGTATACGGTCCATGGTGTTTTGCAGTTTTGCCATAAATTCGTCATACGAACCGAAACCTAGCACGGCAATTAATGCGTTTTTCTCCCATTCATTATCAGGCAGAGTTTGGGTTTGACGGTCTTGGCATTGTTGAAGCGTATGCTCAATTTTACGAAGAAAGAGATAGTCTTCCCGAAGCTGTTCAGTTACATCGGCTTCAACAACCTCAAACTCGGCTAACTTGATAAGGGTAGTAAGTAGTGACTTACTTTGTAGTTCTGTTTCTCTGCCGCCATGGATAAGCTGAAAGCTTTGTGCGAAAAACTCGACCTCGCGAATGCCTCCAGCCCCAAGTTTTATGTTGTTGCCCAAGCGCCTACGCCTAATTTCGGTGGCAATAAGGTGCTTCATGTTTCTAAGGGCATCAATAGTGGTGAAGTCTAGGTAGCGTCTGAAGGTAAAAGGCTTAAGTATGGCGTTTAGCGAAGCCACGTCTTCTGAACTATCGTCGTTGATCACCCGTGCTTTCACCATTGCAAAACGCTCCCAGTGACGGCCTTGCTCTTGATAGTAATCTTCCATGGCGTCGAAGTGCATGACTAAAGGGCCCGACTCACCAAATGGTCGCAAGCGCATGTCCACACGGTACACTTGCCCGTCGGTAGTCACCTTATTTAGTGCTTGAATCAGTTTTTGTGCTAAGCGTGTGAAGAATTGCTGATTTTCAATGGGCTTCTTTTCACCATTTGTCATGCCTTTCTCGGGGTAGGCAAAAATTAAATCGATATCAGATGAAAAGTTAAGCTCACGACCGCCCAATTTACCCATACCTAAAATGTACATGTGAATAGGGCCATTTTCACTCCAGGGCTGGCCATGTTTAGCCCGTAGCATTTTGTAAAACCATTGGTAAGCAGACGTGATTAATGCATCAGCTAACGCAGATACTTGCGCTAATGATTGCGTTATAGTCTGTTTGTTTAGCCCATCACGATACGTAATAGCAGCCATATGAAAATGGCGACATTGCCTAAGTGCACGTAACAGTTCGTCTTCTGTTTTTATGTCTTCTAAGTTATCCGCAACAGCATTTTGATAGAACGCCGTCGGCTTTTTAGGAATAGACTCAGCCAACATTGCCTCTATCCATTCAGGGTGTTGTATGCAAGTTTCAGCGAAAAAAAGCGAGCGTTCGAATAGGGTAGTAAGTTCGGTTTGGTGAAGCGCTAATTGGCTATTAAAGCGCTCATCATTTGAAAGCTTTTCCCAAGAATCATTGGCTTGTTGTGCATTGCTCATGGTATTTGTATTTTCTGTTGGCATAATACTGGCTTCGACAATAATAAATATTTCAAAACGTTGAGATAAAAAAGAGTCTGTCACAGTTTTTGGGGCGTAACCACCCTAAGGTTGTGTTTAGGTAAAAGGAGTAACAATACGTGGATGCTTTAATTAAACTCGTGCCGCTAGGTTCTGACTTATGGATTTACCTTGCCATCGATGTAAGTATCGCCCTAGCACTGTTGGTGGTTATGAAGTGGGTGACTGGGCTCATGAGAAAGAACTCAGTGACCGAAGAGCTTGGTATCAAAGATAATTTTGCTTTTGGTATTAGTATAGCGGGTGGCATGTTATCGCTGTGTATCGTGCTTAGTTCGG
The DNA here is from genome assembly GCF_030547075.1 of Alteromonas sp. 1_MG-2023. GTDB lineage: Bacteria > Pseudomonadota > Gammaproteobacteria > Enterobacterales > Alteromonadaceae > Alteromonas. Next base: position 240,544 of record NZ_JAUOQH010000003.1, on the reverse strand, counting down.
TAGTAGGTCGACATATCGGGCAGGGCTACAGTGAAGCAGCAACTGGTATGGTAACGTTTGGTATTGTTGGTATTTTGCTTGTGAAGTTTGGTCGTTTTGCCCATGACAAGCTGGTACTCAATCGCGTAGATACTCACGCCATGATTTCAGAACGCAGTGTAAGTGTTGCACTGGTAGATGCTGCAAGCTTAGTGGCAAGTGCCATCGTATTGAGAAATATTATGGTGTGGGTAGACGGTAGCGACATGAACGCCATTATTGCCATCGTTACTGGTTTTTCTGTGGTACTGACCATGTTGCTAGTGATGACCCGTATTTTAGAAGTGCGTTATGCCAGAGATAACCAGAACGACTCCTTTCAAGGCGCCCTTCGAAAAGGTCAGTTAGCGTTAGCTATAGAGCACTCGGGTAATTTACTAGGCACAGCTATGATAGTTTCAGCAGCGAAAAACTTACTGATTTATAACCCTTCAGGTTATGTAAGTAATGTAACAGGTTGGCTAGTGGTAAGTGTAGCGCTGGCTATCGCATTGCATATATTGGTGCTTATCAATAAGAAAGTGATCATGTTTGGCATGAACTTCAGACAAGAAGTTGATCAACAACACAATGTTGGCGTCGCTTCATTAGGCTTTACGCTAAGCATAGGTACTGCGATGGTGATTAATGGCGTATTGGGTGGTTGAGCTAGTTCGTCTTCTAGCTATTGGAGTAATTCAATTTATATTCAATAAATTTATAATGTTAAAGCATAAAGTAATACATTGTATTTATGCTTTAACATTGATTTTAGGAGACAATTGATACCCATCATATTCATGAAGTACATCAAGGAAGTCTGACCATTGTTTTTCTGATTTTGTATCTCCTATACTTTTTGCAAAATCTCGACTGTTTTTTATTTGAGCAACAAAGTCTTTACTCTCCACGCCAACGAATGAGCCGTTTTCAAATTTAAAGCTATCATATGGGAGAACAAGTAATCGACCATCACCAGTTTCTTTGATAAGTGCATTTAATTCATCCATGCCAATGTTGTGCATGTCTACAGTTCTTGATTCTGTATTTTTTCCTGTGACATCAGGCAATTCATTGCCCCTTTTTTTTGGGTCTTTAGGTTGTTGAACTGGCTGGTTTTGGCTGTATATAGCTGTTTGATTACCGATAATCATGAGGAATATCCTTATTGCTGGTTTTAAGCATATAAAACCAGCAATAAGGGTGCCGTTTTTAAGAGGAGATGGCTCTAAAATAGGGCTTTTATAATTATCCGAGGTTAAAACAAAGCTTATAAATAAGTAATGTTAAAGTGAAATATTGGGATCGATATTGATACAAATATGAGGAATATAGACATCAATATGGAGCGGGGAAAGTGGTCGCCTCAAATATTCATGGTAAATATGCACCGCAAATATTTTTGGCGTAACCTTGAGGGCTTTGATTACAAGCGATACTACTGATAGTCGGAAGGAGAAATATACTGGCTGTTTTGACATAAGTCTTCACATAGGTTTTTAGGCAAAACCTTCTGTTTGACGATAGCCCGTTTTTTCTCTTTAGAAAGCCGTTTTACTTTGTATTCAATTTGCGAAGCTGTCGACCTATCTCCGATTAAAAAAATGGCCCTAAATTGAAGCGGGCCTTTTCCCTTTAATGCCCGAGCGCCCCCAACGATTTCACCCCTATGCTGAGATATTCTTCGCGCCGGCGAAGTCGTAATGCCTGTGTACAATTGCCCCAGTTTATTTTCTATAAGATAAAGATACCAAGTTGAAGGCTGCTGGTGGGTATTCACGTTGTTGGCTGTTATACTCATTGGCAATTTGAAATACATCGATAAAGTTGTCTCATCAATGATTTTACCAGATTTTAGTAAAGCGAAAGTGCTTATTGTAGGTGACCTAATGCTAGACCGCTATTGGAGCGGTGGCACAGGTCGTATTTCTCCTGAAGCCCCTGTACCAGTGGTGAATGTTCAGTCATCTGAAGACCGCCCAGGCGGCGCGGCCAATGTGGCTGTGAACGTGGCCACCCTTGGGGCTAAAGTCACGCTTCTAGGCATGTGCGGAAACGATGAAAATGCCAAATTACTGCGTGAGCGCTTAGAATCCTTCGATATCAATTGTCAGTTTTTTGCCGTTGAAGGCCAAGATACCATAACCAAACTTCGTGTGATGAGCAGGAATCAGCAATTGCTTCGGTTAGATTTCGAAAAGAGCTTTGCCGATTCAGATAAATCTGAGTTAGAAGCCGCATTCGATAATGCGCTTAATGGTGTTGATATTGTTATATTATCTGACTACGCCAAGGGCTGTTTAAGTGATCCTCAGGCGCTTATTCAAGCCGCTAAAGCAAAAGGAAAGCGAGTGATTGTCGACCCGAAAGGGAACGATTTCACTAAGTATGCTAATGCCACGCTAATTACGCCAAATATGGAAGAGTTAAACCATGTGGTGGGCGAGTCTACGACAGAAAAGTCACTGGTTGAAAATGCGCAAAGCGTTAAAACAACCTTGAACTTAGATGCGCTACTGTTGACCCGCTCTGAGCAAGGTATGACCTTGTTTGAGGGAGACAACGCAGAGTTTCACTTACCTGCAAAAGCGAAAGAAGTGTACGATGTGACTGGCGCTGGCGATACCGTGGTATCAACATTAGCGGTGGCGTTAGCAAGTAAGTTGCCTCTTCAGGCCGCCTGCGTGTTAGCTAATTTAGCCGCCAGTGTAGTGGTAGGCAAATTAGGTACGTCTACGGTAAGTAACACTGAATTGGCCCTAGCCTTGGGAGAACAATCTGTTCACCTAGATGGCGGTGTAATGACCGAAGGCCAGCTTGAAATGGCAATGGCTGCAGCAAAAGCCCGTGGCGAACGTATTGTGATGACAAACGGCTGTTTCGATATTCTGCATTCTGGCCATGTGGCGTATTTAGAAGAAGCTGCATTGTTAGGCGACAGGTTAATCGTTGCGGTAAATACTGATGCGTCTGTCACCAAGCTCAAAGGCCCAGGAAGACCTGTAAACAATACAAGTCGCCGTATGGCCGTGTTAGCGGGCTTAAGTGCCGTGGATTGGGTAGTGCCTTTCACCGAAGATACTCCCCAGCGTTTAATCGCCTCGTTATTGCCAGATATATTGGTAAAAGGCGGTGATTATCAAATTGAAGATATTGCTGGTGGAAAAGAAGTCATTGCCAATGGCGGTGAAGTGAAAGTGTTAATCTTCGAAGATGGGGTATCGACCACTGGTATTATTGAGCGTATAACGCGAAACAAGCTAACGTAGCTTTTTTTAGATTTACCTTTTTAGCTGCATTTACCTTTGTTTTTATTATTGGCTCTACTTCTGCCGTAGCAAAGGTAAAATGTTGCTATTGATTTGCAATGTAAGTAGTAGGGCTAGCAATAAGATAACTAGCCTAGCCAGCAATATGAATAGTTTTTCAAACGGATATCAGTATGTACGAAAGTTATTATGGACTTAACGCTAAACCCTTTCAGCTAACGCCAGATCCAGGCTTCTTTTTTGCCAGTAAATGGCATAAGCGGGCCATGTCTTATCTTCAATATGGGTTGTCGCAGGCTGAAGGGTTTATCGTCATCACAGGTGACATAGGTACGGGAAAAACAACCGTAGCAAATAGTCTGCTGGCTGAAATTCAAGATGATATTTTCGCGGCCCAAATAGTAACGCCAAAACTGTCTCCCGACGAGCTGGTTAAAATGGTGGCGTCTAAGTTTGACATAAATACAGACGGCAGAAGCAAAGCTGAAATTTTAAAGATGTTAGAAGTGTTTCTGTACGACTTAAGTACCCAAGGCCGTCGTGCATTGCTGCTAGTAGATGAAGCGCAAAATTTGCCGTTAGAATCGATAGAAGAGTTGCGTATGCTGTCGAATTTTCAGCTTAATGGTAAGCCATTAATTCAAAGCTTTCTATTAGGCCAAGAAGAGCTACAACCCATATTACGCGCACCTAATATGGAACAGTTCAGACAGCGAATTGTGGCGTCTTGTCATTTAGCACCGCTCACGTTACAAGAGAGTAAAGAGTATATTGAGTACCGATTGCACCATGCAGGCTGGAATGGAGTAGATTTGTTTTCTGAAGGCGCTTACGAGCGCATTTTTCAGTTTACTCGGGGTGTGCCTCGTAAAATTAATACGTTGATGGATCGCATCATGCTTTTCGGCTTTTTAGAGGAGCTTAAAAGCTTTGATGAAGATGCAGTGAAAGAAGTCATAGATGAAGTGAAAGCTGAGATGTTTGAGCCTGAGGGGGGAGCGCCGAGTAAAGAGCCTGCGGCCTACGATGAACACCCTCAAGATAAAGTGATGATGACACCAAAAGGTAATGTTATCAGAGACTCAAAATACTATATCGATATGCTTGGAGAACTAGTAGATGCGCTCGATGATGCGATTTCACAGAAAGTCAAAATGTCTCAGTATGTCGATAAACTGATGAAAAAGAAATTTAAAACCTACATTCGTTTAAAAGCAGACGATAAAAAAGACTCACAGGAATAAAATTAGTTTACTAATACTTTACTACTGATAGGTGTACGTAACAGAAAGCGTAATACGCCTATCGGTATAATCATTGCCATATAACCCTCCACCAGATGCTAAGTCCCCACTTTTATCAATGTAACTAAGATCTAAACTAGCCTCTAAGTGTTGGCCGAAGCTTCTATCAAGGCCTAATGTAGCATTTAAGTTGTCACTGGTGCCATCATAAGTGTTGTCCTCAGATTGGCCATCAATTTTGGCGAAGCTTAACGAAGTGTTTAAGTTGGTGTAAGAACCCAACTTATAAGAAAGTGTAGTAGTTAACGAGAGCGTGCGCTGCAACCTGTCTTCATCCAAATAATCGTTTTCAGAGTATATCCAGGACATACCTAAATTTATTCTCGAAAAACTGTAGCCCATCTGAAAATTAGTACGCTTTTGTAGGATGATGCTGTCATCAAAGTCTAAATTTTGAGAACTTAGTTGAACAAACTGTTCATCAACTGAAGGAGTGTAAGTTAAGCTACTAGGCTGAAAACAACTGGAAATAGAAGACGACGTAACAGGACATACAAAAACACCTAAATTTTCAGTGTCTGATAACAACCGAGAGGTATTAGTAACGTCTTCGCTGTAGGTAAGGGATGATCTGAAGTACTTTGAATTATATTTTATGTTCGCAGACGCTGACTCACCATAGAATCTGCGTCCGTAACTGCCTCCTATTTGAGTGCGTGCACTTAACGCCCAAAGCATATCTAGCCCAACGAATGTCTCATCATCATCTTCATCAACATCCGAGTCGCTTTTATTCGCTGTAATAGCTATATATCGATTTTCAGATTGTCGATAGGTTAGTCCTACACCGAAAGAATTGTATTCGCGAGTCAAACTGTTTGTATCAGTTCTATTAGAGACTTGATTAGCCTCATGGCTTGCAGTTAATCGTATGGCCCAATGTTCCAGTACTCGAAAATCGGTAAATGCATCAGCAGTTCGAGTGATAAAGTCGTTGCTGCTCGACTGATTACTTTCTGTGTTTTGATATGAGCCTGTTGCTTCCCAAATGACATACCTACTGTATTCGCCATTAGTTAACGTACCAAATAACTGATACGAATCATTATTAAGTGAAGTACTACTTGTAGTGGAAGACTCAGACGCTACATCTGAATAGGACGCGCTTCCTTGTGCATTCACCCAGTTATTTTTATCAATTAATAATGTAGATGAAAGTGTGTTATTGCGGGTTTTAGCTAAACTATCTGAATTAGTTAAAAAGTCAGAAACTAAAAAACTGCTTGAGTCAGCATTTCGATAATCCAATGCTCCCGTAGCCTGAAAGGTTAGAACCTCATTCAGTGGAGCCCACTGGGCGGAATAACTATATTCCGCATAATTTTGGGTTTGACCGATATCATCATTGTCACGCTCTAAATGCGTTAATGTTCCTGACCATAATCCATTAAAAGTACGAGATTGATATATAGCATTAACCTTGGGGGTTATCGTAAAAGTGCTGAGCGAGAGCTTTCCATTTTCCTCGGTATCGATATTTTGAAACACACTTTCTGCTTGCGCCGAGCCGGTAATGTCTACATTCGCATATGTTGAAGGCGAAATGGCAGCGATAGCAACCGCTAGGTACGCTTTTCTATTAAAGTACTTGAACCCGACGTCGGGAGCTTTAGTCTTTGCGCTCAGAGTAGTAATAACCATAATATCCGCTTCCATCGGTGTCATTATGCACAGATTTGTTCACCACAAATCCAATTGCCATGTCAGGGTTAAGCCGCTCAACAGACATCTTCACGTCATTTAACTTAGCTTTTCCTTCTTCAACTACTACTACGGCTTGCCCCGCAAAGTTCGCTAATATTGCGCTTTCATTAATACCAATAAGTGGAGGTGTATCAAAAATAACAATGCGATCTGGGTAGCGATTAGCAAATTCATCAACTGTTTCGTGCATTTTTTGACTAGCCAACATCTCAGTTGATAAATGATGAGAGCGGCCAGCTGGTATTATTTTTAATTTATCAATATTAGTGGGGTAGAGTACTTGAGAAATATCATCTACTTCGCCAGTTAAGTATTCCATCAAGCCTTTACGCTTCTCTAAGCCTAAGGTATTTAGCACGTTAGGCTTCAGTACGTCAGCATCAACGAGTAGAACTGTTTTGTCCTGCTCTGAGGCAATACTTAACGCTAAGTTGGTTGCCGTAAAAGTCTTACCTTCAGAAGGTCGACTACTTGAAACCATTATAATATTTGGGTTGTGTAGTGTTTTCGCTAGTGACCCAAAAGCATTTGCCAATAGTTTGCGTTTTATCTCCCGATATTCTTCGTTAATTTGTTTACGTTCACCATTAACGGAAATATGACCTTTTTGACTTAAACGCTCTAAATCAATTTGAAATTCAGGCAAGGAGTTCTGACGGCTCACTTCATGGTCTATCAAAGCTGAATAATTCTCTATTTCGTCTAATTTACTCTGCTCAGGTATAGACTCTTCTGGAGTACCGCTCTCCGATGAGTTTGCTTTTCTCTGAGCTTCTTTTTTTTGTTTTAAGAGCGCTTTTTCAATTGTATTTCGCATTACACTAGCCCTCTAAAGAGGTCGATATTCATTATATCTGCGGCGACGAGTACGCCGTACATAGCAAGGATGGTTCCTGACGATAACAAAAAGATAGCTAACCTTAAGCGATTTTTTTTGTGAATATCTTTAATATTTAAATGAGTAACCGTTCCCCATATAGGGAAGTCTGAAATTTGCATAAGTTGTTTAGGTCGGATCAATATGGGTGTTAACTGACTCACTAAGAATGCTACAGCAACTCCAGAACCGAAACCTAAAACAAGCATTGCAGTATAAAGAATCAATCTATTTGGACCCGAAGGTTGTTTAGGAACTAATGGCGGTTCAATAATCCTAAACTGTAGGTCTTCAGATGAAACATCGGCACGTCTCGATAAATCGGCTGATTCTCTTCGAGATAATAGCTCTTCATATTTGTCTTTTGTAATATCGTAATCACGGTTAAGTGCTGAAGACTCAGCTTCAATTTGAGGTATTAAATCTACCTTCGATTCTAACTCAGCAATTTTCGATTCCACGTCAGTTTCTTTAACTTTCAAAGACGCAATCTGGCTTTCAAGGCGACTGACCTCTAATTTTATTTCTCTGTTCAGTTCACTCAAAGGCTGGGAATTACTGTCATCATCCTGGCTTAAAAACGCTTCAATTTCTCTAGTACGAGCATTTTCTAAGCTTTCTAACAGCGCTTTAGTTTCTACTACATCAGGATGTAACGCGGTAAAACGAAGATTTAATCCATCGAGCTCTTCTTCCAGTTTTCTTATTCTATCGTCGTAACGGGTCCGTAATACGGGTTCTTCTATACTCGTTACACCGAAGCTATCACTAGATTTTTTACCGCTGATTTGTTTTGCTAGCGAATCAGCTTGTTGACGGGTTTGGCGAATGAGTAGACGAGTAGCTTCTAGTTCATCCTTAAATTTTTGTAGACTCGCAAAATAGGAGCCTGCTAGTGGAAGAATGTCATTGTATTGGCGTTTAAAGTTTGCAAGTCGCTGCTCTGCTTCAGAAAGCCTAGCTTCGTATTCAGCAATCTGTTCATTAAGAAAACGGCCCGCAGTATCTGTATCCTTTCTATTATTGCCTAGTGAACCTTCAACAAAAAGATCTAGCGTTTCTTGCACTACTCGTTGAGCAACCGTAGCTTCGCTATGCGAAAAAGATATATTGTAAATATTGTCACGACCCGTCGATTGAAGCTTGATTTGATTAGAGAGCCGAGTGACTAACGATTCAAATTCAGTTTCATTTTCGGTAGTGATGTCTAAATCACTCTCCCTAGCGATTTTTTCAACATTACTCCTACTTAATAGAGTCTTAGCCATCATCTGAATTTCTTGGTCAGGATTGGTCTGAATGGCTAAACCGCGCAATAACGGTTGTAAAACTGAACGAGTGTCCACAAAAACTTGCGCCTTGGAAGAAAACTCGTCAGGTAATGTTGTTACATAAAAAAAGCCCAGAGGGCATATAAGCCACGAAAATATAATTACGTAGCGCTTTTTGATCCAAATTCCCTTTAAGAAATCAAGAAGCTGAATCAGCGTTTGCTGTAAATCCTGCATGTTATTGTGTGTTCCGTATACTGCTAGAACTAAAACCAGGCTTCTGGAATGATAACGATATCACCAGGTAGCATGTCGATATTTTTAGAAATATCACCATCTCTAATAAGATCGTCGATGCTGAGTTCAAATGTTTTTTGTTTGCCCTCAATCACTCTTACCAGTTTAGCATTATTTCCACTGGCGAACTCGGTTAAACCACCTACCGCTATCATTAAGTCTAATAGCGTCATGTGCTCAGTAAAGTTAACAGCGCTGGGATTAGTAGCTTCTCCGATAACACGTACTTGTTCACTTAACGGTCCTGTGAATCGGCCTACACTCACCGTTACTCTCGGGTTGTTGATGAACTTTGACAGTTGCTCCTCAATTTCTCTTGCAAGCATAGTAGGAGTTCGACCTGCCACGTCAATATCTTCAACTAGAGATGTGGTGACTTTTCCATCTGGACGAACAGTAAACTGTCCTGACACTTCAGGGTTTCGCCAAACAAATATAGTCAGTAAATCTCCAGGTCCAATAAGATACTGATAGTCATTCACATCCGTCGTTAGCGAAGGGCGAGTGGTTGCTTGTGGCAAGGAAGCTTGATTACTGCAACCAGCAAGAATAGTTACAAAAAATATAACATAAATAGTAAAAGTGCTTTTAAAGCGGTACATAAGAGATCATCCTACACTCATATGGTTAAATTTGCTTTCTTAGGTTTACCCTACGGTAAATCACACTATAATGCCAACAACAAATCTAGTCTATTAGAAAAATTCCCTTTATGATGGGAAAAACGCGTTATTTTTTAAAGGGAGCCAGGGGTGGCAGTAAATAAGCGAAATCAAAATAAACGCTCGAATATCTTAGTGATAACGGAAGCGTTGCTAATTGCTTATATGGGGTATATCTCTCATTTTATTTTGACTCAGGTGGGGCTAACCTCCACGGTTCCGGTAGAAAAACTCATTCTAAATATTGGATTGTTAACAATTGCAATTCTAATCTGCTCTTTATCTGTAGGACTTTATGAGGCAAAACTTCGCGAGACATTTAGGGGTATCATTCGCAGAATTTTCGTTAGCGTTGGTTTGAGCTATTTTTTAGTTGAAGTGATTAGTCGAGCGCTTTTCGATGAGTTTGTAATGAACGGCTACTTCCTTCCTGCTTCTGTATGCTCAATTATAATTACTTTAGTCATCTTTCGTTATTTTACAAATAGACTGGGTCTGCTTGGGCTAGGTAAAGTTAGAATAGTCGTATTAGGGGCAGGGGAAAGAGCATCAATTATTGAAAAGCGCATGCGCAGAGATGTCGACAGGATAGGCTTTGATTTAATCGGGTTTGTACCTATTCCAGGCGACAATCGAGAAGACGGTATACGACGAGAAAAAGTCGTGCACGTGAAGGTAGATGAAAATTTCCAACAGTTTATTATCGACAACGATATTGAAGAAATTGTTATTGCATGCGATCAGCGCAGAGGAACTTTACCAGTAGAGGTACTTTTCGACTGTCGTTTACGAGGTATTGAAGTAACAGAGTTACTCGATTTCATGGAACGTGAAACGGGTCAAATAGTCGTTAATTTAATGTACCCAAGTTGGGTTATTTACTCGAATGGATTTCAAAGTCAAAACTACCTTCGGGACGCCTTGGATTATAGCTTAAACACAGTTTTAGCGTTTTGCGTTTTTGCGTTTGTATGGCCAATTATGTTGGTGACAGCGGTTATAATTTACTTTGATGATGGACGAAGAACCGGAGTGTCTGTTCTTTACAGGCAAGAAAGAGTAGGTTTAAACGGTAAGTTATTTAAAATTTTAAAATTCAGAAGTATGCGGCCTGATGCAGAAAAAGATGGTGCAAAATGGGCAAGTAAAAATGATGACCGCGTAACAAGAATAGGGCATTTTATTAGGAAGTACCGCATAGACGAATTACCTCAATTACTCAATGTGTTTAAAGGTGAAATGTCATTCATTGGCCCCCGACCTGAGCGGCCTCAGTTTGTAGAGCAGTTAGTCAAAGAAGTGCCTTATTATAATCAGAGACACAATGTGAAACCCGGCTTAGCTGGTTGGGCACAACTTAATTATCCCTATGGTGCTAGTGTGGAAGATTCAATGGAAAAGCTAAAGTTTGACCTTTACTACGTTAAGCATCAAAGCTTGTTGCTAGACATACTTATTCGTACCGTAGAAGTGGTGCTATTTGGTAAAGGACGATAATCATGAAACTTGATGGTCGTTTAAACGCCATGACAGTAGATGTAGAGGATTACTTCCAAGTATCTGCCTTCGAAGGTGTAATAAATAAAAAAGATTGGGATAGTTTAAGTCTTCGGGTTGGTGATAACACTCACCGGCTTCTTGATTTATTCGCTAAAACCAACGTTAAATGCACTTTCTTTACTTTGGGATGGGTGGCGCAACGCTGCCCTGACGTCATAAAACGTATGGTCAATGAAGGGCATGAGTTGGCAAGCCATGGCTTAGCTCATCGCAGACTAACTACAATGACACCTGAAGAGTTTAGAGAAGATGTAACGCAAAGTAAGGCAATCCTAGAAGATATTAGTGGTGTCAGCCTTAAGGGTTACCGTGCACCAAGCTTTTCGGTAAATGATAGCAATACATGGATTTATGAAACGCTTAAAGATTTAGGCTTTAGTTATTCTTCGAGTACTTACCCTATAGAACATGATTTGTACGGCGTACCTGAATGGCCTAGGTTTAAATATGAAAGGAAGGAAGGGATTACTGAAATTCCTATCCCTACTATTCGAAAAAACGGAGATAATGTTGGTATTGGCGGCGGTGGGTATTTTCGCCTTTACCCTTATTGGTTATCCAAAAAACGAATTTTAAAGTTTATGGAGCAAGAACCGCACCCTTATAGCTTTTATTTCCACCCGTGGGAAATTGATGCAGAACAACCCAAATTGTCAGACGCTCCTTGGAAGTCCAAATTTAGACATTATGTTAACCTATCCAGAATGGAAGGTAAGGTGACCAGTTTATTGAACGATTTTAATTGGGTCACTATGCAAGAAGCTTATGATATTAAATAAAATGCTATTCTGTCACCCTAACTACTTGTAGCGTGATAATAGTGATATAGGGACGCGCCGTAATGACAAGGAAAAGTGAAGTGATGTCTGATCCTAAAAATACTAATAACAATGCTAGCGCCTTAGAATTTAAAGCTAAAGTTGGTCGGCCACTTCACTTACTATCAATCTTACTTGTTCTTATTTTATGGTGCTTTTTTTGTTGGCAGGGTTTAGTCACTGTCGTGGATATATGGTGGGGTAACGAAATATTCAACCATGGTTTTTTCGTGGTTCCAGGTGCTTTTTACTTAATATATCTCAACAGAAAACAATTTCTCAGCGTACCATGGAAAACGTCGTGGTACGCATTTGTAGTTATTATTCCTAGTTTATTAGTCTATGTGATTGGAGTTGCAGGTGACGTTCAACTATTTTTGCACGCTGCAACATTTACACTTCTGCCTTCGCTAATTTGGTTTATTGTTGGCGATAAAGCCGCGCGAACGATACTGTTTCCATTGTGTTTTATGTTCTTTAGCGTGCCGGTAGGAGAACAATTAATTCCCTACTTGCAGGAAATAGCTGCAGATGGTTCGGTTGCTCTGTTAAAGCTTACTGGAATTCCCCTTTTTAGAAGTGGGCTTTATATCGAAATTCCTCAAGGTCGCTTTTTAGTTGCAGAAGCTTGTTCAGGCGTAAGCTTTTTCATTGTAAGTTTTGTTATTGGAAGCTTGTATTCTTACTTAAATTTAGTTTCTTCCAAGCGCCAAATTACGTTTGTCGCTATCTCTCTAGTATTCCCGATTATGGCCAACGTGCTTCGCGTTTACGGGATTATCTTAATCGCATACTGGACCGATATGGAGTATGCGGCAGGAGCAGATCATCTAATTTACGGCTGGTTCTTTTTTGCTTTCGTGATCGTATGTTTATTGGGTATAGGTGAACTGATGAGAGAAAAGAACAGTCCAGCGCAATCCGAAATTCAATTATCGCCTTCTTGGCAAATAAACAAAGCAGCGTTTTTTTGCTGTGTATTGTTGATAGTTTCAAGTAGCGCTTGGTTGTATCAAGTTAAGCAGGCATCGGACAACGTTAGTAACTTAACATCAAGCTTTGTGAGTATTAATACGAGCCAATGCGATAACATTGCCGTTGATTTGAAGCCTGAGTTTGATAACCCAAACAGCGTTAGTAAAACGGGTATTTTAGTAGACGGGCAGTGCGTAGGGACCATTTATGAAGCTTGGTTTAGTGGCGTCGAGAACGAGCTCATTAGTGACATCAATAGGGCTTATAGTCAAGATAGTTGGAGCTTAATTTCTAAGGAAGACAGTACCGTGGAGGTTTCTCGTTTAGGATTATCACTGCCAACATTTTTGCTGTCATCACCCTCCGGAGATAAAGTGAAGTACACTTTATGGTTTGAGTTGGGTAACTCGCGTTTTGCTTCAAAAATAGATACTAAATTACAAGAAATAACCGATGCCTTATTTGGGAAAAGACGCCAAGGAAAAATTACTATAGTCGCCACACCCTTCGACTCTGACTTAAATAAACCATTGTCGAAATTAATGGTAGAAGACTCGCAACTATAATTTTACAAGGCGTCTAAATAATGAAAAAGGTATTTCTATTAGTATGCTTTCTTATCGTATATGGCTCATTGTATCCATTCAAATTATCGTTGGCTTTACCTTCTACTTCCGATATTGCTCCGTTATTCCATTTTAATATATTCGCCGCAGGGTTGGCGGATGCAGTTTCTAATATCATCCTGTTCGTTCCTTACGGTTACTTTTACGCTATTGGTTTTACAAAGACAGAAGGTCGTAAGCAACTATGGCCTTGTTTAATTAGCGCATTTGTATTTGGATACGTAGTTCAAGTAGCCCAACTGTGGGCGAGCGGTCGTATTCCATGGGGAGGGGATGCGGCTTTAAATACTATAGGTGCTTTACTTGGGTATTATTTAAGTCGTTTGTTTTTTATCAATTCTAAGAGGTTAAATCAGTCTCTCAAACCCGAATTGATGATTGCTCTAGCAATAGGTATAGGCTTAGTCATCATTAAGCTAGCGCCATTTGCACCATCAATGGACCTCGGCATATTAAAAGAAAACTTAAAGTCACTGCTGTTAAGTCCCTCTATAGATTGGTTTTGGCTATATGAAAATACAGTATCATGGCTTGTTGCTTTCTATTGTTTAGGTCTAGCAGGCTCAAAACTTGTTTCGAGAAATAACGCCATTTATTTAGTTGCTTGTGTCCTCGTTTTAAAGTGCGTGATCATCTCAAACAATGTCAACTTTTCTCAAATAGTTGGCGGTATCGCGGCGCTCGGGATTTGGTATGCGTCTCGGCGGCGGTTATCAGAAGTTTTATTGGTCATTGCATTGCTATTCGCGGTAGTCGCGAATGGTTACTACCCGTTCGAGTACAGAAACAATCCTGTGTCATTTAATTGGATCCCGTTTACCGGTTCTTTAGGTGGTAATTTATTACTTAATATTCTCGCGGTAACAAAAAAGCTATTATTTTATGTCGCAGCAGTTTATCTATTGTCACGAATAACCGGAAAATTAATATTTTCTGGAATAATAGTAGCGACTATCGTACTAATATCCGAATTAGGACAGGTTTATGTTCCAAACTCTGTGGCGGAAATAACAGATGCAATTTTAGTACTTTTCGGCACTTTTATTGTTATGCAATTTTATGCCGCACCTCCTTCGTCTTCGACAGTTCATAAACAAGCGCCCAATTATAAAGAGGCTCCGGCTTCGGTTCGACGACCACCTAATTCTATCGATTATATTGCTGGGCTGGATGGCCTCAGAGCAATAGCTGCGCTCTCAGTATTCATTGTACATTTCCAACAATTTACCGCTGTTTCGGGGTCTGTAGGGGGGATAGATTTTACGCGTTGGATGATTAACGGAAATACTGGCGTGGCATTATTTTTTGCGCTTAGTGGCTTTTTGCTTTCTATACCTTTTTGGCGAGGTTTAGAAGCAGACAAACCAGTTTCAATGCGTAATTATTTCAAGAATAGATTAGTAAGAATCGTACCCCTTTATTACCTTTGCTTTGTCGCCTTACTGGCTTTAAAAGGCTTTTCAGGTGCTGAAGCAAGTTTCAATAATGTTATGTCACACCTTCTCTTTCTGCACAATTTAAAAGATAAGCAGGTTATGAGCCTAAATCCGCCATTTTGGACGCTAGCAGTCGAAATGCAATTTTACGTCTTATTGCCCTTACTATTTCTGTTACTTCGTAAAGTTGGTTATCGAAGTGCACAAGTGTTTTTACCCGTATTCATTGTGATGTGGGGTGGTGGTTTTATATTTGCTATGCAACTGCTAGAAACGTGGGGAGGGTGGCCTCTTTCGTTTCCTCTTATCTGGCCGTTTGGTGTTTATGCTTCCGGCCCTGACAGCCCTGCAATAACTTATTCGTTAGCAGGGCATTTACCTCATTTTTTAATGGGGATATTCGCATCGAGTTTATTTTTATCAGCTAAAAAACGACAACATGCTATTCGAAACGATGTTCTCTTTATTGTATGTTGTTTGCTATTAATATTAGTACTAGCTACAAATTTAGATGAATACTTCTATATAGATTATGGGCGCTACAACTTTCCAGTAGTCCCTATTTTGCTAACGCTTTTAGTATATTTAACGCCTCAATCTAACTGGATAAAACGTATTTTAGATCTGCCTGTGTTGAAATGGCTGGGTATCATTTCCTATGGCTTATATATCTTTCACTATCCGGTACAAAAAGGGGTTAAGCTATTTTTCGAGCGTTTAGGCTATTCGGTAAGTGATCAGTCATGGTCGTTTGGGTTTATTGCTTTAGTTATAACGGTATCATTGGCTTCAGTGTCATATATCGCATTCGAGCGCCCCATAATTCAATACTTCAAAGCTGGTAAGAATAAAACTCGCACCTCAAAATCTACTATTGAAAAAGAGGAAAGTGTGAAAATCAGCAAAAATACCAGCGTGGATAGCGCCGAATTGGGTTCTACTTCCATACAGGCTTTTATGCATAAAAAAGCATTAATGGTTATCGCCATTTTAGTGACTATTTGTGTTGTACTCTTCACACAGTTTATAAGTAACAAGCAAACTTCAATTAAGCAACCTGGTTGGGCATTGCAAAATAGTGAAATAATCTTCGATCATCATGCGCATACCAATTATTCTGACGGCTCTTTGAGCATAGAAGACTTAGTTGAATTAAGTTATTTCAATGGATGTGACGCTATGTCTGTTACCGATCACTCCAATTATGGAGAAACGGTTTCTGCTGCTAAGTTGGCTAAGCTTGAAACGTTAAGAGAAATGTACCCAGGCATGCTTATATTTGCCGGCATTGAAGTAGATATTCCGTCGTATAAAGGGCGAGAACATATGAATATTTTGCCATTGCCGAGCATCGAAAACGAAATGTTACTAAATTTGAGCCGCATACTTACTACCGAATCGAACGATATTAAAACGGCGAGTGATGATATTTTCTTTGACGCACTTGCTCAGTATTCTTCTAGTGAAACGCCTCCGCAATTTATATCAATTTACAATCACCCGAGTAGAAAAGATAAAAATCTGAGTGAAAATCTTAAAGATTACAACGAATGGAAAAAAAGTGGATTCACCCTCACTGCTTTTTCTGGTGCGCCGGGGCACCAAAAAGATAATCCTGTTGGTGCATATAATACTAAGTTCAATACTATTGACGGCTGGGATCCATTCGTTGCTGAAATTGGTGGTGGATGGGACCAACTGCTTGCAAACGGAGAGCGAGTTTGGGGAGCATTAGCTTCATCAGATTACCACAACAATATTATGGACTTGCCACCTTGTGAGTATTCCAGAATTCACGTAAACGTGCCTGATAAATCCTATTCTGGAGTGCTAAACGCTATTAACGCTGGCACCTTCTGGGCTGACCATGGCAATCTACTAGCGAAATATCAGTTTACTGTTGAAGTTGGACCAAAGCGGCAACTTGCTTATCCTGGTGCTGAAGTAAGTTTAAGCGGCGAAGACAATATTATGTTAGTCAATATTGCACTTTTGCGTAACAAACCATATAAGAATGACTTCTTACGGGCAGATATCATCACCAACTGTGAGAATGGTTCAGTAACCGCTAGTAGTCACTATATACCTCCAGAATCTTCGTCTCAGCAGTTGTTAATTGCTAAAAATGCCGACGTAGAAAATTGCTTCATTCGGTCGAGAGTTGTTTTTGAAAACACCGCTGGTAAAAACTTGGCGGGATATTCGAACCCAGTGTTTATATCTAGTCATTAAAAACTCCCATAATAGTTAAACGATTAATATAGAAAAATAATATGAAAAAAGTGTTACTTCTTACAGAAAATTTTCCGCCTATTGAAGGAGGAAGTGGTAGATGGTTTTGGGAGCTTTACTCTAGAATTCCACGAGATAAGGTGGTGGTATTAACACATAATGTTGAAGGTGGAAGTGAGTTTGATAAGAGGCACAGCCTTTGCGTAATTAGAACTCCTATGTCATCGGCAGAGTGGGGCTTTAAAAGTGTTACAGGCATTAAGTTTTATTGGCGTCTCGTAAAACAAGTTAGAAAGATTGTTAAGCAACACAACATAGAAGAAATACATTGTGGAAGAGTAATCCATGAAGGTGTAATTGCTTGGTTAATTAAAATGCTGACCGGAATTCCTTATTTATGTTTTGTGCATGGAGAAGATGTAGAAACGGCTGCAACGAGTAGAGAGCAGTCTTTAATGGTACGCAAGGTTTGCGGCGCATCAAAAATGCTTATATGCAATAGTTACAACTCTAAGAAATTAGTGGTTAATTTAGGGTTCGAATCCGAAGAAAAATGCGAAGTATTGCACCCTGGTGTGGATACCACAAAGTTTGTTCCCGCTGATCCAGACAGTGTGTTTCGAGATGAAATGGAGTGGACCAATAAGCAGGTTTTATTAACGGTAGGGCGGCTTCAACAGAGGAAGGGGCAGGATTATTTAATACAAGCCATGCCTGACTTGCTAAAAGTATACCCGAACTTATTTTATGCTGTTGTGGGGCGGGGCGAGTGTGAGGAAGCGCTTAGGGAATTGATACAAAAATTAAAACTCGAAAATCATGTGAAAATATATATTGATTTAAACGATGAAGATCTTATTAGATGTTACCAACAATGCGATTGCTTTATCTTACCAAACAGAACGATAGGTAATGATATCGAAGGATTTGGCATGGTACTAGTAGAAGCGCAAGCGTGTGGTAAGCCTGTTATCGCGGGGGATTCAGGAGGTACTGCTGAAACTATGATTATAGGTAAAACTGGGCAAATAATAGATTGTTCAACACCAAGTCAGCTTGTTGAAGGCCTTGAACATGTTCTAGCTGAACCTAAATTTATGAGTTCCGGAAAGCAAGGGCTTAAACATGTTAAAAGTAACTTGGATTGGCAAGCTCATGTTCTAAAAGCCCTAGAGCTTTTTAAACGGTGACAGTAACTAGTAAAATTGTAAACAGTGCTATGTTTGCAGCTTCAGCTAAAATTATTAGTAAAGTGCTTGGTTTGTTTAGCACTATGGTATTGGCCCGCTTATTAGCGCCGGAGCAGTTTGGTCTTATCGCTATTGTAAGTATAGCGTTATACTTCTTCGATATTCTCTCTCACACTGCTAGCGAGCAGTATATTATTCAGAAATCTTCGGTTACTAAGAAAGAGCTAGGAACGGCTTGGACAGCAAATTTAGTGTTAAAGTCGCTAATTTGCGTGTTGATTGTACTCTCAGCTCCTTGGGTAGCCTTATTTTTCGAACGTCCTGTCTTAACAAATGCGATCAGGGTTAGTGCACTTATCTTGCCGCTGCAAGCATTGAAATCGCCAATTTATATTCTATTAAAACGACAACTAAAGTTTGCTCCCTTGTTTTGGAGTTCACTGGCGGAGCGCTTATTCGCAGTGCCTTTACTAATAGGTCTGGCAATTATTTTACAAAGTTATTGGGCGTTCATTATTACTGATATAGTAGCTGGCGTATTAGCGGTGGGTATTTCCTATTTTATTGCAAAAAGGCGCCCCGTATTTACAGTAAGTGGTCTTGCAGTTCAGTGGACATTCTCTAAGTGGATGCTAGCGAAAAGCATAGTAGGTTATGCTCGTTCACAAATTGATACTGTTGTGGTATCAAAGGCATTCTCGGCCGCAATGTTAGGAAACTATCATATGGCACGAGAACTCGCCATGATGCCTGCACACTTTATCTTAGGGCCGGCTATTGACCCTTTGTTAAGCGCATTTAAGAATGATAAAAACAACAAAGCAGAGCTTCTAAATAATGTAGCCTTTACTTTAATTGTGGTGTTTTTAATATCAATTCCATTGTGTGCTTATTTATGGGCATTTTCGCCAGAAATAGTGCTTGTGTTGCTGGGAAAAAACTGGAGCGAAGCTGGTGCGCTTTTATCAATACTGTCTTTTTTATTTTTGTACTGGTCAATGCTTCATGTGGTAGAAACGGCATTGATAGCACAAAGTAAAGTAAGGCTTATTTTTTATTTTGATCTGTTTTCATTATGTTTTATCGCTGGAAGTCTTATTGTGGGTGTAAATTATTCGCTCAATATATATGAGCTTGCGTGGATTAGAGTAGTAACAGGCTTATTGGGCAGTCTTATTTTACTAGTAAAACTGTTCGAAGGTTATTTGAAACAATTAGTGTCAGTTGTATGGATTTTTTTGCTAATAGTTATAGTTTCTTATATATGGGGTGTTCTTGTTAGCTACCAAGCTACCTGCTTTGCAAACTTCCCCCCATGGCTCGAGATGTTCGTTTCCGGACTTGAACTGATGATTATTTTAACTTTAGCTCTTACTGCTTTATGGAGAGTCAATACCCATTATCATATTGCGAGATTAATAAGTATTGCAAGAATAGTTTTATTCAAAGGAATGAGCACTTTAAATAAAAAATAACGTTAGTTTGTTGAAAGGTTTATTAAGGTATCATCTTAGGCGATGTTATATATTTAAAATAGAGGGGATGAGATTAGTTTGAAATGTACTATGCTCGTCACGCTAATGAGGAGAGCGCGATAGGTATATTATCATACTGCTAATAAGAGTTATTTTTTTGATATTTCAACTTTACTTCAGCGTCACATTTCGGCTTATGTAGGCAGATGCTCCATCTCTTTTTTTGATTTTCCTATTAGTCTTGTTTTGTATAATTGAAATATTAGTTGTTGATGGGAAACGGTACTCAATTGCATTTGGATAGTCGTGATACAAAAGTATAGTATTATTTTTTATTACAGTATCGGGGCTGCTCTCTAAAATAATGCCAGCATCGGCATAAGGGTGGTTTTTGACTGTGTGAATTATATAATTGCCTTTAATAACTCCACCCTGATTTTGGCTTTTACCAAGTCCAAAACCTATACCTCTATCGCTGTTAAGGATTATGTTATCAACTACGTAGTTATTTGATGAATTATTCCAAAAGTGTATAGCGTGTTCGGCAACGCCTCCAGAGGGGCTCGCAATATTTTCAAATTTGTTATTTTTGACTAACCAATTATTTGCTCTATGCGCATCTATGCCACCAATATAAAATTGAGGGCCAATACCTGCTGTATATTCGAATACACAATTCTCTATTTTTCCATCATCAGAATAATGACCTATAGCCTTGCTAGCGCTAACTTTCAAAAGTTGCTCGTAGGAGTCTTGTAGAATACAGTTACTCAAGTGAAAGAAGTCAGCGTCATGTTCTGCACGGACTTGAATCAAATGGTTTCCTGAATTTTTTAAAGTGACGCCACTAATTGTTATGTAGCTTGCCATGACATCAATTAAAACTTCAGGAGTCTGGTTTTTTTTCATTCCTTTACCTTTTAAAATGGTACTAAGCGCACCTTTCCTCCCTGTTAGGGTTAGACCGTCCCGCTTTAAAACAATGCGATGCGTGAGTTGATAAACTCCAGGCTCTAATATGATTCTATTGAGTTCAGGTTTGCTATGAGCCAGTTTAATGGCCTTATATAGGTCTTGGGTAGAGCTTACATAAAGTTGTTCTGTGGCAAAGGCTGATGATATAGAAACGAAAAATAAGAATACAAGGATACGGTAAGCCACATTTTAGCCTTTAGGTTATTCACAATATTACAAATTTGATGCACTATGGATTTTTAATTCATCAATAATTTAAAAGACCTAAATAAGTGCGTGGAATATATACAGTAACACTATTACTTGGCGCAGTACTATTAGCTATCAATGTATATGGTTTAACGAAATCACTTCGGCCAGAAGGCTTAACTCCCGAAGTCTTAAGATTTAGCCAAAACGACCTTACACTTTCCAAGGACGCCTTCATCGCTAGTTCTTCTCGTATAAGTACAGAGACGGACTTTCAATACGCGACTCGGCTAACACATGTTATCTCTAATGGCATGGCTCACGTACATTGGGAGCGTTTCAATCCAAGCCAATACAATCAAACAATTCCAATATGGGAGAACTATATACTATATTTGATGGGAAAGTTTTCTGGTATTCCGGAATTTGAGAGATATCATTTTACTATTCCTGAAAAAAGCATGGAAAGAGGAGTCGGTTTGTGTGGCGACGCTTCGATGCTACTTTCCGAGCTGCTAATGAGAGAGGATATTCATAACAGTATTGTTACTGTACCAGGCCATGTAATGGTTGAAGCTTTACTTGATGGAAGAGAAGTATTGCTCGATCCAGATTTTGGTGTAGTACTTGATTATGACGTAAGTACGTATATACAAAACGCCGATGAGTTAGAAAAAGAATACAATCAGAAAGGTTTTATTGGTAATGGCGAAGACGTAGTTAAAAATGGCATGAAAACTGGTGATGTTCTGTATTGGGACGGCTCTAGACACTTTGTGCAAAAAAAGTATTATTTTGAACGAGTAAGCTACGTACTTATTTGGCTTCTACCAATACTGATATGTGCAACCTCGTTAATATTGCTCAACATCAAGCACAAAAAAAAAGATGATTAAGCGTGACGTTTTCTTCGGAAGCGTATTTCTAAAGATGATGATAACAGAGGACCCATTCGGCGACGAAAGCTTCGACACTGAAATTTTCCTTTACTCGAATAAGTGCGTTACTTGCTATTTTTTCTTTTAGCTGCGAATTACTCAATAATTTCAATACATTTTCACAAAGTTCACTACTAGAATAAGGATTCACAAGCATACCTGATGAAGAGTGCACTATAGCTTCTGGAATTCCATTCACTTTAGTAGACACGATTGCTTTTTTCATCGCCATAGCTTCGAGTATCGAAACCGGGAACGCTTCCTCATAGGATGCACATACTAAAACATCCAAACTATTTACCAAAAGCCGAACATCAGCTACTTGCCCATGGAATGTAACAAGTTCCGAAATGTTAAGTTTCGAAGACATATCTTTTAGCAATAACTCTCGAGGACCCTGCATAATATCCCCCCCAATAATGTGAAACTCTGCTTGAACACCTGCGTCTTTTATCATAGCAGCCATTTCGAGGAATTCTTTATGACCTTTACGTTCTTGCAAATTGGCAACAATGCCGATTTTTGGAACACTATTGTTAACTGTTGATGGGGAAAACTTATTAGTATCAACGCCATTATGGATAACTTTAAGCTCAGTGACAGGGCAGCACTTTGCTAGTATCGCTTTATGTGAATTAAGCAAGTCTTGACTACAAAATACGACCTTTGCAGGGGCTTTTCTCAATGCCCAATTTGCAAAATCTTCAGAAAAAGGGAAGTGAGCATGAAAAATAACGGGAATATTTAGTGACTTTGCTGCACCAGATATCGAACGAGTTGAGAGAAGGTCCGCAGTATGAATAATGTCAGGTTTGACTTTAAAAAGAATATGACGCCATTGCAATGCGTTTTTAATTGTCCTAATTGGCGTTGATAGGCTTGGTTGGGTAGCTGTGTGCAGAAAGTGTATAGCACCGGCATTTTTGCTTTTTTCAACGAATTCTCCGCTTTCTGGAGTAGTGACAACGCAAGTAAAATCATCTTTACTTAAATGCTCCATTAAGCTTAAACTCATCCGTTCAGCACCGCCGAGTTCGCCCACTGAATGAACAAAGAGTATTTTTTTCATATTATATGTTTTCCTGAATAGTCGAGTTATCATACCGCTGAAACTGCGCTTGTTTCAACGCGAAAAACCTTGTATTTTCCATTTATGAAAAGGAAAGTGAGAAAAGAAGTATGACTCCACTAGTCAGCATAATATTACCTACATTTAACAGGGCTCATTTCCTAGAACAAGCATTTCATTCTTTAAGAGCTCAAGAGTATACTCTTTATGAAGTTATAATTGTTGATGATGGCAGCACAGATAACACAAAAGAAGTTGTTGCTTCTCTTTCGTCTACACTGTCGCAAACGGTCCGATATATATACCAAAACAATCAAGGGCCTGGTGTCGCAAGGCAGAACGGAATCGATAAAGCTTCTGGTGAAGTTGTTGCATTTTTCGACAGTGACGATGAGTGGTTACCGGAGCATTTATTAGCTGGTGTAGAAGTGCTGCAAAATTTTCCAGAGTGCGACTGGGTTTACTTTGCCTGTAAAAGGGTTGAGAAATCAAAGCAATGCACATTGTTAGACTCAACATTTTATAACAATTCGCAACAAAATAAGCTTTTTTCAATTGCAGAGTTACGAGCAGACAATGTTTACCAGTTAAATTCCAAAAAAGCCTCAATTATGCAGCTTCAAGATGGAATAGATAGTGGATTGCAGAATTCTCTTGTGCGCAAAACTATTTTTGAAAAAATTTCTATTCCACCTTTTAGAATAGGTGAAGATAGGCTGTTAATATTAATGGCTATAAAAAATGGCTTCAACCTTTTCTTTAAAGATAAAGTGACAGTTATTTATAATGTCCACGATGGCAATACATCTGATACCGCCACTGGCGATGATAGATTCGAGCGCAGGATAAAGTCAATGGAGCAATTGCTTTCAAGTTACGAAGCAACCAAAGACTATATACTCTTGAACTCGGCTGAAACCGACGCACTTAATAAACGACTGGCTGAAGATTATTTTTGGAAACTTGGCTACTCTCTGTTCTGGGAATCAGGAAATAAGAAAAAAGCGAGGATGTGTTATCGGAAAGCCTTGAAGTTTTCTGATTATAGGGACTTTAAAATGCTGAAGTCATACGTTCTGAGCTTTTTAAAATAGTATTTCGATAACGACATAAATTATATTATATCTGTAGGTGAGGTATAAACACAGTTGAAAACCTGAGAGATTGATGTGCTAAAGAATAATTACATACGATACATTGATGGTCTACGTGCAATTGCAGTAATGCTAGTGTTTATTTTTCACCTTTCGCCGGAATTTTTGCCGGGTGGGTTTATTGGTGTAGACATTTTTTTTGTGCTTTCTGGGTATCTTATTTCCGGTATCATCATTGAGAGGCATACCGAAAAGAGTTTTTATCGTAAGTTTATTATCAGCAGAATATTAAGACTTTTACCAGTATATATTTTAGTTGTTGCATTTACTTTAGTATTTTCGTGGTACATTTTGCTTCCTAACGAGCTAATAACGTTTTCAAAAAGTTTAATCGCCGCATCTTCTTTTACATCGAACATATTTTTTTATTTAAATTCAGACTATTTTGCAGGAAATTCAGAATTTTTTCCGCTTTTACACACTTGGTCTCTATCTGTAGAATGGCAATTTTACCTTTTATTTCCCTTCATACTCGCTGCAATACTCAGATTGCCCAAGCATTATACGCCTTTAATATTGATATTTCTCATAGGCATTTGCACGGCAGTGACATACTTTGTAAGCATGTATAGCCCAAGTTTAGCGTTTTATAATACACCTTTTCGCGCGTCGGAATTCTTGGTCGGGACCTTGGTCTATGTGTTATTCAAAAGGAGAAAGTTGAATAGGGGGATAAGCAATTCATTTTGGTTTCAGACTATTGGTTGGTGGTGTATTGTAACTTTAGTTCTTTTGTCATATTTGATAAATGAAGAACATCTTTTTCCGGGAATTTACGCGACAATTATAGCTTTAGTAACAGGGGCCATTCTTTACGTCGGAAATTCGACGACTCAAGAAAATACATGGATAAAAATTCTTAGCCTTAAACCTATAGTCTATATAGGAAATATTTCCTATTCGTTTTATCTTTGGCATTGGCCAATTATCACATTCTATAAATTATATTTGCAGGCACCATTTGGTTTTTTCGACTACTGTATTATCGTTTTACTAACATTTTTCCTATCCGATCTTTCTTGGCGATTTGTAGAGTGTAGGTTTCGTACTAATAACCCTCGAAATAAAAAGTCAGTAGGGTGGATGTTTACGCTTACATGTGTTTTTAGTGCCACTGTATTTATTACTGTATTAAGTACTAAAGGAGTAGAATCTAGATTTACGCAACAACAACTTAGTATTTTAAATATTCAAAAATGGGCGGACTTTCCCGGAGAATGCTATGCAACTCAAGTAAAAGAGCGTTTTTATAACTGTAAAATTGGAGATTTAAGTTCCGAACCAGAGCTATTGGTGTTTGGTGATTCTCACGCGCAAGTTTTAGTATGGTCATTAGATAAATTACTTAAAGAAAAAAAGGGTTCTGCAATTATAGTGGCGAAAGGTGGATGCCCTCCGTTTATGCCCGGAGTGCCGACGATTACTGATATAGAAAAATCTATATGTGAGGATGTTCAGAGAACTTCGTTTGAGCTTGCACTAAACAATATGGGTAAAATAAAGACTGTGCTGTTAGCAGGAAGATGGATTGGTTATGAAAAAGCCGAACTCTACGGACAAGACTTTTCGACGGGGAAAATGTCTTCAGAAAACTTTGAATATCGTCTATTGCAAATGATATCCGTATTTAAAAGGTTATCATATGATATCGTTCTATTCGATAGTGTCCCAGAACCAGGCTTTCCAGTTCCTGAGACGGTAGTTAGGGCTGAGATATTTGGCAAAAAAATTAATGGTTTTGAATCTAAAAAACATACTATTTCTGACTATATAGAAAAAAAATCAATCAAAATAATTAGACCAAGACTAGAAGTTTGTAGTGACTCAAAGTGTATGTACGAACTAGATGGACAGATTTTATACTTTGACTCAAATCATCTGTCTATTGCTGGAGCCGACTTGATACTAGAAGAGCTTACGTTTCTAAGTGACCGAAATAAAATTTCAAATTAATTTCTTGAGAATTTTACTATTTAACGGTGTGAGGCGAAAGTAAAGCAGTACCATATCATTCAAATTAATCTTGCATATAAATTATAGTTCGCAAGAATAGATATGTAGCCCACATTACTATAAATAAGTTAATTTGAGGTAAAAAATAAAAATGAAATTTAACTTTTTATTTAAAAAGAAGAAGCTTTTAGTTCTAGGGGATTCACATGCTGAGGTCTTTAGAACAAAGGTTATTAGTAGTAGCTTACTAGATCGTTACAATGTAAGACTAGAGCTTGTACATGGTGCCACAATATCTGGAATCGAGAATCCTAATTCAAAAACAAAGGCTTTACCTATATTTCAAAAAGCTTATGAGTTGCATAAACCTGATTTGGTTATCATTTTACTTGGAGAAGTTGACACTGGTTTCGTGCTTTGGTTTCAGTCTGAAAAAAAATCTAGACCTATAGGTGAAATGTTAGATTTATGTGTAGAAAAATATATTAAATTTATAGATTCGCACATGGGAAAAGATAAGACAGTGGTAATAAGTGCGCCTCTACCAACAATAAAAGATGCTCAAGACTGGGGCGAAATCGCTAATGCGCGAAAAGAGGTCCGAGCAACTCAGTTAGATCGAACAGCGTTGACCATCGAACTTAATAAAAAGATTGAAAAATATTGCGTAACGAAAGGGTTAATACATGTGAATTTGGACCCAATATGTATGGGGGATGATGGTACAGTGAGTAAAATTTTGCTTAATGAAGACGCTAATAATCATCATTATGACAATAATGTCTATGCCCATACTTTATTAAAAGAGTTAAATAAAATATTTAAATGAAACAATTTATAGTAAGAGCTTTACCAACTAAAACATACTTATATGCGAGATGGTGGGATTATAAAATATCAAGGCCAAAAGAATTCGCAGAAATACAGAAGTTGAGGACTAGAGAAACATCCGAATGGGGTTCATATAAGCCTTTCGATCAAAAAAAATCTATTTTCGTTCATATCCCCAAATGTGCAGGAGTTTCGGTAAACAGATCCCTCTTTGGGAATCTTGCTGGCGGACATACATCTATAGATCAATATATTAACGTATATGAGCCAACAAAATTTTTAAATTACTTTAAATTTACTTTCGTAAGAAATCCATGGGATCGAGTAGTTTCAGCGTATACTTTTTTACAAAAAGGTGGAATGAATAAGTGGGATGAGAAGTTTTATGAAGAGGAATTAAAAAAGTATAAAAACTTTAAAGATTTCGTGATGAATTGGCTTAATGAGGAAAATATTCAGAAACATCATCACTTTAAGCCTCAAATAGATTTCATTGTCGATAAGTATCAAAGAGTAAGCGTAGACTACATTGCCTATCTAGAGAATATGGAGGAAGACTACAATTATATTGCAAAAAAACTAAATATTGAAACACCACTCGAACAGTTAAATCAAGTTTCTCGATCTGATTACCGTTCTTTTTATGATGATGAAAGTAAAAATGTAGTCCAAGAAATCTACAAAGATGATATTTTTTTATTGAACTATGAGTTTTCAGGCGTAACGCAATATACAAGAAAACTAAACTTAAAAGATTTATAGGTGTAACGGTGTTTTCATGTATTACTCAAACGGAATCTTGATTTATGTCTAATGCCAGAAGGGGGATGATAGGCTCCGTATTACTTGTGGTGGAGGCGCTTGCAAAAAGGTCAATTGGGATAATAAGTACGCTCATTCTCGCTCGAGTGTTGGTACCAGAAGATTTTGGCATAGTCGCAATTGCAACATTAATAATGGGGTTCATCGATTCACTAGTCGACGCTGGAGCAGATCAGTATCTTCAGCGTTGTGAAAAAATTACCGACGACACCGTTAATACAGCATGGTCTCTCAATATAATCATTAAGCTTCCTATTCTGTTAATACTAGCAGTTTTTGCTAACTATATATCGACACAGTTTAATGAGGTTCGGATAGAGAATATACTTTATGTGCTAGCTGCTTCTTCTGCTATTACTTTGTTGAAAAATCCAGGCTTGATTTATTTAAGAAGAGAACTTAACTATAAAAATATAATAAAGTTATCTTTGTTTAGTAAGGCTGTAAGTGTCGTAATTGCAATATCTATTGCGCTTAACTATCAGAGCTATTGGGCGCTCGTTATTGGTACCTGTTCGGAGATGCTAATAACGACGATTGGAAGCTTTTTCTTGTACAAACATAAAATTCGATTTAACTTCTCGAACTTAAAAGAACAATGGCTATTTTCATCTTGGATGATTCCGCAATCTGTAATAGGTTTTTTTCGTACTCAATTAGATACTTTACTAGTAAGCAATCAATTTGGTAAAAGTTCGCTAGGTTCTTATCATGTTTTGAAGTACTTAGCTTTCTTGCCATGTAGTCAAATTATACTCCCGGCGACTAACCCTCTTTTAATCTCGTTAACAAAGATAAAAAGCAACTATAACTACCTTATTAGTCAATACAATATGACTTACGTTGTTACAATGATTGTCGCAGGGTACATCACGGCGTTTCTTTGTTTTAGAAGCGAACTCGTTATAAATATACTACTGGGTGAAAACTGGATTATCTACAGCAACTTACTTACGATTTTCGCTTTTTTGATACCTTCCTTCGCTTCACTAAACCAAGCTAGACGTTTACTTCTAATACACGGTAAAACAAAAGTAATGTTTTATTTTGAAATATTATCTCTTCTTGTGTTCATATTTAGCCTATTTTTATTTGAGACTAAAGAAATCTATGATTTTGCTTTAGTTCGAGTGATTGTAGAAGCTCTAACAGTGCATACTTTTTTAATAATGACATCTCTCTACTATAACGGTCTTGTTTCTACCGTCAGGCTGCTTTTAGCGGTTATACCAGTTGTAACCAGCCTCTTGGCGTCAGGTTATATACTTAACCTATTTAATTTCAATTTTCTTTTGATTGTTAATGGAGTGTTGGATATATTAATTTTCACTGCATTGTTTTTTGTTTTTGTTTTTATTCAATTCATTTTGGGCTTTAATAAGATGGAAGAGTGGAAATATATATTTTCTTTAAAGCAAAAATTAATGAATTTTAAATGATTGACTAGAAAATTGAGAGTCCTATGTATCTACACTATTTTAATAGTAAAAGTAGCAACTTTGGGGATGCATTAAACCCTTGGTTCTGGAAAGATATTGTTGGTATTAATTTTGACGGTGATAATGACGAAATATTTATTGGTATCGGAACTTTGTTAAACGATCAAAATCGTTTTCTTAGGCCTTCTGAAAAAAGAGTGCATGTTTTCGGTACTGGTGCTGGCTATGGCAATTCAGTACCTAAAGTCGGGAAAAATTGGATTGTACATGGTGTAAGGGGACCACTGACAGCTAACGCTATTGGAGTTGAAAAGTCTCTTGTTTTAAGCGATCCGGTAATCTACCTCAATAGAGTAATAAATTTACATACCGATAAAAAATACAAATGCAGTTTTATGCCACATTATCAGACAATGTCAAAAGAGCTTCAGTCCGTAGTAGAGAGTGCGGGGATAAATTATATATCTCCTTCACTTTCAACTGAAGAAGTCATTGGTGAAGTAAATAATAGCGAAAAGATTATCTGTGAGGCTATGCATGGCGCTATTCTTGCGGAAGCTCTTAGAGTGCCGTGGATACCTATTGCTACCTCAGAAGATATTTTAAGCTTCAAATGGCGTGACTTTTGTATGTCACTAGATCTAAACTACAATCCCATGAGTTTTCCGCGTCTATGGGGAGTAGATACTACCAACTTCGTCAGAAAGGTAGTCAAAATTGTAAAACATAAAGCCTTTTCGAAAAGGTTAATAGAGTTAGAAAAATCTTCCTCCTTTGTACTATCCTCCGATAAAAAGCTTGATGAGATGAATGATAAATTCGAAGACGCAATTTTCTCTTTCAAAGAAAGATTTCAGAATTTGAAGTGAATTAAATATCAGTAAAAAACGAAAAATTCATTTGTCCGGTAGTTAAAGCGAGCGTAGCAAAGCATTTAAGCTTGAAGTTATCTGTGCACTCTCCTTAGCAAAAAGAACACCATGCGCTAACTTATGAATTGAATGTGTGAATTACCGGACGGACACGCGCGAGTGATGTGCCTTTACTAGTTTATGGGAGGCGAGAGGAATTAAAACAAAAACTATCTTTTTAAGCCTAGTCAAGTCACAACTAACATTTTCGAAAGACTAGGCTTAATAGAGCTCTCAAAATGAAGGATTCAGACGTTCGGCAATAGCACTATCAACTGTCGGTGCTAGCAATTCTGCGAAAAAATTACTAATGTGATGTGAGTCTTTATACAAGATGTTGTCATTATATACCGAATCACATATTACATTGATACAATATGTCCGTGCAGGAAACAAAATCATGTCATCATTTAATACAGAACTAAACTCTTTTAGTTGCGTTTCGTATTCCTCGTTTGATAAAAATGGATAATCCCCCTTGTAATTGAGTGTGGCCATTCTCAACCAATTTTCAGGTATATTAGATTTGAAGCGCGGTGCTTGGGGAATGAACGCTATTTCCGTATTAATATTTTTAAGCAAATTGATTTGCTCGCCGACGGTGGTTTCAAACGATTGTAATGACGACAAATCACTTTGATGAGAATGTCCAATTAGTTCCCAGTTAAGATAATTGTTAAATGCACCTACAACGAGGATTAGATCGTATGAATTGTTCTGGACATGTTCCCAAATAGCGTTATTAATTGGTTCACAATCACCAAAAGGGCTATTGGGCCTAGTTAAATTGTATACGGGAGGACAACCCGTATTAATAAAGAAATATATATTGTATCTCTCACTCGCACCCATAAGTGTTGGAATGAATGCCCCACCATGACTATCTCCCCAAACCAGTATATTTTTGGTGCCTTGCTTCTCCTTTCCTATCAAGCACGGAGTAGAGTCTTTAGAATTCTTTAATCTGTTAGTGCACTCTTTTCTAAAAGGCTCTGGGCTTATAGTTAATTCATACTTTGCAGATATATCCCCATGTGGATCTGTTATAAAATCATTGCCAGTAAAGATGACTGTTGATGAAAATATCACAAGCGTAATATATCCCCATATAGCTCTTCTTTTTAGCTGTTTATCAGGTATTAGTTTTCGACTTCTGTAAGGTGTCTCAATAAATCTATAGGTTAGAAAGGCTAAAAATGTTGTGGTAGCTAGAACGGTGAAATTCATAATATTGGGATAATGGTCATCAAAAAGCCAATTCTTAAGGACGATTAATGGCCAATGCCAAAGGTACATTGAGTAAGATATAAGCCCAATAAAAACTGCGCCACGGTTTACAAGTAATCGGTAGATTAAACCAGACTTACTGTTTGTAAATATTATCAGACAAGTTCCAACAACAGGTAACAAGGCACTGTACGAAGGAAAAGGCGTTGTCGCATCGAAGCCAAAAATGGCGCATATGGTCATTGTAAAGCCAATATTACGAAGGAGCGTCAATTTCCTATGCTTTTCAAAATAACCGTATCGAATAATCGCCGCAAGTAATGCACCAGCCCCTAACTCATAAACTCTGGTAGGTAGTAAATAAAAACCTGCGAATGATTTCGATGAAGGAGTAAAGTAAATAGCAAGACAAAGGGACATAACAACAGGGAATATAAACATCAACAACACTAACTTTTGCGGTTTTATATACTTGAACAACACGATTAGAGCTAGAGGAAAAAAGAGATAAAATTGCTCTTCAACACTTAGGCTCCAAGTATGGAGAAGGGGGTTTAATTCTAGATTGTCACTAAAATACCCGCCCTGTTGCCAGAAATATAAATTTGAGACAAAAAATAGAGAACTAAGTGTTGTAATGGCCACCTTTTCAAAAAAGGTGTTTGGATAAACAACTATAAACGTAGATAGAGTAAAAAGATAAACTACAAAGGCAGCAGGAAATAGCCTTCTAACGCGACGAAAAAAAAAGTATGAATAAGAAAATGTGCCATTTACCAGATCATTAAAAATAACAGAAGTTATAAGGTAACCGCTAATAACAAAGAATATGTCGACACCAACAAATCCGCCAGATATCCACGATATATCGAGGTGGAACAAAACAACTGGTAATATTGCAACGGCTCTTAAGCCGTCAATGTCTGATCTGTATTTCATAACACTTTCTATAGTAGGTTAAGATCGGATAATCCGTCACGATTAATCAGAACGTTGGTTTATCCACTGTTAGAGTTGATACTGTGTTCCTTTTGTATATTATATTTTCCAATAGGAATTTTGAATGACAAAAGGTTCTAACTCATTAGATGATCATGGTAACTTGTGACCACCAAGCCGAGACTACTTGAATTTCGAAAGGCAGGCTTTATAGGTACATTTTAAAGCGCTATTGAAGGCGCCAATATTGCTTGGCCATATCAAAAAAGCGGACCAATACACGCTAATTGATTCAACGTATTTTTCTTGGGGCTCAAGCGCTGCGTATGCATAGTGCCATGCTAGCGTTTCAGACAGATTTTTCTTAACGTAACGCTTTTGTTCAACTGTAAGAGAAAAATCTTTCAAAATTATACGCCAATATTTTATGAAGTTACTTTGAACACGTTCCATTCTAGGTGCATCATGATTACCTCCACAATTCGTAATATTGTCATCATGTGCCCAGTAAATAGCATGATAATTCTGTATATGGCCAATCTTCAGTTGTTGTGCAGAAAGCCTAAGGTTATATAAATTATCAGTTGCTGCCTTTAGAGATTCGTCCCATCGTATGTTTTTGATTATTTCACGTTGAGCTACGATGCACTGAGTTGTAATAATTCTACCTCGAAGTTGATAGTCAAATGCTTTTTCTTGAGAAAAGACAAAAGCATCTTCAACCTTTTCAAAGGAATATTTTTCTAATTCAATCTGGTCGTAATTAAATACTTCACCTGATTCTCGGTATTTTCTTAATGGGTTCGCGGACATTAAGTTAATTTTTTCAGGATATTTTTCTAGATAATAGACCATGATCTTAAGATGGTCTTCAATCCATTCATCATCGCTATCTTGGTACGCAACATATTTTCCGTTAGCCAGTTCAAGTCCGGTATTTCGTGCCCCGCTAGCGCCTTTTATATGGCTGTTACTAAAACATTTTATTCTGGAATCTAGTTCTAAATGCTTCTGTAGCAATGCCACTGTTTTGTCTGTACTACCATCGTCTATTAACAGCAGCTCCCAATATGGGTAGGTTTGTCGCTTAACCGTAGAAATTAATTGTTCTACGTAATGTTCACGATTGAAAATAGGAACGATAATTGATACGAGTGCAGTCATATATTTTGTTTCCCAATGCTCAACTTTTGGCTCTATTAATATAAATATTGTGTGCGGCCATGAAGAATAAAATTAACCAATACAAAACCTCAGCACGATGTCTATCTAAAAAGGTCATCGTGACCATGAAAGTGATCAATGAACCTTCTAAGGCGCAGATGAAATAATATTCGTATGGTTTACTCTCCTTAAAGAATAATGCCTTTAGAGTTTTAGCTGTTTTGAAGCAGGAATAAATCATTAGAATAAAGAACAGAAGACCTAAAAAACCGACTTCTGCAAGGGCTGAAAACCAAGAAGAGTGAACCGACTTTACGCCGCCGGATTCCCTAAGATTTCTTCCCACAAACGTATCGGCAGGTATATATTTATTTGCGTGATAATTAAATCCGTATGCTCCAGTTCCCAACGGGTGATCGAGCGCCAGATCAAAAGCTGCTTTCCAGTAAACAACCCTAGTACTACCTGTTTCTCCTTGCTCATTCACACCTTGAGCTTCCTCTTTTAAAGACAAAAAACGATCGGTAAATCCGTCATCCATAATAACACTAAGTCCAATAACACCAATAGCGACTAATCCGTAAACAGTTGCTTTTTGAAATTTGGCTTTAATCTTGCCTTTATATAAATTGTAAATAAAATAAGCGCTTCCAACAATCAAGCCAAGAACGGCGCCGCGGCTGTTGATCAGTACAAGAGCATTACACAAAAAAGCGAGGCTTATTAAGCACACGACTCTTTGCCACAATTTATTTGAGCTCCATAAATAATAAATACCTAGTACTACTGCAGGCGCAATAGCGGCTGCTATTCCATTTGAATCGGTAGAGTCAACGGTACCTATTCCTTCTACTCTATCACCCCGATTCCTCCCGATTTGAAATGTATAGAAACTTAGATACCAAGCACCGAAAATGTAACCGAAAATAACGAGCTTTAAGTCTTTTTCGGAGTTAATTAATTTGTACGCGATGGAAACTATCACTACTAATTTTAAAAAATATATAGTAAATATGTCGTGCTTCAATGGCAAAGATGCGAAACCATAAGCTATGATGTGTGTTAACAAAAATAAATACACCCACTTCGTTTGTGGTACATTAAATAATTTGTTTTTAGACAGCTCTTTGTATTTAAAAAGCATTAGTACTGCCATTAAAACAACCACATAGTAAGAAAAACTCAGATCCGGTATTGACGAACCCCACCATCTTTTCGGAGGATTGAAGAAATATACGGCTTGATACACTAAGAATGCGTAGATAGGGGCCCTGCTAAAAGCCATAAACAGGCCACCGAAATATGTTCCCCAGAATAATAAAATGTTAAGCATTTTGGTGTAATTCTCTATAACCTTTCAGATATTTTTTTAGCATCACACCAACGGCAAAGTTTTGATGGAATATTGCTATAGCATGCGTTGCAAACTGTTCACTAAGTTCTTCTCGCGTGGCCTCTATCATATTTTGTGTAAAGCTATCAACGTCATCATTTAAGCTTACCAATCCGTTTAATTTGTGCCTAATAACTTCAGCATTACCACCAGCGTCAGTTACAACACATGGTTTACTAAGCGCCATAGCCTCTAGTAATGTCATCGAGGTTCCCTCACTTAATGACGATAGCAGAAATACATCGAAAGAGTTTAATAAGGCTGCTGGCTTAGAAATATAGCCAGTGAATATTACGTTTTGCTCTATACCGAGTTTATTGACTAATAATTCGAGAGGCTTTCTCATCTCGCCATCGCCGACTATTACGAGAAATACATTTTTTAAAACGGGGACAACATTGGCGAATGCTCTTATCATCATTGTCTGATTCTTTATAGGATCTAACCGGGCGATTGTACCAAATATAAATGCATCATCAGGGATAGAAAGCTCAGATCTTGTTTGCTCCCTACTGGTTTCAACGCTCAGTGTGGCAATGCCGTTATAAACAACTTCTATATCATTTTCTGGAATATACTCGTAATCTATTAAGGCTTGTTTAGTAGCCTCGGAAATTGCTGTAACTTTATCTGAAAGTTTTAGCAAAATTGGGTTTATAATTCTACGCTTCCAACTACGTGAATCTGGGTAAAAGCGCCCATGCTCAGTAAAAATAACTTTTGTATTTGTGTATGCAGCTGCTAATGCACCATATACCCAAGGGGTGTACTGGTGGCAATGTAAAACGTCTATATTATTCTCTTTTATATGCTTTCTAATTGCTTTGATTAGCGTTGTATCAAAACCAGGATTACGTTCTTTTATTGTAATTGCAAAGCCTGAATTTTTTAGTTCTTCACCCCAAGGGCCTAAAGGGGATTCTATGCAATAAATTGACATTTTAATGTTAGCGTCAGTATTACCTTCAATGATGTTTTTTATCACCATTTCGGTTCCGCCAATGCGCATGTCAAAGGTAACATGTAGGACATTTATCATAAATTTTCTTTATACCGTTCAAGCTCAACTTTCTTGCTTCGAGACCTAACAAATGAGAAATTGCTTCTTACCCTCATAAAGGGAAGCTCAATTACTCTATAAAGGCATTCAGAAAGAGTTAGGGTTAATAATAGTGCTAATGCATAAAAAGCAAGAAAATGCTCCGATAAACCTATTCTTTTCAATAGCGCTAATGAGTCGATATGAAGCAGGTACATTGCATATGAACGAGTCGATATATGCATCACAATTTTTGATAAGTAGCCACTGGGTGAGTAGTTTGTTTGATCGCCCCAAAGAATCCAAATACCGAAAAGCACTGATAGCAACAATTTACTTGGATCAACTATTTCCCACTCAGGGTTATATCGCGCTAAATAGAAAAATAAATAGGCAAAGATTGAAACAGCAAGAGATAAGTTAATATTGGCTTGCAATACATGCCAAATACTGGCTCTATAATGCTTTATGTAGGCAAGAAGTACACCCATAGCACAGCAATCAAGGCGCACATGCGTTTCATTTAATGATGTGTAAAGATCCAAGTATCTAAAAAGTGTTGGGCAAATTAATAAGGTAAGTAATACAAATATTTGATAGCGTTTTGGTAGTTTGAGAGTAAATACAAACAATGGTGCGATGAACAAGTAAAACTGTTCTTCCACCGATAAAGACCAACTTACGTAAAATATATCTAGGTTGCCAATATAATTTTGGAGGAAAAAAAGGTGTGCCCAAGGGAAAGAAAAATTATCCTTGGTAATATATAACTGGAATATGGTTATTGTTAAAACAGCATAGTAGGCAGGCATCGTTCTCATCCAGCGCCTAAACCAAAACCTTGAAACCTCAATATCACCGAATTGTTTCTTTTCTATAAGTAACTGATTTCCGATTAACCACCCTGACAGTACGAAAAATAAATCTACGCCAGTGCCCCCAAATTGCAGAGGTGCGAACATTGGCGGAGAACCATAGGCCAGAATACTGTGGCCAGTAAACACCATCATTATTGCTAGGGCCCGAAAACAATCTAGGGCGAAGTTACGCTGCATATCTTTCATACCACATTTCGAACATAAGCATGCTCCACAGCACTATGCCATGATCTTTTGTATTAGATTGATGTTCATTCCAAATGCTTGAAATTTTTAACTCAGAAAAAATCGAGTGTAGCCCTGCATTTGGTTTTAGAATTAATGCTTCGGTGGTCGCTTTTAACTCCCCTCTGAACCACTCATCAAGCGGTGTGCTAAAACCCATTTTTTTTCTGTACAGTAGGGAGTCAGGAATAAAGGGCTTAAATACTTCTTTTAGTAAGTATTTCTTTTCACCATTTCGGTACTTTTGGGTAGATGGAACAGATGCAGCAAACTCTGCTACTTGGTAATCAAGGATAGGGGCACGAACTTCGAGGGAATGCGCCATGCTCATTCTATCCACTTTAACTAATATATCGCCTGTCATATAAGTTTTAATATCGGTATATAAAATCTTACTTAAGTGGTCAGGGCCGTCAGCTTTGTTATAGGCATCAATAGTATATTGGCTTGGGTGATAATCTTTAAGCTGGGCTGCAACATCTGGTTTAACTAAACTGCTCCACATTTTGTCTGTCATCATGCTATTGGTGATGTAAAAACCCATAGCAGGGTCGTGTGACAAACTGTTAAGTAAAGACTTACCTTTTCTGCCCACAGAGCCAGGCAGTATGCCAGCTACATTTGCCAAGGTAGGGAAAAGCTTCTTTCTTAAAGGCTCAGGAAATTTGTTTCTTAGCCTATTCTCTATATCGTCGGTAGTGTACTTTTCGTACCCGGCAAACATCTCATCACCGCCATCGCCAGCTAATGCTACCGTTACCGCTTTTCGAGCTAGTTCAGAAACGAAAAAAGTAGGTACTAACGAAGGGTCAGCAAAAGGTTCGTCGAAAAAGCTAACGATGTGTTCTAAGCGTTCGGCTACATTTTGATGTACCGTATACTCATGATGTTCTGTTTTGTATTTTTCTGCTATCTCTCGAGCAAAATCGGCCTCGTTAAACGCTTTGTCATCAAAACCGATGGTACAAGTTTTCACTGGGTTATCGCTTGCTTCAGCCATCATAGCGACTACACCAGAGCTATCTACGCCACCACTTAAGAACGCGCCCAAAGGTACGTCACTTACCATGCGCTGCTTGGTTACTTTTTCTAATAAAGCTTTAAGCTGAGTTTTATGGGTTTCTTCACTTTGATGCGAAGTATTTTTAAAACTTAAATCCCAATATTCATGTATTGAAAACCCATTTTTGTTCAACACCATATAATGGGCGGGGGGAAGTTTGTGTATATGTTTAAATATACTCTTTGGGTCTGGAACGTATTGATAAGCAAAGAAATCGTAAACCGCATCTAGTCTTATTTCTCTAGGAATATTATCCAGTGCTAAAATGGCTTTTATTTCAGACCCAAACGCAAATCGCCCGTCTTGTGAATAATAATAAAGGGGTTTTTTGCCTAACCGATCACGAGCGATAAAAAGCTCTTGCTTACTTATATCCCATAGTGCAAAGGCAAACATACCATTAAGTTTTTCTAAGCATTGAACGCCTTCGCGGGCATACAGCGCAAGTATAACTTCTGTATCGGTATGGCTTTTAAACGTAACACCTTGCTGTTCAAGTTCGGCTCTAAGCTCGAGAAAATTGTAAATCTCGCCATTAAACACAATAACAAGCTTACCATCGGCAGAATACATAGGCTGATTGCCCGCTTCCGTCAAATCAAGAATACTGAGACGTCGATGGCATAGTCCTATTTTTTCATCTAAGTAGGTACCGCTAGCATCTGGCCCTCTATGATAAATAGCCTGTCCCATCGCTTCCAGCGTGGTTGTATTGCCTTCTTGATAATCAAATAGGCTAAATCCTGCAATGCCACACATTAATGTATTCCCTACAAGCTAATATAAGGGCGAATTACCGACCCAGTCGTTATTGTTAACCCCAATGGTAATTTTCTCCAAACATTTTCTATTAATGGCCGTAATTTTGAAGGGGTTTGACTATGTTCTTTTTCTTTAACGTATTGATTATTCTTATCAAGCTTTTTCCAGTTTAATAGCTGTGGCGTAGCGCCCCATTGCTTTTTAAATCGGTATGTCCCTTCTTCGAAGGTAGAGCGCCCGAAGTCAAACTCAGTGATTCCGCTATCAGCACAGTGCGCCAATAACGACCAGTAAAGCATCATATTAGGCGCTAAAGGGTTGAACTCCCTTAGGGTAGAAGCCCAAGGAATAGAAGCGTGTTTACCATTTTTTATGACTAGGCCAGCCCCTATAGGCGTATCACCCTTATATACAACAGAAATAATGCATGAATCTGTATATGCCGAGGCAATATGCTCAAACCATTTTTTTGCGTGTACTGGCGAGCCTAGGTCGCGCATATTGCGAGCGTAAACATCATAAAATTCATTTATTAGCTGTTGAGTATTGCCAACTTTAACTTCTAAACCATTTTTTTCAGCTTTACGAACCTGGCTTCTTAACTTCGATTTAAAGCTCGCTAGTAAGGTTTCACTACTCTCGGGTAACGGCAGCAGCATTCTTACTTTTTTATGTTGGAGTTGTGTTGCTTCAGTAGGCGTTTCTGCGATATCACGAATTTCAAAGTTCTGGCTGCTATGCTTAATTTGCTGAGTTTCTAAAAAACTTTGCATTTCACGAATAATTTCAGGGCTATTGGCAACTGGATAACCTACATCGCAATAGGGAAGGCTACAAAGTTGACGGCCTATAATTGGAGCTTTCATTAAAATTGCAGGAAAAACGCCTACAACTTTATTCGTTGGCGTTTCTCGGGCAATAACACCAAATATAGCGTGCCCGTATGCGTTTTTAACCGCAAGTAACCACGCAAACTTATGGTAAGCAGTAGCTTGTTCGTGAGTACTTACGTAATTATCCCATTCTTCTCGCTGGTTCGTGGTAGCAAGTTGAAAAGAAAGTGTTGGGGAGGGAGTCATTAACACACTTCCTTTAACTTAATAACTGAATCTTTTGTCGGCAAATTACTGAGTAACACTTTGGCCTCTGAAATTGTGCAAAACCTAACATTTGCTTTTGTTTCTAAATGGCTAACTAGATTTTCTATACGCTTGCAAATACGAGTGAATGCGTCTTCAACATTTAAAAGCCCCGTGGCACCATCAATTAAACTAGAGCTATGAAGGTACATGTGCACCACCGGATGTTGTTTTGCTAAACACTGATCTACAAGTGTGGCCATATCTTCACTTTTAGTTAATTCAGGGCTTAGATAAATCTTTCTCAAGAGTCTGCTGTGCCACAGAACGCCGATAGACTTAACCCAACTAAATGGAGGTTGAGATAGAGTATCGTGAATGTTTTCACCCAACTCAAAGTTTTTAATGTTGAAACCGGCGCTTACTGGTAATTCTAAAAGTGAACGTTGATTACTTGGCGCTAATGCATTTTTAAAACTAGGGAAGTAGGGATAGCCTGGCGCACCTAAGCAACTGAAAAAGTCATTTTTATAAAACGGATAAACACTTGAATCAACCTTATAGCCCTTAGATGCTAACAGCGAAAGGGTTTTTCCATTGATTCCCCATCGCCCACTTCTAAAGGATTGAGGATGAACGCCAATGTTGTGATAAATAATATCAGTTAATGCATCTAGCTTTTGTTCAACCTGTTCTATAGGGAGGTTGATTACATGAGATTCCGCTTCAGTCGTTTTACCGAAATAAGGGGGGTTACACCAAGGGTGTAAGTGGGCTCCTATCTCCGCAGCGTTATTTTTTGCGAATTGGCTTAAAATTTCACAGCCATTGGCGTCGTTAGCAATAGCATAATCTACAAAATAAGTGGGGCGAATACCTAGGGATGTACAAAAAGTTTGGAACTCAGGAAGTTTAGCTACATTCTTGACCGAGCAATCATGTTGCGGAAACTCGTCGTCCCACAGCCATTCTTCTTCTGTGTCTATAGTTAAAACAAATAAAACGTCCTGTTTAGGCATTCGCTTTCTCTTACACTAATTGCTTAAATAAATGCAGGTATTCATCGGCCATACGCTTTGCCGAGAAGTTTTCTTCAACGAAGTTTTTTGCATTAGCGGCAAGCGCTTTTGCGTAGTCAACGTCATCTAATAGCTTTTCCCAGTCTTGCTGCAGTTGTTGACTGTCATGTAATGGCGCAAGTAGGCCCGACTTATTATGCGTGATTAGTTGATCAATACCAGCAATATCATAAGCAGAGACTGGGATTTCCATTGCGCATGCTTCCATCAAGCAGCGAGGAATACCCTCAAGCGTCGATGTCATTACAAATAAATCAAAATCACGTAATAATTGTAATCGATCGTTTCTAAAGCCTAAAAATTTAACCGCTTCTTTGCTTTGCAGAGTGCCAGTATAGCGTTCCAATTCAGGTCTATCTTCACCGTCTCCTAGCAAAACTAATTCTATATCTTGTCGTTTTTTATACAAGGTATCAAAACAATCAAGTATAGCTTTCATGTTCTTTCGGCTGATCATTTGCCCAACAAAGCCAATAGTTTTGATATCGCTTGATTTTGGCGCTTTGGTAAGGCGAACTTCCTCTACTTCAGAAAGGTCTACACCATTTTGAATATAAGCTAACTTGTCTTGCTTAATATTAAATTTTTGAACATCTACCATTAACTGTTTCGACAGCGGGACGACTTTATCCGCAAAACGCATCGATTGGCAGCCTAACCAGATGAACAAACGAAGTTTGAAATCTGCAGCGTTTTCGAAACCATGGGGGGTCACAACACAGGGGATACCAGCCTTTCGTGCCGCCAGAACCCCTAAAATATCTGATTTATATCCATGCGTATGTATCACATCGATATTTTGCTGTTTAATTAATTCAGCTAATTTAGTAACGGCAGAGAAGTCGAAACGCCCCTTCATTGGGATGTAATGTGTGTTGCCAATAGGCGCAAACTGCTTCACAAGTTCAAGCTCTTCGGTTCCCGGTTCAAGGGTAACGGCCAGTTCGCTTGTTACATTGTCCGGTAAGTGCTTCGATAGCGCGAGTACCCATCGCTCTGCACCGTAAAAACCTGTGGAGCATATAAACTGCAATATTTTCATAATCTATCTATGCGAACTGGTATCAACCGTGCCGCGAACTCCTAATAATGTTCCAATAGCCCTTGCCGGGAAGTAAAGACTGTAAAATAGTAAGCAATATCCCACACTCACTTGTTTGCCAGTAAGCTTCTTTAATCTTGCTGTATAGGCTAACAATGGAATGAGCGTACCCAAAGCAAATAGAGTCGCTATTTCGGTTTGTGATAAAATTAACGCTAAGAAAAAAAGCATAACGCCGCCAGTAACCGCAAACGGCACAATAAAACTAGGGAATTCTCGTAGTGGTATGTCTCTACCCTTAAGCGATGCCAAATTTGACTGCCCTCGCCAAATTTCTTTTTTCCACATAGGAATAAAAGCTTTATCTTCACCTAAATGCACGTAGTGTGCTTTTGAAGTGTAATACAAGGTGCCTATTTGATTTACTTTGTCGGTAAAGTAGTAATCTTCGCATGTTAAAAGGTGTTCTGGAAATTGTCCCGCCTCGTAAAAAGTGTGCTTTGCTAAAAATAAGTTGCGGCCAGGAAGGAAGCTTACTTCGGTATCTAAGTCAGCATTACTTAACGCAGTTCGAATACGCTCTAAAGGCGGCGCATTGTTGCTGTTTATCTGCATAGTGCTAACTAAAGCGGTGGCAGCATCAGATTCTAGCTTTGCCTTCACAGTCTCAAGCCAATTGGGGGATAGGGCTACATCAGCATCTAAAAATGCTAAAAAACTTCCCTTTGCGTGTTCGGCACCTAGATTTCTTGAATGTGAGATAGTTTTACTTTCAGCGTTATAAATTATAGACAAATTTAACGTCTCACCAAGTGCAGAGAGCACTTGGGAAGCTGATGTATTTTGGCTTACTACAATAACCTCATAACTGTCTCTAGAAACAGTTTGGTTCGCGATACTATTGATAGTATCAATAAGCATAGCCTCACGGCCTTTGTGTGGAATGATAAAGCTAGTAAGAATACTCATGGCCTACCTAGCCATTTTTGAAACTGTGGAAAGCGCTTAACAAATTGTCTTCGCTCATTTGAAACTGAAAAGGTTTTTAAATGTGAAACTAAGTGAGAAAAAATACCGCTGTTGCTGGCATTATATTCTGCATTAGCAGTTGTCGAGTGTTTATTTACACTCGGCAACGGGGCCGCTGCGCTGCGGTAGCTCTCATAGTTTGAGTTTTGCATCATTAAGCACAACAAACGGGTTGTTGATGACTCGCTACTACTAGATAGTCGCTCAGATATTTGCTTTT
Source organism: Alteromonas sp. 1_MG-2023 (assembly GCF_030547075.1). GTDB lineage: Bacteria > Pseudomonadota > Gammaproteobacteria > Enterobacterales > Alteromonadaceae > Alteromonas. Next base: position 197,410 of record NZ_JAUOQH010000003.1, on the reverse strand, counting down.
CTAATTCAGCTGCTTTTTTTAGTGCGTTTTGAGCTTGAGTGTTTGACAAATAATTGGAAGCAAAATTTAATACACAAAGCTTTCGTAAATCTTGTCCGCTCCATGTTTGATTGGGGAATTCTAAAATATCCGGCTTATCTAAATATGCATACTCATTTTGCACCATCCATTGAGTGTAAAGCGCTAAGGATGATACGGCATAATTATAGTCTTCATCGAACTGACTTAAACTTTCTTTTATCGATATAAATCGACATACCGCTTGTAAAAATACGGTATAGAACCACGTGTTTTCAACATCTGCAAAGTTTCGTTCGGCTAGGTTGTCAGATGGCGAAATAGTATTTTTGATAATATCTGAGACCCAATGGATATCACTAATGTCGGCGAGCAATTCATACCTATCCATCAATGCCTGAATATAATTTCCGGTACCTCGGTCTAGCGGGTATTTTCCCGTTTTGACATTTTTAACCCCAGGCACGGCACTGTTCTTAATGGCTAACAAAGCACTCAATAAGGTACCGTCACCTTCGTAGTAATTTTTGACCCAATTTGTAATAGAGAGCACGGCATTTTTTGAAGGTGGGTATCCCGTCATTAAGTAGTGGAGTGTTAATCCGTTGGTATAGCAATGCTGCCCTCCTGGACCACCACCGCCTGCATGGTCGTCATACACACCAGTAGGTTGGTGTTTTGAATAGGTGCGATGGGTAGCAGTACAGGCTTGAACATAATGGTCGGTATGCCAAAACAACCCGCCACTGTATTCTGGCTTATCATTATTAGTGTGGTAAACATCAATATCCGCGACGTGCTTAGCTAAGTCGTCGGCTAATTCAAACCACTTTTCATTTCCTGTTACTATCCACTGGCAAAGCATGCCATAAATAGGATCGTACTGGTTATTGTAATGAGACACGAAATACTCAACGTCAGGAGATTCTGCTTTTTCGTGATCAGCATAGAGTTCACCCATGTGACGCCAGCCAAATTCGTCAATATCCAGCCTTTTTTGAAAAAATGATGAAGCACCGCTAACACCATGTTGAATCATCTTACTCAACGAAGCACTGTTATCCGTTAGAAAAGGTAGGGTTCGCGTACTTCTTACCCATTCGGGGCACATAATGATACTAGTTTGAGCAATAGCCTCTTCGGCTAAATAGAAGTGTCGTGTCTTTTGCTCCCCAGGTTGAAGCTCAACAGGGGCGCCATAGCGCGAACCTAATAAGCTAACACATGATTCACTATTATTTGCCGTGAAGGAAGACGGGAAGTTTTGCCAAAATTGATTAACTTCAAGATAGTAGGTGTTTTTCTTACTTTGAAATTGCAATATAGGCTGCGCTTGCATGCCATTGCTTAGCTCTTGTTCATCCGTGAATAACTTAAATCCTTTAAAGTTAAAGGGTAATTCATTATTTGCATTAACGTGAACCACACTTTGCCAATTATCATGGCCGCTTGATGCCTGATAAATTGATAGTGTCTTATCTGGTTCAACCGAATAGGTCTTACTATCAACCAACAGAGATATCGTTGCGTCAGTGGCATTAACTGCTAACCCAAATTCTTTAATATGGCATGAATTAGGGTCGCCTAAATCCCATTGTCCGTTCGGATGTGATGCGGCATTGGGGTTTTTAATCGTCACTTCACCTTTGATGTGACCATCATTTAGAAAAACGGTAGCGAATAGTTCGACTTCTAAATCCTTGCCATCTGCAAGTGCGAGATGCGCAATTTGAGTGATCCGAACTGCCTGATACCCTAAATGATTACCCTCTAGAGTGTATGAAAAGCTTTGAATATGACAATGAGACATATCCTTTTCTAAAAGATAAAACTGCGTATCTCCCAAAGACGTTTCATGAAATGTAAGCAGTTGTTTGCCGTCTACTTCAATGCACTTGTCATTTTGGGTTGTGATTAAAAGCTTATTTTTATCTTCTAAAACTGGGTTTGTTAGGGTGTTAGGAGAATGTTCAGCTAACGTTAACCGAACATCCATATTGGCTGCGAATTCATTGTTTTTGTCATCACTAGCAAAAGGTCGCTCTACCAGCCCCTCTACATGAAGCCATTTAATCGTCCCATCTGGCCACAAAGAGGTGGTACGAATAGTCGTATTTTCTATGTTGTTCGCATCGCGTTGCAACTTTAATGGGGCAGTAGCTGGCCATTTCCCTTTCGGGCAAGGAATACCTGCAACAAAATGCCCTACAGATGCTTGATTATTTTTAGGGAAATGAATTGAAAATACGGTTTGCGTCATTACTTCTTTCTTTTACTTCTTCCATGAATGGGTAAGCGCAGCATTACTCCACATTATTGTGCTTAGTATGCCAATCTATAACGGTATTGGGTAGCCCTAATCTATATTAACTCCCTTTGACGATGAAAAGTGTACAACGTAATATGGTGTTAGGATTAAATCTCTTAAAATAGCTTGGATGGCATAGATGTTGAAAATTTGCGTGGTAGCGCAGCGTGTCCCTTTCCCTCCTAACAAAGGCGAAAAGTTAAGAACATACCACCAAATAGAACGGCTGACTCAGCTTGGCTATCAGGTAGAGGTACTAACATTACTAGAATCGGAAAAAGACAAAGAAAATGTAAGTGCGCTAGAGTCGCACTTAAATATTCGCGTAACAGCATGTAAATTAGCGTCTAAAGCGCGCCGCTATTCATGGGCATTACTCAAGGGCCAACCGATAAGTGTTGGTGCATTTTACAGTGAAGCGCTGCAGGGCGCATTGAATCAACGTTTAGCGAGTAACTGCGATGTGGTGTTATTAACAGCCTCAAGTTTGGGCTATTACATTTTTGAGTCGTCAGAATACGGCACTACAAATTGCCATATTTTAATGGATTTCATGGATGTTGATTCTGATAAGTGGAAACAGTACGCCACCTCTACAAAATGGCCGATGCGGTACATATATCAGCGTGAAAGCAACAAAATTCGCAAATTAGAGAAACAAGCATGCGCTGAGTTTCTACAAACTTATTTAATAGCAGACGAAGAGGTCTCACTATTTCGTCGCCAAGTAACTGACGCTAAGCCTGTAAAGGTGCTTGGCAATGGTCTGGATTTTGATGCTTTCTATCCAGCATTAAGCCCTCCTAATAACGCGGCTCCCCACTTTTTGTTTACCGGCGTTATGGACTACAAACCCAATGTTGATGCCGTAGTGTGGTTTGTTAAATCATGCTGGCCAAAAATTATTTCTCGTTTTCCAGATGCCATTTTTACCATTGCAGGTATGAACCCTATCGCTGAGGTAAATACTTTAGCCAGTGTCGATGGTGTTAAAGTGACAGGGTTTGTAGATGATATTCTGCCGTGCTTTCATGAAGCTGATACATTTGTAGCGCCATTTCGTTTAGCTAGGGGCGTACAAAATAAGGTGTTGCAAGCGGCTGCATGTAAGTTGCCCATTGTAACCACTTCGATGGGCGCTGAAGGTATTGCTTTCGCTAGCCCATCGTCAATGTGGATAGAAGATAATGAAAATGCATTTGCACAAGCGTGTATTAATACAATCGAAAACAGAATTGAATCAACAAGCAGAGCGACATCAGCTTATGAGGCTATAAGAGCGGAATATAGTTGGGAACAACAGTTGAAACCACTAGAAGTCACACTGAGTTCGCTATGAAATCTATGGTAAAGAGTTTGTTTTTTCTATGTTGCGTTACTGTGATGCTGCCTTTTTCAATAGCATTCAAAGTATTCGCTCAGTTTTTAAATCAAGATCAATTGATATCCTCTTTCAGTCAAATTCTTTCAATTCTGCCGGGTAAAACGGGGAGTTATTTAAGAGCAGGCTTTTATCGCGTAGCACTTACCTATTGCTCACCTGATGCGATGATAAGCTTTGGTACGTTACTTTCTCAGCAGGATACTGAAATAGGAGAGGGGGTGTATATTGGGCCGCAGTGTAACATTGGAAAATGTTGCATTGGCAAGAACACATTACTGGGTAGCGGTGTTCATGTTATGAGTGGTAAAAGTCAACATAACTTTAGCGATCCTGATGTACCGATTAAAGACCAAGGTGGCACGTTTACAAAGGTAACTATTGGCGAAAATTGTTGGATTGGTAATTGTGCACTTATTATGGCTAGTGTGGGGACTGGGAGTATAGTTGCAGCTGGCGCAGTGGTTGTAAATGATGTACCTGATGGCGTAATTGTAGGTGGTAATCCGGCTAAAGTTTTGAAACAAATCGGTTAAGATACGTCTTTACTTTGTTAACAAACCAAAGCGTTTTAGCAAAAGTAGAATTGTTCCATATAGTTAATGATTCAAAATGATATTTTTCATTAGCTATTGTTCTTTTGTATTGCGCCTCACCGCCCAAGAAATCATATACCTGATAGCCCAAAGACGCGTAATGGGCCATGAGAGCAACGTGAATGAGATAACCTGATTTAATATGCTTATCAGGAACGTTTTCGTTAACACCGCTGCAGTAAAACTCTACTTTTTTATTGGACAAAAAATTATAACAAATACCAAGTAATAGCTCTCCAGCCTTCACAGCGATTAACTCTACTCGCTCAGGGTGATTATCGAAAAGATACTTGTGATGCGCTACGAAATAAGGGTTGTCAAAACCACTACCGTGCTCGGTATTTCCCCAACGTTGTTTGTGCAAGCTTGCTAATTCATTAAAAGCACCTGTGTAATTTCTATTATTAATGGGTTCTACTTTAATTTCACCGCACAAGCTATTGAGCTTTTTCAATGACCGAGTTAGTTGGTGCCGGCTGTTTTTGGAGAGGGATTTGATGATAGTTTCAATAGTGTCATTAGATACTAAATTTCTTCGGTATCCGGCTATTTTTTGAGATGAAAAATTGTACCCTTGAACCCGCGCGATGTTTAAAAATGAAGTTGAGTTCAAAAGCATTGATAAGTGAATGCGAACATTAAACCAGCTGTTAAAATAACGCTTGAGTAACTGCTCGGAACAACCATCTTCGAACCTCTTGATAGCATGAATTTTATTAAACTCTACCCACACTTGGTCCAACGTGAAACTGTTGGTTTGGTTTAAAAAAAGCTGCTTTGCACAGGGTAAGAACCTATTTAAGCGTGCTTTTCCAAGCAGGGTAAATCCGACCAACTCATCATTACCGCTGTAAAAAGTTATGACATCGACATTAGCATGCTCTGGAAGGGAGTTTACCCATGCTTCAAACCAATGTTGGGATTGAAAAAAGCTAATTTTGCCAGACTGAGCCCAAATAGACGCAGTTTCTATTGACGCTATTGAGCTTTTTGAAAAATCACAGACGTGAAGGTAACTAGCAGCTTTATTATTGTTATTCACTTAAGCAATGTCCTGCTGTACCGTTATGTGTTAGAAAAGAGAAAGATATATGGTTATGATTACAAAATATAGGATATCAGTCTAGTTCTTGGAGAGAATACATGAAGACAGTACTTGTACCGTTAGTCGCGATAATAGCAGTTCTTGTAGGTGGTTGTGGCGAAAAAGACCCTGAAGCTTTGATGCTCTCTGCTAAAGAACATTTAGCATCAAACGAAAAACCAGCTGCTATTATCGATTTGAAGAATGCCTTACGAGCTCAGCCTAAAAACAGTGAGGCAAGGCTGCTGCTAGGAAATATCTATATAAGCCAAGGCGCATTTAATAGTGCCTCGAAAGAACTAGAGTTTGCCTTAAAAATGGGGCAGGACAGCAATCAGGTTTTCCCAAATTTAGCCAAAGCATATTATAACCAAACTGATGCTGTTTCGTTGAAAAAGCTGGTGGAAGATGGAGAGGAGCAGAGTATTGAGCGGCTAGACATTGTTTATGCTTACGATGGCTTACTTTCATTAGAGCTGGGAGATAGACGTGGCTTCAGGGCAACTCTGCGAAATCTAGAACGCATTGCACCTGACAGTGATTACACAAAATTAGCAGATGCTTATTATGCTCTTGCAAAGGGCGATGTAGCTAAAGCCGTTAAAATTAGCGATAACCTATTAACTTCCGACACTGTTTTAGAAGAAACCTATTTCTTAAAGGGCCAAATATCGGTTGCTAAGCGCGACTTTGACGATTCGGTTAAGTACTTCAAAACCTACACAGAATTACATCCACAAGATATGAGAGGTAGTATTTTTCTCGCTAATGCCTTAGTTAGAGCCGGTGAATATGACGAAGCTAACCCGCTTCTTAATAACTTACTTCAAGTGAGCCCCAACCAACCCTATGTCAACTTTTTAAAATCCCTTGCCCTTTATCAAACTGGCAAACTAGAGCTAGCGTTTGGAGCTGCTGAAAAAGCACTTCAAAACGGAATGAATAACACTTCGGTACGTGTTATCGCGGGTATTAGTGCGCTGGGAACAGGCAAAAAAGAAAGTGCGTACGACCATTTGAGCTCTTTAAAAACAAGATTAGACCCTGATAGCCCTGTTTTAAAAATACTAACTGGGTTAAGTATTGAGTTGGGTTATTTGGATGAAGAATTAGATAGCTTATTGAATCAGGAAGCGCTTACAGAGTCAGATGTTTTAATGTTGTCTTCAGCTAGTGCTGAGTTAGTGAAAAGCGGAAAAATTGATAGAGCAAAAGAAGTGATGTCAAAATTAGATGACGTTTCTTTACAAACTGAAAGTGCACTAATCTCTAGGGGGATAGGAAATATTAAAGTGGGAGAGTTATCTGGTATAGCCGATCTTGAAAAAGCCCTCGAAATTGAGCCTGAGTCAGTTGCTGCTAATACGTTTCTTGCAAAAACACTCATAGATACAAAACAATATGACAAAGCTATTCAGCTTTCTAAAAAATGGCAAGAAGCTAACCCTGATGATGCTTCGGGTTTTGCTTTAGAAGGGCTAGCTCTTAATCAAATGGGCGAGGAAGAACAAGCGCAAGTTGTACTGGAAAAAGCGTTGAATTTAGATAACCAGAACACAATTGCGGCCGTCTATTTTGCTGATGAAAGCTATAAAAAAGGTGAAATTGATGCAGCTATAGGTTTTCTACAACCCTTAACAAAGAAACCAAATACCAGCACCTTTGTGTTAGAAAAATTAGTGTCGTTATACTCAGAAAAGGGTGACGTAGAAAGCGGAATCAAAGTTTTTCAAAGCAAAATTGATGAGGCCGAGGCTGTTAAGAAAGGTACATTGCAAGTATCTCTAGCAAGAATACTCTTTCAACTTCAACGGTACGATGATGCAGTGAGTATTCTTGAGTTAGTGGGTCCTGATGGTCATTCAGAAATATATTGGATAACGTTAGGAAATAGCCTTTATTTTAGTGGCAGAGTTCAAGAAAGTATTGAATCGACAATTCAATGGATAGATGCCGATAGCAATTCTGAAACAGCTTACGCGAGACTGGTCAATTTATATGAAAGAACCAGGCAGTTGTCCAAAGCGATGGACACCGCTAGGGAAGCTGCAGAACTTTTTAAAACGAACAGGTTTCAAGTATTGTTAGCTGACATAGCCTCTAAAGCTGGGGACGGGAAGTTAGCAAGATCTAAATTTAATAATATCTCTCCTGACCTTCGTGACGAGGTAACGATTCAGACACTAGAAGCACAAGTGTTACTCTCTGAACGTAAACCCTTGCGCGCGTTAAACTTGTTAAAAGAAATATACGAAATAGATGAGTCAGTCAAAGTTGCATGGTTGGTTTCTAAAGCGTATTTGAGTTTAGGAGAGAAGAGCCAGGCATTTAACTTTTATAATGAGCATTTAATATCAAGCCCTGAGGATAGGAATGAAGCCAGTGAAATGGATCTGGCAGAGTTAGCATTACATGCTGAGCAATACAAAGTCGCAATAAATATTTACGAAAGTGTAATTCAAAAAACGCCAGATAACGCAAAAGTTAATAATAATCTCGCTTATTTGTATAACCAAAATGGTAATACGGAATTAGCATTACAACATTCTGAAAAAGCCATTGCTGTCTCCCCTGATAGCTTTTCCTACTTGGATACTCGAGGTACAGTGTTAGAAAGTAGTGGAAACTATGATGGTGCAGCAAAGGTTTACGAAAAAATGTTCGCGCTAGCGCCGAACAGTAAAGGTCTTGTTGAGCGTATGATAAGTGTCTATTCGAAAGTGGGTGATGAAGAGCGAGTAGCTCAATTAGAAAAGGTGTTGTAAATGTTCAATTCTTTAAAGCTGTTCAATATTGTCAGGTACTTTTACAACTTTTAAAAACTATGGATAGTCTTTTTTGTAAGTACTTGTTTTGATGTCAATTATACTTTTGGCATCTTTAGTGCATTACTCACACTGAGCGAAGATTTAAGCCGTGCTTTGCATTCAAATTTTACAAAGGAAAAAATTATGAACACATTTAAAAGAGTTTTAGGTACAGCTGCGATCGCATTATCAGCATCTATGCCAGTTAAAGCTGATATCGTTCTGGATAACTTCACTTACTTTACCGACGCTGCGCTTACAAACCCGCTAGGTGAAACCGCACTAGTAACTGGAGACGCTCCCTTAAACATTTTCTCGATTATTGGTGCAGCAACGTCGTACACGTTTAATGCGACAGGTAGTTCAATCAATCCTAACGTTACCACTGGTACTGGTAATCTTTCATATTCGGCTGGTGCCAATAATGATGTTTCAGACCTAACCGTAACTTACTCTTCTACTCCTCTCGATTTTACTGCTTTTGGTGAAGCATTCTATGTTGTTGTTGAAGAATTGAATGTTGGTACCGATGATGGCGATGGTGTTGACGATGGTTTCGATACTGTTTTAGGTGATGGCGACTCTGAAGGCTTTAGCGTAAACGTTACGGTTGAAGATAGTGCGGGTAATACAGCAACAATCTCTGCTCTTGAATTCAACAATCAAATTTTAAGCCAAACTCTAATGTTTAGTTTCGCTTCGTTTACTCTATCTGACCCATCATTCTCTTTTGCATCTTTGGTTTCTGCAAGCGTAAATTACGTAAACGAAGGTGATGGTGCAGACTTCATCATTTCTGAAATTGGTGTTGTTCCAGAGCCAGCTGCATTAGGTGTGTTAGGTCTAGGTCTTGTTGGTCTTGGCTTCCGTCGCCGTAAAAATGCTAAATAATTGCTAATATAAAATTAGTAATCTTTTTTTAAATGCCAGTGAATTTCACTGGCATTTTTGTATGTGTAGTTGCTTAATATTAGTTTGGATTTAACGTGTGTATTGCGGCTCGTTAAAAATGTAATTATCAATTATTTTAATCGCTATAAAGCTTTGCCCTTTGCTTCAAAAAAGCGTTGAAAATAAGCCTTTACACATCGTCTATTGCAGTTAGCAGCTATCCTTAGCTTACTAAATATTAAAATAATGAATTGAGTTTAATAAATGTTTAGATTTAAGAGGATATCTAGAGTCTGAACGTTGTATTAAAGCTCGACTAATAGCAACAGGGCTTAAATACCATGATTCACAGGCTACTCTGGCTTAGTTATGCTGAGCTCATCCAGAGAGTATCGTACAGACCTAAATTCAGGGACTTCGCTTCTTCCTAATCTACCCATAAATACTATTTTCTTACTAATCTCATCGCCGAATATATTTTTATAATTCTCATCCATCTTGTCAGCGTTTTTTATAGTAATGCGGTTATCAGTAAAAGTTACATTGTTACGTAGGTAGTTTGAGAATATGACTGGTGTTTGGCAGGGTTGAAACCCTAAATTTAATACTGAACTTTCTAACCAAAACCGTTGAACAGCTCTACCCGCACTAAAAAAGTCTTGTTCTGATGTTGGCTCTTCATCTGCAACAATAGCAAAAATGGCTGAAGATTTTAAAGCTGGAACGAAATCCATTAAAAACCTAGGTACCACAGTACCGCCAAGGTATTTCCCCATAAACTCAAGTCTAGGCCAGTTGCTTAAAGACCATTTTGTTAAAGCAACCGTTAGTGGATCTACGCCCAACGATTTTGCAGGGAGTTTATCTTTGCTGAGTTCATTGTTACTAAGCTGCTCTTTCGAGGAGTCTTGAGATTTTGGCGTAAATTCAATAATTTTGCTGTGAACATCGAAGCCTTCTTTCATTGAAAGGCGCGTTTTTCCGTTTCCATAAAGCAATTTGGCCATAGAAAATTTATCTTCAAAACTCTCTTTCCAAATAATGCTGTATCCTGTTGGCAAAGCTTTTTCAAGCTTGCCCTTTTCTATATTAGATAAGGATAGGGTGCCCATAGGCTTACGCTGGACAGTTCGTCGTTTGATATGAGCGTGAAGTTCTTTATCGAATTTAGGTTGTACAGCATTCAATTCAGACAGTGTAATTAGAAATTTATAACGGCTCTTGTGATCAGTTGTTGGCTCGTAACTTACATCGGCCTGGTAGCCAATATTACCTGCTGCCAACTTGATATTTTCAATAAGGCCACCCAGTGCCATTTGACTGGCACTACCATCTAAGTCATAAACTACCCAATCTCTGGTGTCTGTCCCATACACTGCGCAGGATGTTTCGCTTTGAATGTCGAATCGCCAAACTTGAGTATTGTCCCCACTAGGGGCCCAACGAGCGGTATCCAATACTTTTTCAATTGGCGAAAGGGGGAGGGCGGCGGGAAGAGGCTCTTTTTCTTTTAGTACTATACTTTTTGCAACGTTAAACATCAGCTTTTGTATAGGGTTTCTATTACCCATAGGGCGCCATGTCTTCTTCAGCTTATTAGTATAAGCATCGAAATGAATTCCATTAGGCGCGCAAGGAACTTTGCCTCTGTTCAACAGCAATTTGAGAACATAAGTTTCAGCGAAACCTGCACAGAGTTTAACGGCAGTGATAGTTGATGGGCCTTTCTTCGCTTTAAAGTCAGCTTTTGTTGGGTCTACCAAATAACTTCTTTGAAGCATAGAAGGTGATAAGCCAATAAGAAATTTCACATACTGCTCATCTTCGGTATCAGCATCTTCGAATCGGAAGTACTCTTCAAATGTCATTCCGCCCGGAAGGAAACATAATATAGCTGTACCCATTCCCATGGGCGCGGCCGTGATGACCGGTATTCCTTTTTCTTCACATTTTTTAAATAGGAGTTTGCGTGCTCTAAGAGCAAAAAAATCTAAACTATCGACATAAATGTCTACATCTTCTAAGAAACGGTCTACGTTTCCTTCATTAACTCCATCTTCGAAAGAGGTGATATCCGCCTCAGGGTTAATATCTAAGCCTATATTTACCATAGTCGAGCACTTAGGCTTATCTATTGTTGATATAAACGCCCCTGCTTGCCTATTAAAGTTGTGTATTTCGAACTCATCAAAGTCAGAAACAGAAAAACGGCTTACCCCTAACCGTAATAACGTAATAAAGTGTTCACCGCCCACGCCTCCCATTCCGGCAATAGCGACTTTTTTATTTTTAAGAATCTGTTGCTCAACGTCGGTCAACCAGCCAATATTTCTTGAAATGGCACTGTCATAATCGAACATGTTTGTATCTACCCTTTAGGATGCTGATTCACTGAGTTTTGTATATTTTCGAGCATGACTTTAAAGCTCGGTCTCAGATTGGCATATAGTAAAGATGGGTTTATGTAGTACGGAGCCCGTTTTCCATGATATTCAACGACAGGACCAATCTGCTCGAATTGAATTCCAATAAAGCGCATACTTCTAGCTAATCGGGGTTCCATCATTACATAAGTGTGTTTAATGTCATTGTGCATCACAAGCGCAGCAGCTGAAAAATATAACCCAATAGCGATAAACGGAAAGCATCGAAGCTCATTTTCTGAATAAGTGTATTGGTTAATGACACCCGTTGCAGCACCTTGATATTGATCCATTACACGTTTTCGGAACTCTTGAGGAACGGCTAGTCGCGATATCTCGCAAACTTGATGGCGTTCAAAGTGAGTAGGATTCAGTGTTTCGTGGGTTATTGAATTAAGACAATATTTTTCAATGGGCAACTGTTGATGACTTTCTTGAGGTTTAACTAAGCGTACAGTGCCAGCATAATGGTCTGAACCTTTATGCTTGATTAGACAGGGCGTTGAAAATTCGTCAAATTCATCTTTCTCTTGTGAATCATCTCTTAATGGTTCAAAACCGAGCTCTTCACAGTATACATTGTGCCGGATTTGGTAGCTTTCTGCCTTTAGGTTTTGAGTTTGCGCAACTACAGGTGCGAGATAGTTTGAAAAATGCGTTGAGATAAAATTAGCTTCACGCAGTTTCTCGTAACCACCTAAAAGCTTGCCGACCTTTGAAGTTGGGCCGACTATCTTTTTTACCTTACCAAGAAATGATTTTGAAGCCACTGTAAATGTTCTTCCGTTATAAAATTGTTAATAACATATCTGATTTTAGCAGATGTCAGCACTCTTTTAATTTAATCTTTGTGCTAATTGCCAAAGATAAGGTACTTTAATAAAGCGATATATTCATAAAATGCCTTTCTTGTTTTGTCTAATGAAGATGCCGATGGCGTGGTAACGAAAGGCTTTAATTCTCCAGAGCTTTGGAAGTCTACACCTTTTACTATAGCCCGAATATCAGCATCTTTTAACATCATCGACACACGCCTTTGATGTGTTGCACTGGTAACGGCTAATACTTTAGCGTTAGCGTAACTTTTTTCGAGGGCTCTTATCTCTGTGAATGTACTGGTGCCCTCATTGAGTGTAATTATATTGTCTGCAGACATACCTAAAGATACCAACAGCTCTTGCGCTTTAACGGCGTAGCCTATTGTTTCATCAAACAGAAAATTACCACCTGTCAATATAAGCGGCACTCGATACTGTTCAGATAACATTTTAGCTTGAAGTAATCGTTGTAAGGAGCATTCGTGCCAACGTGATATTTCAGGTACGGAACCGTGGGTAGAGTAGTAACATGCTGGCGTATAGATATATTCGGGGACTTCGAATGTTTCACTTTCTTCATCGAATCCGAATTCAAGGGGATATAGGATGATACTTGAAACCCAACTCTGTGAGAAAATCATCAGAGAAATAAAAGTAATCGACAACAATAGTTTTGCAGAATTTACTTTGGAAGAATAGAGTAGCCATAAACTTGCAGCGAAAAACGCTGCAATTAAACAGAGTGGCGAGATGATAAAGAGTGTAATTTCACGAAAGAAACTTATCATTTGTGTTTTGTACTAGGCAAATTATGTAACGTGTTTTAAGGAAAATAACATGAAAAATATAGTAAGACTTCTTCTTTTTTCTTTCGCCGTATTAACAAGTTCTGGCTTTGATTGTTATGCGAACAACAATTCTTTTTTCCCCGATGTAGTTAAAGAAGTATCAAAAGGTACGGTAGCCATTGCAGTTAATGCACCGCTTAAGCATTCTAGCCCCAGAATATTAGGTACCGGTTTTGTAGTAGGTAATGGAAAATACGTAATAACTAATTATCATGTGGTGTCGGAACCTCTCGACCCTACCATTGTTGAAGATTATGTTGTTTTAAGCGGAGAGGGAGCCAAAGTTAAAATGGTTAAAGGAACCGTTGAGCATATTGACCCTCAACATGATCTTGCTTTAATCGTTCTTTCTGAGCCTTTGACACCCTTGAAATTGGCAGATGAAACGCTACTGCCAGCAGGCTCTGAAATTGCGTTCACCGGCTTCCCGATTGGTGCAATACTCGGGTTGTTTCCTGCCACACATAGAGGTTACATTTCTGCGTTAACACCAGATGCCATACCTGCAAGAAGTTCCGACCAATTAACACTGGAAATGATGAAAAGACTAGTGAGTACAAGCAAAATTTATCAGCTTGATGCTACGGCTTATCCTGGAAATAGCGGTAGCCCCGTTTATGATATTCACTCAGGTAAGGTTGTTGGAATTATTAACAAAGTCATCGTAAAAGATACCAAAGAAAGTGCTTTATCCAACCCTACTGGAATTTCATATGCGGTCCCCGTCACTTATATTCATAAGCTTCTATCTAGGACTAATTGATAAGTCGCTCTGAGTTCAACATTAATGGGAAGGACGGTACAATACATCTATTACAAAATAGATGTATTGAACAGTAAAGTTTGTGTCAGGTATATTAACACTATAAAATTACCAGTTGGCTAAGGCACTGAACTGATTAGGTTTTATTTTGGGCTCGCTTTTTGCATTAATTCCTAGAAGCAGTATTACAGGATAATAAAAATATTATGAATAACTCTAAAGAAAACATGGATGTTGAAAACCAGAGCAATAGTCGCAGACAGTTTATTTATAAGGCTGCGGCAGGCACTGCAGTTGCTACACTAGCTTCTAAAACTGCATGGGCTAGTGGCGGCGGTACAGGTTGTTCAGTGTCAGGTAACCTTTCAGGTAACCTTTCACAAGCCAGAGACTGTTCAACTGATAGTGTTCAAGGGCTTTCTCCTACTGAATGGGCAACCATTTTCAGCGACGGTGACGAATCAAGTTATGGTGTTGCGAACATACAATGGAAAGCTATTTTTGGTACAAGCCGAAGACCCCTTAATGGTATAGGCGGAAATAATAATAATTTGATAAAGTTTTTACCTGGCGGAAAGCATTCAGGTAAGACTGGTAATGATATTAACGAAGCATTAGTGACTGCATATCTTAATGCAGAAAGTGGAAATTATCCGCTTGCTGGTGGTATCACAGCGTACGCTTATGTCGAGAACCTTTACGATAATATAAGTAACGGTACTTTCACACAAAGCCAGATCGTAGAAGCCGTTCAAGATACATACTAATATAGCCCACAATAAATGATGTTAATTGGTTCGGTTAGTATTTTTTCATCATCGGATGGTTCGGGAGTGTCTCTACACCACCTTCCCTCCGGTGGGCTGTATACTTTTGATGCTAAAGTGTTGCCGGTGTTGCAACAACTTAAGCATGAAGGTACCCTTCCTAGTGCATTGCAAAACCCGTTTTCTCCCAACTTTAATGACTCACAATATGATGAGCTTTTAGCATTTTTGAAAGAGAAAAAACTGGTTTCCTGAAATTATCTGCATATATTAGCGAACTAAAGAAAATAAGAGTGCGATAATCTTGAAGTTAGGCCAGCTATCAAAATCCTCATTCGAGCAGCGCATTCATCGCGGCGATATATCCATTAATTTCAGTCTTTTAATGATGAATGTATCGTCAAAAGTTAATTTAGTCAGCGATACGCTTTTTGAGCTCTATCGAGATTATGATATTGCGTCTAAAGATGACTGGTTTGATTTTAACGTTTCTGTAAATCTACCTACTAACTTGAGGCGCTATTATAAGCCCCAAGCAGTATTCAAACTCGATGAAAATATTCCCTTCAAGCCTTTGCCTTACGCTCACTCATACCCATTGCTAGAGTGGGGTATGAATTGGTGCGTTGCTAACTTTTTTCATGATTATTTACTGTTACATGCCGCAGTCTTAGAAAAAGATGGGAAAGCGATAATTTTTCCAGCGCCTCCAGGTTCCGGTAAAAGTACTCTGTGCGCTTATCTAGCGTTGAGTGGTTGGCGCTTGCTGTCAGATGAAATGGCGGTAATAAACTTGAATACCCACCATGTCGAACCTTTTGTGAGACCCATCTGTTTAAAGAATAACTCCATATCACTGGTAAAAGAGTGGTTTCCGGATACTTATATCTCCCCTTTAGCGAGGGATACTCAAAAAGGAAATGTGGCCCACGTGCGACCGCCAACAGTTGCTGTTGAAAATCGACATGTTAGTGCGCCTATTTGCGGCATTGTATTTCCTAAATTCGAACGAGGTATGCAAACTACTTTAACGCCTATGGCGCAGACTTTTGCTTTACACCAATTAATTGAAAATGCATTCAACTTTGACCTTTTTGAACATAGTGGTTTTGAAATATTATCTGACATCATTCCTAATGTGGCTCTTTTTGAAGCGCGCTATAGCGATGTTCAGGATTTAGGTAAGCGACTATTGAATGAAGTAATTCATCGATGAAAGATAGTCACAAGTTAATCAATCAAATCATAGCTCATCGTAGCGTTCCTAACTTAAGCTTGCGACAGTGGCGAGATATTATCCTAATTAGCAGGGCGAATTCAGTGCTGCCACGCTTAGCGTATATTGTGTTGAGCGACCCGAGTAACGTAATACCCTCTAAAGCAAAAACTCATTTGCAGGCAGCGCGTCGCCATGAAGCTTTATTCCACAACCAAGTTCGTTTTGAGACCGAAACGGTAAGACAGTTGGTCGCTAAAATTACCGATACTAAACTGGTTATTTTAAAAGGTGCAGGCTACGTATTAGGTAAAAACAAAGCGGCGAATGGTAGAGTATTCTCTGATATTGATATCTTGTTGCCAAAGAACGAGATAGAAAAAGTTGAAAAGTGCCTAATGATGTTTGGTTGGCTTTCTCAATCCGAAGATGACTATGATCAGCACTATTACAGGGAGTGGGCGCATGAAATTCCACCTCTTCGACATTTTAAAAGAGGAGCTGTATTGGATGTTCATCATAATATCGTACCTCCAATAAGCGGAAGAGCGCCTAATGCGGATATTCTTTTTAACTCTACAGTAGCGTTGCCCAACGGTATCGAAGTTCTAAGACCATCTGCAATGTTCTTGCACTCCGCAGTGCATTTATTTTTCGGCGAAGAATTTCATCATGGTTATAGAGACTTAACGGATTTAGCGTATTTGCTTGAAGAATTTGTTGATGATGAAAATGAAGTAGCTCACTTAGGTAAACTGGCTGAGCAAATGGGTTTTTCTGTTGAAGTTTTTTTAGCTTTTAGGTATCTAGAAAAGCTGCTAAACGTAAAGATTGAACTTGACTTAAAAGCGCTTCTGCCGCAAGTTAAACTATCTAAACTTCAATTGGTTTATTGTGATTTCGTTTTTACTCGAGTGCTAGCATTAAATCACAAACTTATACCGTCTAATTTTCGCAATTTTGCCACTAATTTAGCCTTCGTAAGAGGCCACTTGCTCAAGATGCCATTTCGTATTTTGCTCAAGCATAGTGCGAAAAAAATGAGTCGCTACATGACAGAGTTGCTTGTTGGAAACATAGACAGAAAAAATAGATCAAAAGACGATTTATCTTAAAGGACTTTTATGAAAATTCTGGTTACCGGCGCTGCAGGCTTCATTGGTGCAGCCGTTTCTCAATATTTAATTAATCGCGGTGACGATGTTGTTGGGATTGACAACATTAACGATTATTACGATATCGCCCTTAAACATGCCAGATTAGAGCAGATTCAGAACTCTGAAGCAGGCGAGCGCTTTACGTTTATCAAAATGGGTGTAGAAGAAAGGCCAGAAATGGCAGCTTTGTTCGAAGATCAAAAATTCGACAAAGTGGTTCACCTAGCCGCACAGGCTGGTGTGCGATATTCAATTGAAAATCCTAATGCTTATGTAGATGCTAACTTGGTTGGCTTCATGAACATTCTTGAGGGATGTCGCCACAACAAAGTAGGTCATTTAGTTTATGCATCATCAAGTTCGGTTTATGGTGCTAACGAAACCATGCCGTTCTCAGAGCAGCATAATGTTGATCATCAAGTAAGTTTGTACGCAGCGTCGAAGAAAGCTAACGAGCTTATGGCACATACATATAGCCATTTATACGACTTACCTACTACAGGTTTACGCTTCTTCACCGTTTATGGCCCTTGGGGGCGCCCAGATATGGCGCTTTTCAAATTTACTAAGGCGATATTGGAAGGTAAGACAATTCAGGTTTACAACTTCGGTAACCACAGACGAGATTTCACCTATATTGATGACATCGTTGAAGGGGTGATTCGTTCACTTGATAATGTGGCGCAGTCCAACGAGAGGTGGAACGCCAGTGAGCCAGATCCAAGTTCAAGTAAGGCACCTTACAAGGTTTATAACATAGGCGCACAAACCCCTGTGCATTTGCTGAAGTTCATTGAAACGCTAGAAGAATCATTGGGCGTTGAAGCGAAAAAAGAGCTATTGCCATTACAGCCAGGTGATGTTCCAGACACCTATGCGGATGTATCCTCACTGGTTAACGACACAGGCTATAAACCGTCTACGTCTATCGATGTGGGTGTTAAGAACTTTGTCGATTGGTACAAAGACTTCTACAACATTTAAATCGTTTTAGTTAAATTGAATACCTAGCCAGTGCCAGTAGTCGCCACCTTGAAAGTTTGAAAGGCGGCGCACTTTCTGGGAAGGTATTCTTTTGTGGTTTCATAACCTAGTTCAAATAGATGATTTTTCATTTCTGGTGTTAAAGTAAAGTCTACCGCTGAAATCTCCCCCGTATTAATAACTACCGTGTTATGCCAATATTTCGCGTTAATATACTCCCTAGAAATTGCCGTCATAAAAGTGCGTATTAGCATGGAGAGGTACTGGGGAAGTAGTAACACGCCTTTTTTAATTATCTGGCGTTTTTGCATGGCACTTTGAAGACGAAAGCACACGGTAGGGGTACCATCCTGCTGCCAATCTTCAAACAATGCGTCTTCAGACAATATAGCGCCGTCGACTAACAAGTGCTCCCTATAAGGCTTGAATGAAAACAGCAAAGGAATTGACATGGAATAACGCACCGCCTCTGAAACCTTCATATTTGGCGTACTTTCTTTACCAAACAATACCGGGCCGCCACCGTTAACATCAGTTGCTAATATGGTCAGTGCGATAGGGAGGTCAGCAAAGGTTGCGCCTTCTAGTTTTTTATCTATCCAGCGTTCAAAATGATCCCCCGACGATAAACCGCCTTCGCGCAACAATCGCCATACGGAAAAAGCAGTAAATTGCCTAAAATCGGTAGCGATAACTAACTCTCGCATGTCATCAATACTATGCCCTTTGGCAAACATAGCGGCAATAATAGAGCCGCCTGATACGCCTACTAGGGTTTTAATTTCGATATTTAGGTCTTTTAGGGCTTTAAGAATACCAATATGCGCACTTAGCCGAGTACCGCCACCAGATAAAATGGGCACGATAGAGTTAGGTATTATTAAATCCTTAGCGCTATCGTCTGACACATTAGCGGCTAGGTCTTTAGAGTCCAGAGCTTTAGCACTCATAACTTTAGAATTTGGCCCCTCGGATGTGGGCACTTTTGAAGTTACCTGCATTTTTTAACTCCAGTTGTTATCACTGAAGCTTAGTAGAGTTAGCCTAAG
Organism: Alteromonas sp. 1_MG-2023; assembly: GCF_030547075.1. Classification (GTDB taxonomy): domain Bacteria; phylum Pseudomonadota; class Gammaproteobacteria; order Enterobacterales; family Alteromonadaceae; genus Alteromonas. The sequence goes on along the minus strand of NZ_JAUOQH010000003.1, from coordinate 178,300 downwards.
CTGCCACTTTATTGATGGGCAAATACACGGGCCTTTATTAAAAAAATTACAATGTGCACAAGAGTTGCCAAGTTGCTTAAGTCAGGAGAGTGTTGTTAATAAAAAAAGCCGAGCAAACTAATGTAAGCTCGGCATTGCTACGATGGGCTCGATATGTCCCTCGCGTTACACGCTAGGCTGTTAACTGTACGTCATTAATTAAGCGTCATTGATTAGACGTTATTAATTAGGCGTGATCAATTAAGCGTGAGCAATTGGACATGACTAATTTCGTGCAACCAATTTTGCTTTCATTTCGCGACGTCTTGCGTGTAAAAGAGGCTCTGTATAACCACTTGGCTGTTCTTTTCCTTTAAAAATAAGATCGCTTGCAGCCAAGAAGCCAATAGAGTTATCAAGGTCGGGCATCATAGCAATGTATTCTGCGTCGCCCGCGTTTTGCTCATCAACTAACTTTGCCATTCGGCGAAGGGATTCATCTACTTGCGCGGCACTTACAATGCCGTGCTCAAGCCAGTTAGCGATGTGCTGTGATGAAATACGTAAGGTTGCTCTGTCTTCCATTAAGCCAACGTTGTTAATGTCGGGCACTTTTGAGCAGCCTACACCTTGATGCACCCAACGAACCACATAACCTAAAATACCTTGCACATTGTTGTCTATTTCACGCTGTATGGTGTCTTCTGTTAGCGATTCTCGATTTTCTAACAGTGGAATAGTCAAAATATCGTTAAGGCCTGAGAATGTCTCATCTAAACCCTTTTGAATGTCGAAAACATTTACATCATGATAATGCAGAGCGTGCAAAGTGGCAGCGGTAGGTGAGGGAACCCAAGCGGTATTTGCGCCAGATTTAGGATGCCCAATTTTAGCATCCATCATATTTTGCATTTCATCGGGAATAGGCCACATCCCTTTACCAATCTGTGCCTTACCAGAAAGACCACATCGAAGCCCTACGGCCACATTGGCGGTTTCGTACGCTATAATCCAAGGCATGGTCTTGAGGGTTGCCTTTTCGGCGAAAGCACCCGCAAGCATAGAGGTATGAATTTCATCGCCGGTTCTGTCTAAGAAACCAGTATTGATAAACACAACCCGAGACTTCGCAGCATTGATGCAGGCATCTAAGTTAACACTGGTGCGACGCTCTTCATCCATGATACCCATTTTCAATGTATTTTTAGGTACATCAATTACGGTTTCTATCTTGGCGAATAGGGCATCAGAAAACGCCACTTCTTCAGGGCCATGCATCTTGGGTTTTACAATATAAATGCTGCCATGCCGGCTATTTTGAAACTGGCTATTATTTAGCAAATCATGCTTTGCTATTAGCGAGGTCACCAAGCCATCCATAATGCCTTCTGGCACTGGCTCGCCGTCAAATAACATAGCGTCGTTTGTCATTAAATGACCAACGTTGCGCACGAACATAAGGCTGCGGGCAGATAAAGACAACTGCTCTTGGTTCGATACATGTTTTGATGGCGAATACACTCTATCTTGATGCATAGCACGAACGATGGTTTTGCCACCTTTGTTCATTTCAATACTTAGCGAGCCTTTCATTAGGCCTAACCAGTTACTGTAAACCAAGGTTTTATCTTCGGCATCAACCGCTGCAACTGAATCTTCGCAATCCATAATAGTCGTTAACGCAGCTTCAATTAAAACATCTTTAACCCCTGCGGCGTCGGTTTTACCTATAGGGCTGGTGGCATCTATCTGAATTTCAAAATGCAAACCATTGTGCACGAACAATAGCGCTGTGGGTGCACTAATGTCACCTTGGTAACCTTGCCATTGCTCGGTGTTCGCAAGTGTTGTGATATCGCCATCGGTTAGAGAAATGGCTAATTTACCTGTTTCTATTTTATAACCGGTAACATCAACATGGCTTCCTTTGGCAAGGGGAAGCATATCGTCTAAATACGCTTTGGCTTTTGCTACTACCTTTTCCCCACGAATAGGGTTGTAGCTTTTCCCGGGTTCTGCTCCGTTTTCGTCGCTAATAACATCAGTACCGTATAAGGCGTCGTATAAACTGCCCCAACGGGCGTTAACGGCGTTTAACGCATAGCGAGCATTGTTAATAGGTACAACTAATTGGGGCCCGGCCATGGTGGCAATTTCGGCATCCACATTGGTGGTATCGGCTTGAACGTTTTCTGGTTGTGGAACTAAATAACCGATTTCTTTTAGGAAAGTAACGTATTGCTCACCGAAAGCAGGGTTCCCCGCTTTGTGATAGTCATCGATGGCCAGTTGGAGTTGTTCTCGTTTTTCTAGTAGGGCACGATTTTGAGGAACGAATTCTGAGAAGAGGGCTTCTGCACCTTGCCAAAATGCGTCTGGTTGAAAACCAGTGCCTGGCATTGCCTGTTGGTTGATGAAATCATCGAGTTGCTCAGCAACCTGTAAACGGCCACGTGTAATATAATTTTGCATAACTACCTCTATACATTTTCTGTAGCTCTAGTGTAGAGAGTATAAAGGCAGTTTTTTAATTTATGGTTTCTATCTTTGCCATTTTTATAGTGAATGACGGTGTGCAAGTCGTATTCATAATGAAAATCGTGTTTGCTAAAGGTTGTTAAAGCGTGTCTAAGACAACTTTCGGCTACCCTAAACTAACTAATAACCTAGTTATCACTCATTTCATTTGCTACATCACTAATCAAACGGCGTAGCCAGATATGCCCTGCATCGTGATGAAGCAATGCACTCCATGCCATTTTCAATGCAATAGGCGGAATATCAAACGGCGGCTCTTTTACCACAACACTAGGATCGTCTTTAAACAACTTCGCCGCTTTACTTGGCAAGGTAGCTATAAGCTTTTGGGTTTTAGCAATTTGCAATGCGGCGTGATAATGGCGGGTAAATACCCTGATAGCGCGCTGCTTTCCTATTTTAGTTAGCTCGGCATCTACCCAGCCAAGCTTCTGCACTTCTGTTGGGTCAATACCTACTCCAACACCAAAGCCAGTTTTACTTACCCAAATATGTTGAGCACTTAAATAGCTATCTAGATCACACTTTGCAACAAGCGGGTGATCTGAACTCATTACACAACTAAACGTATCGTACCAAATCACTTTTTGATGAAATGAGAGCGGGAGCTCTTCAAAGCGATTAATGGCCATGTCGACCTTGCCTTGCTCTACATCGTGAAAGGTCACGTCACTAGGCGTAATCAAGTCGAGAGTGATATTAGGCGCAAGATCGGTTAAACGGCCCACTAACTCAAGCAGTAAGGTACTTTCTGCATAGTCACTGGTCATTATGCGAAAGGTACGTTCGCTAGTTAGCGGGTCGAAATCAGTTTCAGGCTGAATTGAGCTTTCTAATCGGCTTAGCACGTCGCGAATAGTAGGTTGAAGCTCTAATGCTCGTTTCGTTGGCGTCATTCCATCGCTGGTGCGCACCAATAACGGATCTTTAAATAAGTCACGCAGGCGTTTTAACCCATTACTCATTGCAGGTTGCGTAATGCTTAGCTGATTGGCCGCTTTCGTTACACTGCCTTCTCGCAGCAAAACATCTAAATACACTAGTAAATTTAAGTCGACCTTCGCTATATTCATTATTGTAATGCTCTTAATAAACTCAATTAGACAGGGCTATTATAAAGGCTTTTTAATCTGCTGTCAGATACGCTTTTGGTCTTAGTTCTAAAAAGACTGAAATTCTCAAATTACTGAAAGATATATCTATTTATTATCATATGGCGGGAAAGCCGTAGAGCTTAGCTTTGAGACGTGTTGGCAATTATAATAAATTTGCTGAATAACTAAAAAAGGCACCCGAAGGTGCCTTTGAAGAAAGTTGGGATACTTTGTGTTTAAACGTCGAACTGGTTCATGGTGTTATCGTCACCAGAAGCTTTAAGTGCACCTTCACCAGAGAAGTACTCTTTGTGTGTATCACCTAAATCTGAACCTGCCATTGCTTGGTGTTTAACACACGCTAAGCCTTGACGAATTTCTTGGCGCTGAACACCGCGAACATAAGCCAGCATACCTTCTTCACCGAAGTAACCTTTGGCCAAGTTGTCAGTAGACAATGCCGTAGTATGGTAAGTCGGTAGTGTAATAAGGTGATGGAAAATACCCGCTTCACGAGCAGCATCTGCTTGGAAACTCTTGATTTTTTCATCAGCTGTAGTCGCTAGTTCAGTCGTATCGTATTCTTCGCTCATCAATTTAGCGCGGTCGTACGCAGATACGTCTTTACCTTCTTCAGCCCATGTATCAAATACTTGCTGACGGAAGTTTAATGTCCAGTTGAAAGATGGTGAATTGTTGTAAACAAGCTTAGCGTTTGGCACTTGCTCACGAATAGCGTTAACCATCTCTGCAATTTGGCCAACGTGTGGCTTTTCAGTTTCAATCCACAATAGGTCAGCGCCGTGCTGAAGTGACGTAATACAATCAAGTACTACACGGTCAAAACCTGAGTTATCTTTAAAGCGGAATAAACCGTTAGGTAAACGCTCAGGTTTAACTAATTGTCCGCCTTGTTTCAATACAAGGTCGCCTTCAGATAAATCGTCAGCACCGTTTACTGGTGTTGTTTTCAAGAAAGCATTGTACTGAGCAGCAAGGTCACTTTCAGACGTTGATACTGGGATTTTCTGTGTTAAACCAGCACCTAGTGAATCGGTACGGGCAACAATAACACCGTCGTCTACACCTAACTCTAAAAATGCATAACGAACCGCATTGATTTTAGCTAAGAAGTCTTCGTGTGGAACCGTTACTTTACCATCTTGGTGTCCACATTGTTTCGCATCAGAAACTTGGTTTTCAATCTGAATACAGCATGCACCGGCTTCAATCATTTGCTTAGCAAGCAAATAAGTGGCTTCTTCGTTTCCGAAACCTGCGTCGATATCGGCGATAATTGGTACAACATGGGTTTCGTAGTTATCAATCTGGCTTTGAATAGCGGCTACATCACCGCCACTTGCTTTCGCGTCATCTAGCTTATGGAATAAGTCGCCTAGTTCACGGGCGTCAGCCTGACGTAAGAAGGTGTAAAGCTCTTCAATAAGCGAAGAAACCGTTGTTTTCTCATGCATTGATTGGTCTGGAAGAGGACCGAATTCAGAGCGAAGTGCAGCAACCATCCAACCTGAAAGGTATAAATAGCTTTTATCTGTAGTACCTTGGTGCTTTTTAACAGACAACATTTTTTGTTGACCTACAAAGCCGTGCCAGCAACCTAAAGACTGCGTGTATTTTGCTGTGTCAGCATCGTAATCTGCCATGTCTTTTCGCATGATAGCAGCAGTGTAACGCGCAATGTCCAAACCAGTTTGGAATCGGTTTTGAACTTTCATTCTAGCAGCGTACTCAGGGTTAATGCCTTCCCAAGCACCTTTCTGTGCTGCTTTTAAAGTGGCGAAGTTATCAATATCTCGTTGATACTGCGACATGAGCGTTTCTCCCTACTATAATTAGTTTCAATGTTGTTTTGAGATACCGCATTGGTGCGTTCTCTTAAGCTTCCATTTCATCCTAGTGCGGTAGGGGGAATAATAAAAGTGTATATTTTGCATTGCCGTCATTCATATTGTGAATGATATTTTGGCCCAGATGAGAAGCGATTTGAGAATGCAGGGTGAAGCCTTGCTTGTGGGATTTAGCCGGTAGCCAATTAGAACCGCTGCTGGCAAGGCTGGTTAAAACACAAGTTAAAAAACGAACGTGAATTGTTGATTTAAAAATTAAGTGAGTAATGATGAGTAATGGCGTCCTTTCCTCGGTTGATCAGCGCACTAAACTAGTGGGCGAAAATAGGCTTGAGTTGCTGATGTTTCAGTTAGGCTCTCGTCACATATTTGCCATGAACGTGTTCAAAATCAAAGAGGTTATTAATGTTCCGAAGTTTAATAGTATGCCGGGTTCGCATTGCAACCTAAAAGGGGTAATGAATTATCGCGGAAGCGCAATCCCTATTATCGATATACGCCAAGCGATTAAAATGCGTGGCGGAGCAATAGGTGACGATGCGCACAATGTGATCATTACTGAGTACAACCGCAGTGTTCAAGGCTTTATTATTGGTAAAGTAATGAATATCGTTAACACCTCATGGGACACCATACAACCACCGCCTAGCGGAATGGGAAAAACAAATTACCTTACTGCAATCACGCAAGTCGAGGTGCAAGGTAAAAAAGAAATAGTCGAAATTATTGATGTTGAGAAGGTGTTGGCCGAGATCATTGATTACGACACTTCAATCTCTGAAAAGGTACTAGATAAAGACATTATCAATCACTTCGTGGGTAAAAAAGTGCTTATCGTTGATGACTCAAGTACGGCAAGAAAACAAGTTAGAGATACCTTGGAGCAACTTGGTTTACACATTATTGAAAGAGAAAATGGGGCCGAAGCCTTAGCGTTACTTCAACAGTGGGCTGACGCTGGTAAGCGCCCCAGCGATGAAATATTAATGATGTTTACCGATGCAGAAATGCCTGAAATGGACGGTTATAGGTTAACCTCGGAAGTTCGTAACGACCCTAGAATGCAGGATCTTTTTATCACCCTAAATACTTCCTTAAGCGGTAGTTTTAATGACGCCATGGTAGAAAAAGTAGGCTGCGATAGGTTTATTTCGAAGTTTCAACCAGATATGCTCGTAGATGTTGCTCAACAGCGGCTTCGAGATTTTCTTTCAGAAAAGTAGTTCACCCTAAACCCATTAACCCTAAGCCGTTAACCTTTAGCCGTTAACCCTCCTAACAATACTGTTTACCCTTAATACTTTGTGAAAAAGTGAGCTCTGCCTTACACTATCGCCTTCAATAAGTACTACCTTCAATGTCCGTTTATACTCGAGCCATTATGTTGGGAATATTTTGTGCAAATTTTATATGACACAAAGGCCTAATTGCTTCCATATAGGATGAAGGTCGTTTGCGCTATTGTTTTAATTTTAAGCGCATTTTTTCAGTTTTCAGGGAAGTTTCATGATTAATAGTAAACGTAAACTTTTAACCACATTATTAGTGGGTGGTTCTATTTCAGTATTGTCAGGTTGTGGCGCTACCCCAAAAGAAAGTGCTCAAACTCCTGTAACGCAATACTCAGCACCAAAAAATATCATCATGGTAGTGGCTGACGGTATGGGGCCAGCTTTCACCACCGCTTATCGTAATTATGTAGACGATGAAAATACACCCGAAGTTGAAGCAGTAGTATTTGACGACATTCTATTGGGTAATGCATCAACATACCCTGCCAAAGTTTCAGGTTTTGTGACTGATTCAGCTGCCGCCGCTACCGCGTTAGCCTCAGGCGTTAAATCATATAACGGCGCGATTGGTGTTGATGTAGACAAGCAGCCAGTAAAATCAGTGATGCATTACGCCAAATTAAAAGGCATGCGTACCGGGTTAGCTGTAACTTCTCAAATTGTACACGCAACGCCGGCCGCTTATATTGCGCATAATGAAAGCCGTAAAAATTATAATGAAATCGCTGACGACTTTTATGACGTTCGTGTAAACGGTGAATTAGTTGCTGACGTTATGTTAGGTGGCGGCACCAGTTTTTTTGAGCGTGAAGACCGCAATATTATTGGCGAGTTTATTGATGCCGGTTATGAATATACCGATAGTTACAACCGTTTAGCCACTGTACCTAAAGGCAGTAATGTATTGGGCTTGTTTGCTCCGGTAGCACTACCCGCCATGTTGGACGATAGCCGCGATAATCGCCTTAAATACTTAACTGAACATGCTATTAAGCACCTCGAAAATGACAACGGGTACTTCTTATTAGTAGAAGCTAGCCAAGTTGATTGGGCTGGACATGCCAATGACATAGCCTCTGCGATGGCAGAAATGCAAGACCTTGCCTACACCATGGAATACCTAAAAACGTATGTGAAAGCTAACCCAGATACGTTAGTTATTTTGACGGCTGATCACAGCACAGGCGGCTTAACTATTGGTGCGCGTGGTGACTATCGTTGGAGCCCCGAATACTTGCACAATTTAAAAGCGTCTTTGGCGACCGTTGCAAAGAACATGGCTGAACAAGACAGCCCAGGTGAATATGTGGCAACCAATTTTGGTTTTGATGTGACGGAAGAAGAACTTGCGACCTTCGACAGCATCGCTCAACAAGATGAAGAAGCACGCTTTAAGGCATTGAAGGTATTTTTAGATAATAAAACCAATACTGGGTGGACGTCTTCAGGTCATACCGGTGTGGATGTTGAAGTGTTCGCATTTGGTGCTGGGTACAGTGCATTTATGGGGCAAATCGATAACACGGATATCGCTAAAAAAATATTCAACTTTATCGACAAGCGTAGCGCAGCTACTCAAGGTATTACCTCTAATGTAGAGCTGATGAAAGATAGCGAGAAGCCTGAAGGCACAAGCACCAGCTGTGATTTTAAAGAAAATTGGCGCTGCGAATGACACTAAAGGAAACTAGCACTAAAGGAAACCAGCGTTAATGCTTACATTGTTAGAAGCCATTTTTGATGAAGTAAAACCTATGCTAGGAGAGGGTAAAGTCGCAGACTATATTCCAGCACTAGCCAGTGTGAACCCCCATCAATTTGGTATTGCTATTTGTGATATTGAAGGTCACATCACGTCAATTGGTGACGCTGATGTGCCTTTTTCTATTCAAAGTATTTCCAAAGTATTTAACCTAGTACTCGCCATGAATCACTATGGCGAGAGCATGTGGGAACGGGTAGGGTGTGAGCCGTCAGGCTTACCCTTTAACTCGCTGGTGCAGCTGGAATATGAAAATGGTATTCCACGAAACCCATTTATTAATGCAGGGGCGCTAGTGGTCAGTGATATGACGCAGTCTCGCTTTGCGTCGCCTCACATTGGTATGCGAGATTTTGTCAGACGCTTAGCGTGTAATGAGCAAATCTTTGCTAATAAAGTGGTTGCCGATTCAGAGTTCGAGCATCGGGCCAGAAATGCTGCTATGGCGTATTTAATGAAAGCTTACAGCAACTTCGAGAACGAAGTTGAAGATGTACTACATAGCTACTTCAATAACTGTGCATTAGAAATGAGCTGTATTGATTTAGCGCGAGCGACTAATTTTCTCGCAAATCGCGGTTATTCAAACTGTGCTGGAGAACAAGTATTAAGCCCAGATCAAAACCGCCAAGTAAACGCCCTATTAGCGACAAGTGGCATGTACGATGAAGCAGGCAGCTTTGCGTTTAAGGTAGGCCTACCGGGTAAAAGTGGGGTAGGGGGCGGCATTATTGCAGTGGTACCAGGCCGCTTTTCTATTTGTGTATTTTCACCGGCGCTAAACGCGGTAGGAAACTCTCTGTTAGGTGTTGCTGCGCTAACGTCATTGAGCAAGCGCATCAATTGGTCGGTTTACTGATTAATAAAGTCATCCAACTCTTCGCCAGTAATTTTCTTTATCTGGCTAAATAAATACCACAGGGCTGCAATAAGCAAAATCATGCTTGGAATGACGATGACGGGGTAACTTAACGCTGTCATTCTTCCCAGCTCTTCGGTGTAAGCCGTAGTGCCAGGTTCGCTTACCAGAATTACCTTTGCCAGAATATAATTGAGGGCTGAGGATAGGAAGAATGAGCTGGCCACAATATAAGAACTCACTGCGACTTTGCGTTTAAACAAGGCTTGCTTGTTCTGTGCATCGAGCACGCTATTTAGGTGCGGCCAATTTATAATTTGGTCGTTCAGAATAAGCATTTTTACCAGTGGCTTTTCAGTATACTGGGTTATCAATACTGCTAAACCAATAGCCGCAGGAATAGCTGCCTCTTTAATAGCAATGTACTCAGCAGGTAGTTTTAACAAACTAAAACCACCGGTAAGCAATACACTAATAATACCTAAAATAGAGAAGCCATTTACTTTGCCTGATGCTTTTAAATCCCAAAGTCCATAACCGATAGGGAAAGCAAGTGCGGCGACAATACTCCATTCTGGGCCTAAGTAATCTTCAGAGCTTGCATAGCTCATTAGCACTACGGGTATAATAATATTGAAAGCAAGGTTGCCGAAAAAGCCCTGATTTTTTTGCTGCGATTGTACTTCTGCCATAACGCCTTTATCTTTCTCTTAATAGCCGCACTGTTTAATGAGCCTCAATTATACGGCATACATTCAGCGTGCCCAGTGCCAAGCGGCAAATAACCCACCTAAAAAGCCAAAAAAATGATATTCAAATGAAATAAATCGTGAGGTTGGCAATATTCCTACTAACATTCCGCCATATACTATGGCGACAATGATAGAAATGAGCAGGTATTTAACTTTTTTACTCTTAAAACCTGCTAATACCAAAAAACCAAAGTAACCATAAACCATTCCGCTAGCACCAATATGCATAGCGCTTCTGCCGAAAATCCACACACCCAGACCACCAATGATTAACGCGCTGGCCGTAGCGATAAAGAAAGTGCGCTTTCCCCATTGCATAGTAAGCCACATGAACAGCAAAAGCGGGATAAAGTTAGCCATTAGGTGCGACGGTGTGCCATGCAAAAAGGGGGCGGTGAATATATACGGCAAATGAGATAAGGAGCGGGGATATACACCAAACTGATTTAAGCTATTACCAGTAACAAGGTTCACTATTTCTATTAAAATTAGAACAGCACCTAAGGTAAGTAACACGCGAAGTTGAAATGATAATGGCTTCATATACAGAATTTTATTCCTTTGTTATGACACTTAGCCTTAGCGAAATCATTGGCTGTGTAACCTAAGTTACAAGATGATATGCGGCAAGTATCGAGACAAATCTTGCGTAATAGCGTTGCTATCCTCGCGAACCGAAATTCCTGCGGGCATGTCATCCACTAACCAACTCCCAATAAGCGTATGGTTACCGTCAAACACAGGTAAGGGGTGAAAGGCTTGTACAATAAACCCCTCTTCTCCATACGGTCCTGGGCTCAATTCCGATTCCTTTCCATTTTCAATCAATGAGATATTCGCGCCTTCTCTGGAAAATAGTGGTTTCTTAACCCATTTGCCTGAATGTTTTGCATCATGAGGAATATCGTCAGCAAAATAGGAGGGTAATAAATTAGGATGGCCTTCAAATTTCTGCCACAACAAGGGCAGCAATGCCTTATTTGAAATAATAGATTTCCACGCAGGCTCTAGCCAATTTACTTCTGCATCACCTAATACATCCCCGAACTCTTCTCGTAGAATAAACTCCCAAGGATAGAGCTTAAAACAGTCGGTAATGGGGGCATCGGCAAGGTCGGTAAATACGCCAGTATCTGCTAAACCAATATCTTCAATAAAAACAAAGTCGCTTTTAATACCAGCTTCACGCGCACAGTCTTGTAAATACTGCACCGTACCGCGATCTTCTTCTGTGTCTTTACAGCAAGAAAAGTGCATTTGATTAAGCTGATAGTGCTGGGCTATTTCACCGAAGCGAAACACCAGCTTTTCTTGCAGGCTATTAAATTGATCCGCATTTCGCGCTAAAACACCCGCATTCACTTGTTGTTCTAACCATAGCCATTGCCAAAAACCAGACTCGTACAAGCTGGTGGGCGTATCTGCATTGTTTTCAAGTAATTTGGCTGGGCCTGTGCCTGAGTAAACTAAATCTAGGCGGGAGTACAAGCTAGGATCGCGGTTGCGCCAACTGTCTCTCACTAATCCCCAATGAGCTTCGGGGATAGAAAAGCGGGTGAGTAACTGCTCACTATTGACTACATCATCAACCACGGCCAAACACATTTGGTGAAGCTCGGCGGTGGGATCTTCAATGTCTTTTTCAATTTGCGCTAAGGTGAATTGGTAGTACGCACTTTCATCCCAGTAGGGTTCGCCATACATGGTATGAAAGTGAAAACCAAACTCACCGGCCAACTGCTGCCAGCCTTTGCGAGGCTGGCATGGCATTCTAAACATGGCTATCCGCCCCAACTGCCTTTACGTGAGCTACTGCCCCACGATGATTTTGCCCTAACACTACTACCGAAACCGCCGCGTTTCATTGTGCGGTTTACCGTAGGTTTAGGTTTCAGTGTATCTGAGCCCACTTTGTAATTGCGCTTGCGAATATCACCGCTAAACACGTTGCCATCTGCGGTAACCCAACGAGAACGATAAGAAGAGTAGGGTGAGTATGAGGTATAGAGTGGCTGTGAGTAATAACGATTTGGCGATAACAACTGGCTTACCATAAAGCCAGCCATAAAGGGCATAAATACACTGCCAGAATTGGTGTTCACCGTACGACATTGGTTGGCACCAAATTCGTACTCACAATCGTATTCGCTATTAAAGCGAGGGCTGGTGCGCATCGCTTCTTCTGTCGCGGTTTTATAAGCCGCATCACAGCGCTCTACTGCATCAGGGAAGTCACGCTTGCAATCCTCTAATGAGGTATAAATTTGCGCGTCTTGTTTCTCTTCACCGCAGGCAGTGAGAAAAACACTGGCAATACCAATAGCCAATGGTTTTAACGCATAGCTTTTACGCATGCGAGACAGATTAATACCTGAACTGCGTTTGCGGCTGGTGGTAGCAATACCTGATTTATTATCTGCCATATCGCCTTGTATATTATCTTGCATATTGTGTGATTTATTTGAATTTGTCATGGCTCCCCCTTAATAGGTCATGCATGCCGCATTTAATAAACCCACTGCAATAGACATACTGGCTAGCATTACACCCGCAGATACTTCATTTTCATTAATACGCTGTGCAATTCTTGGCATAAACGTAAAACGTAATAATGCAAAAGCTAGTGATTGCGCAATAATAGCGACGACTGCCCAGATAACGAAATCAACAATAGCTACAGAGTTAGATGCTGCGCTACCTAGCGCAATGGCAAATCCAATGATTGCACCGCCGAAGCCAATAGCCGCCGCCACATTTTTTTCTTCTTTTACCAGCTTCCACTCATCATGAGGGGTCACTAGTGCGTACACTAATTTGAAAACAAAAAGGAAAACAATTGAGAGCCCAAAATACAATGCGAAATTATCTAATCCGCTTAGCGAGTTCATAATAGTGTCCATATAACTTCCTTACCCTTTTAGTCGTTAACCATTTATTGTGATATCTGCAGGCTCTACATCAAACCCTGTGGAGATAACTAGACAACGGTCGAAGTTGCTTCCTACCAACTTTTCTTCGCCCGCTACCAGTAATGATTCCACTCTATCATTTTCTATCTCTCGTTCGTAGAGCATCATAAATTGATCGGTAGTGCTAACATCTTCATCTTCTTCGTAGGTGGTTTCTGTTACTGCCACGGGCGGTGATTCAGCCCCTACCGCTTCCCAAACCCGCTTAAATACTTTGCCATCAAGGGTGTAAGTGGGTTGGCTAATCAAAGAGTTTACGCAAGATTTCCATTGTTGTTCACTGCCAATAGTTTCTGTACTGTAAAAATGCCACAGTTTAACGTCAGTAATGTGGTTTTCAGTAAGCCCGCCATCTAATACAACTTGCAGAAAAGCGTCATCATCAGTGTAAAAACGCAGCAAAGTACCGCCAGTATCAAGGGGCGCTTCGCCAACAGCTTGAATTAGTTGTGAACGAGCAGCGCCTTCTATCGTGAGCGATGGCTCAAGTAGCGACAGCTTTAAATTATCTAGCTCGAATGAACCACCTAGGTATAATCCCATCACTTCTGGGGCTTTTGGTTTTTCGGGCTCTTTTTTCTTAAATAATTTACTAAACACAATACACTCCTGTGCTATTCGGCGTCTAACGATGGCCAGTTGATAGCTTTAATGCGCCTGTCGGCAATGTAAAATAAAGTATCGCCAGGTGCTAACGTCGACTCCAGCGGCGGGTTTACCACCATTTCTTTTACTTGTCCGCCTGGGGCATAACCTATGAATATGGCATCGTGACGGCGCTTTAAGTTCATAAATAATTTGGCGACAGAAATGGTTGGGCTATCGCTAGGAATTTTTACTGAAAATTGGGCTTGGCCTTCATCTACGCTGAGTAAGTCGTGATGCAACATACTGGAACCAGGGTCAAACGCCGCTTTGGCTAGCATTTCAACGGCCACACTCGGCGTACATTCCACCTTCGGGCAATGTTCCTGTAGCAAACCTACCAGGCTATCGTCGTTAAAATAGGCTACCTGATGAGCTTCTGGATTCCGCTTTGAACAATACAATGCGGTAGTCATAGTCACGTCGTCTTGTGGATTGTCAATAAGAATCGTTTGCGCTGAATCTATACAGGCCCTGTCCATATCGTCATCTTTATTAAACGAATCTACCTTTACGAATTCAATAACACCAGGCATGGGGTTAGTAATGTCGGCTTTTACACACAACACAATGTCCGGTTGTTCAGACATGTCTTGCCGCTCTTGCAGTAATAAATTGAGCAGCAGCATGGTGCGTTGCTCATTCCAACCAATAACTAAAATATGCTTACTAACGTGAAGGCTTGTCATGCCCATGACCCCTTTTCTCCATTGTCCAGATACCCAGGCAGCAATTCGACCAATAACCATGGCAAAAATACTTAGTCCTAGCGGAATAACATAAAATGCAACGATGAGTTTGCCGGCAGATGTGGTGGGCGATAAGTCGCCATAACCTACCGTAGATGCGGTGACTGCTAACCAGTAAATAAAATCGGCTTGTGCAATTAATGCATTTTCATTGGCGGCATAAAGTAGCCAGTAACTACTCACACCATAAAATGCGGTGGCACCTAAGATGGTATACCAGCGAGACTCGGCGAAATACTGCAACATTATTTTGCGCAGTTTTGTCCATTGCGACATAGCGAGAAACAACCTTTGTTTGTCTTTTCTTAACTGTGCCTTTAAGCGGGGGATATGTCTATAAAAGACAAAGCGGGAGCCTAAGCTCCCGTTAAATATTACTTTATTTGCCTAAAATACGAGCAAGTTCATCATCGGCAGATGTTTTACCACCTTTAATACCGGCTTCTGAAAGTCGCTTCTCTAAATCGCTGCTCGACTCTTCAGTGGCTAGTTCTTCAGCCGCTTGAAGTTCAGCAGTACGCATTTTCTGTTTATCTTGAATGCGAGATAACGATTCTGTCGCGGTTTTCATTTTACTGTTCGCGCCCATATGGCGAGATGAAAC
This sequence comes from Alteromonas sp. 1_MG-2023, assembly GCF_030547075.1. Classification (GTDB taxonomy): domain Bacteria; phylum Pseudomonadota; class Gammaproteobacteria; order Enterobacterales; family Alteromonadaceae; genus Alteromonas. The sequence continues at coordinate 163,189 of NZ_JAUOQH010000003.1, read as the reverse complement.
CGCAACTTGTGCTTTTTGTACACTTTCAGTGGCTTTTACCATATCCACTTGCTGCTCTAAGCGACGTAAGTTCGCTTTCGCTTGCTGAATATTTTGCGCCAATTGCTTTTCTGATGTTTGGAACTGATCAAGGTACGCTTGTTCTTGCGATTGTTCTTCCTTCAATTCAGACACCTTCTGAGCACAATCAAGCGCGAGTTGGCGATCGTTATCAATCGCTTTACGCGCATGCGCTTCATATTCTGAAATGGAAGAGTTAAAGCTAGCAACTTTTTGCTGCGACAACTTACATTTCGCTAAAATCTGTGTTCTTGCATGATCAGATTTACGTAACTCTTCTTTAGCTTCTCTAATTTCCTGCTCCAGAATACGGATAGCCTGGCTATCTACTACCGACTGTGCCGCTTCGTTGGCACCACCCTTTACTGCAGTAACTAATTTTTTCCAAACTGACATTCGCTTCTCCTTCGAAGTAAATATTAACTAAGGTGTGTTTCGTAGGCATCTAAAAATGATGCAACGTTCTGAAACAGTGTTTCTACTTCAATCACAATACTTTCTGACTTCGACTGTGCACTTAGGGCACCAAAGGCAACGTAATACTCTTCGTCACCAACAGTCGAAATGCCTACCGTGGTTAATGGGAACAGCATATGGGTAGATAAAATCTCGTGATCTAAAGCCGCTTTGTCTTTCACTTCTGATGAAGCAAACAATAAGGTTTCTACTAAAATTTGCTCGCCGCTTATAGCTAGCCACGCGTCGATACCATCTTGATTCGCAATGAGTAAACAGTTTTCCTCACGCGTCACCACAAAGTCATCGTGCCCTTTAAACAAAGATTCGATGCTCTCTAGATCCCAACTCATACAGTTCTCCTTTTCGATTGAAGCGATAATGTCGAGTGCCACTGTAACCACAATTTCCGCACTCGCCAATATTCTTGACTTGCAGTGTAGACCCATTATGCCATAATCGTCAACAACGAATACGCTTTAAATGTGTAAAAAAGTGTGTTTTTGTAAATCATACGTCACAAATGGGGTGTTAAATTGAGTGCTAAAAATGCATGGCGACAAACCGTAGCACGACTCGTTAAGTCTGAAATGTCTGTGCGTGGAGTAAAATATCAAGCGCTCAGCCAGCGTTTAGCCGACATTGGCGTAGAACAAAGCGCTGATAATCTGAGGAACAAGGTAAACAAAGGAATTATGGGGGCAGACCTATTAGTACAAATATTATACGTACTAAAAGCGCGAGCGGTGGATGCGGCATTAATCGAAGAAATCTTAACTGATCTTGACGATACAAACAGGTAAAATGCCCCCATCACATGGATTAAGAAATAAAGTCAACGTTCATGATTGACGATGAGCAATAAATGAGCGAAAAAAAACCCGACAAATGTCGGGTCTAAGATAAGGAATGTTAAGGGAGAACATCATCACTATCTGAAACGTATCTTAACCGTTTAAGGTTTTTTCTTCTATCGCTGCATGATATTTAACCGTATTGTGTCCTATAAGTAGGTATTGGAAATTATACATCTCTACTTTAGGCTAGTGGAAGTAAGTGTTTGAATGGTGTTGGGTAAGTTTATAAATGTGTGTTCTACTCAAAGTTGCCTTTTCGAGTGGTAACTTAAATTTACTTAATATAAGACTTTGGTCTTAATCCTTTAGTTAATTATGGCACCAGCAAAGTTAATACAATATGAAATTATCAGATTACCGTTTTACGCTTCCCGAGCACCTTATTGCTAAGTATCCCACTGAAAGTAGAACGGCCAGTCGTTTACTACTGTTAGATGGCAAAACTGGCACTGTTACGCATTCCATGTTCAATGACATGCTGTCGTTACTGGACAGCGGCGACCTACTGGTTTTTAACAATACTCGGGTTATCCCAGCGCGATTATTGGGCAAAAAGGAAACCGGTGGCCAAGTTGAGGTGCTTATTGAGCGTATTTTAACTGAGCACACCGCCCTTGCGCATGTACGAGCGAGCAAAGCACCAAAACCCGGCACTCGCTTATTGCTAGAGGAGCATGTGAATATTACCGTTGAAGGGCGTGACGATGCCTTGTTTCTATTACGCTTTGACCATGAAGAGACGGCGCTTTCATTATTAGAACAGTATGGCCATATGCCATTGCCTCCTTATATAGACCGCCCTGATGAGTCTACCGACAAAGAACGTTATCAAACGGTATACAACGAAACGCCAGGAGCAGTAGCGGCCCCAACTGCAGGCTTGCATTTCGATGACGATATGTTGGCCGCACTAAAAGCAAAGGGCGTGAATTTAGCCTTTGTCACCTTGCACGTTGGCGCGGGGACTTTTCAGCCAGTGCGGGTGGAAAATATTGAAGAGCATAAAATGCATGCTGAATACGCTGAAGTATCCCAAGACGTGGTTGATGCCGTATTAGCAACTAAAGCGAATGGCAAGCGAGTTATTGCGGTAGGGACTACATCGGTTCGTTCGTTGGAATCAGCAGCTAAAGCCAGCGCTGAACTAGCGATTGACAATGGCGATACTGAAAATCCTGTCATTGCGCCGTTTTATTCAGATACCGAAATTTTTATCTACCCAGGTTTTACCTTTAGAGTGGTTGATGCCATGTTCACTAACTTTCATTTACCTGAATCGACCCTCATGATGTTAATTAGTGCCTTCGCAGGCAGAGAAAACGTGATGAGCGCTTATGAACAAGCTATTGAAAAAGAATATCGTTTCTTTAGTTACGGCGACAGTATGTTTATTGAAAAAGCCTAGTTGATAACCGATATAAAAGTGTTATTTGCGAGAATAGGGAAGGGGATGAGCTTCCAATTTCTTTATCTTAACGATAAACATGCGTATTGGGCATGATCTCACCAGAATAACTGGTATAATCGCCGGCAATTTCGTTTGACCCAGCGCCAGAAGGCGCGCTTGATTGGGAACGCTTTACATGCAATTTGAGTTGTTAAAAACCGATGGTAAAGCCAGACGTGGACGTTTGGTTTTTGATCGTGGTGTGGTAGAAACCCCGGCATTTATGCCTGTAGGTACCTACGGCACAGTAAAAGGGATGACCCCTGAAGAGTTAGAGGACAGTGGCGCGCATATTTGCCTTGGCAATACGTTTCACTTGATGTTGCGCCCAGGCACAGGCGTTATTCGCCAGCATGGCGACCTGCATGACTTTATGCATTGGGACAAACCTATTCTTACCGATTCAGGTGGTTTCCAAGTATTCAGTTTAGGTGACTTACGTAAAATTACTGAAGAAGGGGTAACCTTCCGTTCGCCAATTAACGGCGAAAAGATTTTACTTACGCCTGAAAAATCAATGGAAGTGCAGCGCGATCTAGGCTCCGACATTGTCATGATTTTCGACGAGTGCACGCCTTATCCTGCTACTGAACAGGAAGCGCGAGTATCGATGGAAATGTCACTGCGCTGGGCTAAGCGAAGCAAAGCGTCACATGGTGACAACCCTGCCGCGTTGTTCGGTATTATTCAAGGTGGCATGTACGAAGGTTTGCGCGATGTATCGTTAGCCGGCCTTGAAGACATCGGTTTCGACGGTTATGCCATTGGCGGTTTATCGGTGGGTGAACCTAAAGAAGATATGATTCGAATTATTGATCATACTGCGCCACAAATTCCAGAAGACAAGCCCCGCTATTTAATGGGTGTGGGTAAGCCAGAAGATATCGTTGAAGCGGTTCGCCGTGGTATCGATATGTTCGATTGCGTTATGCCAACCCGTAATGCTAGAAACGGTCACTTATTTGTTACCGATGGCGTGGTAAAAATTCGTAATGCGGTACACCGCAACGATACCTCGCCCCTTGATGAAAAGTGTGATTGTTACACTTGTAAAAACTATTCTCGCTCTTATCTACATCATCTAGATAAGTGTAATGAGATTTTGGGTGCGCGTTTAAACACCATCCATAACCTTCGCTACTACCAACGTGTTATGCAAGGTCTTCGCGATGCTATTGAAGCAGATTCGTTGGACGATTTCGTACACACTTTCTATGAACAAAAAAATATGCCGGTTCCGGCACTATAACAACGAAAATAATTGGGGAATTTTATGAGCCTATTTATCTCAAGCGCACATGCGCAAGCTTCTGGCGGCGCTGCACAAGGCGGTGGCATGGAAATGATCATCATGTTGGCCGTGTTCGGTTTAATCTTTTACTTCCTACTTTATCGCCCTCAAGCGAAGCGTGTAAAAGAGCATAAAAACTTAGTTACCTCACTGGGTAAAGGCGATGAAGTACTAACGCAAGGCGGTATTGTTGGTCGTATTACTAAAGTGTCTGATGAAAAAGATTTCATCGAAATTTCACTAAACGACACTAACAACATCGTTGTACAGAAATCATCTGTTACTGCTGTTTTGCCTAAAGGCACTATGAAGTCGCTGTAATTGAGAAACGCCGGGGCCGGGACCTTCCCGGTACTGGCACGAAAGGAACTATCCAGTGCTAAATAAAAATTCAATCTGGAAAGTGCTAAGTACGCTTATCGTCATTGGACTATGCGCACTTTATGCACTTCCCAACATTTACGGTGAAGATCACGCGGTGCAGATTTCTGCCGGTCGTGATGCTGTCGTTACCGAGTCGATGGTAGGCCAAGTTGAGTCTGCGTTGTCGGCTAAAGGCATTACCCCCAAACGCATCGAATTTGAAGACGAACAAATTCTTGTTCGAATTTCAGATTCAGATACTCAGCTAGTTGCCCGTGAAGTGTTAGAAGATGTTCTTGGCGACGATTATTTCGTGGCAATGAACCTTGCACCTGATACGCCAGAATGGCTTGAAGGGCTAGGTGGTACGCCAATGAAACTAGGTTTGGATTTACGCGGTGGCGTTCATTTCTTAATGGAAGTGGACATGACCGAAGTGATCACCAAGTCATTGGAAGATGCTGAAAGCGGTTTTCGTACTTCTCTTCGTGAAGAAGGCATTCGCTATCGTGGTGTAACGCAAAAAGACGACTACGTTGAAATTACCTTTCGCGATGAAGAAACCTTAGATAAAGCAGAGTTCTTCCTACGCAATCAAAATCGTGACCTTACGTTAAACCAAACTGATGATTTAGTCCTTCGCGCGGTTTTCTCTGAAGCTAAACTTCAAGAGATTCGCGAGAATGCGGTTAAGCAAAACATTACGATTATTCGTAATCGTGTTAACCAGTTAGGTGTTGCTGAGCCTTTGGTTCAAAAGCAAGGTGCTGATCGCATTGTTGTGCAACTTCCAGGTATTCAAGACACCGCTCGCGCAAAAGAAATTCTAAATGCAACGGCAACGTTAGAATTTAGAATGGTTGACCAGAAAAACGACGTACGTGACGCATTAAATGGCCGCGTACCTGCTGGATCTCAAGTTATTGAAGACCAGCAAGGCATTCCTCAGCTTCTTGAAAAACGCATCATGCTTACCGGAAGCCACATCATTGATGCGAACAGCGGTGTTGATGAGTACGGTTTGCCTAACGTTAATATTTCTCTTGATTCTGAGGGCGGCAATAAAATGTCTCGCTCAACTCGAGGCAATATTGGTAAGCCGATGGCTACGGTATTTATTGAATACAAGTCGAACGGCGAGCGTAACAAAGACGACAAGCTAATATTTGAAAAGCACGAACAGGTTATTTCTGTAGCTACTATTCGTGCACAGTTAGGCAGTAAATTTCAAATTACGGGTCTAGATTCACCGAAAGAAGCCCGTGACTTAGCCTTGTTACTCCGTGCCGGAGCATTGATTGCGCCTATTCAAATTGTTGAAGAACGCACAGTTGGGCCAAGCTTAGGTAAAGAAAATATTGAGCTAGGCACACAGGCGATTGTTTACGGCGTAATTGCTGTGCTTGTTTTCATGCTTATTTACTACAAGGCGTTTGGTATTGTGGCGAATGTTGCTCTTATCACTAACTTAGTGATGATAGTAGGCATTATGTCTATGATCCCAGGGGCTACGTTAACATTACCAGGTATGGCGGGTATCGTACTTACCGTCGGTATGGCAGTAGATGCCAACGTGCTGATATTTGAGCGTATTCGAGAAGAATTGCGAGATGGACGTAGTCCACAACAAGCTATTCATCAGGGGTACGACAGTGCATTTTCTACCATCCTTGATGCCAATATTACTACCTTCCTTGCTGGGCTTATTTTGTTTGCAGTGGGAACCGGTCCAATTAAAGGCTTCTCTATTACGCTGATGATTGGTATTGCAACATCTATGTTTACTGCCATTTTGGTTACACGCGTAATTGTTAACGCAGTGTGGGGCGGCAGACGCGTAGAGAAATTGGCGATTTAGGAGCAAATTATGCAGCTATTAAACTTATCCGAAACCGTTAATTTCATGCGTCTTCGCATGCCTGCTATGGTGTTATCTACACTTCTTATTTTAGGTTCTTTTGTGTCATTAGGCGTAAATAGCTTAAATTGGGGGTTAGACTTCACTGGCGGAACCCTTATTGAAGTAGGTTACGAAGATGCAGCGAACTTAGAATCTATCCGTAAGTTACTTAATAACGCTGAATTCGAAGATGCTATTGTGCAAAACTTCGGAAGTAGCCATGAAGTACTTATTCGTATTGCCCCTCGTGATGGTGTAAAAGCAGCGACTATTGGTGAGCAAGTGCTAGAAGCACTTCGCGCCGATGGTACCGTTGTTGATATGCGTCGTATTGAATTTGTGGGGCCAAATGTGGGTGAAGAGCTTACTGAGCAAGGTGGTCTAGCCATGCTGGTAGCACTTATCTGTATTTTGATTTACGTAGCGATGCGTTTTGAATGGCGCTTTGCATTGGGCTCTGTTTCGGCTCTTGCTCACGACGTTATCTTAACACTAGGCTTGTTCTCAATATTACAGCTTGAGTTCGATTTGACGGTATTAGCGGCGGTACTCGCCGTAATAGGTTACTCGCTAAACGATACTATCGTTGTGTGTGACCGTATTCGTGAGAATTTCCGCAAGATTCGTAAGGGCGAGCCAATTGATATTATCAATATTTCGCTTACTCAAACTTTGAATCGTACAATCATTACATCACTCACCACGGTATTAGTGTTAATTGCCTTGTTCTATAAAGGTGGCGCACTCATTCACGGTTTTGCTACTGCATTATTGTTTGGTGTTGTTGTTGGTACGTATTCATCAGTTTATATTGCAAGTTCAGTGGCGTTGTCGCTGGGTATCAGCAAAGAAGACTTGATGCCACCACAGGTGGAAAAAGAAGGGGCGGATTTGGATCCTATGCCATAGGACAAACTTAAAAACTAACACCTCTTTTTTAATACATAAAAGCTAGTCAGCTACTGACTAGCTTTTTTTATATTTTCAATTTAGGCCGTAGGGGTTAAACGCGCTTTCAGCGCCTCTTTGTAACGCCTAGATACCGATACATACGTGCCATCTAGTAGTTCGGCAATACCATCTCCGCTGTCTTCAAATCGTATGTTATCTATAAGTGCGCTTTGAATAGCATAGGAACGATGAACCCGTACAAAGCCTTTTTCACTCGCGTGTTCGCAGAACTGCTTCATGGTATATCTTAACGGGAAGGTAGATTTTATTGTGTGTAGATTAATGTAATTGCCCGACGCTTCAATCCAATATACGTCACTCAGTTTTACCAAAAATTCTTTATTAAGCTTTTTCACCAACAAATTGTTGGGCATGGATGGAGAATGCTCTTCATCAGAACCATGCTTTTCAGAGGTATTATGCTCGCGAATAATAGAGGCTTCACCTATAAGTCTGCGATAGCTGAACATGATGATGTAGTAAAATGTGATTAGGGTAATGTAACCCCATAAATCTTTGCGGTACTCATAGAAAAATTCACTGGCCAGCGGTCCGAAATCGTATTCTTTCTCAGACAGTAAATAGCCAGTTTCGCGGAATGTCACCATCAAGGTTACATGTGCGAGTGAGAATAAACTCGCGAACACAAAATGCCATACAAGCCATGCTTTTGCTCCATAAGTGCAGCCATCAAGTTTTCGAACCAATAGTATAAGAGGAACAACCATCAGTGCGGTAGCCAGTGCACTGGTGTACTCCCATAAATAAGGTTCCCACAAGTGAGTTGTATTATTAGGATCTCTTGTTAATTCAGTCCAATCAGAAGCCGCGTTTATAGAGTTGTTCACAAATAAATAAAATACCAACAATAGAAACGCTGCCCATTGATGGTAGCGCTCGGTATCCCGAAAAAACTGACTGAGTTTTTCATCCCTTCTACCCACCGCTTACCCCTTAAATCCTATTCTTTCGTCACTTTCCGCTAGTGCGAGTGAAAAATTCTTCGTTAAATCAAACTTCGTAACCACATTATTGAATAGGACAAGCAGTAATGACGCAAGTATTAAATAGCGGAGGACTAAACAGCGAAGAAAGAGCCCGATACCATTCCATTGATGCGCTAAGGGTTATTGCATTTGGTGTTTTGATTTTGTATCACATTGGCATGTATTACGTTTTGGAGTGGGGGTGGCATATCAAAAGCGATCATCCGCAGGCGTGGTTACAAGACGTGATGGTTTTAACGAGCCAATGGCGAATGTCACTGTTGTTTTTAATTTCTTCAATGGTACTTACGGTGCTGTTGACTCGCGTTGGGCTTCGGCCGATTTTGTTTTTTAAACGTGCTGGTGGGTTAATAGCCCAGCGAACACAGCGCTTATTAATTCCATTGATATTTGGCATGTTTGTGATCGTTGCCCCACAAGTTTACATTGAGTGGACCGTTAATGGGGTGATTGATACCTCATTTATGCAGTTCTATGAAGGATACATTAACCCCAATACCCAGTGGCTTACCGAGCGCCATTCTGACATAGGCCTACTCACTTGGAATCATCTTTGGTTTCTACCGTATTTGTGGGTGTATTCGATTTTGCTCGTGTTGTTATTTCCTCTAATTGCTCAAGTACGAAAGTCCTCAATGGGCATTGCCGTTTTTGCATTTGTGACCTGCACCGCAATGGTCGCCATCTGGTTATTGCTGCGTAGTAAGTATCCGACCACTCATGATTTACTTAATGATTGGTACAGTCATGCTAAGTATTTTTGGGTGATGGTAATTGGCGCAGTGGTTATCTTGCAGCCAGGGCTGTGGCAAGCACTAGAGCGCACTCGCTACGTAAGCGTGCTGGTGGCGTTATGCATGTATTCGCTTATCATCGCCGATAGGCATGACGTGTTAGGCCCCGTTGGAGATTGGATAGCTGAATTCTGGTGGTTTAAAGTGATAGTAGGCTACATTGTAGTGCTGAATCATTGGGCATGGTTAGCGGCAATATTAGGGTTTGGTAAGCGATATCTAAACAAACCAAGAGCGTGGGTGAAGTACCTAAATACCGCAGTGCTGCCATATTACATAATGCATCAAACCCTAATTGTAATGGCTGCTTATTACCTGCACTCAGTAGGTTTACCCATAAGTATTCAATTTGTACTGATATTGCTGGTAACGCTAATTGGCTGTGCACTTACATTTGAGCTTGTAAAAAGAAATGCTATAACGCGGTTGTTGTTCGGCTTGAAGGTACAAAAAGCAAAGATCGAAAATGAAAGGCGCTTTGATAGTGGCAGTGACAGTAAAAGTGAGAGAACGGCTTGCGCTTTTTATCACGAAGGTCATCACGAAGGTGCGACAACAATATCAGAAACAAAAAAAGCGGTGTAGTGACACCGCTTTCCAATCAACATTTTAATGTAGGTAGTAAACTTATTTTAAGTGTTTAACTAAACCTTGAACAACCTTGGCGCTACCTGCAACAATTTCACCACTATACAGAGGGTCGTTGTTACCTTTAAAGTCGGTGACTAGACCGCCTGCTTCACGAACAATCAATTCGCCCGCTGCGATATCCCACGTTTTAATACCACGTTCCCAATAACCGTCGTGACGGCCAGCGGCAACATAAGCTAAATCTAACGCTGCGCTACCCGCACGGCGAATATCACCACATTCGTGGAAGATTTTGTTTAGGCTAAGCGCATACTCACCAAATTTTGCTTTGTTCTTAAACGGCATACCGGTGGCAAGTATCGTTTCATTCAAATCACGAGGCTTAGACGCACGAATACGGTAACCATTCAACTGAGCACCTTGACCACGGCTTGCGGTGAATAATTCGCTTCGGATAGGATCGAATACAACAGCTTGGTCTAGACGACCTTTGTGAAGTAATGCAATAGAAACGGCAAAGTGAGGAATGCCTTTAATGAAATTGGTGGTGCCATCTAGCGGGTCGATAATCCACTGAAAGTCAGTGTCTGCACCGGCAGTTTCACCAGACTCTTCGCCCAAAAAGCAGTGATTTGGGAATGATTGCTGAATTTTAGCAATAATAGCTTGTTCAGCTTCTTTATCAATTTGCGTAACGAAGTCGTTAGCGCCTTTAGATTCAGTTGCTACTTCGTTGTGTTTTTCGAAACCACGAACAATAATTGTGCCAGCCGCACGCGCTGCGCGCACCGCAATATTCAGCATAGGATGCATAGATAAACCACCAATTGTAAAAGACCAAAGAACAGACCTTGACCAAAGATTAGTTCAACATGCGTTATCCGCAAGTCTCAACTGGGCAAGGTGTTCAAAACGCGCGCATCTTAACCAGAATGGCCGAGTGATGCAAATGAAATATGGGCAGCACCGCACATCTATAAGGTAATCAAAGCATCAACCCTAGGCTACAGTTAGCCATCTATACCGCCATTGTGCTATTATTCGCTCAATATTGACGAGGCTACAGGTATTAAAAAAGCATGCTCGAGAACATTCGCATTATTTTGGTGAGTACATCACACACTGGCAACATTGGCTCTACCGCAAGAGCAATGAAAACCATGGGCTTGAGTAGCCTTTATTTAGTTAACCCTGTTCATGAGCCTGATGGCCAAGCAAGTGCTTTGGCTGCTGGGGCAGGGGACGTGTTAGCCAACGCAAAAATAGTGAACACCTTAGAAGAAGCCGTATCTGATTGTGGCTTAGTAGTGGGTACTTCAGCCCGCTCTAGAACCCACTCTTGGCCTATGCTTGGCCCGCGCGAATGTGGCGAAAAATTAGTGCAAGAAGTGAGTAACTTCCCAGTAGCATTAGTCTTTGGTCGAGAAAATAGTGGCTTGAGCAATGAAGAGTTACAGCAGTGCCATTTCCATATGTGTATTCCGGCAAACCCAGAATACAGCTCGCTTAACCTAGCTGCTGCGGTACAAACTTTATGTTACGAAATTCGTATGGCCTACCTAAATAAAGAAGCCTTGCCAACAGCCGAAGATACCTACCCGCTTAATGAAGATTTAGAACGTTTTTATACACACCTTGAATCCACTTTAGAAAGTACGTCTTTTATCCGTAAAAGCCACCCTGGCGTAGTAATGACTAAGCTTCGCCGCTTGTTCAATCGCGCGCGTCCTGAGTCGCAAGAACTTAATATTTTACGTGGTATTTTGGCATCTATTGATAAATCGGTGAAAGCCGATAATGCTCTAACTTGTGACTCAAACGAAGATAAAGAAAATAACTAATTACGAAACTAGGCGAGGCACTTGTGTTCTCCAGAATTAAAGATGACATTCAAGGGGTATTTCATCGTGACCCTGCGGCACGAAATACCTTCGAAGTTTTAACCAACTACCCAGGTTTACATGCGGTGTGGCTGCATCGTGTTAGTCACAAATTGTGGAAAGCTAATTGGAAGTGGTTGGCTCGAACCTTGTCTACGTTCAGTCGCTGGTTAACGGGTATAGAAATACACCCTGGAGCAACGTTAGGCCGCCGTGTATTTATCGACCACGGTATGGGTGTAGTGATTGGCGAAACCGCAGAAGTGGGCGACGATGTAACGCTTTATCACGGAGTGACATTAGGCGGTACAAGTTGGACGCCGGGGAAACGTCACCCTACTTTAGAAAAAGGCGCGGTAGTGGGCGCGGGCGCTAAAGTACTTGGTCCTATTACCATAGGCGAAAATGCCAAAGTTGGCTCAAATTCCGTAGTGGTAAAAGATATACCAGCAGGTGCCACTGCAGTGGGTATTCCAGGGCGTATTATTATCTCTAAGCAACAAAGTGATGCTGCGCGGGTTAACCCTAACCGCAATAAAATTGCGGAAAAATACGGTTTCGATGCTTACGCTGTTGCACCTGATAATCCAGATCCTGTCGCCAATGCAATGGGCATCATGCTTGAGCATATGCATCAAATGGACACCAAAGTGGAAGAGATGTGCAAAGTGATCCAATCTCTAGGTGGGGACGTGTGTACTGATAACTTACATAACATTTCTGCGCAAGACTTTGCAGATACGGGAATTGATTTCGGGGATCAAAGTAAAGCTAAGGCGGGTCAAGAAGCGTTTGATCCAACAATTTAGCTAACGTCCAGTGGGGAAGCTGAGCTACATACTCATGCCAATATTTTATGTTTTATCGAGCATGGATTTTTGAGCGCGGATGCAGTTGGAGTTTAATAAGCTATGCTATTTATTCAAAGTTCGTTCTAAACATTTTTTTGGCTTTCGATATTTGAGAAGCACTGAGCTCACTTCAAGTTATCAGTCGGTATCTGGATGTTATTGTCATAACTAGATTTGGAACGCACTTTTTTCTACGAGTTCAAAGTTAGGATTTTGGGAATATTTTACTTGAATCCGACTCTTATCCAGTTTTATTTCCAAATAACCCAAAAAGTTAGGCCAATCTTGAAGCGTTAATCGCTTCTCTCCTATACGAGCCGCTAAGGTGGCTAATATAGTGTCGTGAGTAACCCATAAATGTACTCCATCTGCCGAGTTACTTAACAGCGCTTTTATATCACTAAAAATACGAGCAACCGAATCGTTTAAATCATAAAAACCATCCCATGATTCAGTACCCGAAAGCAAATGTAAATTTACGGCTTCATTACCTTTTTTCAGCCAATGTTGCCAAGCTAAATCACCATCTTTAATAATAAAACCAGGATCGCCTAATAAGCGGCACTGCTCTATATCATTAAGTTTGAAATGAGTGGCCTGTGCTATTAATTCGGCAGTTTGAACACATCGGCCTATAGGGCTGGTACTAATACTCAATACTTGACCGCTTATTAGCGAAGCAAATAATTTACTCTGCTTAATACCTTCATCAGTCAGCATTACATCATTACCCACTGTGTTCGGTAAAATATCGGGCCGCGCAGCATGTCTTACAATGAGCATTCTTTTCATTTATTTATGTCCGTATTAACTTTATTACAGTTACTAAGCCATCTTTGTTAATAACTGAATCAATGCAAAGCCCTGCTTTTTTAAATAGCGCTTCAAATTGGCTTTGCGTCCTTTCTTGTCCGCCTGTCACTGTGAGTAGATGTAAATCGCAGAGAGAGCCACCAAAACTGTACTCATCAAGTAACATTTCAAACACATAAATCGCACCATTATTTTGTAATGCGTCCTCTGCATTCAAAAGAATTTGCAAAGCATCTGTATCGTTCCAGTCATGAAGCACACGCGCCAGCATTATTTTGTCTACTCTAACAGGCCATGTTTCAAAAAGGTCAAAGGCTACCTTATTACTGAAGTTACTTGAATCAATAACACCTTCAAGGTCACCTAAAATAACATCTGTAGAGGGGAACTTATTGAGAATAAGCTGTGCTAATAAACCATTGCTTCCCGCAGCATCAAAAACGACATCGTTATTTTCAATATTTAAATAGCAAACAAGCTCTTCATAATCTTTTAATGCGTAGCTGCGCAGCATATTGTGATGCCTTTCAGTATGCTCTTCTGACAAACTAACTTGTTTAAAAATGTCATCACTTTTAATGTCTTCTTGCATTAATTGCGTGAGGTTATACCACCTTTGCATTAACTCCCCACGGTACTCTATCGCAGCACTGGCAAGTGACATAGCATGGTTTGTATTTAAAAAAGCGCCTTTGGGTAACACTTGCCAAATGTCTTGTTTGCACTTTACCAACCCTAACTCCCCTAAGGCATTGAGCAGGCGAGTTAACCGTTTTTCTAACGTGTTTGTGTGTATGGCTAATTGAGCTGTGTTGTTAGGTAAGTAGTCAAATACTTTTAAATCAGCGGCTGCCGCAATAGTAAAAGTTCGCCAGTAACCAACCATATCAGCAGATAAAGCTCCAAAATCATCATTCTTTGCAGCTCTAAGTTCTCTAACTACATCGCCTTGTTCGTTAATAATTTGCAGTGCGCCAAAATGCGTTTCAACGCGTGAAAACCCATTATAAAACGGTTCAACACTTGCGTAGCGCTGTGCGTAAATAGGTTTGCCACTTTTATCAATGTGATGCCAACCATCATTACTTTTTGCTCTTGCAAACCCCTTATGAAAAACATCTAAGTCTAAAAACCAATGAGAATGAATAAACCGACCTTGCTTATTAATGTGCGTACTCAGGCCATTTTCAGCTTGAGCAACGGCAATGCCTTCTCTAAAATCTCCACAGTAGAACCATTTATTTTCGTAAAGAGGTTGGCCTAATTTATCAATATGAAAGTAAAAACCGTCCTTATCACATACAACAGCAATATTTTGTTGATAATTACCAACAAAGGCATAGCGCTGTGCATAAACTGTAAAGCCATTTGGCAATATATGAAACCAATCATCGTTTTCTACTACAGCGGCTAAGCCACAGTAAAAACCAAAAGTACGGTTAAATTTGTGCGGGTAAATTGCATCGCCTGTTTCGTTTATGTGCCACGCTTGGCTATTTAAACAAACAGGCGCAACTTGATAGGCGTTGTCTATATCATGAAATGATAAAACTTCATCAAAGCGTGCGGGGTAAGCTGGAGTGCCATCAGCAAAAGTGTGGTATCTAGCATCATCTGAAACAAAGAGTTTAGCTAATATACTCATAACACACGCCTCATAGTGCACTGCTTACACAAAGGGTGATCTTGATATGTATTCATCAACTCAACATACTGCTCACTCTGTGCTAACTCTAAGAGTGACGACTCGGCAACTGAGCCAAATTCCCCTAATGATTTACGCTCTTGATCAGGCGCACAACACACATTAAAACGACCCGATGGATCAATCCAAATCTCTTTACCTAAAAAAGGGCAGCGGCCATTCGGTGCTATATCGTCTAAATTGTCTATGTGTAGCTCAGAAAAGTTATCTAGCTTAAAAGGTCTTATTGCGGTTTTATTATGTAATTCTACACGCTCATGACAATACTTAACTATTTGATTCCAACGCTCTGCAAATACAATATCGTTACGTAAATTTTCAGTCGCTATTTCATCAAAGTGCGCCCATAACTGGTGACCCTTTATACGGTCAAACCCCAGAGCGATAGCAAGATCAACCATTTGAGGGATTTCCTCTAGGTTGCTGCGTAAGAACGTTAACTGCATTGTTATTGAACAGTAATGACGCTCGGCCCAGCTGTCTCTAACAGCAATAAAGCGTTTCGCATTTTCAATATGTTCGCTTAATTGAGCACCAAGCATTATGTTACTGTGAGTGGCGTCGGTTGCCCCATTCCACGAAATTTTTACATCACTACCAATAGGTACAATACGATTAGCCCAGTATTCAACATTGTGGTGTTTATCGGGGCTTGGGAAGGTGCCATTAGTGGTTAAATTTAACGATAAACCCAACTCATGGCATAAATCTAAAAACACATCAAAATGCGTATATAGTAAAGGCTCTCCCATTGTTGAGGGGATCACTTCTTTAATGCCCATTGCAGCCGCATCGCGGATCACCTGCTCAAGCATCACTCTATCCATATTAGTTCGCAATCGTCCTTGCTTCTTACGCAATTTAGGGCTATCAGAATAAGGCGAATGATCCTCACACATAACACAGTTTAAATTACAGGTATCAGGGTTAGTGTCTAAGGTAATGCGCCAAAAATCGGTTTCCCTCACTGCATTAACTCCTTGTAGCAAGCCTCTAAATCAATAATATGCTGGTCTATGCATGGAATTTCTCCATCGTCACTAAATGCGTAACCCTTTTCTCCAAGTTGTCTTGCACACTGTGGATCATCAACAAATACCTGCATTTTTTCAGCTAGTGCATCAACATTTCTATGCTCATAGGTCAGGCCGTTTACGCCATCTATAACGTACTCCCCCATACCGCCATCGTTAGCTGTAATCACAGGTACTCTTGACTGTTGCGCTTCATGTATCACAAGCGGAGAATTCTCAACCCAAACCGAAGGCGTTACAATCGCATCAGTTTTGCTAAATACATCAACAGCAATGTGTTGGTTTTTATACTCTGGCATCCACTGAATACTGTTTTGTTTTTCGAGAGGCAACATGGCTGCAATGGCACGCAAAGCACGTGAATCTTGCCCTCTATCTCGCCCCCAAATACGTAAAATGGCATCGCCTTTTATTTTGCCAAATGCCTCAATTAACTGGTGAATACCCTTAGCCGGAATATGCGTACCAATGTACCCAAAGGTAAAAGGTTCGCCTTCATCACGAACACGGCCTAACATACGAGAACGATCAAAACCGTAATCTAAGTAAATGCTTTTATCGGTTGGTAAACCAAAGTCTTTTTCGTAGCGGTTTTTTAAATATTTGGCAGGCGAAATAAATAGGTCAACCTGCTCAACAACCTCTTTTACGTGGCGCATTCTGCGTTCAACCCAGTTCTCCCAATAAGCAATGTCTTGGTCTAGCTCTTCTTTATCACCCGAAAAGTAACGGGCATAACATTGTGTGGCACATTTTTTATGTTCTTGTCCGTCACACGCAGCCCAAAGGTTATCGTCAGCAGAATGCATTTGCATAAACTGCCCACGCGGGCACATCAACCAGTAATCGTGCAACGTATAAACAACAGGAATATTGCGTTTTTTAGCTTCAAACACCAAAGAGGTCGATAAATGATTTAAATGACCAATATGTACAATGTCAGGGCAATACTCATCTAATAACTCGGCAAATTTTTGGTCAATAATTGCTAAGCGATATCTATCTCTGTGGCGTGGGTTATTAACAAGGTGTAATGCAATTTCAGGCACATCAGCGTCGTGGCTAATTCTTATATCACCGTCAGGTCTAAATGCATCTTCTTCACGGGTAAACACACGAACTTCGTGGCCTTTTTTAACCAATCCATGACAAATAGTTTGAGAATAAACTTCAGAACCCGCGTTATACAACATAGGGTAGCCATGTATCACTTTTAATATTTTCACGAATGCGCTCCTAATTTTAATTTTTTATTATATGCGTCAACTAACCTTGCAATCCCTTGTTCTGGTAAAACACTCGCGTGCCAACCCAGTAGCGATTTAGCACGAGACGGATCACCAATAAAGCGAGCCACATCGTAAGCACGAGACGCCGCCTCAACAATAGTTGATGAGCTATTGGCTGTTTTAATCGCCATGTGTGCCGCTTGTTTTAAGGTTGTGCCATGCCCAGGTAATAAATGAATGGGTGGCAATTGTTTTTCACCTTCACTCAGCAATGTTATTGCTTTTACTAAACCTGCTACGGTGTCATCTACATGGGTAAAATCAAATAAATGCTCAAAGCCATCAACCCGTAAATCAACGCCTAAGGCGGCGTTTTTACTAAATGCGGGTAATACTCTATCTTCATGATCAAGCGTGCAACCATACACGTTGGCTAACCTAACAACGGCGGTATTAATACCTGCACTTCGTGCGCTTAAAGCGGCATCCTCCATGTACAGCTTAGAGCGGCCATAAATGTTAACGGGTACTAAAGGCATGGCTTCTGAGACGGGTAAAATTTTTGGTTCGCCATAAACCTCGCGGCTACTGGCAACCAGTACCCAAGGTTTATGTGTGCTATTTGCAGCTAATTTGAGAAGTTGCTCACTGGCCAGTGCATTAGTTTGCCAGCACTTTGCGGGATCGCTCTGCGCCCATACAACGCGCGAAACAGCAGCTAAATGTATTACGCCACAGCATTCATTGAGTGCTTGGCTTAACTGCCCTGTATTACAAATATCACCCGTTCCATCGGCAATATCAAAACCAACTACTTCATAACCTAGTTGAGATAATAGGGGGGATAAATGACGGCCAATCAATCCTAAGTGGCCTGTCATTAAAATTTTATTCATTAATTCTGAACCTTTTACTGCTTAACTAAAGCTTTCCGTGTACTAGCGATTCAAGTATTCACCGCGTTATCGAGTCAATAGCTATCTAACTAATCAACCCAATAAAAGTTGTTTTGCTAAGACATCATTGAGTTATGAAAGCTTCTTATTATCATTGTGTATTTGCCGTTGTATATACACATGGTATCAACCTCAATGCGACGTTAAAGTGAGTATTTGTTCTGTTTTACTAATTGATAATTTAATAACTAGTAAAAATATCCTTTACGTCTTAATAAGTAAAAGAGAAATGTTATTCGTTTTTCCATGTTTACGTCTAGATTTTTAAAGTATTTCAATATAGACGGATAAATGTTCTTACATGTTGCAAACTCGGGTTAGTTTTCCCTTTTATTCTCTAACAATTTTTTCATAACTTTTAAATCTGAGAATTGGAAAGATATGTAGATCAAAGAAAGTTGCGATTAGAAGCAAAATGATACATATAACCGTCTAAATTCAAAGACAATTTTTATTATGATTAAAATCGATTACCCCAATCAATTGTGCTTTCCAATCCAAAGCTGGAATGCGGCTTTATATATTTGGGGGAAGCTGATGGTGAGTTTCTAATGGCTCGTCTCAAAAGTTTCTAGAAAAAGACTGGAATGGAGCTATTTTTCCAGAACTCGCTTGGAATAAAGACGGCACTTTAAAATATATCAGGGCTACGCACACAGGAAGTGAAAAAAAAGGCAACACTGATACCTAAATATATATCGAAGGCGGCTTTTATGCAAAATTGGGTTTTGAGGTAATCAATAAAATTCAGCTTTTTGCCGAATAGTCAGGAGTGCTGTGCGAACTTAAGTTCGAGTTGTACAAATGTGGATTAGTCGAATGTTTCTGTTGTATTAGGCATCTTATTTTTAGTTTGCCAGTTTTAACCCTACGAGGTGTGATGATACGGGTTTATCAATACTAATTGATTGTCTTCACTGCATAGGAAATTCATTGAAACTGGATTATGCCCATCGGCTTTCTGCATACCTTCAATAAGCTCAATGATTTCCCGTAAGTATTTCTGAAAGGTCCGGGCCTGATTATCGTCTTCTGTTCCAGTACTCCATGTAAACACGATAGTTAAATAACCCGTCGCGTTGTTTTCGGCCAACATAAACCTTTCATGCGCAACTTCTTCTAACGTTTTCATCCAATCCAGCAGGGACCGCTGAGATATTGGACATGATGTTGTTGCCACTAGGTATTTACGAATAACGGTGCTCATTGCTATCTTCCGAAAAGTTGCTGAATAATAATCGAATGTTTTTGGACAAGTCGACCCGAGGGGTTGCGAAATGCGCGAATCGCTTTGGAATATGTTGAATACAACAAGGCGACAGTTCCGATTTTTTGAATACGACAAATTCAGTTGTGGTAGGGTTCCTATATGTAGAAAGTATGGGTTTTACATCGCAACATGATGAAATTTTCTGCGCTATGTTTCGCGATTGACTAAATGTCGCTTTCCGATTGACCAAGAGGTATTCATCAACGAACTTACGAATTGAGTCGGCGTCTATCAGGTTTGGGTTATCTGATTGAGACCTCAATAGACCCTGCTCGAGCAAATCGCATACAATTTGAAAGTTTGTCCGTAGTATTTTGGCAGTTTTCGTTATGGAACAATCTTTCAAGTTATCCCACGCTTGCTTCAAAAGTGATTTCAAACTTTCTGTAGAGACTTGAAGGCTGTTTATGTAGTGAACTGTTGAGTTGACGCGTACTAATGATTTCAAATCACCGGTCAAAGCTTTGTTGGCAACAGTCTCAGGTGTTAAGTCATATAGTTCGTAAATAACATTCGGAATGTCATTGAGATTAATGTAATCATTTTTCTGGAGCGCGCTATCAACGTTACTTCCCGACAGTAATTGTTTTAATTCCCTAATATCGAGTAATTGCTTGTCCGGCTGCTGGCAAACATGGATGCCTTTAAGAATGTTTGATTTCAAAAGCTCGGTAACTATCTTTGGGGGCACCCCTAACAGTTTACCTGCCATCACCCCGGTGATCATAAAGCTGAAACTTTCAGGTTGCTGGCAGTATCTAAGACGTACTTTTTCAGAAATTACTTCACTTGGAATGGGGGCTTGATGGTAACTCACCAGTAGGTTTTCATAGGCTACTTTTCCTCCTTTAACATTATGTCGCGGCCAACAAGTCCTCTTGGTAATAGTCTGCAAACGTGCTAGCTCAATATGAGTGGCGGCGTGACCTAAAATCTCTATATTGCCGCGATGGTTCAATATTAGGTTTTGCCAAAGCTCTAGCAAATTTTCATTCCCTCCAAGATAAAAAGCATCTTCAAGCAAAGTCATAATTTGTGAGGGGGCTAGCTTAGTCCAGCGGATAGATGAAGGTATGAAATCGAAAGGCCTGATCATACGTTCTGCCAGCACTTCTAGCGTAGAAATGAATGAGGCTTTCTCCTCATCGCTGCCAAGACTATTGAGATACCGTTCATACTTCGGCATAGTTGCTGTCTCTGGCATTGATATACAGCACGCTTTACATCGAATGGAGTCGCTCCAACTGTCTTCGACGTACATATGGGAGCAGCTCTCAGTTAGAGGTGTGCGATGTTTGCTGCACATTGTCGTTTCTACAGCTTGCCATTCAAAGTGGTGAAGTACCCCTTCTTTTAGGCAATGCTTGCACACTTTCAAAGACTGAGAGTGTGCGTACTTGTGATATGTGAATGTGTAACACACGTCCTTAAGTAGTTCATTGGACTTCACGTCGTATGCAATAGTTTTATTTGCAAACAATAAATCAATCGTTTCTAGCGAATACGCATACCATCTTGTTGGTGGAGTAATACCTACACTGGAAAGTAATCGTGCTGGTGATGTAAAGCCATAAAAATCAGCAATCGCGGCACATACACCCCAAGCAGTCGTCTGCAATGTTGAATTATTAGATGTCATAGCTCACCCCCATATCTTTTTTCAATACGCTAAGTTGACGGCGAAAGGGGTTTACGACTTGTCGCTTTCCAGCGGTTGATGAGGGCACCCAGCTGGCCTGAAAATCATCTTTGCTAAGTTTGTCGCGGTTGTCACGACGGGCATGCTGGCAAGCTTTCACCAAAGTGCGTGTTATGCGGCGTAAATCTCCACCTGTCGCATGCTGTATAGGTAGCACTACCGATGGATGAGACAAATCAGTGCCTGCAATTTTATGGACGCTCTGGAGTGTTGTAAGGTAGCTTGCCAGTATCGAGTAACTTTCGGGTGTACTGACCGACATTAAAGATTTGTGGATAACACGATTGCACCTCGATTCAAATTGTTCATTCGCATTGAGGATTTCAGTTACGCGTGGTGTACCAGCAAATACCAAGAATAAGTTGTATTCATCAAGTAACTCTTTAAGGTAGTCAGCGTGTTGTCTGACGGACTTTTCACCCAACTTCTCGACTACTTGCTGAAATTCATCAAATACCATCAATTTGATGTTCTTGTTGATAATTTGCTTTGTAATGCGGCGTCGCATTTCATCTTCTGTCCCTCTGACTTCACCGGGTTCGCCAAAAGCTGAAAGCATTTTACGCAGCAAGTCCAATGGCTTCATATTTGAAGGAGAGCGGATATAAACCCCTTTACTTGGTATTTTCGATGACTGATATATCGCATTAAATCGCTCGATAACTTTTTCTAGCAACACGGTTTTCCCCGAACCAGACTCTCCGGAGACCACGGCACACGCCCCAATCCCTGTTAGTATTGCATCATCAGCATCGTTTAAAATGTTCTGAATGTCCTCTTTAAGAGTACCTGTAGTAACCCTGCGATGTGGCAGTTCTTCGATGATATTTAGCAGTGGCTTGATGTTATTCATAGCTCCTCTCCAACATTAACAGAGACATCGGTTTTAGGAGGGGCTAACGGTGTGTCAGACGAATTAGCTGTTGGCTGACTGGCCCAGTTTTTTGTAGCCTTATCGAACTGTTCTATGGCGTCGGGAGCGGAGGTATCGATGGCATTCGTATTATCAAACTTGCGTGGTTTACGCTGAGTTGTTTGGTCGGGATTGATATCCGCGTCTTTAGAAGACGAATTTTTAGAGACTTTTTTAATACCTCCAGCCAATGTGTAGCGTTTTTTCTCTTTCTTTTTGAGATGGCTATTTACCCCTTCGCGTGCAACATTCAACGAGGAACGAAGTGAAGTTAACGGTTGATACTCTGTATTACGACGTTCAGCGATAATGATTGATTTGCCGAGTTCTTTTTGGTGGGCGGCATTGTCGACCGGAATGACCACTGACGAAGCCCCAATCCTGCTATATTGAACGGTGACCTTTCTAACACCTCTTAACCACAGACTCTTTAGCGCGTCGTCTCGGTATATCTCATTTTCAATTTTGACGTAACCCAGCTCATTAAGAGTTCGTTCGGACACCTGAATCCCTCGGTAACTATCCATATCATTAACCGTATTAGGTACACAGGGGAATACAAAACCCCTAGCGATTTGGTCGCTCCAGACATCATTTGGACTGCGGAAGTTCAGGCCCGCATGTCCTGACTCGTGGTAATAGTCCGTTATAAACTCTTCAAATTTATCTTTGAATTCAGATACGGTGAGTGTGGCGTGATTGTTAAGTGTGTCGTCAGGGTTAAGATGTCGTGTTCCTCTAAATATTTTTGATCCTAGATAGCCCGGAAGTTCAGATAAAAACTCGATACGTAAAGTTAGGAAAAAACGCTCGATAAATGGCTTTGCCCATGGTTCATTTGAGCGCACTGTGATGGGGCGAACACCAAAGTCTAAAGCCGTTTTTTTAAAGAGGTTACTGGTGATGGAGGTGCTCGCATCGTGCACTATATATGTCATTTTACCGTGCATCGGCCAGTCAGGATTCTCTTTTTCGCATACTGCATTCTTTATACATTCAATTGCCAAATCTGCGGATTCACTGACACCTTCACCTACATCCAAGGAGTAGCCGACAATCGCTCGTGTAAATGTATCGATAGCTACCATAATAACGACACTACCGAGGTACGTTTTACCATCGTCATCAAGTAAGCCAATGGAAGCATATATAGCATCCATTTCAACCCGCTCAAGTGGATAGTTGCCCACCAACTGACTTTTTAGTTTTCTCCGTAACCGTTTTTGTTCTTGCTTACTTAATTGTTTCTCGGCTGCCTTGAGGGGCTCTATAGCGTCAAAACGATTGTAGATAGTTGCCTTCGAGGGAATAACGTTGTATTTGCTCGGGTTAATTGCTCTTAGTTCTCTTAGGCGATCAATAATAATATCAGCGACTTTGTTTTTTGAGTTTTCCCTATCGCCTTTGCGAACTAGATATTTTTCTACAATGTATTCTAATATGACTAGCTCGACAGCATCCGGTAGGCGACTCTGACCCTTGTCACTGGAGCCTCCCCAATTAACAAGGGAGCGAGGGTCTTGTTCCGAATGCCTAAATGAAGATATTTTTGCTTGGCAGGAGCTGCGTCCGTAAGGACTGTAGCCATAAGAATTCCAGTCAAACAATGCTATGGATTCGTCTACCAAGTCGTTGGCTTGTAACCTCACCCCTTTGCAACGATCAATGTGAAAATACACAAACTCTAGCCACATCTCTTGTTGCTGAATTTGCTTGTCCGTTAAACTCAACGAGGTAAAACGTTGTAAGTGAGGGTCGAGAAGACAGGCTTCCTCATTAAAAATCATACGCTTAAGTTCTGAAGAACTAAAAATTGAAGCGTTTCGTGTACTTTTAGGCTTTCCTGTCTCTTGGTCGTAGGGTTTACAGAACAACTCGGTATCGGACTGACCGGGGTGCATCGCTTGTATGATGTAGTATTCTTCACCCACTCTAAAAGGGGTATCGGCTTTAAATAAATTGGCTTGCATAGTCAGTTCTCCTTACGTGTTAATGGATATTGCGGGTTAGTACGGTGTCAGAGCGTAGTGGCTGATTTAGTTCGAATTGATAGAGTTGCTTGTAAAGCAGGTAAAAGAGGACACTGGTATCTATTTGCAGAGCCTTGAGGGCTATCGAAGCTTCACCAAACGTCGTATGGTTTGGTATAAATGAAAGCGCATCATCGATGAGTGGCGAGCTACTGGTAATGTGCCCGATTGATTTGTAGATAATTTCTAGGTTTCTAAGAGCTTGTTCCGATTTGAGGTTCTTTTCTGTGACGACCTCAAATTCATAGCCGAGTTTTTTAAAGACACGACGAACCCTTTTGTATTTATTACGTGTCTCTTCGTCCTTCATTAACGAGCTGTGTTTTACTTCCTTATATTTCTCTATTAGCTCATTGCCAGTGAACTGTACTAAACCAATATCAGGAGTATAAAAGCGCTTTCTACCTCTGAAATAGTAAGAGATAGATAATGGCTGACTTTCCAATGTGACAATGCTCGGTTCAAACTCATATTGATTAAAAAAGGCATTTTCTAGGTAAGACTCAAAGAAAAGCCAGTTTTCACCACTTTTCCCTTTCCGCGTTTTAAATAGGCCACTAATATTAAACTTGCTATATCTTCCCAGCATACGTCTCATATGCTCTTTACGGTATATATCTTTCATCTTCCACTCCAAAATAATTAATCAAGATGATCAGTTTAGATCTAATTTCAGGATCTAGATCTAACATTTTGGAATTGATTGTCTAGAAATAAAGTGATTATTTTGAGGCTTAAATGTGCAAAATAAAGATAAACTGTCAAAATATGACATTTTATCTTTTTTGTACTAGTTTAACTATTTGAAATAAAATAATTTTATTGGTTTTATTTATTTCTGGTTATCTTTTTTTGCGTCTAATTATGCTCAGATCCTATAGAGCAAAAAGTAATCAGTAAATCATTCGCTATCTGAATAAAATATAAACAACAGAGGATCCTTAGGAGTCAATTTATTGTTTCATCTATTTGAGCGGTATTTTTTAATCGTATTTATTGAACAAAGGCAAACTAGGGGCGCTTTATAGTGATATACGGGACAACCGATAAATGAATGAGGGTGATACATGGGTAAAGGATGATTAGCTACATGAACATCGGGTTTATAAATAAGATATTGAAAGCAAAGGTTTTTATTTTTTATCTGTAAAATTAGATGTTTCTTCGCCAGATAGATTACCGCAGTGGCTACGTAAATTTATTACAGTGCATTCACCCAATATCGGGTACTAATACAGGAATATAACTATGAATTTATTATCTATGTCGAAATCATCCTCAGGAAAAGGTCGTGGACCTTCTTCGCATCTGGGACCGGGTGGAAACTGGCCAAGTACGACGGGTGGAAAGTCTGGAAACAATCGGGGAAATGCTACCCCAAGTAAAAAGTAACAACTCTAAGGTAACCAAGAGTGCGGTAGTTACCGCACTCTCATGCAGGCATAATGAAAAAAAACAGCAGTGATGAGGAGGGACTCATGGTTGATTTTCCGTACCCAACGTTCGTTGAGATTATTCGTGCTTGTTCAAGAGTGCTCGGTGTGAAAGGGAGCGATAAAGAACTGGATGACAAAGCGTTAGACAAAACCATAGATCCCCGAAAAACCAGAGACTTTAAAGACGTTTTGGTCCAAAAGCTGGGCTCCTACAGCACTAAGCAAATAAAAGAAGAGTGTAAAAGTCATCTTGATGGCTTTTTTAGTAAATATGTCGAGTTGATAGCCAGAACACCTGCTGATGGGCTAACTCGTGCTGAAATGAATAAACTTCTATCTGCAACCTTGGGCCGTGATGCTGTTCTTAATCTCGTACGGACACTGCTTGAGAGAAACATTGAAACTTCTCCATCCTCAATTCTTTTCTTCAGTTCACCGGGTAAAGCCACGTCATCACTTCTGAATTGGCTGACGGAAAAGGATCACTCATGGAGGAATTTCGTTTCCGGCCTAAACAAGGAAAATACGGCGAAAGTAAAAGCTTGGCAAAACGGAGAGCATATCCCAGATACTGTGTCGTTATCCCTGCTTACATCATGGACAGTCTGCGTATCCGCTAAAATTTGCGAGTCTGACATTTGAATGTGACATTCCATCCGTACAGGTCAATGAAGCGTCCAATAAAATATCGGCCGCGATTGAAGACTGGGAGATAGATAATTGGCGTTCATCTTTTCATACTGTATTTCCTGAATCTGGTTTGTTTGATAGTGGGAGAAAAAATCGAATAGAGAAGAGTATTGGTCCTTTATTTCTTACTCCTGACGATTTCGAAAAATATAAGCCAGACCTCCGTTATCCTAATCGAAATATAAAGATTGGTCGTGGCGATATAAAAAAGGTATGGCCACAACTGGTTTGGTTTGTATGGTTGAATAAAGTTGATGCCGTGAAAAAGTTGCTGGATAAAGGAGCGAAAGTAGATAGTTTTAGTAGCTCCAATGAGTCGGCACTCCTCATGGCTCTGGGGAAGTTAGATATAACAGACATCTCACTTCCATCACTGGATGAGAGATGTTATCGGATGTTAGTTGAGTATTCCCACAGCGTCGAAACGGTAAATACACTCACGTCAAAACGAAAGTTGTTACCGCTAATCGAAGCAGTTAAGTCAGGGAAACCTGAAATAGTAAATACGCTGCTACAAATGGGAGCCGATATTAACCGACGTGGCGAAACGGACCAGCAAAGCTCTCTTAACGTGTGCATAAAGATGATAGGCATGCTGAAAAACAGTGAGAAGTATATCGAACAGCAACTTAACATGCCTATTACCCCGGAGGCATTGGATTCTATTCGCCGATGTAATCCCGGAATGACCGGTTTCACGCTTAAACACCAATTTGACAACCTAAGTATGAGTCGTCTAGAACCGCAGTTACAGGAAATAGAAGAAACGCTAATACGCTCTAGGGCTGAGTATATGCAACGCCATGCTTCGTTGAGTAACCTGAGGACGATTGCAGCAATACTCATTGATAATGGTGCTGATGTTAATGCCAGCCACACATCCCCGTTAAACGGCTACACGCCGTTGATGCTCGCAGTAGAATTAGATGAGTCAGAATTGGTAAAAAAGATGTTGAACCATGATGGTGATCTTCGGAAGAGTTATTACAGCGAGAGTCTTCGCCAGAATGTGAACTGCTGGACAATTGCCAGCGCTTTTCAGAGTCGACAAGTGCTTGAGTTGCTCGAAGACATTAAACAATATTGCTCACAATAGACTATTAAGCATTCCGTTGCTTGTTATCGGTAATATTATCGCCGGTAAACACATTCTGTTTACCGCTGGTCATCACAATATATTTAGCGCAACTTGTTTACTGCTGGTCATCACAAAGTGTTTACTGCTGGTCATCACAAAGTGTTTACTGCTGGTCATCATAAAGTGTTTACTGCGACAAAGGGGGCTGTGACCTATTGCTTTAAGCAGAATCAGGCTACTATTTTTATTGAATCGGTCATTTGATTGCTGGCTTAAAAGGTGATGTATGCGATACACGCTGAAACGACGTCAAGTAATAAGCGCTAAGTATTGTTTTACTCAGGAGCGACGAGCACACTAGCGTCTTCATACATTAGTTTTAACTTCTTGCATCGTTTGTTAGTCTTGCGAGCGCTTCAATGATCATAGACTCCGTGCCTTGTATTGATGTCAGTAACGATGCTATCTCGCCGTTTGTAAGTGGATCTATCTGTCGGATTACTGTGTTTGTCCATCCTATAAAATCACTCTTCGCACTATTATTAAGGGCTTCAAACACTTTACTATCGCGGATTTTGTTAAGAAAGTGGCGACATCTTTGGGCTCGGTCCCATTGTTCTGTGGCGAGCAAAAGGCGTTTCACCTTCAACTGCTCTTCGAGTATTTGTTTCTCGTACTCGTGTTTTCTTGCCTGTTCCTGTTCCAAATGCCGTTGTTGAAGTTCACGCTGCTGCGCAAGCTCATGCTGATAGCTTGCTGTAGTTTTCAGTGCGTTTATAAAATGACCTAGTTGATTTTCGAGAGAAAGCTTTTCATTATCTTCAAAGAGCGAACGTGTGCCTTTTGGTGTCCCGGCTTCAATGACAAGTTGCAGCTTCCCACTCGGCGCATTGTACTTTTCGTTCCAGACGTAACCGCCGCGGGCCCTTGTCGCAATTTCTTCTTTTGTGAGTGCTCTGGTTGTTTGTACCAGCCGTTCTCTCAACCGAAATCCTAGCCGTTGGCCATCAGTTCTGATGATATTTTCCAAGCCCGTTCGCTTAAAATTTTTGCCTACTTCGAGAGGCCAGTTGCGCTTTTCAAACGCATCAGTCAATGTATGTAATATTAGGATAGCGCGATTGCGCTGCTCTTTGGAGACATCCAGTCGCATTACACTTCGGTCATCAAATGGCTGATACGAGATGGTGTTGTACTTATCTTGAGGTTGGGTGAATGAGCCTTTTATCCGCCTTAGTAGTGGATGGTGATGTAGTTTTGTCACTAGATGAGGTAGAGGTGTCGCCGCCATTTTTCGCTTCTCACGCTTTGACGCAATGAGTGACGACAAGTCGATACGCTTATCTGGCGATACACTGTTGGAGAGTGCGGAAATCGATTTTGTCTTATTTACAGATGTTTGAGTCCAGTATCCAGACCGCGGACGCGGAATACCGTAATCATCACAGAGTTTACCCAACGCGTGTGCGTGGATTTCAAATCGTTCTGCTAATTTTTTCAATGGCGTCTGCCATACTGACTCATGTCATTCTTTAATAGTAATGTGTGTACGTGACATACCTGCTCCAGCGTTAATTAAAGGTTCAGTATAGAACGCTGCGATGAAGCAATTGTGCAAATTGGGTAAGCATTATTGAAGAACGTGACCGATATGAGGCAAACCGTTTGAATCACCTATATTATTTTCATGCCTTGCATGAACGACGATGTGTACTCTGACCAGACTGAACTCGCTCAGGGCTTCGTATATTTAGACCATATCGTATCCCTAAAATTCGCGCACGGACATGGCGGCGATAAATGGTCGAGAAAACAGCGGAAAGTCTATGCTAACGATAAAGAAAACTTACTATTAGAAAGCCTCTTTGAATCTTCAGAGAGGGGCTAAAGGGGCATGATGAATGGCTACCGCCGAATCACCGTTATCGATGCCAGTACATTTCAGCATTCGTGTTTATCATGGGTAAGTATGATTAAGAATGCGTATCGAGTGAGAAACGACAGATTGATAAAATGCTATCTGCATGCAAAGGCTAAAAGTGGTCAGTTAAAAATTTTATTTACCAGATTACGAACAGAAATCGGACTAGAACTTGTTTTTAGTATTCGGCGTGACTTTCGGACTGAAACACTAAGGAGGTAGGCTCATCACCGGTCCATAGGTTCTTACTTCATTTTCATGATTCTCTTGGCAGAGTATCTCTTTCCTTGTTCGATTTTACCACCTTCTCAACTTGATAAAAATTGACAACTGTTTGAAGTTTCATTAACTTAAATCAAATTATTAACTTTACAAGGATTGTTTGATGTTAATTCCGAGGTACCCCTTTTCCATTCCTTCATCTCTAATTTCTCTATGTATTCTGAGTACATTTTGTCTCTCCTCGTTTAAGGCTTTGGCACAAAATTATGAGATCACTTATAAATATGATAGTCGAGGGCGACTGGTATCCGCGACGGATCAAGCTCAAAAATCAAACCTGTACGGCTACGATGACGCAGGTAACCGTATTGCCACTGCCGATGAAAGTGCGTCTCTTGAACCTCGACCAATAATTTCTTCCTTTGATGGCCCTAGTCTGGTAAATGCAGGTACTAGAGTGACATTACGTTGGGCGTCTACGGGCACTACGCACTGCAAGATTGATGGTGATGTTAGCTATACCGACCTACTAACAGTAGGTAGTGTTTCGTTTGTAGTTAATGGCAACATAGGCTTACTTCTGACCTGTAGTTATGGAGACGAGAAAGATACGGCCAGTAAACTTATCCGAGTTATAAGTTCAGGCAGCAATCCTTACAATTAAACACATCCTACAGACTGATAATTATTATGAAAAACTATAACATTTGCTCGAAAGTCATCGTCTCGAGGATGATTACCACATTAGCTTTAGTACTGACTTCGTTCAGCGCACTCGCCAGTCTGTCCGACAACCTAGTGCATACAGATTATACTCAACTAAAACCAGAATTTATTGCCAAAGATATTAATAACATTGACCTGTTAACAGGAAAATACTACGCAGATTATCCAACGGTTAGTATTCCAGCAGCCCCTAATCTGACCTTCAAATCGATTCAACAGTTTACAGGAATGCTAAACGTTACGCTTTATAAAAACACCTCTAATACTAGGCAATACATAGAGCGCACTGAAAAAGTATCGTTAACATTCGGAAGCAATGTTTCAGAATCTTTCACTTGTGTATCATATGAATGCTCTCCATCTATGCCAACTGGTTCAACTTTGCTGGGTAATCTCAATACTAAAGTATTTATTTACCGGCAAGGGAATACCGGCATTAGGGTTGTTTACAACCACGAATCGTCAATGTTTACTTACAATGACCAGTATAATCCGAAGCATACAGTCGGCAATTTCTACATAGATACTATTACCTACCCTAATGGCGAGAGTTTAGATTTTGAATACACTAGTTATGAGCATTCTTTTCCCTCTGCTGATGGAGGCATAGTAACCTATTATCGTCCAACTACCATCACTTCGTCAGTTGGTTATAAACTAGACATTGCGTATAGAACAAACAATATCTCCAACGGATGGGGCGACGTTGCTTCCGCAACAATAACTAAGGTTGGAAGTAATATTGCGTTATCAAAGCTAACCTACAACGCTGGAAATGCCACTGACTTAAATGGCCGTGAATGGAAAACCTCCGGCTTTAGCAATGGTCTAGGGTATACAGAATATTCACCAAATTATTCACTAAAGCAACCTTCTTCGTCTATCAACCAATTAGAGGTAACGTCAGCAAATCAAGAGCATGGGTCGACGACTCATCAATTTTTTGTGACCAAAGTAAAACGTGCAGGGCAAATATTCAATTACGAATATGTAGCGCAAGGAAGCGGCTTACAGGCTTCAAGACAGGTGAAAGAAGTAACTATTTCTGGACCCGAAAACTATTCGAGAAAAGTCATAATAAGTGGCAATTCTGATCTCCGTCGCATCAAAGAAGATATCGATTCACGTGGTAACAAAACTAAATACACATGGAGTCTAGGATTACTTAAATCCATTACCTTACCAGAAGGGAATAGCGTTTCTTACGAGTATGATGGATTAGGCAATGTGACGAAGGTGACCTCATCGCCCAAACCTAATAAATCAGGCTCCAACATTGTTGAACAAGCCCACTATCCGACAGTTTGCGCTGACCTTATTTGTTTCAGGCCCGATTGGACTGAAGATGCAGAAGGCCACAGAACAGAATATACCTTTGCCAGTCATGGCGGTATGCTCACAAAGATTGAACCTGCTGGGGAAAGTGGTCAGACGCGCATCACCACGCAAACATGGCTTACTAACAATGCTGGAATTAAATTACTGGATTCAGTCTCAGTCTGTGGAGAGCAAGAATGCGGCACAAAACACGAACAAATTACAAAGTATGAATACTGGAACGATACGGCGTTAATTGAAAAGGTTACACGTACCAATGCGGAAAATTCAGCCTCGGAGGTTACTACTTACACTTATTATGATGATGGGGCTGTTAAAACCAGTGACGGGCCACTCAGTGGTAGCAGCGATAAAACGTATTATCGCTACGACGATTCTGGCCGATTAGAATGGGAGATCGGCCCTAAAAATAGCCAGAATCGCTACGTGGCTAAAAAAATGACCTATCGTGAACAAAATAACCAAGTTCGTACCGTTGAAACCGGAACGTTAACTAGCGTCACATCAGAATCGTTAAGTGTAAAGTCAAAAGTTAGTCATGGAATTAGTGCTTATGGCTTAGTGCTTTCTACTAAGTCGTTCATTGGGAGTAACATCGAGAGCTATCTTCAATTTAGTTATGATGGTTTGAACAGGCAAGAATGTGCAACAACACGTATGAACCAAAGTCTTTTCTACAACAGCATTACCCCAGCGTGTCAACTTGACGAGGAAAGCGATTTAGGGCCTGACCGTATTGTAATGACTACTTACAATGCAAACTCTGATGTCAGTACAATAACA
Organism: Alteromonas sp. 1_MG-2023; assembly: GCF_030547075.1. Taxonomy (GTDB): domain Bacteria; phylum Pseudomonadota; class Gammaproteobacteria; order Enterobacterales; family Alteromonadaceae; genus Alteromonas. The sequence goes on along the minus strand of NZ_JAUOQH010000003.1, from coordinate 130,898 downwards.
GAAGGGGTTGGAACAGAAGATGAAGGTTTGGAAGCCGCATTTTCCTATACTAAAAATGGAAATTTGGAATCTCGTAAAGATGGTAACAGTAACACCACTAACTACCTGTATGATGGCTTTGACCGATTGTACAGGACCACTTACCCAGACGGTACATACGAACAACACTCTTATTATTCAGATGGAATGAAAGAGACTTGGCGTAAACGAAACGGGAGTCAATTTACCTATTTCTATGATGCATTGAATAACCCATCATCAACTTCGGTACCTAATGAAACTGATATAGAATATCAATATGATGGATTGGGAAGGCTCGAACAGGTAAAGCGCGGTAATTCCTATATAAAAACAACCTACGATGGTCTTGGTAGGGTAGAAACAAGTAATAAGAATAGCCGTAAATTAACCTACGCCTATTACCCCGGTGGTCAACGAAAAAGACTCACCTATCCGGATGGGTTTCATGTCACATATGCCTACAATAGCTCTGGAAAGCTATCAAACATAAAAGAGAATGGCGTTGGTACACTTTTCTCATTTGGTTACGATATTCTAGATAACCCTAGCTCAATTACCCGTTCAAACTCCAAAAATACTTCAATCGAATTAGATGCGTTGGGGCGACTCGAGCATTATGACCATACAGGCATTAATAACAGCAGTTTTAGCTACAACCCTGCGGGACAGCTTACTACGCGAATGGTGACATCGTCAGCATTTCAAACCTCTCTACCCCGATTGAACCGTCAAGAATATGTACCGAATAATCTGAATCAATATGATTATGTAGACGGTAAAATTTTACAATATGACGACAATGGCAACCTAACAAACTTTGACAATTGGGGTTATACCTACGATGCGTTTAATCAGGTTAAACGGGCGTCTAAAACCGGACAAATAGTAGATTTGACTTATGACGCTAAAGGCATGCTCGATAGTGTTACTAGTAATGGAACAAAGACTACGTTTTTATACGACGGCGATGCATTGGTAGCAGAGTATAATGATAGTGGAACTCTGCTTCGCCGTTACATACATGGTGTGGGGGTAGACCAGCTTTTATTGTGGTACGAAGGTAGCGGAACTGGAGATAAACGCTTTTTCCATGCCGATGAGCGAGGTTCGATTTTGGCACTTACACGTAATAATGGCTCAATAATACGTACTTACAAGTATGGGCCATTTGGTGAGCTACAAGACAGTTATTCTGACAGGTTTAGATATACCGGCCAAATCCGCCTCCCCAACACCGACTTATATTACTACAAAGCACGGATTTATCATCCAAAGTTAGGTAGATTCCTGCAAACTGACCCTATTGGGTATGACGATGGCATGAACATGTATGCTTATGTGGGGAATGATCCAGTAAACCTTAATGACCCATCCGGTAAAAATGCGATGGTCGCTGCGTGTGGAGTGGGACCAAACCCTATATGTGTTGCGGGTCTTGTTACACTAACTGGTGCAGCAATTTATCATGGTGTCAATGGGACAGTCGATGCAGTCAACGCTTATAATCAAGGAGCTATTGATGCAGACCCCACTCCTGCACCTGAAGGTGGATTGGATGGCTGGATCTACGGACCTGAAAACGATCCTAAAATAAATGATGATGGCAGTACTGGACCTAATACATGGACTACGCCAGATGAATATGGTTCACAAGATGAAGCGCAGGATAAATTAGATCCCTTTAAGCCCATGACAGGCAAAAGACCTGTACATATTCCGGGTGGCACCCCTATTAAGACAGGTACAACACCCGGCGCTGAAGGGCCATATAATGGTTCTGGAGGTGCAAACGAAGTTCTCGTTCCGGGAGGGTTGCCTGCTGGTTCTACTGGGGAGTGGAAACCTCTTAATCAAAGTAAAAAAATGTCATGTATTGGAAGCAGAATTAAAAGGACTAGTTGTTAATTCAGCGTCTGCCAATCGTTAAGGTAAAAAATGAGCAATTTATATTTAGATCCAAATTTAGTAAAAAGAGATGGGCCATTTGAAGAGTTCAAACAAGATGTAAGTATAGTAAGTGTCGAACTTAATTCCGGTAAGAAGTTCCATCAAATATTACTAATGTATCCAAATGAAATAATTGGGATGAATGGAAAAACTTCATTGCCTTTTTCTATTGCTGAAGTAAAAAAAGTATTTCAAACACAGGATGATTTGTCGAAAAGGGCTGATATGGCTTGGATGTTTAGTTAATTAGTTTTTGAATCCAAAGCCTCGCTAGAACGGACTGCTGTTATTAAACATCGAAGTCCGCCATCTTACCTTTGTAATCAAATAAACCCCAAGCACCGAACTACTTTCGAGCGGCTACGTAAGCCGCTCAGTTAGAAAAAATATGAAGTTTGAAAAAAACACACAGCTAGACCGCACGTCCATTCTGGTTGAGCATTCCAGACTCGTTAGAAACCGTTCCAGCTTTGGATTGGAAAACACACAATAATACTTGACTAAATTACTAGGTCTTATACTTGACCAATTTAGTCAGGTATGTGAAAATTCTTGCTATCTTAATAGCGGGAGGATTCTATGAAATTAACATCTAAAGGGCGCTACGCAGTAACGGCAATGCTTGATGTAGCATTGCATTCAACACGCGGTCCTGTGCCTCTCGCTGATATCTCTGAACGCCAAGCTATCTCGCTATCTTATTTAGAACAGCTTTTCTCTCGATTACGTAAAGATCAATTAGTCGATAGTGTTCGCGGGCCAGGTGGTGGCTATTTACTAGGGCGCGATGCAGCCAATATATCAATTGGTGAAGTTATTCGTGCGGTAGACGAATCTGTAGATGCTACCCGTTGCCAAGGGCAAGCTGACTGTCAAAGTGGTGACCGTTGCCTAACCCATAGTTTATGGCAAGATTTGAGCGATCGTATAAGCTCCTTTTTAAATGATATTACCCTTGGTGAATTAATGGCCAAGCGTGATGTTCAGGAAGTGGCTGGACGCCAAGATAAAAGCGCGTCTTTACGTAATGTTGCCAACGATATCGAAGTTAGTTTTCAGTTATAACATCAGCTTTAGAGAATGTATTAATCGCTATGTCACGTTCAACACCTATTTATTTAGATTATGCCGCCACAACACCTGTCGACCCAAGGGTTGCAGAAAAAATGGTGCAGTGCCTGACTATAGATGGCAATTTCGGTAATCCTGCTTCCCGTTCGTATCGTTTTGGTTGGATGGCCGAAGAAGCAGTGGACGTCGCCCGCAATCAGATAAGTGATGCGCTGAACTGTGACCCACGTGAAATTGTATTTACCTCGGGTGCGACAGAGTCAAACAATTTGGCTATTAAAGGTGTAGCCGAAGGCTATGCGAATAATGGCAAACATATCATTACCGTTAATACCGAACACAAAGCAGTATTAGATACCTGTGAACATTTAGAGAAGCAAGGTTTTGAAGTGACCTACCTAAACGTAGATGCTTCTGGTCTTGTTTCACTTTCACAGCTTGAAGCGGCGATAACTGATGAGACTATTTTGGTCTCAGTAATGCACGTGAATAACGAATTAGGCGTTGTTCAAGATATCAGCGCGATTGGTGAGCTTTGCCGATCGAAGAACATTTTGTTTCACGTAGATGCGGCGCAGAGCGTAGGTAAAATTCCTATTGACTTGCAAGCGTTGCCAGTCGATTTGTTATCCATTTCGGCACATAAAATTTATGGCCCGAAAGGCATGGGTGCGTTATACGTTCGCCGTCGGCCTAAAATTAATTTAACCGCTCAAATTCATGGCGGAGGGCACGAACGGGGTATGCGTTCAGGCACACTAGCAACCCATCAAATCGTGGGGATGGGCGAAGCTATACATCTGGCCTATAAGCAGTTAGAGCAGGATTCAGCCCACATTAGTGAGTTGAAAACAGCATTATGGGAAGGGCTATGTCAGTTAGATGATATTCACCTTAACGGCCACGAAACTCAGCGTATAGCGAACATTTTAAATGTGAGTTTTGGTGGTGTGGATGGGGAAAGTATGATGATGGCGATGAATGATATTGCGGTATCTTCAGGCTCTGCCTGTACATCGGCTAGTTTAGAACCTTCATATGTATTACGTGCCATTGGTAGAAGTAGTGAACTGGCACACGCTGGAATACGTTTTAGTATAGGTAGGTTCACCACAGTAGATGATATTACTTACGTCATCAGCAAAGTCACCGATGTAGTAACCCGTTTACGTAAAGCAACAGTGCTGGCTGCAAGCCGTTAAGGTTATGTTGTACCGGTTTAGCCAAGCTTCGCTGACGTGTATTTTAACTGTTCAGAAGCACAATATTTAATTTTTATTTAACAGGGCTGTTGAATATTTGAGTGAAATACTCAGGTATTATATAATACGGCTCCAAAATTTTAGGCTGTCTAGATATTCGATAGGAATATCGCAAATACGTTTTGGCAAATAAATAGCTAAAACGGCAACGTGACTTACTGGCAAGACCGAGAGGCCAGTAGTGAAGGCAGCAAACGCAGGCAAACAAGTGAGATCCCAACATGAGTGAACAGATCGAACAGGCGTTAGAAAGAAAGTACGATGCTGGATTTTATTCAGAGATCGAATCTGAGACTTTTGAAAGTGGCCTCGACGAGTCAGTAATTCGCCGTATTTCAGCAATGAAAAACGAGCCAGAGTGGATGCTAGAGTGGCGCTTAAAGGCGTATCATTCGTGGCTTGAGATGGAAGAGCCTGATTGGGCCCATGTCGACTATCCTAAAGTTGACTATCAAGCCATTTCTTATTACTCGGCACCAAAGAGTATGAAAGATAAGCCTCAGTCACTTGATGAAGTTGACCCTGAACTACTGCGTACCTACGAAAAGCTAGGTATTCCGTTGCATGAACAAGAAATGCTAGCGGGCGTTGCAGTAGATGCGGTATTCGACTCTGTATCAGTAGTGACTACTTTTCGCAGCAAGTTAGAAGAAGCGGGCGTTATTTTTTGTCCTATCTCTGAAGCGCTTGTGAAATACCCAGATTTAGTGAAAAAGTATATTGGCTCGGTAGTACCGCGCACTGATAACTACTTTGCCGCATTAAATAGTGCCGTATTTACCGATGGATCATTCGTTTATATTCCAAAAGGCACACGTTGCCCAATGGAGCTTTCTACCTATTTCCGTATAAACGAAATGAACACCGGTCAGTTTGAGCGTACGTTGATTGTTGCCGAAGAAGGTAGTTATGTAAGCTATCTAGAAGGCTGTACTGCACCTCAGCGGGACGAAAATCAATTGCACGCAGCTGTAGTTGAATTAGTTGCTATGGATGATGCCACTATTAAGTACTCAACCGTACAAAACTGGTACCCAGGTGACGAAAACGGTAAAGGCGGTATTTACAATTTTGTGACCAAGCGTGGTATTTGCCATAAAAACGCAAAAATCTCGTGGACCCAAGTTGAAACGGGTTCAGCAGTAACCTGGAAATACCCAAGCTGTGTGCTTAAAGGTGATAACAGCGTAGGTGAGTTTTACTCAGTGGCGTTAACTCGTGGTAGGCAGCAGGCCGACACGGGAACCAAGATGATTCACCTTGGTAAAAACACGCGCTCTACCATTATCTCTAAAGGTATTTCAGCGGGTAACAGTAACAATGCGTATCGTGGATTAGTGCAAATGGGCCCACGTGCCGATGGCGCACGTAACTTCACAGAATGTGATTCGCTATTAATTGGCGATAAATGTGGCGCACATACATTCCCGTATATTGAAAGTAGAAATCCAAGTGCCATTGTTGAGCATGAAGCAACAACGTCGAAAGTAAGTGACGAGCAGTTGTTCCTGTGTAAGCAACGTGGTTTAGACACAGAAAAATCCGTTTCTATGATTGTTAACGGTTTCTGTAAAGAAGTATTCAAAGAGCTGCCGATGGAATTCGCCGTAGAAGCCGGCAAGCTGCTCGAAATTAGTCTTGAAGGTTCAGTGGGGTAATCAATGCTTAGTATCAAGAATTTACATGCCAGCGTAGAAGAGAAAAACATCATTAAAGGGCTTAACCTAGAAGTTGAGCCTGGTGAAGTACACGCTATCATGGGCCCTAACGGTGCCGGTAAGAGTACCCTTGGTTATGTGCTTTCTGGCCGTGATGGCTACGAAGTTAGCGAAGGTGATGTAACACTGAACGGTAAAGATTTACTTGATTTAGAAGTTGAAGAACGTGCCCGCGAAGGCTTGTTCTTAGCGTTTCAATATCCAGTGGAAATTCCAGGCGTAAGCAACATGGAATTTATGAAAGAGTCTGTAAACGCTATGCGTGAACAGCGCGGCGAAGAGCCTCTTACTGCTGCTGAATTTCTAAAGAAAGCGAAAGAAGCCTGTAAGCAGGTTCAATTGCCGCTAGATTTCTTAAAGCGTGGCGTTAACGAAGGTTTCTCTGGTGGTGAGAAAAAGCGTAACGAAATCATGCAAATGATTTTGCTAGAGCCAAAGCTTTGTATTCTAGATGAGTCTGACTCAGGTCTAGACGTTGATGCGCTTCAAGTGGTTGCCGATGGTGTTAACAGCCAACGTGACGGTGAGCGCAGCTTTATCGTAGTGACTCACTATCAACGTTTGCTTGATTACATAAAGCCTGACTTTGTACATATACTTGCCGACGGTAAAATTGTGAAAAGTGGTGATGCATCACTGGCGCTAGAAGTAGAGAAAAGTGGTTATGCTTTCTTAGGTAAAGCATACGAGGAGGCTGAAGCATGAGTCAATGGCTAGAACAGGTCATTGATGGGGCAGCGCTAGATGATTATCTGGCGCCCGTGCGTCAGCAGGCCTTAACACAGTTAAAAAACGATGGTTGGCCGAAACGCCGAAACGAAAGCTGGATCAATACACCACTTACGCCCGTTGAAAAGCGTAACGTTGCCATTGCTACCCAAGCTGACAGCGTACCTGTACCAAACATCGATAATCTAAACGCACTTGATATCGTATTTGTAGACGGTGTGTTAGTGACGCAAATTAACACACTAGACGTGCCAGAAGGCATGGCAATTACATCGCTTAACGTTGACGATGCTAGCACACAAGCAGCCATTGCTAGTGTGTTCGGTCAAGTGAAGCCAACACGTCATTTATTTGGTCGTGTTAACGATGCACTTTGTCAGCACGGTGTATTCATCAATGTAGTAGACGGCGCAAAAGTAACAAAGCCTATTCGCATTGTGAACTTAGCGACTAAAAACGTAGATGCCCATACTCGCGTATTGGTTAAGCTAGGCAACGCATCAAGCGCGGTTATCATTGAACAAGGTTCAGGTGATACCGATAGCCTTACTACGGCATTTGCTGAATACGATATTTCTGATGATGCGCACTTAGAACATTACCGTTTTGCCATGTTCACTGGCAGCGCTAAGCAACTCGGTGGTAGCCACTTTATGTTGCACGACCGCTCAACGCTAAATAGCACCTTAGTGGGCTATGGCAGTGAGTTGTCACGCTTAGATGTGGACATGCACCATGCCGGTGAGTTTGCTAACGCCAAAATGAACGCAATTTACTTATTGGCTGAAGGTGAGTTGTTCGACTTACATTCAACCATCGAGCACGCTATGCCTAATGGCACTACGGAAGAAAACGCTCGTGGGATTGTTGGCGATAAAGCACGTGCGGTGTTTAACGGTCGTATTCACATTCACCGTGACGCGCAGAAAACCTTGGCAGAGCTTAACAATCGTAATTTGTTGTTGTCTCGTCGCGGTGTTATCAATACTAAACCTGAGCTCGAAATTTATGCTGACGACGTGCGCTGTGCTCACGGTGCAACAGTGGCAGAAATTGAAGGTGAGGCGCTTTATTACATGCTGACTCGTGGTGTTCCGCGCAGCAAAGCGTTGGTAATGCTGAACTTTGGTTTCATTCAAGAGCTAATTAACGATATGCCAAATGCTGCTATACGCGACTGGTTACTTCCCGTGCTAAGTGAACGCTTTGCACACATGGAGGTTAAATGAGCTTAGACGTTGCTGCGCTTCGCGCCCAGTTTCCTATTCTTGCTAAAACGGTAGATGGTAAGCCTTTGGTTTACCTAGACAACGCGGCGTCAACGCAAAAGCCACAAGTGGTAATTGATGCCATTGTCGATTTCTACACGAATACCAATGCTAATGTGCATCGCGGCGCTCATCATTTGTCTGATGAAGCCACTCGTCGTTACGAGAACGCGCGCACTAGCGTGGCGGGTTTTATAAATGCCAACGCGCGAGAAGAAGTAATTTGGACTAGCGGCACCACCGAAGCTATTAATATTGTGGCTAACGGGTTGGGGCAGTTACTTCGCGAAGGCGACCAAGTGATGGTGACAGAACTAGAGCACCACGCGAACTTGGTTACCTGGCAGCAAGCGTGTCGACGTTCAGGCGCAACATTAAACATTGTGCCTGTATTCGACAACGGCGAGCTCGATATCGACGCATTCGATAGACTGTTAACACCCAACACTAAAATGGTGGCGTTTCCTCATGTGTCTAATGCATTAGGTACGGTTAATCCCATTAAGCTTTTAACTGAAAAAGCGAAAGCAGTAGGTGCCTGGGTGTTAGTAGACGGCGCGCAGGGCATTGCCCACGGCGGCGTTGACGTGCAAGACATAGGCTGTGATTTTTACGCCTTCTCTGGACACAAGCTGTTTGGACCTACTGGAATTGGTGTTTTATGGGGCCGTAAATCGGTGCTAGAAGACTGGCCAGTATGGCAAACCGGCGGCGAAATGATTAAAGACGTGACTTATCATGAAGCGACATGGGGCGAATTGCCAAATCGCCTAGAAGCTGGCACACCAAATATTGCGGGCGCTATTGGTTTAGGTGCTGCAGTTGATTGGTTTAAAAATCTTGATATGGCCGCACTACATAACCATGAACAAGCATTATTAAGCTACGCCACTGAACAAGCACTTGCCCTTGAAGGAATGCGCTTAATTGGCACAGCGCCAAATAAAGTGGGCGTATTAAGCTTTTTACTAGACGGTGCACATCCTGCCGATGTTGGGTTTATTCTCGACAGACAAGGTGTAGCAATAAGAACGGGCGATAACTGTGCTCAGCCGCTGATGAAGCGCTTTGGTATTCCAGGCACTGCGCGTGCATCGTTCGCAATTTACAATACGCTTGAAGAAGTGGACAGCTTATTTGCTGCACTTAAGAAAGCGAAAATGATGTTGGCCTAAGGAGGCACTATGAGTGTTGAAACATTTGTTCCTAGCACAAAGCTTATTACCTTGAGCGACAGCGCCATTAAGCACTTTGAAAGCAAGCTTAAAGATAAACCGGGTCAGTTGATTCGTTTATCTACCCGTGTAAGCGGCTGTACAGGTTATGCATACGAACTCGACTTTGCTGATAGCGCGAAAGACAGTGACGAAATTGTTGAAATTTCGCCAACCCTTCGTGTTGCGGTTTCAGAAGATGCTGCCGAATTAGTACGTAGTACAGAAATTGACTATGTAACTGAAGGCGTGAACGGCATTATTAAGTATAACAACCCGAACGTGGTTGATGAGTGCGGTTGTGGCGAAAGCTTCAACGTTGGCTAACTGCAATATAAAGAAGTTATAGCATGAAGCAGAAGATGGTGGTGACAGAACGAGAGTGTAAAGCACGTCTTGTTCCTGCGGGAAATCCTGCAACCATACCAGAAGGTGAGTTTGTTACGATCACGCAAGATTTAGGCGGTAACTACACCGTTACGTGGCGTGGCAATATGTACCGTATTGATGGCACCGATGCCGATGCCATTGGCCGTAAAGCCCAAGTACTCAATTTCGCTGATCCTGAAGATGGCAAAGTGAGTGAGCAACAGGTGTGGGATGCGCTTGAAACTATCTTCGACCCTGAAATACCAATTAATTTAGTGTCGCTTGGGCTTATTTATAAGGTACAAGTTAATCAAGATAACGGCGAAGTCGATATTGATATGACACTAACAGCGCCTGGTTGTGGCATGGGCCCAGTATTGGTAGGCGATGTTGAATATCGCGTAGCATTGGTTCCCTTCGTTACCGCCGTGAATGTAGAGTTAGTATTTGACCCTGCATGGTCAAGAGAAATGATGAGTGAAGAAGCGCAGCTAGAAGCTGGCCTTTTCTTTTAAAACACAGGATTATCCATGGCATTACCCTCTACTGAAGAAATTATTGATGATTTAGCGTTTTTCGATGATTGGGAACAGCGCTATCAATATATTATCGACTTAGGTAAATCTGTGCCGGGTTTGCCAGAAGACAAGCGCACGCCAGACAGACTTGTAAAAGGTTGCCAAAGCAGTGTGTGGCTAGTTGAGTCGTACGACAATAACCAAATTACCTTCGAAGTAGACAGTGACGCAGTGATTGTTCAAGGTTTATTGGCCTTGGTACTGGCGGCTTATAATAATAAATCGCCAAAAGACATTCTTGAATTTGATATCGATGGCTATTTCGAAGCACTAGATTTAGAACGTCATATCACGCCTACTCGCGGTAATGGTCTTCGTGCAATAGTGGCAAAAATTCAGCATCTTGCTAAAGAAAACAGTTAGTTATACCTCAATTTGTGTGGGGCTTTTGCTTAAGTTAAGTGTTACAACAGGCCCTAACTGTACTCGCGATAACCACTGTCATGATAATGTCATTGTTATCACGTGTAGTGATATAGCAGAGGGCGTTGAAATCGCCGCTGGTCAAGCCGTTAATAATTGCCTATAATTCGCGGCCAAAAATTCATAAGACTTAATTTGTTTGGAGAGAACAATGGCTCTAGAGCGTACTTTTTCGATTATCAAGCCTGATGCGGTAGCTAAAAACGTTATCGGTGCAATTTACAACCGTTTCGAATCTGCTGGTCTTCGCATCGTGGCATCTAAGATGATTCACATGAGCAAAGAACAAGCTGAAGGTTTCTACGCAGAACATAAAGAACGTCCTTTCTTTGGCGCTCTAGTTGGTTTCATGACATCTGGCCCAGTTATGGTTCAGGTTCTTGAAGGCGAAAACGCTGTTGTTAAAAACCGTGAAATCATGGGTGCAACTAACCCAGCTGACGCTGCTGCTGGAACACTTCGTTCTGACTACGCTGCTTCAATTGATGAAAACGCTTGTCACGGTTCTGATGCTCCAGAATCAGCTGCACGCGAAATTGCTTACTTCTTCTCTGAAGAAGAGATTTGTCCTCGTACGCGTTAATCGCAAACGACCGAATCTAAAAAAACGAGGCTTCGGCCTCGTTTTTTGTTTCTGCAAGTCACAGGCTCACTCATTTAGTGCGTCGTCTGCTTTGTTTTACACCGTTAACTTTCGACTACGACATTGCAGGTTTTCCTCTACATTTAGTCAGCGGGTTACGCTTTTTCTACTTGAACAAGTATGGTAAAATCCGCGCAAATTTTGAACGGCTTTAGTCTCTGGCTTTAGTTAGTTTTGGGCGTAAGGTTTTCTAAGCAGCATTTCCTCTGCTTACGTCCCACAAGCGAACGGCTTTCACTACTATTTTAAGTTAATAGATATAAAGCAACGTGGATTCGAACCACCAACATTAGTTCGCGTCATCATATTAGCAGTACAAGGCAAGAGCCTTGAATAGGTAAAAGGGTCATCATTTTATGGCAAAGACAAATTTGTTAAATCTTAATCGCGAAGGCTTGCGTAATTTCTTCAAAGAGAAAGGAGAAAAGCCATTTCGTGCCGATCAGGTAATGAAGTGGATTTATCAGCAAGGCGAAAGCGATTTCGAGAAAATGAGCAACCTGAATAAAAACCTTCGCGCCATGTTGATAGAGCACTGTGAAGTGAAAGCGCCAGAAATTGCCTATTTTCAAGAAGCCAGTGATGGCACCATTAAGTTTGCTTTAGCCCTTGAAGGCGGACAAGAAGTAGAAACGGTATGGATCCCAGAAGCCGACCGTGCAACCCTTTGTGTGTCTTCACAAGTAGGCTGTGCTCTTGAATGTACCTTCTGCTCTACGGCTCAACAAGGCTTTAACCGTAATTTGAGCGTCAGTGAAATTATTGGTCAAGTATGGCGTGTTGCTACCTTCCTTGGATTATCAAAAGATACCAGCAAACGTCCTATTACCAACGTGGTAATGATGGGCATGGGTGAGCCTTTGCTTAACCTTAAAAACGTAGTGCCAGCCATGAATATCATGTTAGATGATTTTGGGTTTGGCTTATCTAAGCGCCGCGTGACTTTGAGTACGTCAGGCGTAGTGCCAGCATTAGATATGTTAGGTGATCAAATTGATGTAGCCTTAGCTATTTCATTGCACGCACCTAACGATGAACTGCGCAATGAAATTGTGCCAGTGAACAAAAAATACAATATTGAAGCCTTTTTAGCCGGCGTTCGTCGTTATCTTGCAAAATCTAAAGCTAACCAGGGCCGTGTTACTGTCGAATACGTTATGCTGTCGCAGATTAACGATAGCACCGACCAAGCGCATGAATTAGCGAAGGTATTGAAAGATACTCCGTGTAAAATTAACTTAATTCCGTTTAACCCTTATCCGGGTTCACCCTACCTTTGTTCAAGTAATTCTCGTATCGATAGATTTTCAAAAGTGCTTATGGATTATGGGTTTACCACTGTTGTACGTAAAACGCGAGGGGATGATATTGACGCTGCTTGTGGGCAATTAGTGGGTGATGTTGTAGACAGAACTAAACGATTATTAAAAAAACAGGTGAAGGGCGAAGCGATTTCGGTAAAAATGGCCCAATAATCATTAAGATAATAGGGTAATAACATGCGAATAGGATTGATAGCAGCGGTAGTCTTTTTGTCAGGATGCGTAAGCAACTCACAACCAGGAAGTTACAACAGTAACTTTGATCGTCAAGAAGCTGCTAAAACTCGTATGTCTTTAGGGTTAACTTACCTTAAAAACAATAACTACCAACAAGCTAAAGTTAATTTAGATCAGGCGTTAGAGTATGACCCCCGTTCTGCTAAGGTTAATTACGCTATCGCGTATTACTATCAGCTAGTAGGGGATTCGCAGCGCGCAGATGATTTATATCAAACCGCGATGTCATTAGCACCCACAGACGGTGACATTGCGAACAGCTATGGCGCGTTCAAGTGCCAAGACGGCGATTACGATGGCGCTAAACATTATTTCCTTAAAGCGGTAAGTAATCAGCAATATGCTAATTCAGCAGAAACCTACGAAAATTTAGCATTATGTGCCCAAAGCCAAGGGAATATCGATGATGCTATTACTTACTTTCAGAGCGCACTAAAACATCAGCCTTTACGGGGCAAAAGTTTATACCTACTTACTGAACTTTACGTGGCTACCGAGCAGTGGACGTCAGCAAAATATACGTTAGATAAATACCAGCGTGTGGCCAAACCATCCCCTGACTCTTTATGGCTAGCCTTTGAAATACAAAGGGGCTCTAACGACTGGGAAGGCGCAAAGGAAGTTGGGTATAAACTATCAACCTTATTCCCTGATAGTTCGTATACAACCAAATACAAAAATATACTTGCCCAGTATACGCCTCAGGTTGAACGAAAAGTAAAAGGGGAAGATACTATTATTGAAGCGGTCTCAAGCTCAGACGATGCAGAGACAAATCAGGAGACATCTTCTGATCAAAAGCAATTCCACATAGTAAAGGCTAACGAAAACCTTTATCGTATTTCTCTAATGCATAACATTAAAATTACCTCGCTGAAGGAGTGGAATAACATTGAAAATGCTGGCTCGATTTTTGCCGGTATGAAGCTTTGGTTAGTACCACACAACATGCAAGGGGAATAGGAAGTCGAATGGTGTCAGAACAACAAGCGACTGAAGAAGCAGGCGTAGCACAAGAATCTACTGTGTTAAGTCCAGGACAAATGCTTCGAGAGCGACGGGAATCGCTAGGGCTAACTCAGCAGCAAATTGCTGATAAGCTTTTCTTGAAAGTCTCGCAAATCAATGCCTTAGAAGAAGATGCTGTGGATAAAACCACATCTATTACTTTCACCAAGGGCTATGTAAGAAACTATGCGAAACAACTAGGGCTAAATGCCGAACAGGTTGTTGCCGCGTTTGAGAAGTATCATACCAGCGTAGAGCCACCAGCAAAGCTGCAAAGTTTTTCACGTCGTGTCGCAAAACAGACACACGATGACCGCTGGATGATGGTGACTTATGTTATTTTGTTGCTGATAATCGGTGGTATTGTGGCGTGGTGGGTACAGCAACCTAGTGACGACGCTATTGTTGAAACGCCTAATCTTGATAGAATTAAAGAAGAAGCGTCGAATACCCCTATTGCGACCGCACGTAATAGTAATTCTGGTACGTTGAATGGCACCAGTACTTCTAGTAATACGTTTCCTCAAAGCGGTGATGCAAACAGTAGCCAGAGTACTACTAACCAAGGCACCCCTCTACCGGCTAATAGCCGAGATGTGCTGAATTTGCCTGAAAGTGAATCAACATCAAGTAATTCAAGCCAAGATAATCTTCCTGCTTCAGCAGGTATCAATGAAAGTAACAACCTTACTGCATTGGTGAGTGATTCAGATAATGGCGAATTACGCATTGGTAGTCAGGCCGCTAGCAATTCTTCAGCCTCAGGCAGTCAGAGCGGGGCAGTGCCTATATCAATGACATTTACTTTTGATGATGATTGCTGGGTGAATATAAAAGACGCCACTGGGGAAGCAATTGCGTACGGTGTTAAGCAATCTGGCCGCGTAATGGAAATTCAAGGTGTGCCTCCTGTTGCAGTTACACTCGGCAAACCGGATAATGTACGTATATCAGTTAATGGCGACCCCGTGGATATCACGGCCTTTCAAAATGGCCAGATAGCACGATTTTCGCTTCCTATGTAGGTAATTAGATGTTTGCAGAAAGCCCTATTAAACGCAGAAAGTCGACGCGTATTAATGTAGGTAATATTCCTATTGGCGATGGCGCGCCCATTGCCGTTCAATCTATGACGAATACTCGTACCACTGATGTGGCTGCGACGGTTGATCAAATTAATCGTATTGTCGCCGTGGGTGGCGAAATTGTTCGCGTGTCCGTGCCTACCATGGACGCCGCTGAAGCATTCAAAGAAATTCGTAAGCAAGTTAGCACGCCTTTGGTCGCTGATATTCATTTCGATTACCGTATAGCGCTTAAAGTGGCCGAATACGGTGTTGATTGTTTGCGAATTAACCCAGGTAATATCGGCAATATGGAACGTGTACGTTCTGTTGTTGATTGCGCTAAAGACAAGAACATCCCCATTCGTATTGGTGTGAATGGGGGATCGCTGGAAAAAGACTTACAAGAAAAGTACGGTGAACCTACGCCCGAAGCCTTGGTTGAGTCGGCCATGCGACATGTCGATATTCTCGATAAGCTTAACTTCGACCAGTTTAAAGTGAGTGTTAAAGCCTCTGATGTCTTTCTGGCGGTAGGTGCTTATCGACTATTAGCACAGCAAATCGATCAGCCACTTCATTTAGGTATTACCGAAGCGGGCGGTCAACGTGCTGGCGCAGTAAAAAGTTCAGTGGGTCTAGGTATGCTGTTAGCCGAAGGCATCGGCGATACTATTCGTATTTCCCTGGCTGCCGACCCGGTTGAAGAAATTAAAGTGGGTTTTGATATTTTAAAATCTCTTCGCATTCGTTCTCGTGGTATTAACTTTATCGCGTGCCCAAGTTGTTCAAGACAAGAGTTCGATGTTATTGGCACCGTGAACGCGTTAGAGCAACGTCTAGAAGATATTCTTACGCCAATGGATGTGTCTATTATCGGCTGTGTTGTTAATGGACCAGGTGAAGCTGAGGTATCAGATTTAGGCTTAACGGGCGCCAGAAACATGAGCGGGTTATACGAAGATGGTAAGCGCGTGAAAGAGCGATTAGCCAACGATGACCTTATCGATAAGCTTGAAGCAAGAATTCGTGCCAAAGCAACCCGTATGAGCGAAGCCAACAAAATACAGGTATCGGTGAAAGACTAAGCCTGTACGATTGTTGTTTATCTTCAAAGCCCCTATAATGCGGGGCTTTTCACTATTTAGCAGTATGAGAATTTCACGTGGCTAAGACTATTCAGGCAATTCGCGGAATGAATGATTGCCTGCCGGAAGTATCCGGTACATGGCAGAAAGTAGAATCTGTACTCCGTCAAGTGGTAGCCAGTTATGGCTATCAAGAAATTCGTACGCCTATTGTAGAGAGCACTGACTTGTTCAAGCGCTCTATTGGCGAAGTGACCGACATTGTCGAAAAGGAAATGTATACCTTTGAAGACAGAAACGGTGACAGCTTAACCCTTCGCCCTGAAGGCACCGCCAGCACGGTACGTGCAGGTAATGAACATGGTTTGTTGTACAACCAACAGCAGCGCTTGTGGTACATGGGGCCAATGTTCCGCCACGAACGTCCTCAGAAAGGGCGTTATCGCCAGTTTCACCAGTTCGGTGTTGAAACCTACGGCCTTGATGGCCCAGATATCGATTTAGAAGTTATTTTATTAAGCGCTCGACTATGGAAAGCGTTTGGTATTGAAAAGCACGTTACGTTGCAAATTAACTCTTTAGGTTCGAACGAAGCCCGTCAGGCCTATCGTGAAACCTTAATTGGCTATTTGAAAGAACGTGCCGATAAGCTAGACGAAGAATCGCTTCGCCGGTTAGAGTCAAACCCACTTCGCGTTCTTGATAGCAAGAGCCCCAATGTGCAAGCGGCCATTGCGGATGCGCCATCTTTGCTAGATCATTTAGATGAAGAATCTAAAACCCATTTTGATAATTTATGCGAACGCTTAACACAGGCAGGTATTGCCTTTGAAATTAACCCTCGCTTAGTGCGCGGGCTAGATTATTATAATCGCACGGTTTTTGAGTGGGTGACAGAAAGTTTGGGTTCACAAGGCACAGTATGTGCTGGCGGTCGTTATGATGGCTTGGTGGAGCAACTAGGCGGAAAAGCAGCACCAGCCGTGGGTTTTGCCATGGGTATGGAACGCTTAGTACTCTTACTTACTACGCTGAATGAAGACGCACTAGATACCAGCAGTGCCGATGTGTACGTTACCGCAATGGGCGACGACACTCAGGCCTATGCGCTTGAAGTATCAGAACATCTTCGTGATGCATTGCCAAATGTACGAGTAATGATGCATTGTGGCGGCGGAAACTTTAGAAAACAATTAAAACGCGCTGACAAAACAGGGGCGAGTTTTGCCTTGTTGTTGGGGTCACAAGAAATGCAATCACGTGAAGTGGCAGTAAAGCCGTTGCGTGATGGTCAAGAGCAACAGACAATCGCTTTTGGTGCGTTGTCGAGCACAATTGCCGACCTGCTGAACGCATAATAAGAGGAAATCATGGAACAATTCGCAACAGAAGATCAACAAGTCGAAGCGATTAAACGCTTTTGGAAAGAACACGGTACCGCCATTATTGTAGGTGCTGCATTGGGGTTAGGCGGTCTATTTGGCTGGCAATATTATTCTGATAGCCAAATGGCAACTAAAGAAGCCGCATCAGTAGATTATCAAAATGCAGTAGAGACTTATGGTGAAGAAGGTAGTGCCGAAAAAATAGCCGCGTTTATTAGCGCTAATGAAGACACAGGTTACGCCAGTGTGGCAAGTTTGCTAGCAGCTAAGCAAGCGGTAGATGCGGGTGATTTAGATGCTGCAGCTTCGCACTTAAACCGTGTGGTTACTTTTGCTGAAAACGAAGAATTAAAAGCTCTTGCAGCCATTCGTTTAACACGAGTGCAAATTGAAATGAACCAGCTAGACGCAGCGTTGTCTACGCTAGGCAATATTACAAACGAAGCATTTGCTGCTGAAGTGTCTGAACTGAAAGGCGATGTATATCAGCAACAAAGTAAATTTGATGATGCTCGTTTAGCCTACTCAGGCGCGCTTGAAAAAAATGCCAACAACCCGCTGTTGCAAATGAAGTTAGACAACTTAGCCGTTGCCGCGGGCCAATAAGCTGGTACATAAAAATAAAGAGGTAAGCAATTTGTTTCACAATACGTGTGGCCGTAAGGGCCGATTTGCCCGAGTGATAGGAATGGCATTGGCCATTTCTGTAACGCTTTCTGGTTGTTCTACCGTATCTGATTGGTTTGCAGATGAAGAAGAGCTTGAGATTCGTCGATTAAAACCAATTGAAGCGAAATTTACGCCTTCCGTTAAATGGGATAGAGACATCGGTGATGGTGTTGATCACTATTTTTCTCGTCTTCGTCCTGTGTACGCTTACGACAATCTTTATGCCGCTGATCGCCATGGTAGCGTAGTTGCTATGAACCCTGAAAATGGCGAGCTGTTGTGGGAACGTAACTTCGCCGTATTTGAAGGTGATGGTTGGTGGGATTCTATCGCACGTCTTTGGCGCAGCGGTGCGAGTGCTCGCATAGGTGGTATTTCAGTTGCTGACAGATTGGTGTTTGTTGGCACCGAAAATGGCATTGTGATGGCCCTTGATATCGAATCGGGTGAGACTCAGTGGGAAGCGTCTATTCCTGGTGAAGTGTTAGCTGCACCTTCTGCTGATGGTGGTATTTTAGTGGTTAATACAGGCGCTGGAACCTTGTTTGGCTTCAATACCCGTACTGGTGAGCAACTGTGGAGACATGAAGGTGATACACCTCCATTAACCCTTCGCGGTATTTCTGGTCCAGTAGCGTCAAATGGTGGTGCACTAATTGGAACGCCTACCGGTAAGTTGCAAGTTAACCTAATTGATACCGGCGTGTTGGCTTGGGAAACCGTTATTGGCACACCTACCGGCGCGACAGAATTAGAGCGTATTGTTGATATCGACACCACACCAGTTTTATTTGGCGGCACTATTTATACGGTTTCGTACAATGGCACGTTAGCGGCGGTAGAGCTTCGCAGTGGTCGCGTTATTTGGAAGCGTGAGTACGGCTCGTATCGCAACCTAAGTATTGAAGGTAATAGTATTTTTGTTGTTGATAACAACTCTAATATTTATGCCTTAGACAGACGTAACGGTGTAGAGCTATGGTCACAAGGTAGCTTGAAGTCTCGTTCAGTAACTGCTGCCACACCTGTAGGCGACTACATTGTTGTGGGTGATAACTGGGGTTTTGTTCATTGGATTGAACAAGAGACTGGCGAAATTGTTGCCCGTGTAGATGTAGGTGGCGATGATGAAGACGACGCTATTTTCGATGCACCGTTGAACGTTGATGGCGTAGTGATAACCATGACCCGCAATGGCGTAGTGGCAGCTATTTCTACACTATAAGTTGTTGAGCATTACAACTTGCCCAACAAACACTACAATTTGTTAGATTGTTGGCCTAATATCTTTGGTTAGGCTGACGCATCATACCTAAACAGGTATAATGCCCAATCACACTCTGACCGCAAGTAGGCTATGCTTACTTGCGGTTTGTGTTTTTTAGCTTTTTTTCCTTTAGGATCTGATACATGTTACCCGTTGTTGCTTTGGTAGGCCGCCCTAATGTGGGTAAGTCCACCTTGTTTAATCGTTTAACTAATACACGTGATGCGCTGGTCGCTGATTATCCGGGGCTTACCCGTGACCGTAAGTATGGTCAGGCTAAGTTTGAGCAGCGTCAATTCATCGTGGTGGATACCGGCGGTATTACGGGTGACGAAGAAGGTATTGATGCTGAAATGGCGCAGCAGTCGCTTTTAGCCATTGAAGAAGCCGATGTCGTCTTGTTACTTGTTGATGCCAGAGCAGGACTATTACCTGCAGACCAAGGTATCGCTGACCATATTCGTCGGCTCAACAAAAAAGTGTTAGTGGTCGCAAATAAGGTTGACGGCATTGATGGCGATAGCGAAAGTGCCGACTTCTACGCTCTTGGCTTAGGTACGGTTAAGCAGATTGCGGCAGCCCACGGGCGTGGTGTAAGTCAACTGCTTCAAGATGCTCTAGTGCCACTTGAAGCAACTTTTCCCGACATGCGTATTGTTGAAGAAGTACAAGAAGAAGAAATTGATGCCGAAGAGCAGCTCAAGCGTCTGCAAGAACAGCCGATTAAATTAGCTATTGTTGGTAAGCCTAATGTGGGTAAGTCGACGCTAACAAACCGTATCTTAGGTGAAGAGCGTGTTGTAGTTTACGATCTTCCGGGTACTACTCGCGACAGCGTTTTCATTCCAATGGAGCGTGACGAACGTGAATATATTCTCATCGATACTGCGGGTGTGCGCAAACGCAGAAAGGTTAACGAAGCGGTTGAAAAGTTCTCTATCGTAAAAACCTTGCAGGCCATTGACGAAGCAAACGTTGTGCTGATGGTTATAGATGCTCGAGAGGGCATTACCGATCAAGACTTAAGTCTGCTTGGGTTCGTGTTAAATTCCGGCCGCTCACTGGTGATTGCAGTGAATAAGTGGGACGGACTTAGCACAGATGTTAAAAACGATATAAAACGCGAACTCGATCGCCGTTTAGGTTTTATTGATTTTGCTCGTTTGCATTTTATATCTGCAACCCATGGTACCGGTGTAGGCAACTTGTTTGCTTCAGTTCAAGAAGCTTACTTAAGCGCTACTAAGCGTATTAATACCTCTATGCTTACTCA
This sequence comes from Alteromonas sp. 1_MG-2023, assembly GCF_030547075.1. Taxonomy (GTDB): domain Bacteria; phylum Pseudomonadota; class Gammaproteobacteria; order Enterobacterales; family Alteromonadaceae; genus Alteromonas. Next base: position 110,342 of record NZ_JAUOQH010000003.1, on the reverse strand, counting down.
AATTATGGAAATGGCGCAGGATGACCATCAGCCGCCGCTAGTGCGCGGTCGTCGGGTTAAAATGAAGTACGCCCATGCGGGTGGTTACAATCCGCCAGTAATTGTTATTCATGGTAACCAAGTTGATGATTTACCTACTTCGTACAAACGCTTCTTAATGAATTACTTCCGTAAAGCGCTGCAAGTTATGGGTACGCCGATCAGAATCGAGTTCAGAGAAGGGGCCAACCCGTTTGAGGGTAAAAAGAATAAGCTTACCCTTACTCAAGAGCGTAAACGAAAGCGTTTACTGTCTTATCACACTAAGAAAAAGTAGTCGCAATACTAGAATTACTTTACGTTAAATTGTGATGCGCTGCTGGTAAGTAAAAGCATGTGAATGACAATATTTATATGAGAAAGGTCGGCACTGTAACCAGTGCCGACCTTTTTTGTTTATTTAAGCATGGCTCGAACTTGTTGCATTAGAACAGATTCGTCTGGCACTGAGATATGCGCAACAAGTTCATTGGCTAACGGATCTGAAAAGTCGCTTGGGAAGGTGGTGGCTACTTTCACTATCTTGTCGTTGTACTTAAACACATAGGTTGTGGCAAAAATAGCATCGTCAACTGGAGAGTCGGCTTTAAGCGATAGCCGCCAGCCATTTGCAAAGCCTTGTACTACAAATGGCGATACAGGTTGCGGCTGAGTAAGTGTAAGGTTGCGGGAATGCGCGACTTTATCTGCTTTAATCCAGTCCTCATCTAATTGCTGGTGAAGAATAGCATCGGTAGTTTCAGAGTTTTCGAGGCTGTATACGTCGGCGGATGCCTGCTCGTTAAATGCTTTTTTGCTTGAGACTGCTTTGCGAGGCAACCCATTGTTAGCCGTATTGCCGTCAAGCTTGGCTAAAATAGGGTACACAGTTACATCAACCAAGGCATCTTCATAAGCAGGGTGGGTATATCGCGTGATAGAGCCTTTAAAAGGGTCGGGATATAGTTGAGTATCTAACCTAGTAAAGTCACCTAAAGACTCAGGTACGCTCAGGTAGTTATCGTAGTCGCTAGCGTTAACTGCTTTATATAAAAATGTTGGGGAAAATATGGCCTGATCCGTCGCTTGCTTATACCATAATATTAACGGTTCAAGCGCTTTTTGCCGCGCTTCAGCACTCCTATTCACATGGGTTTGAATAACCCGAGAATCAATTTCAATACCCCGCCACTGCAACGTTAACTCGGTAAAGTGATTTTCCGTGTTAGTGAGTTTTTCTTCATTTTGATTAGCCACATTTGCAATCAGTAGTTCATAGTCCACGCCATTATCGTAAGGTTTTACGTCGGTAAACCACGATTGACTGGTGAGAATAGAAACAAAGGCGTCTGGCGAGATGGAATCCTCAATACACTCTGAATGGGGCCCTTCAGATTCGCAGGAACCCAACATTGCTGCACTAGGGTAAGTGGAAAATACCGCAATAGGAATGGCCGTAACTGGCGCGTCTGTGGACTCAGGCCCAGATGTTGGTTCAGACAAGCCCGTTGAATTCGACAAATCAAGAGATTGCGTAAACGTGCTCGCAGATTCATCAGACGCTGCCTTTACGCTTACTAAAGTCAGCGCTATTAACAGCCAGACTGAACGGGAAACAAAGAGAGACAAAAAACAGCCTTTACTGTTAACGATTTATGCCCACCACTTTACTGGTTATTTCCCCATCAGTCACTCGAGACTTAATGATATCGTTTTCTTTTACATTTTCGACAGAGGTTAGGGCTTCCCCATCAGACAAAGTAATACTGTAACCTCGCGAAAGTGTAGAAAGTGGACTTATCGACTGTAATAAACCGACTTTTGCGGCAAATGCTTGTTGCTTGCTATTCATTAGTTGCTTCATGTTGCTACATAGCGTTTTGTGCGTCTGGACCATGCGCTCTTTAGCTTGATTTACACGTTCAGTGGGATTTTGCTGAGCCAAGCGATTATTAACATATTCAAACCGTTTATTTTCGATTGCGAGTTTGTTATTGATAGTATGGCTTAAACGTAATTGAAGCCTATCGAGGGCTTGCCACTGATTTTGTATTTTGCTTTGCGGATGCACTGACTGCAAACGTTGGTGCTGTAGTTTATGCTGTTGCGCTAAATGACTGAGTTTTTGTAGCATGGCGCGAGTTAATCGCTGTTTGTACTGTACTAAGCTTTCACTGAGCGCGTTAGTATCTTGACTTAATATTTCAGCGGCCGCTGATGGAGTAGGGGCGCGTAAATCGGCAACAAAATCAGCAATAGTAAAATCAACCTCATGACCAACGGCGCTAATTAACGGTAATTGTGACTCGGCGATTTCTCTAGCAAGGTTTTCATTGTTAAAACACCATAAATCTTCTAAAGAACCACCACCACGAGTTAGCAAAAGAGCATCTACTTCATTTCGTTGATTCGCAGTGCGTAGGGCGTTAATAAGCTGAGCTGGCGCGGTTTCACCTTGCACCATAGAAGGGTAAACAATAACTTCCGTTTGCGGGCTACGGCGTTTTAACACACTAAGTACATCATGCAGCGCTGCGCCCGTTGATGAAGTAATAACACCAATACGATTGATAACCTCTGGCATAGGGCGTTTACGTTCGATACTGAATAAGCCTTCAGCGTTTAGCTTTGCTTTTAAAGCTTCATAGGCTTGCTGTAATGCCCCTTCGCCGTCGCTTTCCATATGCTCTATGACAAGCTGGTAGTCGCCTCGTGCTTCGTAAATTCCCACGGATGCACGCACTAGTACCTTATCGCCTTCTTTTGGGCGCTGTTTTACAGTGCGATTAGTGTTTTTAAACATGGCGGCACGCACTTGTGCCTTATTATCTTTTAGCGTGAAATACCAATGACCGGAAGCGGCACTGACAAAATTGGATATTTCAGCGGATAACCATATAAGTCCCACTTCGCTTTCAAGCACGGTTCGAGCAAGCCGATTTAGCTTAGTAACTGTTAAAATTTGTCGCGATGTAGAGGGTGAAGATGTAAACATAAGAAAAAATCGTCTGGTTTAATAAAATAGAGTTTACCTGAAATCTAAAAAACACTACAATTGCGCCGCAATTAACCCTCAACTGAATAGGTGTTGTTGCATGCTACGAATCATCCAAGAAGCCCTGACGTTCGACGATGTGTTGCTGGTTCCCGGCCACTCGACAGTTCTTCCACATACTGCCAAACTTCAAACTCGTCTAACTCGTGGTGTCACGTTAAATATCCCTATGGTATCTGCGGCGATGGACACCGTCTCTGAAGCGCGCCTAGCGATTGCACTTGCTCAAGAGGGCGGTATCGGCTTTATTCACAAAAACATGGAACCTGCGCAACAGGCAAAACATGTTCGTGAAGTGAAAAAGTACGAAAGTGGCGTGGTATCAGACCCCGTTACGGTTGCTAAAGATGCCACTATCGGCGAAGTTATTAATCTTTCTAAGCGCCTTGGTTACTCTGGTTTCCCGGTAACCGACCATCAAAATAACCTCATTGGTATCGTTACTGGCCGTGATTTACGTTTTGAAAAACGTCTTGAGCTGCCTATTAGCAATGTTATGACAGGTAAAGACGACCTTGTTACTGTTAAAGAAGGTGCGAGTTCAGATCAAGTACTCGATCTTATGCATGAACACCGCATTGAAAAAATTCTTGTGGTAGATGATGCGTTCAAGCTTACCGGTCTTATTACAGTTAAAGATTTCCAAAAAGCCGAAAACAAACCGAATGCCTGTAAAGATTCATTGGGTCGATTACGCGTAGGTGCTGCGGTTAGTGTTGGGCCTGGTACTGATGAGCGTATTAAGCTTTTAGTTGAAGCCGGCGTAGATGTTTTACTTATCGATACCTCTCATGGTCATTCACAAGGCGTTATTGATCGCGTTAAGAAAGTACGTACTGATTATCCTGATGTACAAATTATTGCGGGTAACGTGGCAACAGGGGATGGTGCAAAAGCACTGGCTGATGCAGGCGTAGATGCAGTTAAAGTAGGTATAGGTCCAGGTTCAATTTGTACTACCCGTATTGTTACCGGTTGTGGTGTACCACAAATTACTGCGGTATCTGATGCGGTAGATGCACTTGCAGGTACTGACATTCCGGTTATTGCCGATGGCGGTATTCGTTTCTCTGGTGATATTGCGAAAGCTCTAGCTGCTGGCGCAAGCTGCGTAATGGTAGGTAGCATGCTAGCGGGAACGGAAGAGGCGCCAGGTGAAGTTGAACTTTATCAAGGTCGTTACTTTAAATCGTACCGCGGTATGGGCTCACTTGGGGCTATGAACCAAAACCATGGTTCATCTGACCGTTATTTCCAAGAATCAAACAATGCCGAAAAGCTTGTGCCTGAAGGCATTGAAGGTCGAGTAGCCTATAAAGGGCCTATTGCGAATATCATCCATCAGCAAATGGGCGGGCTACGCTCAGCGATGGGGCTTACCGGCTGTGGCAGTATTGATGAACTTCGCACAAAAGCGCAGTTTGTTCGTGTTACCTCTGCAGGTATGGGCGAATCTCACGTTCATGATGTAAGCATTACTAAAGAAGCGCCGAACTACCGTCTAGGCTAGATTTGCGACAAGATATAACTATATACAGCGCATCGTGAGGCGGGTACCTTTCCGCCTCATTGCCGCCTTCGTTCTATTTTAAAACGGGTAAAAACATGACCACAAATATCCATGACCAACGCATTCTTATTTTAGATTTTGGTTCACAGTACACGCAGCTGATAGCACGCCGTGTACGTGAAATAGGCGTTTATTGTGAGCTTTGGGCTTGGGATGTGACCGAAGAGCAAATTCGAGAATTTAATCCACAAGGTATTATTTTGTCGGGCGGCCCTGAATCGGTGACCGAAGAAAACTCACCACGCGCTCCAGAATACGTGTTCGAAGCTGGCGTGCCTGTTTTTGGTATTTGTTACGGTATGCAAACCATGGCGGCCCAATTGGGTGGCGGTGTTTTAGGCTCTGACAAGCGAGAATTTGGTTACGCGCAGGTGGAAGTTATCAAGCCTACGTCTTTACTTAGTCATATTGAAGATAGCATCGGCGCGAATGGTAATGCATTACTTGACGTGTGGATGAGCCACGGCGATAAAGTAGCCGCTGTGCCTGAAGGGTTTGAAACCATTGCCCAAACAGCATCTTGCCCACATGCTGCTATGTACAACGAAGAGAAACAGTTTTACGGCGTACAATTTCACCCTGAAGTTACCCACACTAAACAAGGTATGCGTTTGCTTAGCCACTTTGTTATGGATGTGTGTAAATGCGAAAAGTTATGGACTGCTGATGCCATCATTGAAGATGCGATTGCGCGTATTCAACAAAAAGTTGGCGACGACCGCGTCATTTTAGGTTTATCGGGAGGCGTCGATTCATCGGTTACTGCCATGCTGCTTCACCGTGCTATTGGTGCAAACCTCACCTGTGTGTTTGTAGATAACGGCTTGCTTCGTTTGAACGAAGCAGATCAAGTAATGGAAATGTTTGGTGACCATTTCGGTCTCAATATCATTCGTATTGACGCGGAAGAGCGTTTCTTAGGCCGATTAAAAGATATCGAAGATCCAGAGCTTAAGCGCAAAGCGATTGGTAATGAATTTGTCCGTGTGTTCGATGAAGAAGCTGGAAAGCTTGCCAATGCGAAATGGTTAGCCCAAGGCACTATCTACCCAGATGTTATTGAATCTGCAGGTTCTGCAACAGGTAAGGCCCATGTGATTAAGTCTCACCACAATGTGGGTGGGCTCCCTGATGATATGGAATTAGGTCTTGTAGAGCCACTTCGTGAGTTGTTCAAAGATGAAGTACGTAAAATAGGTCTTGAACTAGGTTTACCGTATGACATGCTTTATCGCCACCCATTCCCAGGCCCTGGTTTAGGTGTACGCGTTCTTGGTGAAGTGAAAAAAGAGTATTGCGACTTACTACGTCGCGCAGACGCTATTTTCATTGAAGAATTGTACAACGCCGATTTATATCAGAAAGTAAGCCAAGCCTTTACCGTATTTTTGCCTGTACGCTCTGTCGGCGTAATGGGTGATGCCCGTAAATACGATTGGGTTGTATCGCTACGTGCGGTAGAAACAATCGACTTCATGACCGCACACTGGGCGCACTTACCTTATGACTTCTTAGGTAAAGTATCGAATCGTATTATCAACGAAATCGATGGTATTTCCCGTGTTGTTTACGATATATCGGGTAAACCGCCAGCCACGATTGAATGGGAATAAGAAAAGGCCGAAAGGCCTTTTTTTTGTCTATAATTCTAACGTATTAACGAATAGGTAAAGGTATTCAGGGTGATACCTTGTTTGTAACGTTTCTGTCATACAAATAACATTTAATGGCGGCGTTTCACGATATTTGAATTTTCATTAGACTAAAGGTTAGCCGCTGTGTTCAATTACACCAGTATCAGTCGATTAGTAATTACCCCTGTGCTTGCGAGCTTATGTTTATTGGTTTTTCTAAACGCCGCATCCATCTATAAATCTTTCTCGCTGTTAAGCAGTTTCGAATCACTAGAGCATACACTTGTTCAGGCAGAGCGTGACGTTAACGCAACTTTAAATACCTTTAAAACCCAAGTTCAGGAGTGGAAAAATACACTGCTGCGAGGGCACAACGACGACGATCGCGAAAAGTACTGGTCTCGCTTTCAAAAGCGGGAAGCTGAGATAAAGCTGCAATTTAGTCAAATGTTGGCGAACCCTGTAGTGAGTGACAAAGCCAAATCGGATATTCGAAAATTCCAAACAGCGCACGCCTACATGGCTGAAAAGTATCGAGAAGGCTATGCGGCTTTTATAGCATCGGGTTTAGACCCGAAAGTAGGGGATAGCTACGTTCGTGGTATTGACCGTGAACCTGCGAAACTACTTGAAAGCATTGCCGATGAAATAGCACATCAATCTGAGCTAGCCATTACTGATTTGAAAAACGGTACGCGAAGAATGTTATGGCTGATTCTGCTTGCCGCAATCGCGCTGTCACTGCTATCTGTTACTTATGTAATTAGTCGTCTTCGTACGCAGGTAATTAACCCTACCCGTGAAGTGGCTGCATGCATTTCTAATCTAGCTACCAGTCAGTACGATTACTCGCTGACGTATGCAAGTGGGCACGAGCTTGGCATTTTGGCTGACTCTGCTAGAGCATTACAAAGCAAGTTAAAAGCCTCGGTTACCCAGTTGCATCAAACCGAATTAGAAATGGAGCGTGCTTTTGTTGCCCTTGGCGACGTAGGGCAGTCAATTATGGATGGTGCGGTAGAGCAGCGCGATGCTTCACTATCGTTAGACGCCACTACTGATAAATTAAAAGGGATAGTACAGAACTTGGTCGCCATTACGGACCAAGTGGCTGTGGCTACCAAAAATTCAGAAGAGAACGTAGCGAGTTGCTATTCAACTTTTGAGCGTGCAAATACTGGGTTTAAGCAACTAGCAAAAACAGTAACTGAGTCGAGTGATATTGTCAGCGACCTACAAAGCCGCAGTAAAAATATTCTCAAAGTGGTTAATGTGATTAACGAAATTGCCGATCAAACCAACTTATTAGCACTGAATGCTGCCATTGAAGCCGCGAGGGCAGGCGAGCATGGCAGAGGCTTTGCCGTGGTAGCAGACGAAGTGCGGGCGTTGGCAGCGAAGACACAGCAATCGACGAAAGAAATAAATGATATTCTTAGTAGTTTTGAAGCCGAAGCCCGTGGAGCCGTGTTGGCCATGGAAGAAGGTAAGCAGCTCTCAGACACCAATGCGGCTGAAGCTGCTATTGCATTACAAACCCTGAATAATGTGGTTGAGGATATTAAGGAAACGGCCAGTGTGGTGGTAGCACTTAATCACGCCGCAGACGAGCAAGAGACAGTGTTGTCGCAGGTGGAAAGTATTATTGCGAATGTGGTGGCATCGTCCGACCGCTATCATAAATTGGCGCAACGTGATGACATGGCAGAGTCGATGAAAAGTATGTCGGTCAATGTGGAAAAAGTGGTGAACAGTTTAACCCGCTAATACATGATATTGGGTATAATGAAAGTGAGCTAGTATAAGTGCATGCTCCGTTTTTTTATAAATCCGCTATGGTTTAATCCGCAAATAAAACAAGGTAGTGATTGAGACGTTATGATCCCACTGGTTTTTCACCCTATTTATAGCCAACTGAAATTACCTGAACGTCATCGCTTCCCTATCGATAAGTATCAAGGCATTCGAAACGCACTTTCATTGGGCGGTGTACCAGATGATGTATTTTTTAAGCCTGTGCCGCTAGCGATAACGGAATTGGAGTCTCACTTTGACAAAAACTATGTTCAGCAGTTAACTAGCGGTACATTAGATAAAAAAGCCATGAGGCGTATTGGCTTTCCTTGGTCTGATCAACTTATCGAACGCACGCTTACCGCAGTGGCTGGCACCTGTCTAACGGCGGAACTAGCACTGGAATATGGGAAGGCGTTAAATTTAACCGGAGGTTACCATCATGCATTTGCGGATTTTGGCTCTGGCTTTTGTTTATTTAATGATTTGTATTTAGCCGCAAAAGCTATGCAAAAAAAGAAAGGTATAGATAATATTTTAATTATCGACCTTGATGTTCATCAAGGTGATGGCACGGCAAAACTCGCTCAGAATGATGTCAGTATTTTTACTGTCTCAATTCATGGTGAAAAAAACTTTCCTCATCGGAAGCAGCATTCAAATATCGATATAGGCATGATTAAGGGCTGCGAAGACGACGAATATTTAGATACCGTGCAAGAAACGTTAGCCATGGTGTCGATGCAATTTCAAGCTGATGCGATTATTTATGACGCTGGCGTAGATATACACATTAATGACGACTTGGGCTTATTAAACATCTCTACCGAAGGCGTTAGCGCTCGAGATGAGATGGTGTTCGCATTAGCTGAACGTATGGGCGTGCCCATTGCGGCCGTTATCGGTGGTGGGTATCAGCGGGATATAGATGCCTTGGTAGATGTTCATCTACAACTGTACAAAGCGGCTGGCGTTATTTAAAAGTATAGATTTTTGATTGGCAGTGCGTTTGACTAAAAAAGGCCTACTGAATGAGGCCTTTTATTAACAAAAAATAGCTTAGTCAAATGCTATAAGAACAATAGCTGAAAGCCTAGACCAACTCGCTCTTGCGAACGGTTATAGTCAATCAAAGAGTCACCGTAGCCGTTAAAGTATTGAAAAAGTAGCTCGTAACGGTCGGTAAGTGGGTAGGTTAAATCAACTTGAATACTACCTCGGTTATTGCCTAAGTTAAGGTTGTTACGCAAAAGTGCCATTACTTTAAAATTACCAAGCTTTCTTCCGTAACCAAACTCCATGCGGCCGTAATAATTTTCGATATCTGGGTTATCGTCACCGGTGGCATCAAGTGGATCGTCTTTCTCGTCTTCAGGTATACGATACCAAGTTTTAAGATAATAAATGTCGTCTTGATCGCTAAAGACCACTGAAGCAAAGATACGATTCCAACTTCTAGAACTCAATCCACTTTGCCCGTTAGACATATGGTTGAACCCCAGTTGGAAGGTATTAAATTTATACCCTAAAACAGAGTAGTCAGCGGTTTCTTGCCAAAATATCTCAGGCTCGTAATTAGTTTCTCTAAAGGGTTTAGATACTTCGCTATTATATAATTGCCAAAATGATGTCAGTGTGAAGCCAAGATAAATACCGTCAAACCCAGTATCTTCTAAATACAGTGGCAGTTTCACGCTTACTTGAAACTTAGCTTCTTTTTTGTCTACGTTTTCTTCCGTGAGCTCATCATTACCATTCGAGTTAGGGTTGGTAATATAAGTCATTGGAAGCAAGTAATTTTGCCTGTGCTGGGTGATAGCAAAGACATTATCGATAGCTTCTTTATCGCCTTCAAGACGGTTATCGAGGGCGCTTTCAGTAGTTGTATCTCGCTTGATGATATCGATAATTTCGATATCACTTTCTTGATTTTCAGGAGCTTGATTTTCAGGCGCTAGATCTTCAGAAGCTTGCTCTTCACTTTCTTGTTCTGTAGGTGCAAGCTCTTCTTGTACCGTCTCTTTTTGCAGATCTTCGTTCTGCACAGATTTGCTCTGTACAGGCTCTTGGGCATAAGTATTTACGCTGCACAGGCTGACTGCAACCAATAATAGAAATGGTTTAAACACTGACACTGGTGTTCTCCGTTGAGTAGGAATCTTGTTATATATGATTTATTTACTTAGTGAAATCCAGTGACTGGCCTTCAGCCGATGCAAATATAGTCAGGTTCGATTCTGCAATAGTGATATATTCCATGCAATGTTCGACCACCTTATCAATATCCTGATCAGTGCGATCTGGATCATGACTATATAACGCTAAATGTTTTGCGTTGCTTGCCATTGCAAGTTTAACCGCCTCTTCAGCAATAGAATGTCCCCATCCTGTTTTGGCAGGCATATCTGACAACATATATTGTGCATCATGAATGATCATATCTGCATTACGGGCAAAATCTACAAAAGTCAAAAAATCTGTTTCTTTCTTATAAGGCGGATAGAGCTCATTATCAGTAATGTACGCGACTTTAACGCCGTGTTCTTCAATACTGTATGCACTGCCTTTCCCTGGGTGGTTGATGGCTATTCTACGTATAATAGCGTTACCAATTTCCCAAATGTCTTGTTCAGGGGGGATCACGGTTAAATGAATATTAGATTGCAATGCACTAATGGGTACTGGAAAAGTAGAACCTTCCATTTGTTTCAAAATTTTATCGTACTCAGGCAAGGTCGTTTGGCCTGGGTAGATATAGATATCTCTACCTTTTTGAAATATAGGACTAAAGAACGGAAAACCTTGTATATGATCCCAGTGGTTATGACTGAGTAACAAGTGAACGGGGCTATCTTTAGCGCGAAGTTTGTTTCCCAACATCCTAATGCCCGTTCCCGAATCAAGTACGATATCAGTACCATCGGCTAATTCGATATGAACACATGCGGTATTACCACCATAACGTGCAAAGGCTTCCCCTGGAGTGGGAATAGAGCCCCTCACGCCGTAAAATGTTAACCGCATATGTTCACCGTTTTTTTATTTTTCTAGCTAACTACCAATACAACATGCAATGCAAAAATTACTAATATTTATCTTTCAATAATAGACAAAGTTATAAACTAGCAACAAAGTCTTTAGCAGAATTTAAATCTAGTAGCTGCTTGTCACCTGTACGGCGATTTTTATACTCAATTTGCTGATTATCAAGGTTTCTTTCCCCGATAACAATGCTGTGAGGTATGCCAATCAATTCCATGTCATTAAACATTACACCTGGACGCTCTTTACGATCGTCAAACAACACGTCGATACCCATAGCAATGAGTTCTTCGTATAGCGCCTCAGCGGCCTCTTTAATACGGTGAGATTTGTGCATATTCATCGGAATCAGTGCAATTTTAAATGGCGCAATAGGATCAGGCCACATAATGCCGTATTTATCATGGTTTTGTTCAATAGCTGCCGCAACAATACGTGAAACGCCAATTCCATAACATCCCATGGTTAGGGTTTGATGCTTGCCAGTTTCGCTCAATACACCACAATTCATCGCTTCTGAGTATTTGCTACCCAATTGGAAAATGTGGCCCACTTCAATACCGCGCTTTATTTCAATAGTGCCATTGCCGTCTGGTGAAGCGTCACCAGCCACAATGTTACGTAAATCAGCTGTTTGTAAATCGACAGTCCAGTTTGCATTTTTCGTGATTTGGCCATTTTCGCCGGCACCACATATGAAATCGGCAAGTGCAGCGGCACTAAAATCGACATGCATTGGCAATGTAATATCATTAGGGTTAACGAAAGCAGGGTGAGCGCCTAAAATTTCAGTGGCTTTTTCTTCACTTGCTATAACAAGCGGACTGGCTACGCCAGCTACTTTTTCTGCTTTAACATCGTTAAGCGCGTGTTCTGCGCGCAATACTAATACTACCCATTGTTCGGTTGTACTTTCTTCCTCTGTTTCGCCTTTAACAACATAAATGCTAAGCGCGCTATCAGAATCTTTGCCACTTAGTACTTCAGCTGCTGCGCCTGAAGCTTGTTGTTTTTCTGGCATTGCCGTTGCAGCCATTTCAACGTTTGCGGCGTAGTCGCTGTCACTCGCAAAGGCAATTGCATCTTCACCAGACTCGGCAAGTACGTGGAACTCATGGGAATGGTTTCCACCAATTGAACCCGAGTCGGCAATAACAGCACGGTAGTCTAAGCCCATGCGGTTAAAGATATTGCCATAGGCTTCATACATTGTTTGGTACGTTTTATCTAAACACGTATCGTCTAAGTGGAAGCTGTAAGCATCTTTCATGGTGAATTCACGACCACGCATAATGCCAAAACGAGGGCGTACTTCATCACGGAATTTAGTTTGAATTTGATAAAGATTGATAGGCAGTTGTTTGTAACTACTGATTTCGTTTCTGACTAACGATGTGATCACTTCTTCATGTGTAGGACCTAGCACAAAGTCTCGCTGGTGGCGGTCTTTAATGCGCAGTAATTCTGGGCCGTATTCTTCCCAACGACCAGACTCTTCCCACAAATCAGCAGGTTGAACCACGGGCATTAACACTTCTACACCGCCTGCTTTGTTCATTTCTTCACGAACGATGTTTGCCACTTTATTCAGCACGCGAAGCCCGGTAGGCAACCATGTGTAAAGGCCTGAAGCCAGTTTTCTTATCATACCAGCACGTAACATTAACTGGTGGCTGATAACCTCAGCGTCGGCCGGAGTTTCTTTCTGCGTGGCAAGTAAATATTGACTAGTGCGCATTCGAAGCGGTCTTCCTATAACTATGAAAAATACAATTGGGCGTATTCTAATTAACTGTGAGCAATAGTGCTACAACCACGTGCGTCTAAAGCGCGTTAATCCCAACAACGTCGACTACACCATTTTTTACCGTGAAGGCAAAATCATAGTTATACAGTGTAGTATGGTAAGTTTTTTCATCACTTAATAGTTTATGACGATAAGCGGGGCGGGGGTCTTGAGCCAGCACCGCGGTTAGTAATGTGGGCAGGTCGGGATGCTGTGCCGCGGCTTCTTGCAACAAGTCTTGCACGAGCGGGTTAATTGTCACATCTAAGTTGGGGATAGGGGCCGCATGTGTCAGTTCTGCCATACTATCTGATGCATGTGGAAGCGCATCGGCATAGGGCAAATAAGGCTTAATATCGATAATGGGCGTGCCATCCAACAAATCTACCCCTTCAACATTCAAGGTAAGCTTTCCATCCACCGTTTCAGAACCTAAATTTTTCACGGCCGACATGCCTATACCGTTCGGGCGATGTGTACTTCTTGAGGCAAACACCCCAAGCGTTGCATTGCCGCCTAAACGAGGGGCTTTAACTGAAGGTTTCCAGCCTTTGTCTAAATTTTCATGGAATAGAAAAAGTAGCCATACATGACTAAATACTTCTAAACCTTTAAAGACACGAGGGTCATCAAAGTCCGGCGCTAACACGATTTGTCCCTTCGCCTTGGCTAAATTAGGTTGTCGGGGAATGGCAAACTTTTGTTTAAACGGTGTTTGTATATGGCCGATGGCACAAAGGGGGAACTGATCAAGGGTCATTACCGCAAAATCCCATTTGCATAGCGCACTGTCATAAAATTCTCACATAGTTTACGTAGAGTACGGGTTCAAGTTTAAAACCTTGAGCCAATTACGGACATCTGGGGCGGCCGTATTTGGCATCCCTGGACCCAATCAAACCCTTTGGCCTGTATGCTTACAGGCCATTTTTGTTTTTAGCAAGCTAGTGCCTATTTAAGGTCTCGCATTTCACCCAATGCTTTTTCGAAGTAGGGACAGCCCAACTCATTGGCTTTGGCAATGTTATGAGTATAAATCTTCTCTGCATCATCTTCATTTTTCATATAGCGGGCAATATCGCGCTCACGAATTAGGTGAAGTAGAGGATAAGGGGAACGGTTCGTATAATTAGCTACGCTATCTTTCGCTTCACCATCGAATTGGTACTTTGGATGAAAGCTGGCGAGTTGATACACGCCCGTATACCCCCAATCAGATAGCATGCGATCACAAATAGCCAATACATCTAAGTAATCATCAAATGAAACCATAGCGCTTGATGGCGCTATGATAAGAGTAGTGGCTATATCGTCTTGTTCGTCTAAACGTTTGCATTCATCGAAAAGTGAGGCAATAACATCGCCTGCATCCCCATTAACCACGACACAGTGAATTTGGCCAGGTTGGCGAACAAAACCAGCAAAGGGGCAAAAATTGTGGTTGATGACAATGTCATCAACCCAACGCATAGTGGCTTCAATAAGATGTGTATCGTTCACGATTTCAACTTAAGAGTGGTATTTAACGTAAGCTTCTAGGGTGTTTTCAATCAAGCTTGCGACTGTCATGGGGCCTACGCCGCCAGGAACAGGCGTTATCCAACCAGCACGTTCTTTGGCGCGCGCAAAATCCACATCACCCACTAATGAGCCATCGCTTACTCGGTTGATGCCCACATCAATTACAATAGCGCCAGATTTAATCCAGTCACCAGGAATAAAGTTGGGCTTACCCACCGCAACCACAAGAAGGTCCGCACGGCTTACATGGGCTTTTAAATCTTGCGTGAATTTATGACAGGTCGTGACGGTGCAACCTGCCAACAGTAGTTCTAAGCTCATAGGACGACCCACAATATTAGAAGCTCCCACAATAACTGCATCTAAACCTTTAACGGGGCGCTTAGTGGCCTCAATCATGGTCATGATACCTTTGGGTGTACATGGGCGAAGCGCGGGAATACGTTGCGCCAACCTCCCTATATTATACGGGTGAAAACCATCTACATCTTTGTGGGGATGAATACGCTCTAATACTTTCTCTGCATTTAAACCCGCAGGTAAAGGCAGTTGTACTAATATGCCATCTATTTCGTTGTCTTCATTTAGTTTATCAACAAGCGCTAACAACTCACTCTCTGTTGTATCTGCGGGTAAATCGAATGAACGAGACACAAAACCTACCTCATCACAGGCTTTACGTTTATTCGAAACATAAACTTGAGAGGCTGCATCGCTACCGACTAGCACAACGGCTAACCCAGGTTGACGTTTCTTTGCATCAATAAGTGAATCAACATAGGAAGCAACATGCTGGCGAACTTGTTTGGCAATTAATTTGCCGTCAATTAAATGAGCTGTCATAGAAGTGATTATAATGTGTGGTCATTAAGTGCTAATTATTGTTTCATAAAACAGCATGTGGCGACCAGTAGAAACATGTAATTACTGTAAAACATGAAAAGTTTAAAGAAATTTTTCTGTTATTACCCCTTATTATCCTCTGTATAAGGTGAATTCTGACAAATAATGAAAATAGTTAAGGTCGTACGTGATTGTTTTTAACTGTGTGTCATCTTAAGAGTCATCTTTAAACTACCTCTAGTTTTTCAGTTTACCCACGTTTTTTCGTTTGAAAAATGCCCAAAGTGCTCAAAAAAGCACATTTATGGGCGCTTTATGAGCGGTTGAATATTTTATTTAAAAAAGTGTTTGACGAGGTGGGGTCTTGTCAGTAATATTCGCACCCCGTAACGGCACAGACGCAAATTGCTTCAAACGTATCGTTACGCAGTCGGTGAGTGGCGCAGCTTGGTAGCGCACTTGTTTTGGGTACAAGGGGTCGTAGGTTCAAATCCTATCTCACCGACCATTTTTTGCAAGCGAAGATTCGCCGAGCGTCCGTAGCTCAGCTGGATAGAGCAACGGCCTTCTAAGCCGTGGGTCGCAGGTTCGAATCCTGCCGGACGCGCCATGCGAGTCAGGTAGGACCTGATTCGGATTAGTCGAATTTTCAAAGGTAAACATGTACTATCAATTCAACATGTTTATTTTATTGCAAGCACCTCAGTGGTGGGCGTAGCTCAGTTGGTAGAGCCCCGGATTGTGATTCCGGTTGTCGTGGGTTCGAGCCCCATCGTCCACCCCACTTTTTCGCGGGAGTGGTGGAATTGGTAGACACGCTGGATTTAGGTTCCAGTGCTTCACGGCGTGAGAGTTCAAGTCTCTCCTTCCGCACCATATTTTAAGCTTTTTTTTTACAAAAGCTGTTGTAAGTGCTTTCTTTAGCGCGATTGTAAGTAATATTGTCGGTGAGTGGCGCAGCTTGGTAGCGCACTTGTTTTGGGTACAAGGGGTCGTAGGTTCAAATCCTATCTCACCGACCATTTACTCTCTTCCTTAGTATATTTCTTTAAATAAATTCCTTATTTCCATCCGTTTGCACACTTATCATTCAAAAGCGTGTTACAAACTTGTGTTTCCCTCTCGACTCTCGTTCTCTGCGACTGTATACTACGGCGTCTTTTTTTAACTCGTATGTTTGTAACAAATACGCGATTAACACAGTATTGTGTGGTGTTTTGTTAGTGCAAACGTCGGAAACGACCTCTACCCCGGTGTGATATGTCATATAGGCATGACGGGAGAGGGGATTGAGAACAAAGCGCTTAGATAAGCGTAAAGTTGAGGTAATATAATGCAAGTTTCAGTCGAGACGACCCAGGGTTTAGAACGCCGTCTTACTATCACCGTTCCAGCTGACGCTATTGATTCAGCTGTTAAATCTCGCCTACAGCAATTGGCGAAAACGCAACGAATCAACGGTTTCCGCCCAGGCAAGGTACCAGTAAGCGTAATCAAAAAGCGTTTCGGCCAAGCAGTGCGTCAAGAAATTGCTGGTGATGTGATGCAGCAAAACTTCTACCAGGCTATCGTTCAAGAAAAAATTCAACCAGCTGGTATGCCTAACTTTGAACTGACTAAAGATGAAGATGGTCAGGACTTGGAATTTGTCGCTTCTTTTGAAGTGTATCCAGAAGTAGAAGTTAAAGGCATCAACGATATTGAAATCGAAAAGCCAGTAGTAGAAATTACTGACGAAGATCTTGATAACATGATGGTGACTTTGCAGAAGCAACATGCTTCTTGGAAAGAAGTTAAACGTAAAGCGAAGAAAGACGATAAAGTTGTTATCGATTTCGTTGGCTCTATCGACGGTGAAGAATTTGAAGGCGGCAAAGCTGAAGATTTCGAACTAGAATTAGGTCAAGATCGCATGATCCCAGGTTTCGAAAAGCCACTTGTTGGCGCGAAAGCGGGTGAAGAAGTAACAGTTGAAGTTGCTTTCCCTGAAGATTACCACGCAGAAAACCTTAAAGGTAAAGATGCGGTATTCCAAGTAACAGTGAAAAAAGTAGAAGGCCAGTCACTTCCTAAAGTTGACGAAGAGTTCGCTACATTATTCGGTGTTCAGGAAGGTGGTGTTGATGCGCTTAAAGCTGAAGTTCGTAAGAACATGCAACGTGAGCTAGATCAAACACTTAAAACTCAGGTTAAAGAAGACGTTATTGCTAAATTGGTTGACGCTAACGAGCTTGATATTCCTCAAGCACTTATCGACCAAGAAGTTAACGCTTTACGTGAGCAAGCTAAACAACGTTTCAGCCAACAGGGCGGTGGTCAAAACCTTCCAGAGTTGCCGGCTGAATTATTTACCGATAATGCCAAGCGTCGTGTTTCAATTGGCCTATTATTAGGTGAAGTAATTAAGCAAAACGAACTTAAAGCAGACGAAGCAAAAGTAAACGAGATGATCGAAACTGCTGCTTCTGCGTATGAAGACCCTCAAGAAGTTGTAGAATACTACAACAACAACCAAGAGCTTATGCAGCAAATGCAAAATGTTGCACTAGAAGAGCAGGCGGTTGAATGGGTACTTGAGCAAGCTAAAGTTACCGAAGTAACTAAAGCTTTTGACGAGGTTATGAACAAACAGGCGTAATTTTTTACTGTCTGATTGACTTCACCTGTCAGCAACTGCTTAAATGCTCGGAGCCTTCCGAGCATTTTTGTTTTTAACGCTAGATAATCAAGGTAGCTATGACTAATACCCCATTTGATCCAATGAATGCACTTGTTCCTATGGTAGTTGAACAAACTTCCAAAGGTGAACGTTCGTACGACATCTATTCTCGTCTACTAAAAGAAAATGTTATTTTCTTAGTAGGGCAGGTAGAAGACCACATGGCCAACCTGATTGTGGCTCAAATGCTATTTTTGGAAGCTGAAAATCCAGAAAAAGACATTTTCCTTTATATCAATTCACCTGGCGGTTCTGTAACTGCGGGTATGGCAATTTACGACACCATGAATTTCATCAAGCCAGACGTAAGCACGGTATGTGTGGGTCAAGCGGCTAGCATGGGTGCGTTTTTGCTATCAGGTGGTGCTAAAGGTAAGCGTTACTGTTTACCGAACTCTCGCGTGATGATTCACCAACCTTTAGGTGGTTTCCAAGGTCAAGCATCAGATTTTGAAATTCATGCGAAAGAAATCCTGTCTATTAAAGAGAAGTTGAACCGTTTAATGGCACAACACACTGGACAAGATTACGAAAAAGTTGCCCACGATACCGATCGTGACAACTTTCTTAGTGCAACCGAAGCCAAAGAATATGGCCTTATCGACCAAGTTATGACAAATCGATCTGACGCGGCTGCAACTAAGTAGTATAGTTATATATAGTAGACCTGAACTAGTGCTTGGCACGATTTGGTTTTCGGTTCAGGCAAGGCAGAGGCAATAGTAATGAGTGATAAACAAAGCGGTGACGGTGATAACAAGTTACTGTACTGCTCGTTTTGTGGCAAAAGCCAACACGAAGTAAGAAAGTTAATAGCAGGCCCGTCGGTATTTATTTGCGACGAGTGTGTTGAGTTATGTAACGATATCATTCGCGAAGAAATCAAGGAAATCGCGCCTAAGCAAAAGCAGGATGCTTTACCAAAGCCAAATGAAATCCATGCACACTTAGATGACTACGTTATTGGTCAAGAGCATGCTAAAAAAGTGTTGTCTGTAGCGGTATATAACCACTACAAACGCTTGCGTAACGGTGATGTTCATGACGGTGTAGAGCTTGGTAAGAGTAATATCTTACTTATTGGACCTACTGGTAGTGGTAAAACACTGTTAGCCGAGACGCTTGCCCGTTTGCTTGACGTTCCTTTCACAATGGCAGATGCAACGACATTAACCGAAGCCGGTTATGTAGGTGAAGATGTTGAAAATATCATTCAAAAGCTTCTGCAAAAATGTGATTACGACGTTGAAAAAGCCCAGCGTGGCATTGTTTACATTGATGAAATTGATAAAATTTCGCGTAAGTCAGATAACCCATCTATTACTCGTGATGTATCGGGTGAAGGTGTACAGCAAGCATTGCTTAAGCTTATTGAAGGTACTGTTGCTTCAGTGCCTCCACAAGGTGGTCGCAAGCATCCACAGCAAGAGTTTTTGCAGGTAGATACCTCTAAAATTCTGTTTATCTGTGGTGGTGCATTTGCAGGTTTAGATAAGGTTATTGAGCAACGTGCGCAAAAAGGCACGGGTATTGGATTTGGTGCGTCTGTAAAGTCTAAATCTGAAAATACTGCGCAAATAAGCGAGTTGTTCAAGCAGGTAGAACCACAAGACTTGGTTAAATACGGGTTAATTCCTGAGTTTATCGGTCGTTTACCTGTGGTAACTAGCCTTGAAGAGTTGAATGAAGAAGCCTTGATTCAAATTCTTAAAGAGCCTAAGAATGCGATTACGAAGCAGTACTCAGCATTATTTGATATGGAAGATGTGGAACTTGAGTTCCGCGACGACGCACTGCATGCTATCGCCAAAAAGGCGATGGATCGTAAAACCGGTGCCCGTGGTCTTCGTTCAATTGTTGAAGCTGTTTTGCTTGATACCATGTACGAATTACCGTCTGCGGTAGACGTAAGTAAAGTAGTTATTGATGAAACTGTCATTCGCGGCGAATCAAAACCTATTTTAATTTACGACAATACAGATAAGAAAGCGGCTTCTGAGTAAGCGGTTTTACTTTCAAAAAAAGGTCCTTCGGGGCCTTTTTTGTTTTCTAGCAACAGAAAATTACTTTCTGATATATTCCAAGTTAACCGCCAAATTGTCATCAGTTTCCAATACACACTCGAAAAATTGAATTCTTAGACGGTGCTAATAGCGCTTCCTTTTTACTATGATCTTTTCATATAAAGCAGTCAGTTTGCATGTTATTTGAGCAAATGAACCGGTTTAACCTATCCTTTCTGATAGATTCGCCAACTAACTGTTGCCATACGGTCTAAAATCGATAATGGTAAAGAAAAGCAGGGAAAGCAGCGAATTCTACGTAGATTAAGAATGTTTTATTTGAACTTTGCGCTAGCATCCCCATATCAATCGACAATGCTAACTAATAGAGAACACGTATGACAGTTGAGCGAGAAAATCGCATTGAAATTCCTGTGCTTGCCTTAAGGGACGTGGTTGTTTATCCGCATATGGTCATACCCTTATTCGTAGGGCGAGAAAAATCAATTCGTTGCCTTGAAGCGGCAATGGAAAACGAGAAACAGATTTTCTTAGTTGCCCAGAAAGACGCCAGTGTAGATGAACCCGATGCTGACGATATTTATTCCGTTGGTACTATTGCCACTATCCTGCAACTTTTAAAACTGCCTGACGGCACGGTTAAAGTACTCGTTGAAGGCAGTGTGCGCGGTGAAGTAGAAAAGTACGAGCAATCAGAGCCGTTCTTTGTTGCTAACGTCAACAAAATTGAAGATGGTGCCATTGATGAGAGTGAGCAGGAAGTGCTTATTCGTTCAGCCGTATCTCAGTTTGAAGGTTACGTTAAGCTAAATAAGAAAATACCGCCTGAAGTGCTTACATCGCTTAATGGTATTGAAGATGCTGCACGTTTAGCAGATACCATGGCTGCCCACATGCCGCTTAAACTCACCGAAAAACAGAAAGTGCTAGAAATGAAAGGGGTGAACGAACGCCTTGAGTATTTAATGGCCTTGATGGAAGGTGAAATCGATTTGTTACAGGTCGAGAAGAAAATTCGTACCCGTGTTAAAAAACAAATGGAAAAAAGCCAGCGTGAGTATTATTTGAATGAGCAAATGAAAGCCATTCAAAAAGAACTTGGCGAACTAGATGATGCACCCGATGAATTTGAAGCGTTAGCGAAAAAGATTGAAGACGCGAAAATGCCGCAAGAAGCTTTAGACAAAGCTAAGTCTGAACTTCAAAAGCTTAAGATGATGTCGCCCATGTCGGCAGAAGCAACGGTATTGCGTAGCTACATTGAGTGGCTAACCAATGTGCCGTGGAACAAGCGTTCACCGGTGAAAAAAGATCTATCGCGCGCTGAAGTGGTTTTAAATGAAGACCATTACGGCTTAGAGAAAGTTAAAGAACGTATCTTAGAATATCTTGCTGTTCAACAGCGAGTTAAGAAGCTTAAAGGGCCTATCTTGTGTCTTGTTGGGCCTCCTGGTGTAGGTAAAACTTCTTTAGGCCAATCTGTTGCTAAAGCGACAGGGCGTAAGTATGTACGTATGGCGTTAGGCGGCGTACGTGATGAAGCTGAGATTCGTGGACATAGACGTACCTATATTGGTTCGTTGCCCGGTAAGCTAGTGCAAAAGATGGCGAAAGTTGGCGTTAAGAACCCACTTTTCCTATTAGATGAAATTGATAAAATGTCGTCTGATATGCGCGGTGACCCAGCATCTGCATTGCTTGAAGTTCTTGATCCTGAGCAGAACAATAGTTTCAGCGATCACTACTTAGAGGTGGATTACGACCTATCTGACGTCATGTTTGTGGCTACCTCGAATAGCATGAATATTCCAGGCCCATTACTGGATCGTATGGAAGTTATTCGTCTTTCTGGTTATACCGAAGACGAAAAGCTAAACATCGCGACACGCCACTTGCTGAGTAAACAAATGGAACGCAACGGTCTTAAGTCTAAAGAACTTGAGATCACCGAGTCGGCCATTATTGGCATGATTCGCTACTACACCCGTGAAGCCGGTGTGCGAAGTTTAGAGCGTGAAATTTCTAAGGTATGCCGTAAAGCGGTTAAAGATATTTTGCTCAATAAGAGCAAAGACAAAGTGTCTGTTACCCAAGATAACCTTAAAGATTACTTAGGTGTGCAGCGTTTTGACTACGGTAAAGCAGATAAAGATAACCAAATTGGCCAAGTTACTGGATTAGCATGGACACAGGTAGGCGGTGATTTACTGACTATCGAAACCACGTCGGTACCTGGTAAAGGCAAAATGACATCAACAGGCTCCCTTGGTGATGTTATGCAGGAATCAATTAAAGCTGCCATGACCGTAGTACGTAGCCGCGCTGAGAAGCTGCGCATTAACGAAGATTTCTACGAAAAACGTGATATTCATGTACACGTGCCTGAAGGTGCTACACCTAAAGATGGCCCAAGTGCGGGTATCGCGATGTGTACTGCGTTAGTGTCATCATTAACAGGTAACCCTGTGAAATGTGATGTGGCAATGACTGGCGAAATAACCTTGCGCGGTGAAGTGTTGGCCATTGGTGGCTTGAAAGAAAAACTACTCGCTGCACACCGTGGTGGAATTAAAACGGTGGTTATTCCAGCAGAAAATGAACGTGATTTGGAAGAAATTCCAGAAAATGTGAAAAAAGATTTGTCAATTCACCCTGTAAAGTGGATAGATGATGTGCTTGATATTGCACTTCAAGAGCCAGTAGAGTCTTTTGAGGTTGCAACTAAAAGCTAAAAAAGCTGGCTGCATGTCTTAATTTTAAAGGCTTGCAGCCTTAATTTTGTAATAATTGATTAAAAAGTATGCATACCCGCGTCAATTCGCCGATTTTTTTCAAAATAGGGCTTTCTTGTCGCAGAAGTTGTGATACCTTTAATTTGTATTCGCTTGAAGCCTTGCCACAAAAGGGATTGCAGCGATTCAATAAAAGTTAATTAATTGTGACAGATGCTTGATGTTCAGAATCAAGCTTGCTATAACGTTCAATCAAATCGTTTTGGACAAACAGTATAATAACAATCGAAGGGGATAAAAATAGTGAACAAGTCTCAACTTATCGACCAAATTGCTGCTGGCGCAGATATTTCAAAAGCAGCTGCCGGCCGCGCTCTAGATGCATTTACTGACTCAGTAACTGCTGCACTTAAAGACGGTGACCAAGTGGCATTAGTCGGTTTCGGTACTTTCTCAGTACGTGAGCGCTCTGCTCGTAGTGGTCGTAACCCACAAACTGGTGAGACTATTCAGATTTCAGCAGCGAAAGTTCCATCTTTCAAAGCTGGCAAAGCTCTGAAAGACGCTTGTAACTAAGCAAAACTTGCAAGAAAAAGGCGATGGCTTATGCCATCGCCTTTTTTATTTGTAACGCCGAATTTATCATTTCCCACTATTTTCTCTATCTTGAACTTAGCGCAACTGCGTATTGTGCACGTCGCTACAGATTACTTGAAAAATAGAAGGATTAGTTTTTGTTAAGCCGTTTATCTTCACGGGTATTAGGTTATAATCACCGCTTATTTTTTGCCGAGTTAATTAGTGTAGGTATTGTCCAACGCTAGGCGGGCAAGTGTAGTAAGCAACGGAGTTGAAGAACAATCATGCTAGAAAGAATCAGAGAAGGTTCTCAAGGCCCTTGGGCAATGGCGATTATTGCCCTTATCGTATTGAGTTTCGTGTTTGCTGGTGTAGGAAGTTACCTGACGTCTTCAGGTACTACGGCAGTAGCAACAGTTAACGGCGAAGAAATTTCTGCTCAGGAATTAGAACGCGGTTATCAGAACCAACGGGCACAGATGGAATCACAATTTGGCGATAGCATTGCCCAGTTGTTTTCAAGTGAACAGTATTTAAGTGACTTTCGTCGCAACGTGTTAGATAGATTGATTGCTGAGAAACTCATTCAGCAACAGGCACAGGAAATGGGCTTGCGTGTTAGCGATGCGCAAATTCGTGAAACTATCGTACAAATGCCAGAGTTCCAGTTCGGTGGTCAGTTCGACAACGACCGCTTCCAAACCATTTTGCGTCAAAACGGTTTTCAGGTTGCTGACTTCCGTGACTATCTACGTATTCAAATGACGCAGAACCAATTGGCTGCAGCGTTAACGAATTCAGAGTTCGCGCTACCAGGTGAAGCTGAGCGTGCCAATGCACTTCAACTTCAAACCCGTGATGCTAAATACGTCATGATCGATTCTGATTCTTTTGCTGATTCGGTAGAACTAACAGAGGATGACATTGCTGAGTACTATAACGCCAACATCGCTGCATTCGATACTGAAGAGCAAATTAAGCTTGCCTATGTATCGCTAACGGTAGATGACGTTAAAAGCCGCGTAAGTGTTGATGACGACGCTGTGCGCGCCTATTACGACAATAACCTTAGCGGTTATGGCAAAGAAGAAGAGCGTCGAGTATCGCATATTCTTATTGAAGCGGGCGATGACGCTGATGCAGCAAAAGCGAAAACTCAAGCGCTATTAGACCAACTGAACGACGGTGCTGATTTTGCTGAGTTAGCTGAAAGTAGTTCAGATGACACTTTTTCAGCTGAAAATGGTGGTGATTTAGACTTTATCACACCAGGAATGATGGATGATGCCTTTGATGAAGCAGTGTTTAGCTTAGCAAACGTAGGCGACTATACAGACGTGGTTGAAACCGAGTTCGGTTTTCACATCATTAAACTGACTGAACTTAAAGAAGCGCAAGTTCAAGCATTTGAAGACGTAGAACCAGAGATTCGCGAGACATTGCTAACTGACAAAGCATTAGAAGAATTCTTCGAGTTGCAAAACATCATGGCTGAAATTGCATTTGAAGTGCCTGATACATTAGAAGATGTGGCCAACGCGGTTGATTTGTCAGTTCAAGAAACGGGCTTGTTTAGCCGCAATACGGTACCTGTTGATCTAAGTTCACCAGCACTGACTGACGTGGCGTTTTCTTCAGAACTTATTGATGAAGGCGTAAACAGTGACATTATCGAATTAGATGATGAAACCGTTGTGGTTGTGCGTGTTGTAGAACATTTACCACAGCGTACGCAAGCGTTAGACGAAGTTCGTGAAGGTATTGTAGCGACTGTTAAAGCGCAAAAATCGCAAGAAGCAGCTGAAAGCTGGGCTGCGGGTGTTGTTGATTCACTGAAACAAGGCGAAAGTGTAGAGTCAACATTAGCGGAAAAATCGCTAAGCTGGGAAACTGCTGATGCAGTTGCTAGAAGTGGTAGTACGCTTAATCGCAGTATCGTAGATAAATTGTTTACCTTATCTAGCGAAGCTGAAGAGCGCGTAGATGTGGTAGCAACCGTTAATGGCGACGTGGCCATTGTTGAGCTAGTAAAAGTGAACAGTGCGCCTGCGCTAAGTGCTGAGATGTCAGAAAGTCTGAAGCCTCGTTTAGCACAAATGCAAGGTCAACGTGTTTACCAACAGTTCATTGAAGCGTTACGTGCTGATGCCGATGTGACGGTGTCTGAAAGCCTTTAGTATTACTGGGCTTACTGTTTAGGGCTGGCGAGAATATAAGCGGGCTGAAACGTAAAACTATTATGTTTTAGTCCTAGCGCTCGTTTTATTTATTCTTAACGGTAAGCCAAAAATACGCAAAAAAGCCAGTGTTGAACAAGCGATGTTGTTATCGCCTCGCCAACACTGGCTTTTTTTGTGGGCGTTTGTCTTTAATAAGTAAAAGTACTAATGCGTGAGAAAAAGCATGAGAGCGTAAAAAGCCGCAATAACACTCGACAATACCAGTATGTAAGTAAAACCTTGCTTACCCTGCGCTAGGGAATAGCTATTCAGCCTTAAGTAGCCAAACCACAATAACGACAAGATAAGTGGTATTAGTACAATAATCTTTAGCAAAACTCGACCTCGCGTTGTATCGGTAAAGGGGCATTACACTATGTTACATTATGTGTAGTGCAGTAGCTTTTAGTAGTAAGTTAATTCCACTGCATGAGCCCACTGCATGATGATAAGTTTAACAATAACCTATGACTCTAACTATATATGAGTAGAGTCTAGAAAGGGAATACAGTTTAGCCTGTGGGTTATTTAAATGCTCGGGGCGCATAGATATCGGCGCTTTTACTAACAATTTGGTATGAGGGAGTGCGCGTATTGAGTTTAATGTGCGCTACGCATGGCAATTTAACCGCGACAGCCTAGTTAAATTGCTAGCCAGTACTATGGCGGCGTAAATGGCGTCGATATTCCATTAAACCTTTAAATTTACGCCGACTTCTTTAGTTCAGGCTTTAATTGGGTTGCCCCTAAATAACGCTCCTTTTTCTTTGGCGTTAGCGCTTCTAAATCGACCACTACCAAGCCATCTATGCAGTCGTTAAAATCGGGATCTACATTAAAATCGAGGAAGGCCACTCCACCAGTCTTCGATAGTTCACTGTATTGTTTGTATAAAGTTGGGACATTAACCCCCATATTAGCGAGTAAATGCTTTAACTGGGTAAACTCAGATTTATAGTCTTTACCGGTAAAAGTATACAAGGCGTCTTGTGACATTTGATAAGAGCGTTTCGACTTAGCTTGGCCAAATTTGGCCGGGAAGTAAATGGAGTAAAACTGTACTATCAAATCTTTAGCTGGCTGAGGATAAGCGTTGCTTAATGATACTGCCCCAAACATATATCGGTACTTCGGGTAACGATTTAAAAAAGCACCAATGCCCACCCATAGATAATCTAGGCTGCGTTTACCCCAATAGCAGGGTTGCACAAAACTTCTACCCAGCTCCAATCCAGCACCAAACATGACGGCGTTACTGTCATCGGTACCATAATCGAACAAGGTGGCTGAATATAACCCCGTAGGGTGGTCTTGTTGACTCAGTATTTCCGCATCACCAAATCGATAAGCGCCTACAATTTCTAAATTACTCTCATCCCACAAAATCAAATGATAATAGTGGGTGTCGTATTGGTCTATGTCTCGGCGTTTATTCGTGCCTTCGCCCACTGCCCGAAACGCAATTTCTCTCAAGCGACCAATTTCACGCATAATCGGCGAGCAATTTTTATGTTGGTATAAATATATCGACTGACCATCACTGGTGTGGCCTAAGTGTTCACATTGCTTCATTGCACGGGATAGCTCTTTTCTGTCTTCCGGCATGGCCACAGGGGCTTGGGTGTCGAAAATACCTTTCTTGTTGCTGCCAATTCGATATAAGTGGCGCTTAAATAGTTTCACCTGATCTTTAAGCGCTATGCTGGTTTGTTGGTAAGATTCAAAGGGAATAAGCTCACCTATTCGCATAGGAAGGTGTTTCTTGCGTTGCTTAAACATTTCTTTTACCAGCAGCGCAGTGGCTAAGGGTTTGTATACCATAGACACCCCATAAAACAGCGGGCTATTTTTGGCATCAATATAAACCGGAAGAATAGGGGATTTGGCTTGTCGGGCGATGCGCAAAAAACCGGAATGCCAAAGCGTATCTCTTACACCTTGAGGTCGTAGTCGTGACACTTCCCCTGCGGGAAAGATTAAAATGGCGCCGTCTGAACGCAAGTGGTCTTGTATAGCATTTAAATGCTGCTTCGGCGTACCGCCTTGCATATTATTGACTGGCAGTAACATATCGTGCAAAGGCTCAATGGCCATGAGCATTTGGTTCGCGACTACTTTTAAATCGTGACGAACTTCACTCACCAGCTTGATTAACGCAAGGGCGTCTAGTGAGCCGATAGGGTGATTGGCAATAATCACCACGCGCCCTTGTGATGGAATACGCTCTTTCTCTACGTCGCGGGTAGAGTAGCTAATATTGAAGTATTCAAGCACCTGCTCTACAAAGTCGATATCTTCATAGTGGGGGTAGGTTTCGCCGAACTCTATTATTTCTCGTTCATGCAAAAGGTGGCGCAGCACAAACGATAAAGACCTAAACAATAAGGGGTTGTTAGCCACTTGGGGATAGTGTTTATTTAGTACTTCATCAACGGTAAACATAGTCTTT
The DNA here is from genome assembly GCF_030547075.1 of Alteromonas sp. 1_MG-2023. Taxonomy (GTDB): domain Bacteria; phylum Pseudomonadota; class Gammaproteobacteria; order Enterobacterales; family Alteromonadaceae; genus Alteromonas. Next base: position 82,357 of record NZ_JAUOQH010000003.1, on the reverse strand, counting down.
CTCGGTTTTTGCGAACAATAGCAGGGGAATGTGACGTTTTTCACACAGTTTGATGTCAGTTATCTGACAATGGAGAGACCCGCGTTCCGTGCATTATTAAACGCGGGTTTAAGTGCTATGCTTATGCTGCTTTTGATGGTGAATTTTTCACTTTCAATGGGGTAACGTTATCTGCGTTGTTCATGGTCTCAAGGGAATAAATCAGGGATAGGTTTCCATTTTCGTCTTCACCCAACGCAGTACAGTTTTCCATCCAATCACCGTCGTTAATGTAGTGGATGCCATTTTCCATTGTGCTTTCAGGGTGATGAATATGACCGCAAATTACGCCATCAAGCCCCATTTCTGCGGCACGAGAACAACAAGCCTCTCGGTAGCGAGCAATTGCTTCATTAGCGCCTTTGATGTGCTTTTTAATGTAACCTGCAAGTGACCAGTACTCACGTTTACGCCAACTACGAAAACGATTGAACTCACGATTTAAAAACAGCAGTAGGTCGTAACCTTTATCACCAATCCACGCATGGAATTTACCCATAGTGACATCGCCATCAAATTGATCGCCATGTAACACAAGGTAACGTTTGCCTTGAGCAGTGGTATGCACAAGTTGACGTTCAATTTCGATATCACCAAAAGCCATGCCTGAGTATGACTGAATGGGTTCGTCGTGATTACCTGGGAGGTAAACAACGCGAGTGCCATCTTGGCTCATGGCCATTAGCTTATGCATAACTTGATTGTGCGCTTGTGGCCAACGAAACTGTTTTGTCATTTGCCACATATCGACAATGTCACCAACCAAATATAGGGTGTCGACAGTGACGCTGTTTAAAAACGAAAGTAGGTATTCAGCTTTGCAATCACGATTGCCAAGATGAATGTCAGAAAGCCAAAGTGTGCGGTAATGTGTTTTTTTCATAGCAAGGTCCCAAAGCGATTGCCTTGGAACGCCACTATATGCAGGTTAATTGACAAAATAGTGACGCTTGTTTGACGATAGTGTTACAGCTAGCTTTTCTACGAGACCCTCGCTCTTATAAAAGCTCATCGGCTAACGCCAGTAACTTCTCTCGCATCCACTTATTCACTAAATCCTCATCAGCTTGCTTGTGCCAATACATGTGAATAGGCATAAGTGGCACATCAAAAGGCAGTGTGGTAACGGCAACTGGCAGGTTGCTAGTAACCTGCTGTGCATAACGACTTGGTACGGTAAGTAATAAATCTGATTTACTGACTACACTTGCGGCAGCGAAGTAATGTTCGCACTGAAGGGCAAATTGTCGCGTGGCGTTTTGTTTTGCCAGCGCCAAATCTACCGTATCTAATCGAGAGTCTTTCAAAGTAACCAGAACGTGAGATGCTGCTACATAATTGGCTAGCGTTTTATCTTTTAAAATGGGGTGTTCTTTCGAACAGATAAGCACGAAATGCTCGTCGCATACCAGTGTTGAACGAATATCAGGGCCTGTAGGCACCAATGCATCGATAACAATATCCAGTTCTTTATTGGCAAGGGCGGTTTCAAGTTCAGGGCGGGTAACCCGCCTGCTAGTTACGGTAATATTTGCTGCATTTTGCAAAAGCTCGGGAATAAGTGTGGGTAGAAAGGTGGACTCAAGAATGTCTCTTAACCCTAACCTTATTTCTCTTTTATAGCGGCTGATATCAAAGTCGATAGGATCTGACAGCGTAGACTCTAAGTGCGAGAGGGCTTCTTTTACCGGTTGAATGATAGATTGGCATAACGGGGTTGGTACCATCCGCCGGCTATGGCGCACGAATAGTTCGTCATCAAATTTTTCTCGTAAACGTGACATTGCATGACTCACGGCCGGTTGCGTTAAATGCAAAGCTTTAGCGGCCGCAGTAATACTCTCTTCTTCATACACGGCTTTAAGTACGAAAAACAAATTAAGGTCTATCTTTCCATGCATTGTATTTATGAAACTCCATAAAGAACTATCACTTTTATTAATTTTTAATGAGGTTACACTGGGTAGGATGTTAATGAAAGGATATAATAGTGAGTTTTAAACGTTAATCTTTACATCGAGCGATACGATAAAAATTCAAGCGTATAAGAAATAGCGGCTAGGACGGCGTTTCGCGCATTTGAAGTTCATAAGTTTGACCATTTCAACTAACAATAACAAAGGGCATATATGCAGGCCTCGATTTTTACCGAAATACTTCTCCCACTGGCTTTGGCTTTCGTGATGTTTGGTATGGGTCTTACGTTAACGGTAGCCGATTTCACCCGTCTGCTTAAAGCGCCTAAAGCCATCGTAGTGGGGCTGGGGGGGCAAACCGTATTGCTACCCTTATTAGCGTTTGGCTTGTGCATGGCATTTTCTCTTCATCCTGCAATGGCCATAGGTATTATGATTTTATCAGCGTGTCCTGGTGGCACGATGAGTAACTTAATAAGTCATATTGGGCGAGCAAACCTTGCGTTATCTGTGAGCTTAACAGCACTATCTACGTTCATTTGCGTATTCTCAACGCCTTTTATAATCCACTATTCCATGGACTATTTCGCTGGAGAGAACGCACCTTCATTTTCCATTGTTACTACCGTTGTCGGCTTGGTGTGTGTGTCTATCGTGCCTGTCATCATTGGTATGGCAATACGACACTTCAAACCCACCTTTTCTATTAAGGTAGAGGGCTTTTTTAGAACGTTTTCATTGTGGTTCATGATTGCCATGATCATCGGCATATTAATTAGTGAGCGGGCGAATTTAATGGCGTCTTTAGAGGAGGCCTTGCTAGTGTGTTTGGCCCTGAATATTTCAGCAGTGGTATTGGGCCTTATTTTAGCTTTTGCCTTTAAGTTGTCGAATATTGATGGCATTACAATGGCCATTGAAGTGGGTGTGCAAAACGCAGCGCTGGCCATGTTAATTTGTATTACCTTCTTAAACTCTCCTGAATTTGCCGTGGCGGCTGGGGTTTACGGGTTAACCATGTATGCGGGCCCTGGGCTTTTAGCGGTATGGTCGAAGCGCCTGAAAAATGCCACTAAAAGCGCTGATGACGATGAAGGTAAGGACAAACCACTTGATACTCAAAAAGCCTAAGCTTAGCGCTAACAATAAGAGCAAAACACATGAGTTCTAAAACAAGTCATAAAAAAACAAACGATAAAGAAAAACGCATTCTTATTACCGGTGGCGCCACGGGACTAGGTCAAGCCATAGCACTTGCGTTAAGTAACGAGCACAGTAAAAGCGGCGAACAATTGAAAATTTGTATCGCTGACATCCATGAGGAGCGAGGGCTTGAAACGCTTGCCCTACTAACAGAAAAGGGTACAGAGGCTTTCTATCAACCCTGTGACATTACCCAAGATGATGATGTCGCCAATTTGGTTAGCGCTATAGAAGCACGATGGGGCGGTGTTGATGTCGTGTTCAACAACGCAGGTGTCGCGTCTGGCGGTAGTTTAAGTGATGAAAGTATTGCCCAGTGGAAATGGATTTTCGATATTAACCTGCTAGGCATGGTGCGTGTCAGCAAGGCTATATTGCCGTTATTTAAAGCGCAGGGGGCGGGCTATTTTGTGAATATAGCGTCGCAAGCAGGGCTAACCCCTATTCCCTACATGAACAGTTATAACGCAGTGAAGGCGGCGGTAGTCTCACTGTCTGAAACCATGAAGCTAGAGCTTGCCCCCGATAATATCGATGTGAGTGTGGTGTGCCCTAGTTTTTTTAAAACTAACCTTGAAGAGTCGATGCGAAGCGATAACCCCGCCATGCATAAAATGATGGCGCGGTTTTTTAAAAAAGCAGATATGACCAAAGAAGAGGTGGCGCAAAGTATTTGTGATCAGGTTACCCAAAAGCGGTTTCTAATCCTTACCCACAAACTAGGTAAGCGGGCATTTTTGATGAAAAAACTACTACCCACCCAAACCTATATTAATAACATGCTAAAGCAAACCAAAGCGATGAAACGTGCAATGGAAAGACGGTAACCCATGACGAATACAGTATTAGATAAAGCAGTATCAGTAAGAGAAGGCGAAGAACTAGACGTTAATGTCGTCGATGGGTGGCTGAAAAATCATATTCAAAACCTTATCGGCACACCTAAAGTGACACAATATTCAGGCGGTGCATCTAACTGGACCTACTGTCTTGAATACGACAATACGTCGTTAATATTACGCCGTGCACCCGCGGGCACTAAAGCGAAAGGTGCTCATGATATGGGGCGTGAATATCGGCTTCAAGGCGCGCTGAAACCGGTTTATAGTTATGTGCCTGACATGCTCGCGTATTGCGATGATGAAGCCGTGATTGGCACAGAATTCTATATCATGGAAAAGCTGACTGGCGTTATTCCCCGTAAGAACCTTCCTCGCGATTTAAAGACCTCTCCAGAACAGACACATCAACTATGCAAAAATGTACTTGATAGCTTAATAGAGCTGCACAAAGTTGATTATAAGGCGGCAGGTTTAGACACCATTGGCAAAGGTAGCGGTTATATAGAGCGCCAAATTACAGGCTGGAGTGAGCGCTACACCAAAGCAAAAACCTGGAATGTCCCTTCGGGCAAAAGCGTTATGCGCTGGCTTGAGGCGAATATGCCAAGCGAAGAGCGTATTTGCATTACTCACAACGATTTTAGATTCGACAATGTGGTGTTAGATCCAAACGACTACACCAAAATTTTAGGTGTGCTCGATTGGGAATTGGCCACACTTGGCGATCCCCTGATGGACTTGGGCAATACGTTGGCCTATTGGGTTAATGCAGACGATGATTTTCTCGCTCAATCTACACGTAGGCAGCCCACTCATCTAAAAGGCATGATGACCCGCGATGAAGTGGTGGCGTATTACTGCAAGCAAATGGATATTTACGTTGATGATTTCACTTTCTATGAAGTGTATGGCTTGTTTCGTTTAGCGGGTATTGCACAGCAAATCTACTATCGCTATCACCATGGACAAACCAATAACCCAGCGTTTAAAAACTTTTGGATATTCATTCATTATTTAATCTGGCGTTGTAAAAAAGCCATTCGTAAATCAGGAAAAAGAAAATGACAACAAGACAAAATATTCTGATCACGGGCGCAAGCTCAGGCCTTGGTAAAGGAATGGCGATGGAGTTCGCAAAACAAGGTAGCAACTTAGCATTGTGCGCAAGGCGTTTAGACCGCTTAGAGGAACTTAGAAGTGAGCTACTAGCAGTAAACCCTAGCATCAAGGTACTAATTAAGTCGCTTGACGTGAACGACCATAACGCGGTTTTTGAAGTGTTTGACGCGTTCAAACAAGAGATGGGGCAACTCGATAGAGTTATCATTAACGCGGGAATGGGTAAAGGTGCTTCTATTGGCACGGGGTTTTTTAATGCGAATAAGCAAACCGCAGAGACTAATTTTGTGGCAGCACTAGCGCAAGCCGAAGCGGCCATGACTATCTTCAGGGCGCAAAATGCAGGTCACCTAGTGACAATTTCATCAATTAGTGCGGTAAGAGGCTTTAGACGAGCCATGACAGTGTATGCGGCCACTAAAGCAGGGCTGACCTCTATGACAGAGGGTATTCGCTTGGATGTGATGAATACGCCAATTAAGGTGAGCTGTGTTCATCCAGGGTTTATTCGTACCGAAATTAATGAAACCGTAGAGAAAGTACCGTTTATTGTCGATACCGAAACCGGCTGTAAAGCGTTGGTAAAAGCGATTAATAAGGAAAAGGCAGTGTCTTATGTGCCAAGTTGGCCGTGGGCATTATTGCATTGGGTACTTCGTATAGCGCCTTCTAGCACCATTCGCAAAATGAGTTAGTGCCAAAGTTCTGATAAAAGCCTCTGATAAAAGCGTCGAACAGAAGATACAAATAGAAGAGGCTCAAAATAGATATCAAAAAAAAGACACAAAAAAAGCGCCAATAGGCGCTTTTTTACTAACCGTGAAATTTAAGCTAAAGCTTTAATTTGTGCAGCTAGGCGGCTCTTGTGACGAGCAGCTTTATTCTTGTGAATCAAACCTTTAGTAGCCATTCTGTCAAGAATCGGAGTTGCAGCAGCAAATGCAGTTTGTGCACCTTCTTTATCACCACTAGCGATAGCAGCTACTACTTTCTTCAAGCTTGTACGAGTCATGGAGCGACGGCTAGCGTTATGCTGGCGACGCTTTTCGGCTTGGATTGCACGTTTCTTAGCAGACTTGATGTTAGCCAAGGTGTAACTCCCAAATAAATTCATGTCAAAAACGAGGGTGCGGATTTTGCCTATCATCCAGCCAAAAGTCAAACGTTTTAACCCAATAAGTAGAAAGTTAATTTCTACTTTAATTAAGGCGTTGATCGAATGTTTTGGTTTTTCGCCCTGTTCTTAGTAAAAGAGCTAATAAAGCGCTTAACAGAAAGTACAGAACAAAAAAGCGATGCACAGCACGAAACCATACCCACAACGGGCGCGGATTATAACAAAAAAATTTCATGAGATGCACTTATATTTTGAATAATACGTTTCGCCCTTTACAGGGTTTAGTTATGATTGAGCGCTTAACTGAACGAAATGCGTTTATTGGAATAGTCTTAGTGTCACGGAAGTTATTAAAATCAGGCCTTATTGTCAGTGTAATGACATTGATATCCCGCGTGTTAGGGCTAGTGCGAGATGTGGTAGTCGCAAGGCTAATGGGCGATGGCGCCGCCGCCGACGTGTTTTTCTTTGCAAATAAAATTCCTAACTTCCTGCGCCGCTTATTTGCCGAAGGTGCATTCGCGCAAGCATTTATTCCGGTATTAACCGAAGTACACCAAAATCACGAGAAAGCAGAACTTAAAGCGTTTGTTGCTAAAATATCCGGCACACTTGGGGCCATAGTATTTATCGTTTCTCTTATTGGTGTAATAGCATCCCCCGTTTTAGCCGCATTATTTGGCACAGGCTGGTTCATTGCATGGGTGCAGGGCGATGAAGCGGGCGATAAATTTTTACTCGCCTCTACCATGTTAAAAATTACCTTTCCGTATCTTGCCTTTGTATCATTAACTGGGTTGGCTGGGGCGATATTAAATACCCTGAATAAGTTTGCAGTAGCGGCGTTTACACCCGTGCTTCTCAACGTATGTATTATTGCCTGTGCAGTATTTTTAGCCCCTGATATGGAACAGCCTGCCTTTGCATTAGCGTGGGGCGTCTTTATAGGCGGCATAGTACAACTTGCTTTTCAAATACCGTTTCTGTTTCGGGCGGGTTTATTAGTTAAGCCCAAATGGGGCTGGCGAGACGAAAACGTTGTAAAAGTGCGTACCTTAATGATCCCGGCTTTATTTGGGGTGTCGGTGGGGCAAATCAACTTATTATTCGATACCTTCATTGCCAGCTTCCTTATGACGGGCTCTATTAGCTGGCTCTATTATTCTGACCGCTTGCTGGAATTTCCGTTAGGCCTGTTTGGTATCGCCATCGCCACCGTAATATTGCCTGCGCTGTCGCGTAATCATGTGAGTAAAGACCCCAAAGCCTTTTCTGCAAATATAGATTGGGCATTTCGCATGGTGTGCTTACTGGGGATTCCAGCTGCCGTAGGACTGGCTACCATGGCGCGGCCAATTTTAACCGTGATATTTCAGCGCGGAGCATTTACGGCCGAAACCGCCACCATGGCGTCTTACTCGTTAACGGCTTATTCATTTGGTTTACTTAGTTTCATGTTAGTAAAAGTCCTTGCTCCAGGGTTTTACTCACGGCAAGACACTAAAACCCCCGTAAGATTTGGAATTTGGTGCATGGTGGCAAACATGGTGTTTAATTTATTAGCCATACCTTTTGGCTACGTTGGGCTCGCTATTGCTACTAGCATGTCAGCTACAATGAACGCGGCGCTGCTTTACATTACGCTGCACAAGCAAGGTGTTTTTGTGCTAAGTCGTACGTCAGTAATGTTTATTCTTCGCGTACTGATAGCAAGTGCGGTAATGGGGGCGGTTATTTTTTATCGAGATAAGGGCGTGGCTTTTTTCGACCTTGAATGGATAGTACAAGTGATGGATGTTGCTATAACTATCGCATTATCTGCAGGCGCCTTCTTTTCATGCATGATTTTATTAGGTACAAGGCGTCGTCATTTCAAAAGTGGAGGCGGGTAATATTGGTATTCCGTGCTGGGTCGTTTATAATCGCGAGCTTTGAATTTTCAGTAGTAACTAAAGGCAGTGGCTAATTGTGGAATTTATCCGCGGGCTTAATAACGTAAAACCGCAGCACAGCGGGTGTGTACTTACCATAGGGAAGTTCGATGGCGTGCACTTGGGTCATCAGGCTGTACTGGGCAATGTACTTCAAAAAGCCAAAGCACTTGGGTTGCCGGCTACAGTGATGGTGTTCGAACCTCAACCCGAGGAAGTCTTTACGCCCGACACTGCGCCTGCACGCATTAGTCCATTGCGCGAAAAGTACGAATTGCTGAAACAGCAGGGCGTCGATCGTTTATTGGCAGTGCGATTTAATAAAGCCTTTGCCAGTCAAAGTGCCGATACCTTTGTGCATGATTTGCTGGTGGATAAATTAGGCGTTAAATTTCTTGTGGTAGGCGATGATTTTCGCTTTGGTCAAGGTCGTAAAGGCGACTTTGCCATGCTGCAAGCCGCTGGGCAAAAGTACGGCTTTGAAGTGGTCAGCACGCAAAGCTTTATGATGCATGCACATCGCATTAGCTCTACCGCAGTACGCGAAGCCTTGGCGGATTCTGATTTTACGCTTGCCGAAGAAATGTTAGGTAGGCCTTTTGCTGTGTATGGCCGAGTGGTCCACGGTGAAAAGAAAGGGCGGACCATAGGGTTTCCCACCGCGAATGTCATGCTGAAACGTTGTAGAGCGCCTATTCACGGTGTGTTTGCAGTTCACGTTGAAGTAGATGGAAATAAATTCAACGGCGTAGGGAATATTGGTACTCGCCCCACACTAAACGGTGTGCGAAACCAGTTAGAAGTACATATCTTCGATATGTCAGCCGACCTGTACGGAAAACCAATGACCGTGTTTCCTGTTGCAAAAATACGAGATGAACAGAAATTTGACTCGTTTGAGATACTAAAAGCACAAATTCAGGCCGATGCCGCTAAGGCGCGCCTATTATTAGAATAGTGAAACGTGATAAAGTCACCACGCTTATCATAGCGTCGACCAATGCAAGCCTATACAGCGTCTAACGAGGCGTTGGGTATTATTAAAGGTAACCGGATAATACAATTATATGAGTGATTATAAAGCCACATTAAACCTACCTGAAACCGCCTTTCCAATGCGCGGTAACCTTGCTCAGCGTGAGCCTAAAATGCTGAAAGACTGGCAAGAGAAAGGGGTATACACAAAGATTAGAGAAGCGAAGAAAGGTAAGAAGCCTTTCATTCTTCATGATGGCCCTCCGTACGCAAACGGCGATATTCATATTGGTCACGCAGTAAATAAAATTCTTAAAGACATTATTGTTAAGTCTAAAACCTTGTCAGATTTTGACTCGCCTTATGTGCCGGGTTGGGACTGTCACGGCTTGCCTATCGAATTAATGGTAGAAAAGAAAGTTGGTAAGCCTGGCAAAAAAGTGACGGCTGCTGAGTTTCGCCAAAAATGTCGTGAATACGCACAACGTCAAATTGATGGTCAAATGGCTGACTTCAAGCGTCTTGGTGTGTTCGGTACCTGGGACAATCCTTATAAAACTATGGATTTTCGCTCAGAAGCCGACATTATTCGCGCATTAGGAAAAGTGGTTGAATCGGGCCATTTAGAAAAAGGCTTTAAGCCAGTTCATTGGTGTACAGACTGTGGTTCTGCGTTGGCAGAAGCAGAAGTAGAATACCAAGATAAAATCTCACCTGCTATTGATGTGAAATTCCCTGTTGCTGATGTAGACGCTATTGCGGCTGCGTTTGGTGTAAGTAGTGAAGACTTAACCGCGCATAAAACTGGCGTGGTTATCTGGACAACAACCCCGTGGACATTACCTGCAAACCGCGCAATTAGCCTACACCCAGAATTAACCTATGCAATTGTTGAAATTTCCTCGACCAGCGAATGGTTAGTAGTCGCACAAGACTTACTTGAAAGCTGCATGACGCGTTACGGTATTGAAGAATATCGTGAGGTGGCGACCTGTGTAGGTTCGAGCCTAGAGCGCTTATTGGTTAATCATCCGTTCTTAGATTTAAAAGTACCGCTTATTTTAGGTGAGCACGTTACCACTGAATCGGGTACAGGTTGCGTTCATACTGCGCCAGCTCACGGTGTTGACGATTTCAATGTAGGTAAACAATACGACATTGAAGTGTACAACCCAGTAGGTAATAACGGCGTGTATTTAGAAAATACGCCTTTGTTTGCCGGCCAGTTCGTATTTAAAGCCAATGATACTATTGTTGAAACGGTAAAAGAGCACGGTAACCTAGTGCTTAACGTGAAATACGAGCACAGCTACCCCCATTGCTGGCGCCATAAAACGCCTATTATTTTCCGTGCTACGCCGCAGTGGTTTATCAGCATGGACAAAAAAGGCTTGCGTGCTGAGTCAATCGAACAAATTAAACAAACTAAGTGGATCCCTGAGTGGGGCGAAAACCGCATCCAGAAAATGGTAGAAGGTCGTCCAGATTGGTGTATTTCTCGCCAACGTACATGGGGCGTACCTATTCCATTATACGTGCATAAACTTACCGGTGAACTTCACCCTGAGTCGGTTGCGCTAATGGAGAAAGTGGCTTCGGAAGTTGAAACCAAAGGCATTCAAGCTTGGTGGGATATTGACGGTGCAGCGCTATTAGGCACCGAAGCAGATAACTACGATAAAGTAACCGATACCCTAGACGTGTGGTTCGACTCGGGTGTAACGCATTACTTTGTGGTTGATCAACGTGAAGACATTCCAGCTAGCGCCGATTTGTACCTTGAAGGGTCAGATCAACACCGTGGTTGGTTTATGTCATCACTTATGACATCTACTGCTATGCATGGCCATGCGCCGTACAAAGAAGTATTAACCCACGGCTTTACCGTTGATGCGCACGGCAGAAAAATGTCGAAGTCGGTTGGTAACGTTGTTGCGCCGCAAGAAGTCACTAATAAGCTTGGCGCAGACATTCTTCGTCTATGGGTTGCTTCTACCGATTACCGCGGTGAAATTGCGGTATCTGATGAAATTCTAAAACGTGCTGCTGATGCGTATCGCCGTTTACGTAATACCTCACGCTTCTTATTGTCAAACCTCAATGGCTTTGTGCCAGAAGATGCTTTGCCAGAAGAAGAGATGGTGGCACTGGATCGCTGGATTGTAGCGCGAGCTAAAGCGCTACAAGAAGAACTTGTTGAAGCGTTTGAAAAGTACGACTTGTTAGTAGTAACGCAAAAGCTAATGCACTTCTGTTCAATCGAACTGGGTTCTTTTTACCTAGACGTGATTAAAGATAGACAGTACACGGCGAAATCAGACGGCAATGCACGTCGCTCTTGCCAAACTGCGCTTTACCATATTATGGAAGCGTTAGTTCGTTGGATGGCGCCTATCACGAGCTTTACGGCGCAAGAAATTTGGGAAGCCTTACCTGGCGAGCGTAGTGAATTTGTATTTACCGAAACCTGGTACGAAGGTTTTAGCAGCTTTACCCAAAGTGACGTATTTAACGATGAACTATGGCACAAAGTGTTAAGCGTAAAAGACGCAGCAAACCAAGCCATGGAGCAAGCTCGTAAAGACGGTCAACTAGGCGGCTCGTTAGAAGCCAAGATTGACTTGTATGCTACAGAGTCTTTGTTTAACACCTTGGCTTCACTTGAAGATGAATTGCGCTTTGTATTGATTACATCAGCAGTGAACCTGACAAAAGTAGAAAGCGCACCAGACAATGCTGCGGCTACCGATGTTGAAGGCCTATGGTTAAGCGTAAATAAAGCAAGCGGCGACAAATGTGTTCGCTGTTGGCACCATCGCGAAGATGTTGGTACCCACGAAGGGCACGAAGAATTATGTGGCCGTTGTGTAACTAACATTGATGGCGAAGGGGAAACGCGTCAGTATGCTTAATACTACGGCGGATACCAAGCCTAAGTTATTCAGTGAAACCGGTTTACGGTTTCTCTGGATAACCCTTATTGCTTTCGTGCTCGACCAAGTTAGTAAGTACGCGGTATTAGGCGGAATGTCACTTTATCAATCGATAGAGGTATTACCGTTTTTCAATTTAACCTACGTACACAATTATGGCGCAGCATTTAGCTTTCTAGATAGTGCCGGTGGCTGGCAGCGATGGTTTTTCACCACCATTGCGACGGTTGTGAGCGTGGTTATTTTATGGTGGTTAAAACAATCGCCTAAAAACCAAACCCTATTGCCTGTTGCCTTTTCTTTTATATTAGGTGGTGCGCTAGGTAACGTTTACGATCGTCTAGTACATGGCTATGTTATCGATTTTCTCGATTTTCATGTAAATAACATGCATTGGCCTGCCTTCAATATTGCTGATAGCGCAATATTCATAGGGGCAGCCCTTTTAATACTTGATATGGTCAAGAATGGCGAAAAGCAAAAAAACGCTAGTTCAACCAATACATCAAAGCAGTAACCGGAGCCTCAATGACCGACAATCTTATTATTGGTTCTGACAGCGAAGTTATCCTTCATTTCGATTTGAAACTAGAAGATGGCTCAGCCGCTGACAGTACCCGCGTAAACAATAAGCCTGCGAAAATGGTAATGGGTGACGGTAGTCTTACCCCTAACTTTGAAGCTTGCTTGCTTGGGCTTCAAAAAGGGGAAAAGAAATCATTTACGCTCGCCGCGAACGATGCCTTTGGTGAGCCTAACCCAAACAATATCCATTACATGGATAGAAGCCGTTTTGGTGCTGATTTAGAAATTCAAGAAGGTGCTATTCTTGCGTTTTCTCAGCCAGATGGCTCAGAAATACCCGGTATTATTAGAAGTGTAGCGGGCGACTCCATCACGGTTGATTTTAACCACCCATTAGCTGGGCAAACGGTTATTTTCGATGTTGAAATTGTTGATGTGAAAGTTGCGCCTTCACCTACACCGCAAGGTGACCAGTAATTATGCAAATTCATCTTGCTAACCCTCGTGGCTTTTGTGCCGGTGTAGACAGAGCCATCACTATTGTAGAAAGGGCACTCGAAATATTTGAGCCACCTATCTATGTTCGCCATGAAGTTGTTCACAATAAATTTGTGGTAGATGGGCTACGTGAACGTGGCGCTATTTTTGTAGATGAATTGCATGAAGTGCCCGATAACTGCATTGTTATTTTTTCTGCCCATGGGGTTTCTCAGGCGGTAAGAAAAGAAGCTGAAAATCGTGGCTTAAAAGTATTTGATGCTACTTGTCCGTTAGTCACTAAAGTGCATATGGAAGTGACCCGAGCAAGTAAGACTGGCACCGAGTGTATTTTAATTGGCCATGCAGGGCACCCAGAAGTTGAAGGTACTATGGGGCAATACAGTAATGACGAAGGCGGTATTTACCTTGTCGAATCTGAAGCCGATGTAGCTACTCTTGAAGTGAAAGACGCTAAAAACCTCTATTATTGTAGCCAAACTACGTTGTCGGTAGATGATACAGCGGACGTTATTGATGCATTACGTGAACGCTTCCCTGATATTCAAGGGCCACGTAAAGACGATATTTGCTATGCCACACAAAACCGACAAGATGCAGTGCGGGATTTGTCTCAAGACTGCCAAGTATTGTTAGTTGTGGGTGCGCAAAATAGCTCAAACTCGAATCGTTTACGTGAACTAGCCGAAAAAATTGGTGCAAAAGCGCACTTAATTGCCGATGCGAATTGTATTCAGCAAAGTTGGCTTGACGGTGTGGAGCACATTGGTGTGACTGCCGGCGCATCAGCACCAGAAGTACTAGTACAAGGCGTAGTTGATAAGTTGAAAGCATGGGGTGCGGTATCTGCCTCTGAACGTGCAGGCCGAGAAGAAAACGTGGAATTCGCGGTTCCAAAAGAACTTCGGGTCAAACAAGTGAGCTAGTCCATTTAGGTATAAATGGTAAAGTATTATTAAAAGCACCGCATTGATATGCGGTGCTTTTTTTTTACGCTATTGTCTAATGGTAATTTAAATTTATACGTTTTATGATTGCTTATACCTTGAGCAGGATTTTTTTAGCATAGAATGCCAGATATGAGGTTGTGTCTAAATTTTATAGCAAATGCCTAAGTGGCCACGCAGAAGATATGAAACTAATAATAAAGATTAATGGATTAAACAAACAGCAAGGCGTTGGCCTAATAGAGGTGCTCGTCACCTTGGTCATTCTTGCAATTGGCTTATTGGGTGTAGCAGCACTTCAATTCACGGGCTCATTTGCCAATAAAGACGCTATTAGTCGTACTCAAAGCGAATTTGTTGCCTCACAGGTTGCTGAGCGTTTGCGTGCAGCGGCACGTGTATCCACGGTTGGTGATGGAATAGTGGTGAATAATCAGTATTTCGATTCAAGCAACTATAACTTTGATGGTCTGAGTTGTTCAGGCTCTACTCATCCTTATAAGTGTTACTGTTTAAGTCGACCCGCTGGGGTGCCAGATTGTGAAACGGGCAACTGCGGTGAGCTGGACATGGCCAAATACGACGGCTGGGCATTATCTTGCGCGGCCGTACAAACCAACCCCCAAACTACCTTGTCGTTAACCTGCTCAGACAACGATGCGGGAGATATTTATAGTTGCAGTGCAGGTTCACGCTTACAAGTTATCTTATCTTGGCCGGTAACGTCGGCAGGTAACCAAAACTATACGCTAAACTCAATATGTAACCCTAATTCGTCAGATAGCAATGCGTGCGTAGTTAAGGACTTAACCTTATGAGGCGTTCACAGGGTTTTTCTTTAGTAGAATTAATGATTTCCCTTGTATTAGGGCTTGTTATTTCTGGCGCTATCATTCAGGTTTTAGTGAGCAGTAGTGTAACGAATAAGCTTAATCAAGCGGTGGCACAGGTTCAGGAGTCGGGACGTTATATAACAAGCCGGCTCAGTGGTGAATTTTATGAAATTGGTCGCTACGACACTGTTGCAGCTTCTATTGATGATTCAGTTGATACGGTGGCAGAGGCTGCGTTTGTTGAGAATAAGCCAATTGCATTGGCCGGGGACTTTGCCACTAACGCCACGCTTGGAAGTACGCAAGCATCCAGTGGTGCTAACGATGAGTTAGTGGTGAGTTTGCTCGCCCTTGCCGATTGTACGGGCAGCAAGCATGGTTACGCCGCAGATGATGAATTTCATGTAGTAAACCGATACTTTGTTAGCGGTAATGAATTTAGATGCACAGGTTACGACGGACGAGTATTACGCGGTCTCAAGGCACAATCTGTTTCGCCTAATACTGTTACATTGTTGGATAATGTCAGTAATTTCCAATTGCAATATGGTGTGAGCGATGTTGCCGAAAGCTCTAATGGTCAAGCAATAACCTATGTTACTGCAGACAGCCTGGCCGCGTTGCGCGCACAAAATCAGCAAGTGGTTGCCCTTCGATGGGCAGTTTTACTTCAAAGTTATCAAAATCAAGTTCAACAAACTTCTGCGCCTACGTTTGCATTGCTAAATGAAAGCCAAGTCACTTTGGACACAGCCCATTATTACCAGGTTTTTACTAAAACCGTATCACTTCGAAATATGAAAAATTTTGTTAGGAGCATTCAATGAAACAGCGTGGATTAGTAATGGTGTTTGCATTGTTAGTGTTGCTATCCCTCACAATATTGGGCGTAAGTGCGGTAACAAGCAGTCTGTCACAATCTAAAATGGCCATGTCGATGCAGCAAACTGGGCTAGCATTCGACGCTGCGGAAGCCGCTATTGCTGGGGTGTTTTTTGAGTCTGAAGATGAAACTTTGTTAGCAGATACCACTAAAGTAGATCCTCTTTCAGCGGCCCGTCAACTTGATGCCTACGATCCCGATACTGAAGTAATGAGTTGTTTCGACGAAAATGAATGGACTGATCGGTATATGACCGAAGGCGGTCTTTCATGGGGGAACGAACATACTACAGATGGTACTTACCAAACTATGGCAAATACTAAGAGTTGGTCTCGCACTGCATTTGTTAGAGAGCAGGCTTGTCGAGGCTCAAGTAATGTTATTGGTGGTAGTAACGTAAACTGCCACGTTTTTGTTATAAGAGGGTGCGGTAAAGTAGGCAGCAAAGCCACGGTGGTCGCAAATTCGCTCGCTGCGTCAGTTTTTGGCCCTGCATCACAATAAAAAAAAGAGAAATAATTATGAAACGCATGAGTAGCTTTTTAGCCTCGGTAGTGATGTTTTCTTGCATAGGCTTTTCTGCCATGGGCGATGATTTAGATATTTATCTAGGCACGTCGGATAGTTCCGCCACTTACAATCCTAATGTATTGTTTATTATGGATACCTCGGGAAGTATGACGGGACAAGATGGTACGGGACAATCTAGGATGTTGAGGGTTCAAAACGCGCTAAAACTAGCGTTGAATTCTGCCACTAATATAGATGCAGGCCTGATGCGTTTTTCCGATCACGGCGGCCCAATTCTTTATCCTATTAGTGGTATTGATGACCCTATTCAACCTGAATTAATCACCTCTACAAGTGATAGTAATCATGATGCGTCAGAAATCAACGGCTCGGTGGACTTAACCTCTAATAATCTAGTACTAAGTTCTGGAACGAATACGGTAACTTCAGGATTACGATTTAGCGACCTCAATATCCCCCAAGGTGCTACCATCCTGAGTGCACAAATAAGGTTTACATCAGAGCAGTTTAATATCGCAGGGACAACATTTTCAATAAGTGGGGAAGCATCTGCGTCGAGTTCTGAATTTACCTCGGCGACAAACGATCTAACTTCGAGAACCAATACGGCAGCAAATGTGGAATGGGTCGCTGACAATGATTTTCCTGTAGCTGAAGATATCGTAGTGACGCCAGACCTTTCATCTGTCATACAAGAAATTGTAGATATTGCCGACTGGTGTGGTGGCGATGCGTTAAATATTTTGATTGAAGCGAACAGTGCTGATAGTGCCAGTAGTCGTCAAGCAAGAGCATATGATTCAGGTCAGACGGGCTCTCCACAATTAGTGGTAAGTTACGACGATGCTACTGCTACAGGTTGCTATAGCGGAGAAAGTATTTACCAAGTATCTAGCCAAAACGATAATTTAGAAGAAAATACTAGCGGTAATGCTTCTACAGGTAACGTACTTAACTTAACCGATAATTCTAATAACTATGTTGGAATACGTTTTCAAAATGTGAATATTCCTCAAGGTGCTGAAATTACAGAAGCTTATATTGAACTTACGGCTTCAAGCACTCAGACGAGTAATAACGCGAGCATGTCGGTTAGTGCAATAGCGGAAGATGATGTCGCTAATTTCTCCTCTGGAGTATCAAACCGCCTAAGTAATATCGCTAAAACATCATCAATAACGTGGTCCATGCCAAGCTTTTATAATAATAATGAGTATTCATCACCAGATATTACAAGTCTGGTAGAAGAAGTTGTTAATAGAGCCGGGTGGGAGGCAGGTAATTCCATGGGTTTTGTATTCAGCAACTTCTATAGAGAGCGAGCCGTGGACTCATATAGCGGCTCTCAATCATCAGCTCCCAAACTCGTTGTTAAATTTAATGGTCTTGCCACGCCTGGGCAAACGTCCACCGTACGGGAGCACCTTATTAGCAAGATTGACGAGCTTAGTGCCAGTGGATTTACTCCAATCGTCGATACACTCTATGAAGCAATTAATTACTATGGTGGTCGTGAAGTTGATTATGGATTGACGAGGGGGGTGACAGGTGTTTCGAATACGGTGAGAAGAAATACCCGAGTTAGCCACCGTAGTTCTTATCTTGGCAGCGACTCAGTGCTTCCGAACGGTTGTTCTGAAGACAATCTATCTGATCAAGATTGTATTGGAGAATACATACCGGAAGGGGCTACCTATATATCACCAGTAACTGACTTACAATGCCAAACCAATAACCACATTGTTTTGTTATCTGATGGTGTAGCTAACTACAATCACAGCCAAGCCCTTATTCCGGCGTTAATTGGCCAAAGCTGTACGGGCAGCGGTGGCGAGGAGTGTGGCTTAGACTTAGTCACAAATGTGAGTAATGCAGAAACGTCGGCTATTGGCAGGCGCGTAATAACCCATACCATCGGGTTTGAAGCGAATAGCACTGCTAATAACTTTTTAAATCAGTTAGCCGTGCAAAGTGGCGGTGGATTCTACCCCGCCGACAATAGTGAAGACTTGTTAGATGCTTTTAATACTATCCTACTCACTGTTAAAGATGTGAACTCTTCGTTTGTTTCTCCAGGCATAGCAGTTAATGAGCTTAATCGTTTGACTCATAACGACGAGTTATACTTCGCGTTATTTAAACCGAGTGAAGGGGCTATTTGGCCAGGAAACCTTAAGCGTTATAGGCTTTCGGGAGAAGATATTGTCGATCAAAACTCTCTGATTGCTGTAGACAGTGATACCGGCTATTTCAAAGAAAACTCTCATAGCTATTGGTCTACTTTGGTTGATGGAAGCGATGTCGGAGAAGGCGGTACCGCAAGCAAAATGTCCGTGAATCGCAACTTGTACGTTTTTGACGGTGCAGGCTCAATTATTCAATCAAGCAACGAATTGCATGAAAATAACAATGATATAACTACGACACATTTGGCTATAGATGCCGAACCTAACGCTACTCAATTAAGAGAAGTACTGCTGCAGTGGGCCAGAGGCGTAGATGTTAAAGATAGCGATGGCGATGGCGACACAACGGATTTCAGATTGCAGATGGGCGATCCTATACATTCACAACCTGTGGTCGTAAATTATGGAACTGACACAGCCGTATTTATCGCTACTAACCAAGGGATGTTGCACTCTTTTGATTCTGAAACTGGGGAAGAAAATTTTGCGGTAATGCCACTTCCCTTGTTGGAAAACTTACAGACTTTTTATGAAAATACGTCGACCTTCAATCATGTCTATGGTCTTGATGGCGAAATGGTGGTGCGTACTGTCGGCTCATCAACCTATTTGTACCTAGGCATGCGTCGTGGTGGTAGAAACTATTATGTTTTCGATGTTACTCAGAAAACCTCTCCCACAGTTCGTTTCATTCTTGAAGGTGGCAGCACAGGCCTGGAGAAATTAGGCCAAACCTGGTCGCGGCCTACCTTCACTAAAGTTCGTATAGGCACCCAAGAAAAGAATGTAATGATTGTTGGTGGTGGCTATGATGAAACCCAAGACGACAAAATAGTTAGGGATGCTGATAGCGTCGGAAACGCTGTTTTCATGTTTGATGCAGACACTGGTGCTTTGTTATGGCATGCCAGTAACGCTGATGCAGATTTAAACTTGGCTAGTATGAACTACAGTATTCCAGGTCGCATATCCGTTATTGATAGAGACAACGATGGTTTAGCAGATCATATGTACGTGGGTGATATGGGCGGCCAGTTATTTAGGATGGATATCTATAACGGCAACTCTGGTAGCGACCTAGTTAAAGGGGCTCGATTGGCAGATTTCGGTGGCAATACAGCCGAAACTAATCGACGTTTTTACTATGGTCCAGATGTATCTGAAGTGGCTCTTGGTGATGAATTGTATTATGCCGTTGCGATGGGGAGTGGATGGCGAGCATCACCTCTAGACGTAACCGTAGAAGACAATTTCTATATGATAAAAGACGATGGCGTGTTTACTCGTGATGTTAATAATGAATTTACCTTCATGAGTACCATTTCTGAATCTGACTTATACAATGCGACTAATCATTTACTCACCAGTAGTGATGAGACCGAGCAGTCTGTTGCGGCCTCAAGCTTTGCTAATAAAGCGGGCTGGTACATAGAACTTACAACCGAAGGCGAAAAGGTATTGGCGTCGCCATTGATAATAGATTACAAAATTTTCTTTACTACTTATGTACCAGCGGTGAGTAGTACCAGTCTGTGTGCACCTCCGACAGGGAATAGCCGTGCTTATTTGGTGAATCTTTTCAACGCTAATGCCGTGTCAGATTTGAATAACAACGGTGAACTCGACAGTACTGATAGGTCGGTTGAGTTACAGCAAACGGGGATAGCCCCAGAAACCAAAATTCTTATTGAAGACATTACCAGCCCTGTGGTTTGCCTAGGTACTGAGTGTGCTTCAACTGTTATCAGCGTAGATGAAGATGGTAACGAAGAAGCCTGTGGTTCAGCGTTTGAATGTTTAGCTGAGAATATTTACGGTAAGTTTGAACGTATACAAAAAGGTAGTTGGCATTCTGAAACGGAGCGAGAGGACACATCACCGTGATTATAAATAGTAAGAAAAGTAATGGGTTCTCCCTCATTGAGTTAATGATTGTGGTGGCTATTGTTGGCATTCTTGCCGCGATTGCCTACCCGTCTTACCAATCTTTCATGACTGACGGTTATCGAGGTTCGGCGCAAGCAGACATGCTGGCATTTGCTGCCGCAATGGAACGTCATCATAGTGGCTCGTTTAGTTATAAAGGGGCAGGCCCAAGCGGCGGAGATACAGGCGCTCCTACTATTTTTGCCAGTTACTCGCCTGCTGCTGAATCTGCAGCGAACAAACGTTACGACCTCACCATAGTGTCTGCTGATGCAACCAGCTATCAACTGAAAGCTACTCCTGTTAGTGGTAGTCCTCAAGCTACAGACGGCGCCATATTTTACTTTAGTGATGGGCGCAAAGGTTGGGACGTAAATAACAATGGCTCGTTAGCTGCTGGCGAGTACTGCTGGTCTTGCTAGCATTGCGGTGTCAAAAAACACCCTAGAAAAGCGTGTCGCTGGTGCTACGACACCAGCGCTGCTATTCAAAGGGGACACAAGTTAAGCAAACACAAGTTATCCAATAAAGAGCGGTCATTAACTAGCTACTGTAAATATGTACCTTAACTTAAGTAAAACAGACATTACAAACGGCTAGGGCATCGGCGTAATAGTTGTTAAGTTCCCAAAATGCTGAATATCTTGCCAGTGCGATTGATAGGGAGGAGCGGTAGTAAATGTCAATTGCTCAGCAAAGTCCCCCGTTTTAGCACTATCATTTTCTTTACCTAACTTCGCAATAACTTCAATGTCCTGCGTTAATGTAATTGCCTTCAACGCGCTTGCTAAGCGGGTTACTTCTACTCCGGTTTTCTTATTATCCTTTTCAAGGTAAGCAACTTCTATCGAAGTTTTACTATTAGTGGTATTCACTGTATTAAGGCTCGACAGTAAGGTTTTACTGCTCGATGTCACTGGGAAGGCGGTGGGTGAGAGCAAGGGGTAAAGGTATTCCTCGGTATCAAGATTTTTTTGTATATCGGTTTGTGCGGAATCAAGTTGATGTTGTGCTTGCTGAATTACAACAAGTTGTTGCCATTGACCATGAATTTGTTGATACAACTTAAGTCCGGCGGTAAAAGCCAGAGCAAATAGCGCCGATGCGATAACCACTTCAATAAGTGAAAACCCCTGCGTGTTTTTAGTTAAAGTCATGCCAACTCCCTGGTACAGACTGCATTTTCTGTAATGCATTAATTTGTTGAAGGGTATGCAACACGATAGGATCAAAGTCGATGTTGCCATATAAGATGGTAGATACCTCCTCGTTACTTACCATAGCGCCGGTAAGCGCAGCAGAAAGTCCTATAGTCGCAGTTGGTTCGACGTTAGTGTTTGTCAGTAATACAACTAGCCCATAAAACTGTGCATGCGCATTCAGGGTGAAGTTACCTCCTTCTACTACCAGTAATAGAGGGCGGTCTGGTTCCCCGATGACTGAACTTGATGGAATATTACAATGCCCTCGGATCCAAAGTATCGGATGTACAGCAAGGTCATCACAATCTTTGTCTATTATCGATTCTGGAAAGTACAAAGGCGTTAAGCTGTTGGCTTCTCGATCAAAGAGGTGAGATAGAATTGGATTATTAGCGCCAGTAATAATATTGCCTGCTGGAATACGCACAAGTGCAGGGTAGCGCAAGAATGTTTGGCTAACGGTTATCGAAGAAGCAGGGTGAAACAATGAAACCTCAAACAGGGTGAGTTTTTGTCCTTCACTGCCCAAATACTCAGATGCTGCTACTGTTGCCAACGGATTTTCAGCGGCGGCTTTTTGCCAGTTGTCGCTGATGCGAAGTTTCCCAGTAATTAGCGTTAAGTCGCTTTGCAATTGATTCATGGTCTTACGGTAGCTATTACTGCTTTTGTTCGCTTGATATTCAGTTGCTAGTAGAGAGCTTGTTGCCCACAAAGCAAGGGTTATGAGACTTAAAAGTAACACCACCACGCTCAATACCACTGCCCCACGGGCGCGCTTATTGGTTGGTAATGATGTTAATTGGGAGCGTAATTTATATTTCATTAGGTACCCTTACGAGTATGTATTGCTCGGCAGTAAGGTTGCTTGATGCTTTACTTTGAAGTGCAAGGTGTACTTTATACACAGGGGCGTTATTGACTTTGGCGTGAAGTGTTATAGAAAATGCGGTTACTTTTATTTCTTTAGTATCGGTGAGGTCGTGCCATCCTCCTTGATCGCAGTTCTTCGTTGCTATACGATATTCCAGTGCATCATTGCGGAGTCTGAAACCAAGCAATTCAGCGGGGTTTTTCTTACTAATCTCACCATTAGCATTCTTGTCATAGGAAAATAGAATACAGGACCTATTAACTTCTGACGGGTGTTCGCTGATAGTGATAGTAGGAGGAAGTAGTGTGCTATCCGCTAAAATCTCTTCAAAAGTACGCGCCACGTAACCTGCACGTTTAAGTTGTAAGGCAATAGAGTGGCTAAGTAGGCGTAATTCACTATGCAAGGCTAGTTGTTGCTGAAAGTAGGTTAAATCTCTCGCTATATTGGCTGCGCCAATAGTAGAAAAAAGAATGAGAGTGGTGCTTAACGCCATCGCAATTGTAAGTTCAACTAGTGTGAAGCCAGAGAATTTTAGCATTGTGGAATATCCTCTAGTTCACTGGTTACGCAGTAACGAACTCTGCCTACGTTGTTGATAATAACTTTGCCTGTATACAAGGCGTTGCTAAACGTGATGGTTAAAGCGCTTCCAAAGCTCATTCCATGGGTACCATCAAAAATAAGCCCCGTTTTTTGATTTTTCGGTAGGCTGAAATCGGCATCATAGCTATTCACTAAAAGTCGTTTCTTTTGCGTTAACACGCGGCAGCTATTTTCGACACTGCAATCGCAATCATCGTCCGAGGTTAAGCTGATGCAGTGGTTACTAGAGGGATCTAACACCAAGGTAATTGCCGTGCGTTGAGTAATAGACAAGGCTCGCCCGTACTTGGCTATATCGGCGGTGTGTTTTAATACGCTGGTCATTGCATTTGCCAACCGCCACTCAATAAACGAGGGGGCTGCCACCGTTGCCAAAATGCCGATGATTGAAAGAATCACCAAAACTTCGAGTAAAGAAAAGCCCTTAACTTTGTTTAAAACCATGCCTTAGTCCGGTTAATTGTTATGCGTTTATTGCTAGGTTTAAAGCATAACTAATCAACTAAATGAGGGATGCTGTACTATGGAACGGAAAATAAATATATTGAAAACGAGGGGCTTTACGTTAATAGAATTGTTGGTGGCAGTAGCAATTATCGGTATCGTCTCTATGATTGCGATCCCTAGCTACTCTTCGACTATTGCACTTACCCAAAAGCACGAAACCATCAGCTATTTGCTGTCGTTGCAAATAAAACAAGAGCGCCATTGGCTGAGTAAAGGGGAGTATACGGATCTCAACGGATTACCCGCACCAAACATCGACGAAGTAATCTTGTCCTATTCGAAATTGAAGAATGGCAATTACAGTATTACCGCCTCACTAGGCTTTTTAGATAAATCGAACCCTTGTCGTTTACTAACAATTACCCCTACCGAGAACACCCCTCAAGAATGTTGGGGAAGGTAGCTCGAGTTTACATAGAATCTCTTCGGGGACGGTGGTTGGGTATAAAAGCAACGTATGACAGACAACCCATGCCAAGGAAAGCCATGCCAAGGAAAGCCATGCCAAGGAAAGCCAGGCAATTTATGTTAGCAAAACTAAGCAAAAATCCAAGCAAAAAGCTAAGGGCACACCGATAGCATGCCCTTTATTATTAAGAAAAAATTAAGGACAAGTAAGTGCTGTACCCGATAAATTTTCTTTAACACCATCATCGTCGCTATCGATGGCGACAGAGATTCGGCCGAAAAGAGAAAATAGTAGGGCTGAAGCATAAGATACATCTGCGCTATTCGGGCAAATTGTAATGGTTGCAGCGGTACTAATACTGCCTTGCTCGGTAAAGGTGACCGTGCCAGTAATGCCACTGATGGTATTGCCCGAATTTAGCGGGTCGCTACTGGCAATAAGCTCTTCGTTGGTATCTCTACTGCCATTACCGTTTTCATCAATAAATACCATCTTTGCATTTGCCCAATCGTTAACGCAGCTGCCGTAATCAGTGGTAGGGCACAGCAGTACATTAAATTGTTCGTCAACAGCAGTAAAACGCGCTTGCTGTGCAATTGCGCTCAACGTGTTTATATCTCCCGTCACTCTATTTTTGACTAAAATAGAATTTATAGACGGAGCTACAATACCAATTAATATCGCTAAGATAGCGACTGTAATAAGCATTTCTAATAGCGTTAGGCCGTTTTGATTGCGGGCAAAGCTGAAGGGGTTTGTTTTCACTGACATTTATTTACTAAGTTAATTTGTATTGATAATAACGTTAGCTTCAATTTATACAACAATAGATGCAAACATGGGCAAGTTTCCAAGGTAAACCAATTTACGCTGAAATGGGTATAAAAATTTAACGGTAGGCATGCTCTACGATACAAAAATTGATTAAATTTAGTGATTAATGACGTTTGAATTCTAATTCCACTAACATCTAAGACGAGTTTATCGTAAACTCAGGTATCAGGACGCCTACTCACTAATTGGACATTATAATGCAAAAACAAGCAGTTATTGAAGAAATGAAAGTGCTGCCTGAAATTGATGTGGCATTTGAAGTTACTCGTCGGGTCGCTTTCATTAAAAAGCAGCTTTTAACGTCAGGTTTGAATTCACTGGTGTTAGGTATAAGCGGCGGTATCGATTCTTGTACTCTGGGCAAACTAGCCCAGTTAGCAGTGAATGAGTTAAATAAAGAAAATCACGAAAATTTTCAATTTGTTGCCGTACGGTTACCGTATCAAACTCAGGCTGATGAAGCCGATGCTCAATTATCAATAGATTTCATTGAGCCTACCCATTCTGTGGCGGTTAATGTTCAGCCGGGTGCAGATGCAATTCATGCATCTACCACTGAATCACTTTCAAGTGTGGGTTTACTACCCGAAAGTGACGCTAAACGTGATTTTGTTAAAGGTAATGTGAAAGCAAGAACCCGTATGGTTATTCAGTACGAAATTGCAGGAATGGTTGATGGCCTAGTGCTCGGCACAGATCATTCTGCCGAAAATATTACGGGTTTCTATACTAAGTACGGCGATGGAGCGTGTGATTTAGCCCCTTTGTTTGGGCTTAGTAAACGTCAGGTTCGTCAGCTTGCCGCACATTTGGGTGCACCTCAAACGGTAATTACCAAAGCACCCACGGCCGATCTCGAAACCCTTGCGCCGCAAAAAGCCGACGAACAGGCGCTTGGCATGACGTACGACCAAATTGACGACTTTCTAGAAGGTAAATCAGTTTCTGCCGAGGTAGATGAAAAGTTGTTGTACATTTATCAGCGCACTCAGCACAAGCGCGTACCTATTCCAACCATTTATGATGAGTAGTTACCATGAAAAAGATTGAAGCGATAATTAAACCGTTCAAAATGGACGACGTAAGGGAAGCACTGGCCGATGTAGGTATAGCTGGTATGACGGTCTCTGAAGTTAAAGGCTTCGGACGACAAAAAGGACATACTGAGCTTTATCGCGGAGCCGAATACCAAGTAGATTTTCTACCAAAAATCAAAATAGAATTGGTACTTGATGATGAGCGAGTAGAACAAGCGATTGAAGCTATCGAAAACTCAGCAAAAACAGGCAAAATTGGTGACGGAAAAATATTCGTGTTTAACGTTGAATCTGCCGTGCGTATTCGTACCGGTGAACAAAACGAAGACGCTTTATAAAAAGCGGTGACATAATATGAATGCAAAAAAGGGAGCGTAAGCTCCCTTTTTAGTTTTTATATTTTGTATATGCTTGTTCGACTAGTCGGGTAAGCAAACAAAAAAATTAGTGCTCATGACCACCAGGACCATGTGCATGGCCATGCTCTAATTCTTCAGCAGTAGCGTCGCGTACATCAACGACTTCTACATCAAAAGTAAGCGGAATACCTGCAAGCGGGTGATTGCCATCAACAACAACTTCATCGTCAGATGTTTCGATTATAATAACCGACTGCTCACCTTCAGGAGTGGTTGCACGAAAAGACATGCCAACTTCAACATCCATCCCTTCAAACATTGAACTAGGTACGCGCTGAACGAGTTCATCAATACGTTCACCGTAGGCTTTTTCTGGCTCAACTGAAAGGTTGAACTTCTCGCCTTTTTCTTTACCCATCAATGCGTCTTCTAGTCCCTCAATGAGAAAGCGGCGCCCTTGAAGCACTACAAGTGGCTCCTTACCGGCTGATGAATCAAGCTCGGTACCGTCTTCAGTTGAAACGGTGTAGTGAAGGGTGACAACGCTGTCAGAGGTTATAGTCATAATTTGTCCTGTAGTTTTGCCCTTACGGGCGATGGTTTTAAATTTGGTTACGTTTATTTACGGTTTTTAACCAGAGCGCTTTTTGCTTGCTCAATGCTATACGGTAAAGGGCTAGGGTAGCAGGTAATTTCAACTTGATCAGCTAAGCGGTGAATATCCTGTTCAGTGGTATCATTTGAAAGTACCGCCATAAACCAAGTTTCTTCAGTAAGCTCGGCTGTTCGAATAACCATACCCGCGCGACGCCAGTTTTCACCCAACTGCTTTTCTAGCGTATCGCCCGCTTTAACATGTACCGCTTTGGGCACTGAAAAGCTGTACGCGGCACGCTTGTTTTTACCTAAGAAGCGAGTGCGAGCAACCACTTCTTGACCCATATAGCAGCCTTTATCGAAATCGATGCCGTTAAGCGCTTGTACATTCATCATTTGCGGCACGTATTCACTAATACCGGTCTCTTGAATAGAAGGTACAGCACTTTCTATCATAATAGCATCGTATACATTTTGTTCAAAAATGGAGCCGTTAGTGTCTTTTACTTTTTGTTCAAATTCTGAGGTTAGCGAAGACGCCAACACCACGTAATAGCCATTATGGCGTGTATCACTTTTAAATACCCAGCCGGCTTCGCTATGAACACTGGTCAATGGGTCACTTGGCAGTGTTTCGAAATAGGTGTTAAGCAACATCTGCGCTAAATTCTCGCCTAAGAAAAACTGAGTGTACTGATTGGTTTCATCGGTAATATCAACCTTTGAAAACACCCCATACTTATTCAGTTGAGCCAGTGAATGCGAGCCAGCATCTTTATTCGTTAGCATGAAAATGGAGTTGTTGTGACGAGCGACATAAGAAATAGACCACGTCTTCCCTTTATTATCGCAATGCGCACAGTGCCTAACGGTATTCTCATCCAATGCATTAATGTTTACAGTCACTTGACCATGCAGATAGCTATCAGCTTGCTCACCTTCTAATTTAATAGCCATATTGTCATTTAGCTTAATCGCATAATGCGAAGGTAATTCAGAAAGGGTCGTTAACGCTGTCATCAAAGGTTCCGAATGAAGAATTTATAATGTAGTAGGTGAGGGGTTTACACGCTTTATCAAGGGCAGGGGCACAGAATATCATCATTTGATTGCAAATCATGGCCTAGAAGGTGTTATTGAAACGGGTTTCTGGCTAAAAGGGCAGTGATCCATCGGCCTTCACCGTGGTAATATGATACTAGTATTTAAAATAATAACTAAGGCCGTAAATTTATGTTTGAGCCAAAAAGACGAGCTAGATTAAAATGGGCGTGCCGCAGAGGTATGCTTGAACTAGATGTGTTACTCATGCCTTTTGTTGATGAAGCTTTCGACTCGCTTGATTTCGAGCAACAAGTAATATTCGAACGCTTACTGACTAGCGACGATCCGGATTTATTTGCCTGGTTTATGGGGCATCAAAAGTGTGAAGATCCAGAATTAGCTGGCATGGTGTCTACCATCGTTAATCGTGTCAAAGTACAGGGTTAAACTTTATTACTCGCCTTGGCGATATGCAACAGGCTTCATTGTTCTTATTGCAGTCACAGGTTTCAGCCTTATTAACTTATCTGAAGCCTTGTGGACATGGGTTAGCCCCATGTGGCTTTTATTATGTATTCCATTGCTTGTTATATGTTACCTAAAAATAAAAAGCGGGATAGCCCATGCTGCCTTGTCATCATCATTTAATGATGTTTACACGCTAACAGATAATGGCACAATACGGGCTTTGATGATGTTGGGTGAAGAAATTTATGCACCTGCGGTAAATCTTCATCCTTCGTCTTTATTATTACCATGGGGCCTTACCCTTAATGTGGAACGAACCGCACGAAAATGGTACCAGCCTGATTACGAGCATGTACGCTGGGTTTTAAAAGGTGAATGCTCTGAAGCGGATTACCGACGTCTATGTCGGGCTATTATCTTTGCTCAAGGCGCTGGCCAAACAAGGAATAACATTGATGTTTCGTGAGTACTCAAAAGCTTTATTTAAACGTGTCGATACCCGACAGTTAATGCAATTTAAGCCGCCCACACTCCCTCCTCGCATTTATACCAAAAAAATTGATGTCGACAACAAGCATTATGGCGCTTTTTGCCAAGAAGTAGAGTGGCCCGATGCCGCTAAAATGCATCCTCTTTATTTACAAATGTTATCGCTGCCTCTTCAAATGCAGTGTTTACTAGACAAAAAAAGTCCTTTCCCCTTACTAGGATTAATACACGCTGCCAATCGGGTTGAGGTACTAGATGAATGTGACTTAAGCGATACTTTCGAGTGTCGCGTAAGGTTCAGCGATGTTAGGCCTCATTCCCGTGGTTGGGAGGTAGATGTATCATTAGAGGCATTTCAACAAGGCCGCTGCGTTTACAAAGCTATCAGTAGTTACTTGGTGAAAGTAAAAGCTGTGCATGTTGCCCCTAAAGCGCCTACACAAGATATAAAAGAAGCGTGCATTGATAGCCCGAAAAATTTATTATCAGAGCTAGATGTTACAGCGAATACCGGAAGGCGGTATGCAAAGACCTCTGGTGACTACAATCCAATTCACTTGTTTGGTTTAAGCGCAAAGCTATTTGGTTTTAAGCGCCCTATTGCCCATGGTATGTGGACGTTGGCTCGCGCATTATCGTTTGTGCCACTATCGGAAGGACAGCACATTTCAGATGTGGTATGTCGATTTAAACGCCCTGTTATGTTGCCTTGCCGTGTTAATGTTTATCAATTGTGCCGTGATGAAGACCGCTCAATTCTGGAAGTAACCAGTAGCGATGACCAACAGGTACATTTAGACGCAGAAGTCTCCACGCTTTAAGTTAGAAAATGAGCCCTGCTTCCTAGTGTAAACAAGCTTATTTACATAAGCTTGTTTACACCAGCGTTATTCGTAACCGCTCTGGCGAATAAAAGCGCTAAGAAATAAGCGTTCCTGGTACCGAGGGTAGGGCCTCTTTTTCTGGGCACAAGAATGTTGGTTTAGGGTTTTCTAGCTGTCCTGGATGGTCCAAATTAAAGTGCAGACCACGACTTTCTTTACGTTGCATGGCGCAGCGCACAATTAATTCAGCTACCGTAACCAAGTTTCTTAATTCAAGAAGATTATTGCTAACCCTGAAATGCGCGTAGTATTCAGCAATTTCCTGTTCCAGCAAGTTTATTCGACGCATGGCGCGCTCTAACCGTTTGTCAGTGCGAACAATACCTACGTAATCCCACATAAATAGGCGCAGTTCATGCCAGTTATGTTGAATAATAACTTCTTCATCAGAGTTCGATACCTGACTTTCATCCCATGGCAGAATGGCTTCTTCACAAGACGCAGAAGGTAATTTAGCAATAATATGTTCAGCCGCCGCGCTGGCAAACACAACACATTCTAACAGTGAGTTAGATGCCATACGGTTTGCGCCATGTAAGCCTGTGTAAGCCACTTCACCAATAGCGTATACGTTAGTTAAATCGGTCTTGCCGTTAAAGTCAGTTACCACACCACCACAGCTGTAATGAGCAGCAGGCACCACAGGAATAGGTTCGCGAGTAATATCGATACCTAACGAGCGGCACTTACGGTAAATATTAGGAAAGTGCTTAACAATAAAATCAGCAGGCTTGTGGCTGATATCTAAATACATGCAGTCTGCACCAAGGCGTTTCATTTCATAATCGATGGCACGAGCAACCACGTCCCGGGGGGCTAAATCGCCACGTTCATCAAATTTATGCATAAAACGAGTGCCATCTGCATGGCATAGGTTCGCACCTTCACCACGAAGTGCTTCGGTAATAAGAAAGTTTCTGGCTTGCGGGTGGAATAAACACGTAGGGTGGAATTGATTAAATTCCATATTGGCCACACGACAACCCGCTCGCCACGCCATTGCAATACCGTCGCCGCTTGATACATCTGGGTTGGAAGTATACTGATAAACTTTACTGCCACCACCGGTTGCTAACGAAATGAAAGGTGCGCGAATGACTTCAACATGCTCTTGTTGACGGTTCCATACATACGCACCAATAATTCGCTTTTTATCGTCTTTTGATGGAATAAGATCGATAGCATTGTAACGTTCAAATACATGAATGTTAGGGTGTGCAGAAACCGCATCGTTTAACGTTATTTGTAATGCTTCGCCGGTGGCATCAGCCGCATGTAGAATACGCCGGTGGCTATGCCCACCTTCACGGGTAAGGTGAAAACGTTCTTCACCAGACTCTGTTGTTTCGGTATCAAACGGCACGCCGTAACCGATAAGCCAGCTAAGGGCATCTTTTGCTCGTTCGGTAGTAAAGCGTACGGCAGGTTCATCGCATAGGTCGCCGCCTGCTTTTAACGTATCTTGTACGTGAGCATCAATAGAGTCTTGTTCATCAAAGACCGCAGCAATGCCACCTTGGGCATAACGGGTAGAACCTTCGTTGCGATCGCTCTTACTGAGGACAATAACCTGACAGTGGTCTGCAAGCCTTAATGCAAGGCTTAGCCCAGCAGCTCCGCTACCTATAATCAGTACATCACATCGGTGTTCAATGGAATTTGATGTGGAAGTTAGTGAAGATGACACTGATTTCATGTATTTTTGTATATATTAAACGAGCAAAGGTTCGGCAAGTCTAAAGGATGAGTGGCAAAACACAATGATCCAAATGACTTTGTCTCAGCATTTTTAACTATTTTTAATGCTTACACCGAACTTTTTGCAACAGTGTGCGTCTACATCAATGCTTGTTAGAGCTATTGTGTAGTTGAAGTTAGGAGTAATGGCTCGAATGAGCGAGCAGATAACCGACCAACAATTGGTCGAAAAAGTACAGCGTGGCGATAAAAATGCATTTAACTTACTGGTAACTCGCTATCAGCACAAAGTAATGCACTTGGTATCGCGCTATGTAAAGAACAGCGGTGATGTGGCTGATGTTACCCAAGAAGCGTTTATTAAAGCTTACCGGGCATTACCAAACTTTCGTGGTGACAGTGCGTTTTATACTTGGTTATACCGTATTGCGGTTAACAGTGCTAAAAACTATCTTGTTGCGCAGGGAAGGAAGCCACCCGCTAGTGATGTCGACGCAGACGAAGCAGACTTCTATGAAGGCAGTGATGCACTTAAAGAGCAATCCACGCCAGAACGCAGTTTGTTAACGGATGAAATTGAAGAAACCTTATTCAAAGTGGTGGAAAAGTTACCCGATGACCTTCGTATGGCCATAACACTTCGAGAAATTGAAGGGTTAAGTTATGAGGAAATTGCAAACGTGATGGCGTGCCCTGTAGGTACAGTTAGGTCACGAATTTTCCGGGCTCGGGAGGCTATCGATAAAGTGATTCAACCATTGTTAGAAAATTAAATATAATGAAAATGAACTTTCATTATGTTGAGCAGACTAACAGCTGTGTTAGGGTAATAATTGGTCACAGTTGATCAGGAAATGATTTTATGACGCAACAGCAAGAAAATTTGTCCGCTTTTATGGATGGCGAAATAGATGGCGATGCAATCATTGAAGCGATTAAGCAAGATGAAGAATTGCAAGCCAAATGGCAACGCTACCATGTTATTAGAGGCGCAATGCGCAAAGAAGCAAGTGTGGCTCCGCAGTTAGATATTACTGCTAGTGTCGCTGCTGCGCTTGAAGATGAGCCTGCTATTGTCGCGCCGAAAGCTTCACGTTGGCGTTCAATTCCAGTTATTGGCAGTGTGGTTCCGTTTGCGAAACAGTCTGGTCAGTTTGCAGTGGCAGCATCAGTAGCTGTAGCCGTGATTTTAGGTGTTCAGCACTTCAATCAACCTGCGCCAACTGAACCTTTCATGACGGCACCAACAGCAGGTCCTCAAGGTGGTTTAGCACCAGTTAGTTTAGAGCAGACTCGTGCGTTACCCCGTAATGATATGAATGAAGTTTTAGAGAAAAAGCGTAAAATTAATGCACTGATTGCTGATCATGAGCAACAAGTGAAATTGAAACAAGCGCAAGACTCTGAAGCTGACGATGTTGAGGCGAGTGCTGATAACCGCCCATAAGACATCTGTAAACGTTTGTAAGAATATCGTTTAATGAAAATAGATTATCGTAATAACGTACCAGCACCTTGTGTGCTGGTACGCGTGTTTTTAGCTAACGTAAAATTAAGCGTCTTTGTTCGCTTCTTCTCTATGACTATGTGTGGGCTCTTTGTTTCCTTTGGCTCCCTAGCGCAAGAGTATACTTCTACTCAGGCCACTGAAACTCTACAATCCCAAGAAACCTCTGGTGATTTAAGCACTTTAAGTGCAGCGTCAGTAGTGCCTGTAACAAACTTAGAATCTACTGAATTGGTGGTCGCTAATCCGCACCCTCAGTCTACATCCGACTGGCTGATGCAGTTAAGTGAAGTGGTTAGAACCAGTAACTTTGAAGTTGCTTTTGTGCAAAGCAGAGCTGGGCGTGAAACCATTCCTTTTTTATGGCGCCACGGAGTACTTGAAGATGGCACCAGCATGGAGCAACTAAACTTACAAAATGGCCCCGGCCGAGAGCAAATCCGTGTTGATGGTATTGTGAGTGTATTTGAGCCAGATGTGTCGCCCTATAGTTTGCGCTCTGAATTTATCAATGGCCCTATTCCCAGTGAACTACTTCACCACCCAGAAAGACTAAAAAGCGGTTACGAATTTGTGTCTGTAGGCAGAGCACGAGTAGCCGGCAGACCAGCTCAACAAATCCGTATTGTTAGTCGTGACAACAGCCGCTTCAGCTACCAGTTATGGCTAGATGAAGATACCGGCATGGTATTAAAGCTTAATATGCTCGACTTGCAAGGCGGCTTGTTAGAACAAATTCAAGTGACCTCGCTTAAAATTACCGACGCGCCTGATGAATACTTTGATCGCATCAATCAAGCTTCTTTGCCTAAGCCTATGGCGTTAACTCAAAAGCAGTCGCGACAGCCTAATTGGGAAGTGAAGTATTTACCTAACGGCATGGAAGAAGTTAGAGGCGATACCCGACGTCTAGCGTTAACTGGCCAAGTAGTAGAATACAAGATGTATAGCGATGGCTTGGTGGATGTATCTGTTTATGTTCAACCAGCAAACGACGCGCTAGGCGGTGATTTAGTACTTAGAAACGATTTAAGCACCTTTCTTACGCTGACTGATGGTAATACTCAAGTGACTGTAGTGGGTGAAATTCCGCCCCAAACGGCGAATGCTATTGCCACATCACTTTCTCAGATAGTAGAAAAGTAATGATTACCGAAACCGCCCGTGTTGTTGCTGTCGATGGTGATTTAATTACGGTAGAGGCAGCGATTAAATCGACCTGTAGTAGCTGCCAAGCCCAAAGCGACTGTGGCACTGGAGCGATATCGAGAGCCTTAGCCCCTAAAACCCAGCAACTTACTTTACGCTCACCTATGCCAGTTACAATTGGGCAAGACGTCACAGTAGGTGTGCCAGAGGAAGGAGTGTTAAGCGCGTCAGCATGGCTGTATTTATTGCCACTGCTGATTTTTATCGCTATTTTTGCATTTGCAAATGCTACCCTTCCATCCATTGGGCTTAATCATGAGTTGTGGGGGCTAATCCCTTCTATTGCATTGACCTTAATTACTTATAAAGCCATCGCATTTAGGCTTAAAAGGCTTGATAGAGGTAAATTCCAACCTGTATTGTTAAATACTGTCTAAACTGCAACTTGCCAAAATCGATACTAGGATGGTTACTTTGGCTTACACTTAGCTAAGCTTTATTAATATAACCCTCAAGCTTATTCGCTTTTATGTGAATAAATGGGTAAAATCCGCACGCGCTAGCTACAACACAAACTATAGCTACCAATCTTTTTTATATTAATGAATTTTTCTGCAGGTAATTTCCAGCATTATGCAACAATCGCACATTCGTAACTTCAGTATTATTGCTCACATCGATCACGGTAAATCGACTCTGTCTGACCGTCTTATTCAACATTGTGGCGGGCTATCCGATCGAGAAATGAACGAACAAGTTCTTGATTCTATGGACTTAGAGCGTGAGCGTGGTATTACCATAAAAGCGCAGAGTGTTACGCTTAACTACACCGCATTAAATGGTGAAACTTATCAGCTGAACTTTATCGATACGCCAGGACACGTAGACTTCACGTATGAAGTATCTCGTTCTCTTGCGGCGTGTGAAGGTGCATTGTTGGTAGTAGATGCAGGGCAGGGCGTTGAAGCACAAACCCTAGCTAACTGTTATACCGCGATGGATATGGACATGGAAGTGGTACCTATTTTGAACAAAATAGACTTACCACAAGCAGAACCAGAGCGTGTAGCTGAAGAAATTGAAGACATTGTTGGTATTGATGCTATTGATGCTGTGCGTTGCTCAGCGAAGACAGGCATTGGTATTGAAGATGTGCTTGAAGTTATTGTAAATAAAATTCCTCCTCCTGGCGGCAACCGTGAAGAGCCGCTTAAAGCGCTTATCATCGATTCATGGTTCGATAACTACCAAGGGGTAGTGTCACTCGTTCGAATTGTAGAAGGCGAGTTGACTAAAAAAGATAAAATTCAAATTATGTCGAATGGTCAAACTCACCAAGTCGACAAAATAGGTGTGTTCACACCAAAAGCATTAGATACAGGTGTACTTCGCGCTGGTGAAGTAGGTTTCATTATTGCCGGTATCAAAGACATTCAAGGTGCGCCTGTTGGCGATACTATCACGCTTGCTAAACAGCCAGCAGTAGGTGCCTTACCGGGATTCAAGAAAGTAAAACCTCAGGTATATGCGGGTATATTCCCTATTAGCTCTGATGATTATGAAGACTTCCGTGATGCACTGGCTAAACTAAGCTTAAACGATGCTTCATTGTTTTATGAGCCAGAAAGTTCTCAAGCGCTTGGTTTTGGATTCCGTATCGGCTTCCTTGGCATGCTTCACATGGAAATTATTCAAGAACGTTTAGAACGTGAATATGATCTTGGCCTAATTACCACGGCACCAACGGTAATCTACGAAGTAGAAACCACCAAAGGTGAAATTTTAAGTTGTGATAACCCCTCTAAGTTACCAGCAACCAATGATATTGCGGAAATTCGCGAGCCTTTAGTTGAAGCAAATATTCTGGTACCGCAAGAATACCTCGGTAACGTTATTACTTTGTGTGTTGAAAAACGTGGTATGCAAACCGCAATGACGTATCACGGTAAGCAAGTAGCCGTTACCTACGAACTGCCAATGGCAGAAGTGGTACTAGACTTCTTTGACCGTTTGAAATCAACCAGTCGTGGTTTTGCTTCACTTGATTATAACTTCAAGCGCTTCCAAGTTTCAGACATGGTACGTGTAGATATTATGATTAACGGCGAACGAGTAGATGCATTAGCGATGATCACTCACCGCGACAATTCACAAGGCCGAGGACGAGAGCTAGTAGAAAAACTACGTGAGCTTATTCCTCGCCAAATGTTTGATATTGCTATTCAAGCTGCTATCGGTAACCACATTATTGCCCGTAGTACGGTGAAACAATTACGTAAGAACGTTATCGCTAAGTGTTACGGCGGTGACGTAAGCCGTAAGAAAAAGCTGTTACAAAAACAAAAAGACGGAAAGAAACGAATGAAACAGGTAGGTAATGTTGAATTACCGCAGGATGCATTCCTGGCGATATTGAAGGTAGGTAAGTAATGGCAAATTACTTTTCGCTTATTTTAGTACTTCTTACGCTTACAACGGGCCTTATATGGTTAGTTGATAGCATGGTGTTAGCACCAAAACGAAAAGCTCGTTTGCAAGAATCTGCAAAAGCGGAAGGCGCGAACGTTGCGGGGGAGCCCCAACTTCCTTATTTAGTTGATACGTCGCAGCAAATATTCCCCGTTATTGCCTTTGTGCTTGTGTTGCGCTCGTTTATTTATGAACCGTTTCAGATTCCATCGGGTTCGATGATGCCAACGCTATTAGTGGGCGACTTCATTCTGGTTGAAAAGTTTTCTTATGGCATTAAAGACCCTGTTTTTCGTAGCAAACTAGTAGAAACAGGCGTACCAGAGCGCGGTGACGTAGTGGTATTTAAATACCCTGAAGACACCTCGGTAGACTACATAAAACGTGTTATTGGCTTACCAGGTGACACAGTGGTTTATCAAGATAAACAAGTTTATATCAAGTCGAAGTGTGAAGGCGCATCGAAAGATTGCGGCAAACTTACTGCGATGCCATTAGATTTTGTCGGCCGCGATGAATTTGTTCAGGATATGGCTAAGCTTATGCGCTACACCGAAACACTTGGTGATCGCGAGCATGACATATTGCGCCATCCTGTAAGGGAAATTTCTTCAAGTAACTTTTATACTCAACCTGGCACCCGCAGCAATGAGTGGATTGTGCCTGAGGGTCATTACTTTGTATTAGGTGATAACCGTGACAATAGTCGTGATAGCCGTTTTTGGGGTTTTGTACCAGACGCTAACTTAGTCGGTAAGGCTGTTGCTATTTGGATCTCATTTGAGTTTGAACGCAGACCTGATGACATATTACCAACATGGATCCCGACAGGCGTGCGATTTGAACGTACAGGTGGCATTAATTAATGCAGGGTATTGATAAATTTATTCGCCTAAACAAGGCAATTGGTTACACCTTTAAAGATGATGCGCTTTTAGAGCAGGCATTAACCCATCGAAGTGCCGCAAAGCAGCATAATGAACGATTAGAATTCCTCGGTGACGCCATCTTAGGCATGGTCATTGGTGAGACCTTATTTAAGCGTTTCCCAGATGTGCCTGAAGGAAAGCTAACCCGTATGCGTTCAACCCTTGTGAAGGGTGATACTTTGGCAGAACTTGCTCGTGAAGCGAGTATGGGTGAGTTGTTAAATTTAGGCCCAGGTGAGCTAAAAAGTGGCGGTCATCGCCGTAGCTCAATTTTAGCCGATGCGGTAGAAGCTTTGTTAGGTGCCATCTATTTAGATTCAGGCATGGATGAAGTGCGGGATGTTATTTTTCGTTTGTGGGAAAGCCGGATTGAGTCGCTTAACCCAAATGCGCATCCTAAAGACAGTAAAACCCGTCTGCAAGAATACTTGCAAGGGCGAAAACTGCCACTACCTACCTATGAGGTAACGTCTATATCTGGTAAAGATCACGCTCAAGTGTTTGAAGTAAGCTGTAAAGTTACCACGTTAGAGAAACCCGTTTTGGCATCTGGAAATAGCCGAAGAAAAGCCGAGCAGGAAGCCGCTAGACTTACCTTGGAGACACTCGATGACACAGCCAAATGATACAACCCGATGCGGCTTAGTTGCTATTGTAGGTCGTCCGAACGTAGGTAAATCAACCCTTTTGAACCGTTTGCTTGGGCAAAAAGTGAGTATTACCTCGCGCAAGCCGCAAACCACTCGTCACCGTATTTTAGGTATCGACACAGAAGGCGATTATCAAGCTATCTATGTAGATACCCCAGGGCTTCATAGCGAAGAAAAAAGCGCCATGAATCGCTACATGAACCGCGCCGCATCAAGTTCCCTAGCGGAAGTTGGCTTAGTGTTGTTCGTGATAGAAGGGACTCGCTGGAACGAAGACGATGAGATGGTATTGTCTAAAGTAAAAGCGTCTGGTCTACCTTGCTACCTTATTGTCAATAAAATGGACAAAGTAGAAGATAAAGAAGCTTTTATGGTTCATCTTCAAGGGTTAGCAGAGAAACATAAGTTCGAACATATCATTCCCATTAGCGCTAAACAGGGCAAAATGATTGATGGTATTCGCGAGCTAGTGGCAAAGAGTTTGCCTGAAAGTGAATTTTTCTTCCCTGAAGATTACATTACCGATCGCTCCAGCCGATTTATGGCCGCTGAAATTATTCGCGAAAAGCTTATGCGTTTTACCGGGGATGAACTTCCTTACGCGACTACCGTAGAAATTGAACAGTTTAAGCTAGCTGAAAATGGCGTATACCGCATCAGTGGGCTTATTCTTGTAGAGCGTGAAACGCAAAAACGTATGATTATTGGTAAAGGTGGGAAGCACCTGAAAACCATTGGTGAGCATGCCCGTAAAGATATGGAAAACCTTTTCGACAATAAAGTTTTCTTAGAAATGTGGGTTAAAGTGAAGCAGGGTTGGGCTGATGATGAACGTGCGTTGCGTTCACTTGGGTATTCAGACGAAAGCTAACCATTCACTATTGATAGTTTATCGTCTGTTGGTTGATTGGTTAAGCGCTAAGCGTACAATGCTCAAGTTAATCATTAATAGCATTAGTCACCAATAGAATTAATTACCAAAAATGCGTTCGCCAATAAGATTTATCGTGAATATAATTAAGTGACTATAGAAAAGATTAGGGGGATAAATGGCAATTTCTGATATGCGCAGACAATACGCTAAAGGTAGTTTGCAGGATAGCGATTTAACCACTAACCCCTTTTCATTATTCGACCGCTGGCTTAACGATGCCATCAACGCTGAAATTCCAGACCCCACCGCTATGACAGTGGCTACGGTTGATGCAAGCGGTCAGCCGTCTCAACGTATCGTTTTATTAAAAGATGTAAGCGATGCTGGCTTTGTTTTCTTCACTAATCTTGGCAGCCGCAAAGCCCAAGAGCTTAGTCAAAATCCTAAAGTATCTTGCCATTTTCCTTGGTTTTTCATGGAGCGCCAAGTAAGAGTATGTGGTGTGGTAGAAAAACTTTCCTTCAAAGAGAATGCCACTTACTTTCTTTCTCGCCCCAAAGATAGCCAATTAGCGGCTTATGCGTCCAAGCAAAGTAAACCGATTAGTAGCCGAGCGTTGTTACAAACTCAATTTAGTCAGATGAAGCAAAAGTTTGCGAATAAAGCGTTGCCCGCTCCTGACTTCTGGGGCGGCTTTCGAATAGTGCCTCATCAAATTGAATTTTGGCAAGGCGGAGAAGACAGACTACACGATAGGTTTGAATACAATCGTGATGAAAATGGTAACTGGAACACCCAACGTTTAATGCCTTAAACGGTATTTAATCTGAAATTTGTTTATGATTGATAGCCACTGCCACTTAGACTTACCTGCTTTTGAACATGATTGGCAGTCTGTCATTAGCAGAGCTAAAAGCGCGGGCTTAACCCGTATACTTATTCCAGGTACACAAGTCTCTCAGTGGCCAAAGCAACAGTCTATCCAGTCTTTTGCTACACAAAACACACAAACTCTGCCCATTGATCTCGCCTTTGGTTTGCATCCCTATTTCTTATCTGTGGATGAAGCAGTCAATGAGGACGCGTTAAACGCATTAGATAAGCATTTAGTACAGCATATAAACGCCATTGTTGCATTAGGTGAAATTGGCTTAGATGGTCATATAGACATTCCTATGCCGGTACAGCAGCATATATTCGAAGCGCAATTACGCATAGCCAGTGATAACGATTTGCCGGTTATATTGCACCACCGAAAAAGTCATCACCTAATTTTTGAAAGCCTTAAAAATACGCAGTTTACTGGGGGCGGGGTTATACACGCATTTTCAGGCAGTGTTGAAGTGGCTAAAACTTATATAGATAAAGGGTTTCACATTGGGGTAGGCGGTACTATTACTTATGATAGGGCGCATAAAACCCGAGAGACCGTCGCGTATTTATTGAAACAACATCCAAACCGCCTGTTACTTGAGACTGATTCACCAGATATGCCCATGCAGGGAAGGCAAGGCAGTCGAAATAGCCCAGAATACCTTGGTGATGTGTTACGCGCCCTTTGCGAACTAGGTGAATACAATATTCAAAGGTTACAGGCGCTAACCACAGAAAATTACCTTATGCTTTTTCATCAAGACAACTAAAGTCGCTAGCTAAGTCTGACGGGAAAAAGTCAAGGATACAAAGGCCTAAGGCAAAGGCCAAATGCAAAGGTTAAATGAAAGAAAGGCTTAAGACTGAAACACCTTAGTAATCCATGGGCGGAACTTATAAAATCCACGGGTTATATATACGCCCACAATTAATGCTAGTACAACAACGGCAGTAATAATTAACCACAGTTGTTGGCGCAGGGTGAGTGGGCTAGAAAGTACCACATCAGTGTCGATGTGAACGTGTAAATAGCCGATAACCTTGCCTGCATCATCAATAATCTTTTCGACGTGAGTACTTGTGGGGGCGTTTCGTTCTCTAGCTAAACTCACCACGCTATCTACTTTCGGTAATGGGGCAATATACACACCTTGTGCATCGAACACACTTAACGAAATTACCGCGGGCTCATCTAAGGCAATTGCTATTAACCGTTCTAACTGAAGGGTGTCTTGTGCAATTAAGGCTGGCTGCAATATTTTTGAATATTGTTTACTTATGCTCGTACCTGGTTGGGCTGTTTGCACATCTACCCAATGTGTTTGGTACTGCTGATACATGAGGAAAAGCCCAACGGCCAGCGCGACCGCGGTAGCCATAATGATAGTATGGATGAGCCGCTTGAATGCAGTATAAGCTGAGTGTGAAGCGCTATGGTTATGAGTATTGCGCTCGCTTTCTAAGTGGTTCAGCATCTAGCCTTATTTTCCTTTATGTTTATTCGCTAACAGTAGGGTAATTTTCATTAATTTGAAAGAGCATATTTCCACATGTGTTATGTTTGGGTAGCATATGGCCAAGACTAACAAAGGTTTGAATTAATAGTGATCACGTTTTTAAAAGATTTACCGTCTCATGCATTGCATGATCCCTCTTTTCTCTTTGAGCAGCTTACCACAAAGCCAGCCATCGATAATGAAACTGGGCTTTCAAGGTTAACCTTAATTGGCCAAGCGTTAACCCCGTATATTGTTAGTCAGGTTGTTGCTGGTTTTAGCGATGAGTTCGAGGCTAAATCAATCCACCTTCACCCATTACACAATAAGTTTGGGGATGGCGTAGTGGTAGTGGTAGGGCGTTTACATGAAACCGATAGCAAAGATAACTCTCGGCTTGCTGCTCTGATAGCTAAGCTATCAGCTCAATATCACATAGACTTAGGTATTCAAAGTACGCAACCGTCGTTAAGTGAGCCTGGCTTGCTCGTTATGGATATGGACAGTACGTTAATAGCAATTGAATGCATAGATGAAATTGCAAAACTGGCTGGCGTAGGAGAACAGGTGGCTTCGGTAACCGAGAAAGCCATGCGAGGTGAGATTGCCTTTAATGAAAGCCTAAATCATAGGGTAGCTTGTTTAGACGGAGTACCAGAAAACCAGCTACAACAAATACGAGACAGTCTGCCTATTATGCCTGGCGTGCAGTTGCTTATATCTGTCCTGCAACAACACA
Source organism: Alteromonas sp. 1_MG-2023 (assembly GCF_030547075.1). GTDB lineage: Bacteria > Pseudomonadota > Gammaproteobacteria > Enterobacterales > Alteromonadaceae > Alteromonas. The sequence goes on along the minus strand of NZ_JAUOQH010000003.1, from coordinate 40,259 downwards.
ACTGGAAGCTGGCCATTGCATCGGGTGGTTTTACCTATTTCGCTGATCACCTGAAAACCCGTTTAGGCCTTGATGAAGCCGTTTCAAATACCTTGGTTATTGAACAGGGGATTTTAACTGGCAAAGTTGATGGTGAAATTGTAAACGCAGAGGTTAAAGCGCGCACGGTAAAAGCGTTAGCGGCTCGCTGGGACATACCTAGCACGCAAACTGTTGCCATGGGGGATGGCGCGAATGATTTGGTTATGATGGCTGAGTCAGCGCTAGGGGTGGCATGCCATGGCAAACCGGTTGTAAACGAAAAAGCAGACGTAGCGATTAGATTAGGTAGCTTGCATTGCCTGCTATATTTTTTGGCCTAGCTAGTTTTCACCTAGCTGTTAGCCGACATTTAGGGCTGTCTGGGCCGTTTAGGAGCATTGCAGCGGGTGGATTCACATAGAGCCAAAGGCTTATCAGCAAGCAGAAGATTTTCAATGCGCTAAGGCTTCTTACTACCTAAGGCTTCTGGGGGGGAAGAGACTCTCAGTATGCTAAAGCGTATACAACACAAGCTGTGGGCTAACCCCACAGTTTGTGCTTATTCGCTAAATGGGAGTATTTAAAGCAGCGCTTGGATACCCGATTGAGGGGCTTCAACTTGTTTCGTTGTCGGGTCGTGGTTAGCGCTAATCGTCTCATCGTCGAACTCATATCTCATTAGTACTTCATCGGTTACATCAATTAAGTGTGAACACGCCGCTAAACTCCATAACTTATTTTCAAGCTCTTTAGCACGATGAATGGCGTATACGCTAACGTAATTTATCTCAGTTTGTAACATTGATAAATCTGGCTTGCCTGTGGTTGTGAGCATAATATGAATAGCAATGAACTGACCTCTGTTCAGTGCTTCTTTAATGAAAGTTTTTCGTTGCGCGTTATTCTCAAAACGGTGAGAGTAGCGAGGTATTATCGCCATGCGCGGATCTTTCTGCTTAGCATCAAATGAGATTAACAGTTCTTGCCGCAACGGCATGTTTTCTAATTTTACCTGCTTAATGCCGCTTTGCATGAAAGGGGTATCGAGCTTGCGATCTCTGAATAAAAACTCGAGGTTAACTTGGCGTTTTTCGGTTAAATACGTAACTAACCTTGAAACCCGCTCGTCTTGTTTTCCAATAATGCCCGCTTGCGGTGTATATCTCACTCCTTCTTTATTCATCAAAAAGGAAAGCGATGTTGCGTTACGGGCATTAATACAGCGTAGCGCTTGCCCCATGCCCGGCAGCTCTTCTTCACCAGAGTCTTCTTCTAAACTATGTTTGTTTTTCTTAATCAATTCTTCAAAGAAGGCTCTTGCACTTTTTCCTGCATCGCCTGTCATGGCTTTTAAGTGCAGTATGTTCTTTTCAGCATTGTGGTAAATGATGTCGTATTGCAAGTGCATTACGTCAAAGCTTTGGGTTATCTGTTGAAGGCGAGGAAATGACACTTCCACTTGTCCTTCTAACTCACCGTCATACTCTTTGCTTAACTCTATCCGCAGCCCTAAACCATGCACGGATATATCTTCACTCACCCCCGTATGTACGCTGTCGTCATGAGGTAATCTAAGCTCTATTTGAGAGCGCAAACGGTAGCGAGATTCTAAGCGTTGCTCTTCGTATTTGAAGCGGAATAAATCAATGTTTACCGTCTTTTGGTTTCTTGGATGGCCAAATACGCGAAGGTGAGCAAGGTGATCTCGGTTAAATTTAAAATCAGTATAGGCTTGCTGACCATAAATAGAGGTAACGTCAGTAACGTGTACTAAATACCTCAGGTTTTTTAGCTTCGACATTAAACGAGGCGAAGGAGGCGTGTTTTGACGTTTAATTTTTGTTCCCACAGAGTCAGGAATAGACAAAGGTGTATGCGCTTGTTCGGGGAGCATGTCAGTTAAGGTTAATTTAAATACTCGCCAACTGACTTTCTTGGAGCCAAAACCTAAGAAAATTTGTTTAAGCCCTTCTTTCTCTATAAGTTGCTCATAGGAAGCTGAGTAAAAAAAGACCTTGTCGTTTTGCAAATGAGTAAAGCTAAACACAAACATCTCACGGCGATGTGCTGGCATACCGTGCAACATGTTCAAACGCTTTTGTGAGAGCAGGAAACCTAAGCGACACTCATCTTCTTCATCCTGCCAATAACTTACGGTTTCGCGATTCACCTCGTTTACCATGGCAAAACGGGGCATAAGCTTATCTTCGACGGAATCTATGTATATAGGCAGCGTTGGGCTGCGTGGTGAAAAGTACTGCTCACATGTTTTACTGGTAATGGCTTCAATGGTGTTATTCATATTCACTTTATAACGGCGTTTATTGCCGTGAATAAAGCTTTCTAAAAACTTATCGAAAGTAGCGTCTGGGCGTTCAGTGGCACGCTGCAAGGCCAAATAAACAACGTCTTTTTTGCGAATTGTTTTAACTAAACGGTAAGCAATACCGTTCTTTTTATCCATGGTGAACTCACCTTCAAGCCCTCGGAAATACACCTGAAGCAGTTCATTTTGCTTAAATACGGTTTCTTTAGTGAGTTTTACTTGAAGGCCTTCTAGCGAAACATCCACACTTAAGCCTTTAATAGAGTGGTTGCTCTCATTGAAAAGCTCAACGGCAACGGCAAAGTTCATACGTTCAGTATTGCGTTGTCGATAGTCTAATAAGTTTACTGTTGGAACTTTGAATTGCTCTAAAATGGTAGAGCCTTTTTTAGGTGCTGCGGTATTGGCCGTGCTTTTGTCCCGAGCTTCTTCTTTCTCACGAATAATGCGAAAATTGTTTTCAGTATGCTGAACGGCTTCGTAAACACCGAAAGTATATCCGCCAAATATCCGAATCTGTTCTTCGAATTTATCTACGGCTACCTCATCCATGTAATGGGTTCTTCCATCATGAAGGTAGCTTTTGCATTTACCGTCAACTTGACCACGTAAATCTATTGAGCGCATACAGGGCTTGGCAAGGCGCTTCACTTCCATTTTTAATAGAAAGCGCTTTTCCTTAGGAATGTCACCAGCAATTTGCAAAAGAACCTTATTAAATTCAGGTTCATTTACCAGAGGTTTCAATTGCTCAATTATGTCAGCGTATGGCTGTAAATCCTGGCTCATGTATGCACAACTTATTTACTTTCTTTTATTATAGTCATTTTTATCGGCAATAAAGCTAAACCTATTAATAAACAGCGTTTTGTACACGCTTAATTTTTATCTACCAAAAGGGTAAGCTATCGCTAACTTAAGAAGGGCTAGCGTGCCTTAATACATTTTATAATGGTAGAATACTCTTTTTCACGCTGGGATAAAACTGGAATATGGCAAAACGAAAAACGGCTTATGTGTGCTCAGACTGTGGGGCTGAGTTTCCACGCTGGCAAGGACAGTGTTCAGAATGTAAAGCATGGAACACCATTAGTGAGTTTGTAGTAAGTAGCGCCAAAGCCAATTCAAAACCAACGTTGTCAGGGTACGCGGGGCAAACTACTGCCAAAATCGAAATGCTTAACGCTATCGATTTGGAATCGTTACCAAGGTTTAGTGCGGGTTTTAAAGAACTAGACCGAGTATTAGGTGGCGGTATTGTACCTGGAGCAGCTATGTTAATTGGCGGCTCTCCGGGGGCCGGTAAAAGTACTTTGTTACTTCAGGTAATGTGCCAAATGGCACAAACTGAAACCGCTTTATACGTGACGGGGGAAGAATCGCTTCAGCAAGTAGCGATGCGTGCCAAGCGCTTAAACTTACCTGATGATAAGCTAATGATGTTGGCTGAAACGAGCGTCGAAACTATCTGTGATTTAGCGCTAACAAAAAAACCAAAAATCATGGTTATCGACTCTATTCAAGTCATGCATGTGGCTGATGTGCAGTCAGCCCCAGGCAGTGTATCTCAAGTAAGGGAAAGTGCCGCTTATTTAACACGCTTTGCCAAACAACATCACATCTCAATGTTTCTTGTAGGACATGTAACCAAAGACGGTAACTTAGCCGGCCCGAAAGTGCTAGAACACTGTATTGACAGTTCAATGATGCTAGAAGGTGAGAGCGATGGCCGTTACCGTACGCTGCGTAGCCATAAAAACCGTTTCGGAGCCGTTAACGAGTTAGGTGTTTTTGCGATGACTGAAAAAGGGCTAAAAGAGGTGAACAATCCCTCGGCTATTTTCCTAAGTCGTGGTGAAAATGAAACCCCTGGATCAAGTGTCATGGTGATTTGGGAAGGCACTCGACCGCTATTGGTAGAAATTCAGGCGTTGGTGGACTACTCACAAATGTCTAACCCAAGGCGAATTGCTGTGGGGCTTGATCAAAACCGTTTATCGATGTTGTTAGCGGTATTGCATCGTCACGGTAATGTGCAAATGAATGACCAAGATGTATTTGTGAATGTGGTAGGTGGTGTGAAGGTGAGTGAAACCAGTGCAGATTTAGCGTTGCTGCTAGCGATGGTATCGAGCTTTCGAAATCGAGCTTTGCCTAAAGACCTAATTGTATTTGGTGAAGTAGGCTTAGCTGGAGAGATAAGGCCAGTTCCCAATGGTACTGAGCGCATTATTGAAGCCGCTAAACATGGCTTTAAACGCGCGATTGTACCCAAAGCCAATGCACCTAAACAGGCGATAAATGGAATGAAGGTTATTCCTGTGGCTCAACTTAGCGATGCGTTAGACGCATTAGAATAGACTGCTTCAATCAATGCGTTTAATTCCTTCTCGTTTAAGTCAGCGTCTTGGCTATTTAGCAGTATTAAGCGCCTGAGTGCGCTTATGCTGTCTACATCCATTTGAGAAACTTTACAGCCCAAAGAGACGGTGTCTTTTCTGCTGTCATTCTGACGATAAAGCTGTTCAATATGTAGCGTAATAACAGGGCTGTCTTGATTTGCTCTAAATGTGGCCGTGTAAGGCTCATGACTGTCGAAGGGTAATTCATTAAGGGCATCTTCTTGTGCGCTCAATTTTACCCCTTGGAGTGATACATCGTTAACGATAACCGCTATGCGCTTATCATGATGGGCAAGCGTACCTTTTACGTCCAATGGAATTCGGGTAAATAAGCGTTTGTCTGACATAACTTCCTCAAACTAAAAAATGTTGATTCATTCAGTATTAGCGATGTTGATACGCATGGCAACTCGCAAACGTGCCGTTGTGCTAGCCAATTCAATATGACATAAAAAACGGGCTCATAAGAGCCCGATTTACATTAAAAAACACAGTGCGTTTTTTAGAGGCTACTTGGTCATTCGTTTGTATTTAAGTCTGTGAGGCTCAACCGCATCTTGACCGAATTCAGCTTTAAGCCAGGTTTCGTAATCAGAGTAGTTACCCTCAAAGAAATTAATATTGCCCTCATCGCGATAATCCATGATATGGGTTGCCACTCTATCTAGGAACCATCTGTCATGGGAAATAACCATGGCGCAGCCCGGGAATTCAAGTAAGGCGTTTTCTAGTGCTCGTAAGGTTTCGACATCCAAGTCATTGGTTGGTTCATCGAGTAACAGCACGTTACCGCCAGCTTTTAGCAGCTTGGCCAAATGCACACGATTTCGCTCACCGCCCGATAAGTCTTTAATGAATTTTTGCTGATCGTTACCTTTAAAATTGAAACGGCTGCAATACGCGCGGCTGTTAATTTCGAAGTTACCAATACGAATAATATCTTGTTCTTCTGATATCTCTTTAAACACCGTAGTGTTTTCATTCATATGGTCGCGGAACTGCTCAACGCTGGCAATTTTTACCGATTCACCCAAGCTAATATCGCCTGAATCAGGTTGCTCTGCACCGGTAAGCATTCTAAATAGGGTAGATTTACCCGCGCCGTTTGGCCCTACAATACCTACAATTGCACCCTTAGGTACTTTGAATGACAAGTCATCAATTAATACACGTTCACCGTAAGACTTTTTAAGGTTCTCTACCTCAATAACCTTATCGCCTAAACGCTCACCTGGCGGAATAAAGAGTTCGTTCGTTTCATTACGCTTTTGGTAATCGCCAGTAGACATCTCTTCGAAACGGGCCATACGTGCTTTGCTTTTCGCGTGGCGACCTTTCGGGTTAGAACGTACCCATTCAAGTTCTTGTCTAATACTCTTCTGGCGTGCATTTTCGCTACGCTCTTCTTGCTGTAAACGCTGGTCTTTTTGTTCCAACCAAGAAGAATAGTTACCTTCCCATGGAATACCTTCACCACGGTCAAGTTCCAATATCCAGCCTGCAACGTTATCTAAGAAGTACCTATCATGGGTAATGGCCACAACGGTGCCTTCATAGTCGTGAAGGAATCGCTCTAACCAAGCAACCGATTCAGCATCTAAATGGTTGGTCGGTTCGTCAAGCAGTAGCATTTCTGGTTTTTCGAGTAACAGACGACACAAAGCAACACGGCGGCGCTCACCACCTGATAATTTACTAACGTCTGCATCCCATGCTGGAAGACGAAGGGCTTCAGCAGCACGGTTTAACGTATTCTCTAAATTGTGACCATCTTTAGATTGAATGATGGCTTCAAGTTCACCTTGTTCTTTTGCAAGGGCGTCGAAGTCGGCATCGGCTTCTGCGTAGGCTGCATATACTTCATCCAAGCGGGTGAGGGCGTGTTTTACGTCAGCTAATGCTTCTTCCACGTTCCCTCGAACATCTTTCGACTCGTCTAGTTGAGGCTCTTGAGGAAGGTAGCCAATTTTAAGTCCAGGTTGTGGACGTGCTTCACCTTCTATTTCAGTATCTAGCCCAGCCATAATTCGAAGCAGCGTAGATTTACCTGACCCGTTTAAACCCAATACGCCAATTTTGGCACCTGGAAAAAAGCTAAGTGAAATATTTTTAAGAATTTGACGGTTCGGTGGAACAATTTTCCCCACGCGATGCATACTGTAAACGTATTGAGCCATGCTGTGTCCTTGCCAGAAAATAAAGCATCATTGTACTCGTAACAGGATAGTCTGTGCCAGTGTGAAGCGCCATTGAACCTTGTGCTTGATGGTATTTTGTTCAAATAAGGTAAAAAGAAGTCGAAAAGTATGAATAATACGTCGGTCACCTTTTAGAATTAAGGTAAACTTCACTAGCATACGCTTTAACGATAAAACAGGTATCCACGGTATGACTGCAATGAATAAACGCCCCTACAGCCTATCAGAACTTGCCAGCCATGTAGGTGGCATCGTGGAGGGCGACGGCAGTGTCGTTATCTCTGCAGTAGGTACATTGGCAGGTGCTGCCAGCCATCAAATCTCGTTTCTTACTAATCCTAAATACAAGTCACAGCTGACCGATACCTCTGCCGGTGCGGTTATTCTTCACAGCAGCTTAAAAGACACGGCACCGTGCCCCGCGCTTGTGGTAGACAACCCTCACGCAGCATTCGCACGCATCGCACAGCTTTTCGACACCACGCCAGTCGTTGCAAGTGGTATTGCCGAAACCGCTGTGATTGCTTCTTCGGCTAATATCGGTAGCGATGTATCCTTAGGTCACAATGTCATCATTGAAGATAATGTGGTGATAGGCGAGAGGGTGACTATTGGTGCAAATACGGTTATCCGTAGAGGTACACAAATAGGGGAAGGTTGTGTTATTCACCCTAACGTTACTATTTACCACGATGTTGTTATAGGAAAACGCGTAGCGATACACAGCCAAACGGTTATTGGGGCGGCGGGTTTTGGCTACGCGAACGACAAAGGTGTGTGGATACCTATTCCTCAAACCGGTTCCGTTCAAATCGGTGATGACAGTCAAATTGGTGCAAGCAGTACTATAGACCGCGGCGCCATGGAAGACACGGTGCTAGGCAAAAATGTGATTATTGATAACCAAGTGCAGGTGGGGCATAACTGCATTATCGGCGACCATTCCTGTATCTGTGGTGCAACCGGTATTGCAGGCAGTTGTCACATTGGAAAGTACGTTGTTATCGGCGGTGGCGTTGGCGTAAACGGTCATATTTCCATTTGCGACAAAGTGCAGGTCACCGGTTATTCCATGATAGTGCAAGATATTACTGAGCCTGGGGTTTATTCTTCTGGTCAACCTGCCTCTACGAATAGAGAGTGGAAGAGAAATACCGTAAGACTGCAAAAAATTGGCAGTTTATACGATCGCGTGAAGGCGTTAGAAAAACAGGTCTGATCACGACACAGCGCAGGGAATTCGTTAAACCTGCGCCATTTCAATTAAATTGGTCATAAAGCGGTATACAAGCTACGCAAAATGACTAGAATATGCCACGAACAAGCCATCAATTAACGCCGTTAAGGAGCCCTCATGTTACCTCGCGAAATGAATATCGCTGACTTTGATCCAGAACTAGCCGATGCAATGGCTAAAGAGGTTGTCCGTCAGGAACAGCATATCGAACTTATCGCCTCTGAAAACTACTGTAGCCCACGGGTTATGGAAGCACAGGGCTCGCAGCTTACGAATAAGTACGCTGAAGGTTACCCAGGTAAGCGTTATTACGGCGGTTGTGAACACGTAGATGTGGTAGAGCAACTGGCTATTGACCGTGCAAAAGAGCTTTTCGGTGCAGATTACGCAAACGTTCAGCCCCACTCAGGTTCACAAGCAAACTCAGCTGTATTTATGGCTTTGCTTGACGCTGGAGACACTGTGCTAGGTATGAGCCTTTCTGAAGGTGGTCACCTTACTCATGGTTCTCACGTTAACTTTTCGGGGAAAACCTACAACGCAGTTCAGTATGGTTTAAACCACGAAACGGGCGAAATCGACTATGCACAAGTTGCAGCCTTAGCGGAAGAACATAAACCAAAAATGATTATTGGTGGTTTTTCAGCATACTCTGGTGTTGTTGATTGGGCAAAATTCCGTGAAATCGCTGATAGTGTTGGCGCTTTCTTGTTGGTTGATATGGCTCACGTGGCGGGTTTGATTGCAGCGGGTGTTTACCCTAATCCACTGCCTCACGCACACGTAGTGACTACAACCACACATAAAACCCTTGCGGGCCCACGAAGTGGACTAATTTTGTCTGCCTGTGGTGACGAAGCGATTTATAAAAAGCTTCAAAGCTCAGTATTCCCTGGTAACCAAGGTGGTCCTTTGTGTCACGTTATTGCAGCAAAAGCAGTAGCCTTCAAAGAAGCACTTCAGCCAGACTTTAAAGAGTACCAAACGCAGGTTGTTGCTAACGCAAAAGCCATGGTGGCAGTTATGCAAGAACGTGGATACAAAATTGTATCAAATGGTACAGAAAACCATTTGTTCTTGTTAGACCTTATCGATAAAGATATTACCGGTAAAGAGGCTGATGCAGCCCTTGGTTCTGCTAACATTACTGTTAATAAGAACTCGGTTCCTAACGATCCTCGCTCACCGTTTGTTACCAGCGGACTGCGTATCGGTAGCCCAGCTATTACTCGTCGTGGTTTTAAAGAAGAACAAGCGAAGCAAGTCTCAACGTGGATTTGTGATGTGCTAGATAACATGGGCGACGACAGCGTTATCGACCGTGTTAAGAGTGAAGTGGTTGCCCTTTGTGAACAGTTCCCTGTTTACGCGTAAGCTACCTCTATAAGAAATCGACTCCGCGCTAGCCTAGTACGAAATAGGTTGGTGCTGGAGTGAAAAAGTACGTTAAGGAAAGCTCATGTTTTGCCCCTTTTGTTCAGCACAAGAAACAAAAGTGATTGACTCTCGCCTAGTGGCAGAGGGGCATCAGGTGCGCAGGCGTCGTGAATGCGCAATGTGTCACGAGCGTTTTACTACCTTTGAAAGTGCAGAACTTGTGATGCCACGTGTTATAAAACGTGATGGTTCACGAGAGCCCTTCAATGAAGATAAGCTTCGTGCAGGCTTACAACGCGCACTAGAAAAACGCCCAGTAAGTACAGAAAAAGTTGAGCAGTGTATCTTATCGCTTAAATCACAGCTTCGGGCTACCGGCGAACGAGAGGTAGGAAGTGAACTGCTTGGCAACCTTATTATGAAAGCACTTAAAGAGCTGGATAAGGTCGCTTACGTGCGGTTTGCCTCTGTGTATCGTTCCTTCGAAGATATCCGAGAGTTTGGTGAGGAAATAGCCAAGCTAGGAGATTAACCACGGGATATGCAGTGTCAATTAATACTACCCATGCGCATGTAAATAGCGGCTCAAACACCGACGTAGGCAAAAGCCACAGTAGTAGTTCAACCAGTGAGTTGCCTAACAGGGCGGTTGAAATTGATTATTATTGGATGGCCAAAGCCATTCGACTGGCGCAAAAAGGCCAATATACTACTTCTCCTAATCCCCGTGTTGGCTGTGTCATTGTTGACAATCACAATGAATCTATTGGCCAAGGTGTACATATTCAAGCCGGTACGCCGCATGCTGAAATACACGCGCTTCGCGAAGCCGGGAAAAGTGCAAAAGGCGCCACAGCCTACGTAACGTTAGAGCCATGCAGCCATTATGGCCGAACCCCCCCCTGCGCAGAAGCACTGATAAAAGCACAAGTCTCGCGGGTGGTTATTGCCATGACCGATCCTAATCCCAACGTGAGTGGAAACGGTATCCGCATGCTACAAGACGCGGGTATTGAGGTGTCGTCCGATATCATGTCTGCGGAATCCGCGGCATTAAACCCCGGCTTTATTAAGCGCATGTTGACCGGTAAGCCTTATGTTCGAGTGAAATTAGGCATCAGTGTTGACGGCAAAATAGCACTTCAAAATGGCAACAGCCAATGGATAACTGGGCCAGAAGCCAGAAGAGATGTGCAGCATTATCGTGCGCAAAGCTGCGCAGTGTTAACCGGTTCAGGTACCGTCAAAGCCGATAATCCAAGCTTATTGGTTAGGCCGGGCGAAGCTAAATTTACCCATTACCCCTTAGAGACTATTCGCCAGCCAGTACGGGTGATTGTGAATAGTGCCGATGATCTTTCAAGGGACTATACGTGCATGAACGATGGTCATCCAACCTTCGTGGCATCTACCCAAAATAACGCCGATACTGATAGTCGCCAACACCTGCTTATTGATGCCTTAAACGACAAAGTGGATATTAGTAAACTCATGCTGCAGTTAGGCGCTATGCAATTTAATGAAGTATGGGTTGAAGCTGGGCCAGGTTTAGCGGGGGCATTGCTAATGGCCGGCGAAGTAGATGAACTCATCTGTTACCAAGCACCCAAGCTATTGGGAGACAAAGGGGTGAGTATGGTATCTTTACCCACTTTTACTGAATTGAATCAAGCTATTGAATTGTCGCTGATTGAAAGTCGACAAATAGGTAACGATATGAAGCTTCGTTACAGCCTCAACAGCCCTCAATAGCCTTATAGGAACATTATGTTTACTGGAATTATTCAAGCTTTAGGCAAGATTACTAAACTCGATAACCGTGGTAGTGACATACGGTTAACGGTTTCATCAACTACACTGGATATGGCCGATGTTGCCCTTGGTGACAGTATCGCTACCAACGGGGTATGCCTAACGGTTACCGATATGGGCAGCGATTATTACTGTGCGGACGTATCGGCTGAAACTATAAAATTAACTGGCTTTGCCCACTACGGTACAGGCTCTACGGTTAATCTTGAAAAGGCAATGCGACCCACCGACAGATTGGGCGGACACATTGTTTCAGGGCATGTGGACGGTGTGGGCGAGATTAGCAAAATTATAAAACACACCGATTATGTTGAATTTTGGGTAAAAGCACCTACATCTTTAGCCAAGTATATTGCGCATAAGGGCAGTATCACCGTTGATGGCGTAAGTTTAACCGTAAACGAAGTTAACGGTGCCGAGTTTATGCTATGGATAATTCCTCATACGTTAAAAGAAACGGTAATGGGAAATTACGAAGTGGGCACCGCAGTAAATTTAGAAGTAGATGTAATAGCACGTTACCTTGAACGCTTAATGATGGGTGATAAAGCAGCTTCACCTATATCGAAAGATATTGATATGGCGTTTTTGGCTGAGAACGGATTTTTGAGAAAGTAACCCTACAAGAAGTATAAAAACTATGGCATTTAACACCTCGAAAGAAATTATTGAAGACATTCGCCTGGGTAAAATGGTTATCTTGATGGATGATGAAGATCGCGAAAACGAAGGCGATCTTATTATGGCAGCAGAGCACGTAACGCCAGAAGCGATTAACTTTATGGTAACGCATGCCAGAGGTTTAGTTTGTCTACCTATGACCGAAGCACGCTGTAGACGCCTTAATCTACCGTTAATGGTGGATAAAAACGAAGCGCAATTCTCTACCAACTTTACCGTATCGATTGAAGCGGCCACTGGTGTAACTACCGGTATTTCAGCAGCAGATCGCGCGGTTACCATTAAAGCTGCCGTTGCTAAAGAAGCGAAGGCGACCGACATCGTACAGCCAGGACATATATTTCCGCTTATCGCCAAAGAAGGCGGTGTATTAAACCGTGCAGGGCATACCGAAGCGGGTGTCGACTTACCCCGTCTAGCAGGATTAGAGCCAGCTGGCGTTATCGTTGAAATTTTAAATGAAGACGGTTCAATGGCTCGCCGTCCGGAACTTGAGAAATTCGCCGAGAAACACGACCTTAAAATTGGCACCATTGCCGATTTAATCGAGTACAGAAACCTAAACGAAACCACTATTGAAAAAGTTGCTCAGTGCAACTTACCTACAGAGTATGGTGATTTCGAGCTTCATACGTTTAAAGACAGTATTGATAACCAGCTACACTTTGCGTTGAAAAAAGGTGAAGTGACCGCTGAAAACCCAACATTGGTTCGCGTGCATTTGCATAACACCTTTAGTGATTTGCTGGGCTCTACCCGTGGTATTCATCGCTCGCTCACCTTATCTGAAGGTATGCAAAAAATTGCTGACGAAGGCGGTGTTCTGGTATTGCTGGGTAAAGATGAGCAAATTGAGCAACAAGTTCGACGTTTTGCGGCAGAAGATAGAGGCGAGCGCCCAACGGGTGCTGATTGGCAGGGCTCATCACGCACTGTTGGTGTGGGCAGCCAAATATTAGCCTCTATTGGCGTTCAAAAAATGCGTCTGCTAAGCAAACCTATTAAGTATCATGCCTTATCAGGCTATGGCCTAGAAGTAGTTGAATACGTACACGATTAAGTAGTGGTAAATCAGAAGCTCTTGGTAAGGCTCTGTTAACGAAAAGTCATTACCACAAGCCAATGAAATTTACGTAAGTAATTTATAGGAAAGGTGGGGAAAGGGCGCAGTAAACCCTCCACCGCATGGATGCGGTGGCGGAGCGTACAGGGAAGTATTTACCGCGTGTTTACGGAGCCCTATCCCCACCTTGCCGTTTGTTATTCGGTCTAACGGACTTGTCAGCCAGTAACAAAAACAATCGATTTAGTTTGGGCGTAGTTGTGGTATACTTCGCGCCGTTTTTCTCGAGGAATGAAATCATGCAAGTAGTTGAAGGTAATATCAGAGCGACTGGTAAGAAGATTGCTATCGTTGTTGCACGCTTTAATAGCTTTGTTGTTGAGAGCTTATTGGAAGGCGCATTAGACACACTAGACCGTCACGGCGAAGTGAACGAAGACGATATCACAGTGGTTCGTGTTCCAGGTGCTTATGAGTTGCCTATTGTTGCTAAGAAACTTGCTGAGAAAAAATCTTTTGACGCCATTATTGCACTAGGTGCAGTAATTCGTGGCGGCACACCTCATTTTGACTTTGTTGCAGGCGAATGTAACAAAGGCCTAGCGCAAGTATCGCTAGAGTACGGTGTACCGGTATCTTTTGGTGTTATTACTACAGATTCTATTGAACAGGCTATCGAGCGTTCTGGAACCAAAGCAGGCAACAAAGGCGCTGAAGCAGCCCTTGGTGCGCTTGAAATGGTTAACGTTATCGATGCTGTTGAAAAGCTTTAAGGTATAAAATTAAGTGAAAGTTTCAGCTCGTCGTAAAGCCCGTGAACTTGCCCTACAAGGCATCTACTCATGGCAAATGAGTCATAACGATATTCAGCAAATCGAGCTGTCGCTTGCGACCAGTAACGATATGAAGAAAGTTGATATGGCTTATTTTCAGGCACTGCTTCGCGGTGTAGCGCACAGCGCTAGCCACTTAGATACGACTATTAAGCCGTATTTGGGCCGTTTGCCAGAAGAACTAGATGCTATAGAAAAGGCGATTTTGCGTATTGCGACGCTGGAGCTTACAGAGCGTAAGGATGTGCCTTATCGCGTAATCATCAATGAAGCGATTGAACTTGCGAAGTCTTTTGGGGCCGAAGAAAGTCATAAATTCATTAATGGTGCGCTTGATAAAGCGGTTCGCTCGTTGCGTAAAGACGAACGCGATTAACCTTGTCCAGTGGCAATGGATGTCACAAAGGGTTTAATAGACTAACGTGAAAGAATTTGATCTTATCGGCCGCTACTTCTCTGATGGCGGCCATACTCGTAAAGACGTGGTTATTGGTATTGGTGATGATTGTGCCGTAACTAACGTTCCTAATAACCAACAATTAGCCGTTACCACAGACACCTTGGTAGCAGGTGTACACTTTTTAGAAGATGCACCGGCGAAGTCAGTCGCATATAAAACTGTAGCCGTGAATTTAAGTGATTTAGCCGCCATGGGTGCTGAGCCCGCTTGGATTAGCTTATCGCTTTCGTTGCCCGCGGTACATGATGAATGGCTGAGCGAGTTCGTAGATGGTTTGTACGAGCTTACGCAGTACTATTCCGTACAGTTAATTGGTGGCGATACCGTTAAAGGCCCAATGGCGATGACCATTACGGCCCAAGGGTTTATTCCGCCGGGCTCTGAACTAACTCGCAGTAACGCAAACCCCGGTGATTGGGTTTACGTTACCGGTACATTAGGTGATGCTGGTGCGGGATTAGATATTCTACAGAATAAGCTAACAGTGGCTGGTGAAGCTCGAGAAGTACTGATTAATCGTCATTATTATCCTACACCTCGGGTTGCGGTGGGTACCGCCCTTCGTCGTATTGCCTCATCATGTATTGATGTATCTGATGGGTTAATTTCTGACTTAGGTCATATATTAAAAGCCTCTGGCTGCGGTGCGAATGTGCATGTAGATAAGCTGCCATTATCAAGAGCGTTAACCAGCGCAGTCGATAATGCGCAGGCTATTGAATATGCATTGTCGGCAGGGGACGATTACGAGCTTATCTTTACGGTAGGTGAAGAACAGCGAGGTAACTTTGAAACCTCACTGGGCAGTAGCAGTGTAAAAGCGACCTGTATTGGCCAACTTACTGGGCAGGTGGGTCAGTTGTCTTTGTTAAAAGATAACCAGCCGTTTACGCCATCCAATGAAAATGGTTACGAACATACTTTCTAGAAGCTAATAGAGCATTTTATGCAAAAAGAATATCGCGCTAGAATTAGCATGAAGAACCCAGTGCATTTTTTGGCACTTGGTTTTGGTAGTGGGCTTATCCCTTTAATGCCTGGAACCTTTGGTTCTGCAGCAGCAATACCATTGCTTATGTTGTCGGCTAACATGCCTGTGATAGCGTTTATCGCCTTCACTATTTTCGCTTCAGTTTTGGGTATTTATCTGTGCGGAAAAACCGCTGATGATATGCAAGTGCATGATCACGGTTCTATTGTATGGGATGAAGTGGCGGGTATGTTTGTGACCTTCTTATTTGTGCCAATAACAGTTTCGTCTATGCTAGCAGGATTCGTGTTGTTTCGTATTTTCGATATTCTAAAGCCTTGGCCGATAGGCCCTATCGATAAGCGCTTACACGGCGGTACAGGTATTATGCTCGATGACTTAGTGGCGGGTGCCATGGCCTGCGCTTGCTTACATATCATGATGATAGTGTGGCCAGCATTTACTACTTTGTTTTAGGAATTGCATAGGCAAAAGCTGCTTGCGAATACCTACAAAAACTAGAAAGCCCGCTAATGCGGGCTTTTTTGTATTTGTTCACTAATTAGCTAGACAAACCTCGAACCGTATCGGTAATGCCTTCAGCATCTAAGCCATGTTCTTTGTACATTTCTTGCTGCGTACCTTGTAAAATAAAGCTGTCTGGAAGGCCTAAAGTACGAACCGGTTTCATAATACCCTGTTGTTGCAAGTGCTCAAGTACACCAGAGCCCGCACCGCCCGCTATACAGCCATCTTCCAAAGTCACTAATATATCGTGCTCGGCAGCCGCTTTTTCAATCGCCTCGCCGTCTAGAGGCTTTACAAAGCGCATATCGATAACGGTGGCATCAATAGCTTCCGCAGCGGCTAACGCATTAGGAAGCAGGGTACCAAAGTTTAAAATAGCAATTTTCTTACTAGGCTGGCCTTCCATTGCACGGCTAATCTTCGATTTGCCAATGGGGAGCTCGGTCATAGCACTATCAGGAGTAATACCCATTCCAGAGCCTCGAGGATAACGTACCGCTGCCGGTTTTTGCGCTTTATGTCCAGTGTAGAGCATTTGTCTGCATTCATTTTCATCAGACGGTGCCATAACAATCATATTTGGTATACAGCGCAAAAAGGCAATATCAAACGCGCCTTGGTGAGTAGGGCCATCAGCACCCACGATACCGGCACGATCGATTGCAAATAAGACAGGCAAGTCTTGCAACGCCACATCGTGAATAAGCTGATCGTATGCACGCTGTAAAAAGGTCGAGTAAATAGCAACGACTGGATTACAGCCTTCTTTGGCTAAGCCTGCTGCAAAGGTAACCGCATGCTGTTCAGCAATAGCGACATCAAAATACTGCGCCGGATATTGCTGTGAAAATGCCACCATGCCAGAGCCTTCACGCATAGCGGGAGTAACCGCCATCAATTTAGGATCTTGCGCGGCCATATCGCATAACCAGTCGCCAAAAATGGCTGAAAAAGTAGGAGCAGATGGCTTCGCTTTAGGCAATGCATTATCGGCAGGATTAAACTTAGGCACTGCGTGGAATTTAATCGGGTCTTTTTCAGCAAGGGCGTAACCTTTACCTTTTTTGGTCACCACGTGAAGCAGTTGTGGGCCTTTAAATTTACGCATATTGCGTAAAGTGTCTACCACGGCATCTACATCATGGCCATCAATCGGGCCAATGTAATTAAAGCCTAGCTCTTCAAAGATAGTGCCCGGTACTACCATGCCTTTAAGATGCTCTTCTGCGCGACTAGCAAACTCTTTGATAGGTGGCACATTACTTAATAGCTTTTTAGAACCATCGCGAATAGAGTTGAAGACATTACCCGTTAATAAACGGGCTAGGTGGCTATTAAGCGCACCTACGTTTTCAGAGATAGACATTTCGTTGTCGTTTAACACCACAACCATATCTTTATTGATGTCACCAGCATGGTTCATTGCTTCAAATGCCATACCTGCGGTAATCGCACCATCACCAATCACGGCAACCACTTTACGATTTTTACCTTCTTGCTCAGCGGCAACTGCCATACCAAGGGCTGCACTTATCGACGTGGAAGAGTGCCCTACAGCAAAGGTGTCATAGTCGCTTTCAGGAGGCCACGGAAAGGGGTGTAAACCGTCTTTTTGTCGAATTGTCGACATTTGCGTGGCACGACCCGTCAGAATTTTATGGGGGTAAGCTTGATGACCCACATCCCAAATTAATCTGTCTACAGGCGTATTATAAATATAATGCAACGCAACGGTAAGCTCTACCGTGCCTAAGCCAGACGCAAAGTGTCCACTGGTTTGGCTTACGCTATTTAGTAAATATTCTCGTAATTCATCTGATAATTCACGCAACTTCTCTTGCGGTAATTGTCTTAACTTATCCGGCGTTTGCGCAATAGCAAGCGTGGGGTAATGTTGGAGGTCTAAACTCATTATTTATTATCTTTTTCAACATGGTTGCAAAACTAATGGTCTCGTTTTACCAAAAGTTCGCTAAACGCAATTAAACTGTCCGTATTGTAGGGCAAACGAGCCAAGGCTTGAAGGGCATTCTGATGCAGCTTATCAAGTTCTCGTTTTGCTCCTTCAATGCCAAGTTTGGCAGGAAAGGTGTTTTTGCCCAAAGCAATGTCAGAGCCTGCGGGCTTTCCTAATTGCTCACTATTTCCTTCTACGTCCAGAATGTCATCTTGGACTTGAAATGCAAGACCAATGTCATCGGCGTAAGCTAATAAGTCAGCTTTACTGTTAACGTCGAGCCCTTGAGAAACAATAGATACCATTTCAACACAGGCACGAAGCAGGGCGCCAGTTTTTAAATTATGTAGCCGTTTAAGCTGTTCTAGGCTTATTTCTTCGCCAGTACTGGCTAAATCAATAGCTTGCCCGCCACACATGCCGCGATAGCCTGCGGCGCGTGCTAACACAGAAAGCAACTCTCCACGCCTGTTAGCCGCAAAGTCACTCAAAGGAATGTCGGCCAATGTGCTAAAAGCAAGGGCTTGCAACGCGTCACCGGCTAATATTGCGGTGGCTTCATCAAATGCAATATGACAAGTAGGCTGTCCGCGACGTAAATCATCATCGTCCATGGCTGGCAAGTCATCGTGCACAAGCGAGTAGGCGTGAACACACTCAATGGCCATACTAATCGCCATTTGGTCGCTTTTTGGCACATCAAGGGTATTGCCGATAACTTGAACCAGTAAAGGTCGCATGCGTTTTCCGCCCACTAACAATGCATGACGCATTGCTTCTTTTAGACGCGGTGCATCGCTAGGAAGATCATCAATGAGCGTATTCAACGACGCATCAGTTTGCTGCTTAACCTGCTGATGCAATGCAGTAAAATTCATACTATACCTGTTTGTTACGACACGAGTCTTAAGGTTGCTCGTCTTCAGGAAGAGGGTGTAATGCGTTTTCGCCTTGCTCGTTAAGCAAAATTTTAACTTTTTGCTCGGCTTGCGCTAACGATTTTTGGCCTTCACGAGAAAGGGCAATGCCTCGCTCAAATTTTTCAAGTGCAACGTTTAATGGCAACTCACCGTTTTCCATCTCATTTACAATGGCATCGAGTTCGGTCAAGGTTTCCTCAAACGAGGGAGAATCTGTTTTTTTCGTCACTTTTGTCACCACAGCACTCAATTTTAGGCGTTTCTTGGGATTACGCGCACATTAACTGAGGGTAGCCAATGGGTCAAATGGTTTGTCGAGATATGCCCTATTGCTCTTATATATGGCAAGCATAGGTGAACTATTGTCTAGTATCAAAACCGCGGCTTAAAGTTCGACTAACATCATTATGTATACAATAATTAAGGTAATTTGCGATATTCTTGTTATAGAAATTCTATACAATGCCGATAGAATACGAGTAATAGTTATGCAGCGTCTGCAAAAAATGAGGAAGAGTGAGTGGATTTAGCAACCGTCATAGGTATGTTGGGCGCCATCGGATTTGTGGTAATGGCCATGGTTATGGGTGGCAGTATTGCCATGTTCATCAATGTACCGTCTATTTTGATTGTATTTGGTGGTACCCTTTTCGTTATTTTATCCCAATACACTTTAGGGCAATTTTTTGGTGCTGGTAAAATTGCTGGCAAAGCGTTCATGTTCAAAATTGATACGCCAGAAGACCTAATTGAAAAAATCGTTGAGATGGCTGATGCAGCGCGTAAAGGCGGATTCCTTGCACTAGAAGAAGCAGAAATAGACAACCCGTTTATGCAAAAAGGCGTAGACATGCTGGTAGACGGTCACGACATAGAAGTGGTCAGAGAAACCTTAGCGAAAGATATCTCTATGACTACCGAGCGGCATGAATTTGGCGCCACTATATTTAAAGGCATGGGTGATATCGCACCAGCAATGGGCATGATTGGAACCCTGATTGGTCTGGTGGCCATGCTTTCTAACATGGATGATCCAAAGTCGATTGGGCCTGCGATGGCGGTAGCACTATTAACCACCTTATACGGAGCATTTCTTGCCAACATTATATGCTTACCTATGGCAGTTAAACTTGGTAACCGGGCACAAGAAGAAAAGCTGAACCAAATGCTCGTACTCGATGGTATTGTGGGTATTGCCGACGGTCAAAACCCCCGCGTAATCGAAGGCATCTTGAAAAACTATTTAGCGGCAAGTAAACGAAATACTGGCGCTGAGGACGAATAATGGCTGAAGAAGAGTGCCCAAAATGTCCTCCCGAGGGGCTTCCTGCATGGATGGGGACCTTCGCGGACTTAATGTCGTTGCTAATGTGCTTCTTTGTACTACTGCTTTCATTTTCAGAAATGGATGTACTGAAGTTTAAGCAAATAGCGGGCTCTATGAAGTTTGCCTTCGGTGTACAAAACAAAATTGAAGTGAAAGACATTCCTAAAGGCACCAGTGTTATTGCCATGGAGTTCAGACCTGGCCGCCCCGATCCTTCTCCGATAGATACCATTCAACAGCAAACCATTGAAATGACGCAGCAAATGCTGGAGTTTCAAGCGGGTGACGAAGACTCTTCAGGCGGTAGGCAGAAGCAGCGAGGCGAACAGAGGGGAGGACAGTCACAACAAACGGCTACCGACCAGTCATCTTCGGCGGCGCAAAGCTCAGATCAAACACAAACTGCTGAGCTAATGAAAAAAGTCGCTCAGCAGTTACAGAAACAAATTTTAGATGGTGCGGTAGAGCTAGAATCGTTAGGCCAGCAGTTAACTATTCGGATTAGAGAGAACGGTTCGTTTTCAGCGGGTTCTGCATTTTTACAGCCTCAGTTTCAGCCTATCTTACGCAAAATTGGAGTGCTGTTAGCTGATGTGCCAGGGGAAATAGAAATATCAGGGCACAGTGACGGACAACACATTGCTAACGAGCTCTATCGTTCTAATTGGGATTTATCGTCTCAGCGTGCCGTAGCCGTAGCCGAAGCTATGCGTACAGCGCCAGGTTTTGATGAAAGCAGAATGTCTGTAGTGGGCAAGGCCGATACTGTTCCAATGGTGAAAGATGCAACTACACCGGCTGATAGGGCGCGAAACCGACGGGTAGAGATTAATATCAATCAAGGTAAAGCGATGACTTCAGAGCCTATTTCCGTAGTCGATGAGTAACTTGTTGAATAATTTGATGAATAGCACAAAGACATAAGAGCTTTGAGGATAAGAAATTGAAAAGGGCGAATAATTATTCGCCCTTTTCAATGATGAAGTTTGTTTTGTTTCTAATGGCTTGTAAGTAACGGTTTGTAAATAGCCGTGTGTAAGTAGCGCCAGTGATAGCAAGTGATCATTTAGCGCTGTAAGGTTTCTCTGTAATGAGGTTTAGATATTACCAATTGAACAGTACTAATAGTTCGTTCTAAAAAACCACCTTCACAATATTTTAAGTAGTAAATCCACATCCGCATAAACCGCTCATCATAACCATCATTCATCAATGCTTCTTTGGCGCTGATAAAAGCTTCGTACCAGTGGTTTAAGGTTTGGGCATAATCTAAGCCGATATCGTGCAAGTCTCGAATCATCATGTCGCTGTAGCGTTTCAAGTGAGCATTCAGTTGATACTGAGAAGGTAAGAATCCACCAGGGAATATGTATTTTTGAATGAAATCTACGCTACTAGCGTAACTTTCGTAACGTCTGTCATCGATAGTGATTGATTGCAGTAGCATTAGCCCGTCGTCTTTTAATAACGATGAACACTTTTCAAAAAAGTTACCTAAATAGTCTTTTCCAACTGCTTCAATCATTTCGATTGAAACCAGTTTATCGTACTTACCTTCCAGTAAACGATAATCTCTTTTCAGCAAGGTGACTTTATCAGACAAGTTCTCACTGGCAATCCACTGCTCTGCCCAGGCGTATTGTTCTTCAGAAATAGTCGTGGTGGTAACCTTGCAGCCATAGTGCTTGGCTGCGTGCACGGCTAGGCCACCCCAGCCAGTACCTATCTCTAACAGATGGTCATTTTCTGTTAGCTGAAGTTTGTCGCAAATCGTTTTTAGTTTGTGGTTCTGCGCGTCTTCTAAACTGGTATTTACATCTGGGTAAATAGCAGATGAATACATCATGGAATTATCAAGAAAACGGGTATAGAGCTTATTGCCTAAGTCGTAGTGAGCTTCAATGTTTTTCTTTGCTTGGTCTTGGGTATTTCGGCGGGCAAAATGCTGAATTTTCAATATGGGCATGGAAATCCATTTAAACTTATTTTCCCACTCATCAAGGGTAGACAAATTACGAGCAAAAATTTGCACAACCGCGGTAACATCATCGCTATCCCATAAGCCATCCATATAAGCTTCTCCAGCACCCACACTGCCACCAAGTAACAGTTGGCGGTACGCTTTCACATCTAAAAAGTTAATAGTGGCGTGCAAGTCGTCGTCAGCGTTACCAAGAGAAGCGATAGTGCTACCATTTTCCCTAATAGTGAGCGAACCATGGGGAAGTTTCTCTAAACATTTTAAAAAAGCGCGTCTACAAATTTTGTCTAATAGAGACGCTTCAGAAGGGGTACTAAGTACAGATTCACCGGAAGACATGTAATTATTATTCCTGACTTTTCTTAGGGTGGTTGTAAAGTGGCGTGCGTTTTATTAATAACTTTAACGCTTGCCAATATATGCCAATCATTGTTCTTATGGTCATACTAGGTATACGTTTCATAACCCGACTTAGATTCGCATTATCTAATGAAATACGGGTTAAATTAACGCCCGCACTAAATTCTTTATCACCCCGAACACAATCCATAGCTAATGCAAGTTGTTGTTGAGGCTGAGTTATCCGCCATTTATAGGTCATATCCATTGGATTAAACGGTGATACATGGAATGCCTTTGGAGTATCGGCTTGCACCGCTAAATCAACCAGGTAGTAATGACGCTCATTCCAAGGGGTATTACTGACTTCAGCCAGTACATGGGTAAAGGTATTGTCTTCGCCTTTTAAATAGTAAAAATTTACTGGGCTGAAGTACATTCCCCACATACGGAGTTGGCCCAACATATAGACATCACCGGTTAACGTATCCTTACTTAAACTGTTCATTTTTTCCAGTACGCTTTGGTCTAATGGCGTGCTGCTATCACCTAGGTAATCTTCACGCTTAAAGCGCAACCTTGCTTTCGAATGAACGGAAAAATGGTCAAGTGTTTCAGTCAATGCATCGACTTCACCTAACTTTATCCAAAAAAGATAAATATGGTAGTCAAACTTATGTTGGGTAGGGACGAATCGTTCGTGATATACCATACCTTCATAAATAGCACTATCAATCACAGGCTAACCCCGAATCGCTCGCATACATCTAGCGCACTATGAACCCCGTCTTCGTGGAAACCGTTGTACCAATATGCGCCACAAAAATGCAGGTTATCCACACCGCATATTTTTTTTCTGTTTTGTTGGGCATTCACCATAGTGGCACTAAATTGTGGATGAGAATATTGATAGGTTCCCAATACCGTGTTTTGGTCAATTTCAGCTGTATTGTTAAGCGTAACACAGAAGGTATTTTTAGCGTCTATTCGCTGAAGAATATTCATGTCGTACGTTACCGAAGCAGGCCTATCTTCTTCGCTGGCATCGTCTTTTAGTCTGTAATTCCAACTTGCCCACGCAAGTTTTCGTTTTGGCAGTTGATTGGTGTCTTTGTGCATAACAACTTCATTGTTAGCAAAACCAATGGCACCTAACACTTCTTGATGCGCTACAGTTGGCGTATCTAGCATGGCAAGAGCTTGATCGCTATGACAGGCAAAAATAACGTCGTCAAATAAAACGTGAGAGCCAGATGTGTCAGTTACCTGCCATTTATGGTCTACCTTTTTTACATTCGTAACACCACAAGATAGCTTTATGTTGTTTTTAAAGCTTGCAGTTAGTGGTGGGATATAAGTGCTAGAGCCGCCTTTAATGGTATACCACTGAGGTCTGTCGCTAATATTTAATAAACCATGGTTATTAAAAAATTGCAGAAAGAAAGTCAGCGGAAACTGCCTAGTTTCAGCAAGACTTGCTGACCAAATAGCGGCACACATTGGTAAGATGTAGTAGCGGGCAAAGTCATCACTTAACTTCAATTCGTTAATGACATCTTGAAGTGTCATCGAAGAGGTATCTCGTTGCTCTGCGACAAATGCTTTACAGGCTTTATTAAATTTAAGAATGTCACGCACGATACGCCAGAATCGTGGGCGTAGCATATTTCGTCGCTGGGCGAACAGGCTGTTTATCGTATTGCCATTGTACTCAATATTGGCTTTTTCACTGGTGACAGAAAAGCTCATCTCGGTAGGTTGATATGCCACATTAAGCTGTTTCATCAGCTTTATAAAACTGGGGTAGGTCCAGTCATTAAATACAATAAAACCGGTGTCGATATTTCGTTCGATACCATCATCGTCGATCTTTTTTGTGGCAGTATGGCCACCTATGTAATCATTGGCTTCGTAAACGGTAATCTTTGCATCTTTATTTAACAAATACCCGCAGGTCAGGCCTGAAATACCTGTTCCGATAATAGCTACATTTTTTGTCATTGTTATTATGCTCTACTGCTTTTCTCGCATCGATAGCGATAATTTCTTTTGTAATCCATTTGGTAAAATATGCATAAATCGCAATATAAAACCGAACATCCTTGGGAAAAAAACGGTTTGCTTGTCCGCCTCAATACCTTTTAACATAGACTCTGCTGCTTCGGTGGCCGTTATTTTCATTGGCATGTCAAAATCATTTTTGTCGGTAAGTGGGGTTTCTACGAACCCAGGTGATACGGCTTGCACCTTGATACCACGATCGTGTAAATCTACCTCTAAACTTTTTGTGAAATAATGTAGCGCAGCCTTACTAGCGCCATAAGCTTGGGACTGGGTAAACGGTAGCAATCGCACCATACTATCAACGATAACCAGCTTGTTTCCTTGCTTCAGAACGGGAATAAGTGCTTCTACACAATGAACAACCCCAAAAAAGTTCGGTTCAAAAACCCGCCTAAACATATCAGATTCGAATTTATCAATATCAACATATTCGCAGGTACCGGCATTTAAAATAGCGACGTCACACTTTACGTTCCGTAATGCAATTTTTGCCTCATCAAGTGATGTGACATCAAATTGTAGCGGTTCTATGTTGGGCTGCGTGGCTAAGTCATCTAAAACATCTTTGTTGCGCCCACAAGCAATAACCTGATAGCCCTTGTCAGCAGCATGAAGGGCCAACGCTTTTCCGATACCAGAGGTGGCGCCAGTAATTAGTAAGGTCTTCATTTCGCTAGCCTCTTTTTGATTTTCTTAACAAAGAAACCCAATAAAGGAATATGTTCATACACCATTTCTCCTAAATCGTAGTAATCCTTATGATAAACAATCATATCGTCTTGCACGGTTAGTTGGGTATTGCCGTCCAGCGTTATCAACTTGTCACTTTGCTTAAGCTTCAAGGTCATTGTCCAGTTTACAAGGTGGGTAATACTGTTACTTTCAACCGGCGCTATCATGGCAATATCAAATTCACAACGCTCAGCCTGTTCTAATAAATGGGAGAAATAGTGTTGGACATCACCTAGACCATGATGGGTGGTGATAGGATCTATAAAGGTTACATTAACCGCGTAAATACTGGCTAAATCTTCTAGTGTAATTTGGCAGATATCGGCATACATGGAGGAAAATCTATCTAATACGGTCATCACTTCTTCACTTTTATTATGAACCTGCAAATAATATAAACCTACAACATTTATTGTATGGCGATGTAACTTATTGTTAATTATAGAAATGCTTCGAGATAACTTGTTTGTAATCACTATGCACGGTATTTTGACCGTCCAGATGTTATTCAGGTCGCATTTGCACAGATAAAAGCATCTGTATTACTCATTCTACAAATAAAGCAGCACTCAGGATCATCGCCTTAGACTAAAGTGTGAAATTTTTTCCCTAGCGATCCAATTTGTTCACGGTGGCGTAACTGCTTATGTCTAAAAGAGTTAAGAGTTTATGAGTAATACACCCATTCCACTATTTCCGTTATCGGCCCATTTGCTTCCCGAAGGACGCATGGCGTTACGTATTTTTGAGCCTAGATATATGCGTATGGTTAAGCAGGCATGCGCTGAAAACAAAGGCTTTGTGATGTGTATGCTAAACGCTTCAGGAGATAAATCGGTTAATGAACATATTTATCCTATTGGCACTTACGCCAAGGTGGTTGACTTCGATTTGCTTGATGATGGTTTGCTTGGCATAAAGGTTGCTGGATTACACTTAGTTGAGGTAACTGATGTAGCAGTTGAATCAGATGGATTACGCACAGGTCAGTGTCACACTGTAGCACCTTGGAACTGCGAAATATCACCTCAACAATTAGCGCCTATAGATGATCGTTTGAAAGAAATTTTTGAGAACTATACTGAGATAGCATCGCTTTATGAAGAAACCCGGTTTGATGACCCACTGTGGGTATTAAGACGGTGGCTGGAGTTGTTACCCGTAGATGGGGGACAAAAACAGCAGTTTCTCACTGAAGGTGGTGGAAAGAAGTTACTAAATTATCTTTGTGCATTAGTTCGATAAATTGGAAACGTTGCAGATTGCATTCCATTAAATAATTGTAATTCGGAATCAGTAACCCCTTTCAACGATTGTTTGTAAAATACATTAATCGAATCGGATAAACGGACGAAACCTTATGTTAGTTGGAATTCCTTTAGAACAAAGTAAGAGTACGATTAAACCGAAAGAATGCGCGGTTGAGATGTCAGATTATCTAGTTGAAGTAGCCCAGACGCGAAGCAAAATAGCGTTCTCGAAAATCTTCAATTACTTCGCGCCACGATTACGTTCGTATGCACTCAAGCAGATGGGTAACGAAGCTTTAGCAATGGAGCTGGTTCAAGACACAATGTCGAACGTATGGCAAAAGGCCCATTTATTTAATGCAGAGAAGGGTTCACCCTCAACCTGGATATTTACTATTGCAAGAAACATCCGTTTTGATATGTTGCGTAAACTTCAAAACCGAAAAGAAGACGTTTGTTCAGATGATCTTTGGCCAGTACTTTGCGAACAAACCGCTGATTTAAACGAAGCGCCACTTGATGAACAAGTTACCTTAGAACAAATTGGTTATTTATTCGAGTCACTTCCCGTTAAGCAAAAAGCGGTGATTGAAGCGATTTATATTGACGGTAAGTCACAACAAGAAGTGGCTGATGAACTAGTCATTCCGTTAGGTACAGTAAAATCTAGAACACGTTTAGCGCTTCAAAGATTAAAAGGCATGCTACAGACTAATGATTAGGTTCCACCCTAGTGCTCAACAGCTTGTTTCATTCGTTGACGGGAATTTGTCGCCAGCGGTATCGCTGATGGTTTCTGCACATTGTGATATGTGCAGCACGTGTCAGCGATTTGTGGAACAAGAAACTGAGCGCCTAGCGGGTTCCCTATTAGAGGGCTCTTTGTCAGAAGGCTTTCTGTTAGAAGAGAATGGTTCCAAATCAGCTGATTTTAATCCAGATTACAGCACTATGATTGCCCAAATTACGCAAACGCCATCATCTTTAGAAGCCGATTCAGGTTTCAAGCTTCACGCTACTTCAGATAAGAATAAGTTTTCATCATCAAATACTGTCCCCGTTGTAAACACTATTGCCAATAACAGTAGAGAAAGTGCTATTGAGTTGGATGGTAAGGTATTTACGCTTCCTCGTACCTTGCAACGGTATATAGAAAAAACAGGGAGTTGGTCTAGTTTGGTGGGAAAACTTTGGCAAGCGCCTGTAGATTTGGGTAGCCAAGGTGTCGCTAATTTCATTTACATGGGAAAAGGCGGTAGCGTGCCAGAACACACTCATCGCGGGACTGAATACACATTAGTGTTAAATGGTGAATTCAGCGATGGGTTAAATAGCTACGATTCAGGCGACTTCATTTTCATGGATGGGCAAAACACCCATACTCCTCGCTCTGATCACTCTCAAGGTTGTCTCGTGTTTACTATAGTCGACCAACCATTACATTTCACATCTGGTATAGCGCGCCTTCTCAATCCATTTAGCCATCTTTTCTTTCGCTAGCCATCTTAAGCAACTTATACATTTAATAACGACGAAATCAAAAAAAAACGCACTTCATATGAGGTGCGTTTTTTTGTATTCGTTGGCTAAAAACTTAGCTGATAAAATCACTTTCAGGGAAGTTCAATTTCAACGTTTTCATTGCGTTACCACGCAAATCATCTAACCCTAGTTGTTCGTAACTAGACACCATAATTTCTAGTGCTTGCTGAATTTGTGTACTTTCAGGGAAATGCTCAATCACATAACGGCCGCGGTTCGCCGCTGCTACGTATGCGTGTCTACGCATGTAGAAACGAGCAATAGCAATTTCATAGCGGGCCAATCTATCTTTAATATGAAGCATACGCTTGCGAGCATCTGCAGCATATTTGCTGTCAGGGTATTGCTGCATTAACCGTCTGAAGTCTTCAAAAGCCTGGCGAGAGTTCGAAGGATCTCGGTCAGTCCTATCAATGTTCATCAAATCTTGGAACAGGTTACTGTCAGACTCCATGTTGGTTAAGCCACGCATATAATACGCGTAATCAACATCTGAGTGATTTGGGTTAAGACGAATAAACCTATCGATAGTGGCTAACGTCTCGTCACTTTTACCTGACTTGTAATAACTGTAGATAAGATCCAGTTGTACTTGGTGCGAAAGTGGGCCAAACGGGTAGCGTGAATCTAGTGCGCCTAGAGTTTGCGCCGCTGCACTGAAGTTACCCACTTCCATGCTTTCTTTGGCTCTGTTATAGAGCTGTTGCGCACCCATATTAGCCAAAACGGCTTTTTCTTCTTCGTCGGAGGAGCTACTACAGCCTGCGACAGATACCATTGCACCCAATAAAACAGGTGCCAGTAATCGAATTGATTTCATAATAGTTCTTTTTTCCTGCTAAACAGTATTGATTACTTCGCTGTCTAAGCTCATGTTCTCGTATTCTAACGTACTCGCGATGATAAAAACCATACAAATTCGTAAACAACGCAGTGTACCGATTGAAAGCTTGTTATAATACCCTTTTTACACTTAATAATCGGTGTTATGACACAGTCGGACAACACATTACAATTAGAGGCAACCACAGGGGCTGAGCACTTTAGTCTTCGGTTAGATCAGGTTTTAGCTGATTTGTTCCCTGAATATTCACGTTCTAAGCTAAAAACTTGGATCCAGGGCGGAAATGTATCCGTTGATGGACAGGTTATCACAGTACCGCGCCATAAAATGCAAATGGATGAGTTGGTGACTGTTAGCGCTGAAATAGAAGTGCAGGTGACTAGCCAACCCCAAGATATCGCGCTGGATATTGTTTATGAAGATGAGCATATTCTAGTAATTAATAAAACTGCGGATTTAGTGGTTCATCCAGGTGCAGGCAACCCAAGCGGTACTGTGCTTAACGCATTGCTTAATCACGTTCCAGACATTGATAAAGTGCCTAGAGCAGGCATTGTGCATCGGTTGGATAAAGACACGACTGGATTAATGGTTGTGGCAAAAACAATACCTGCGCAAACCCATCTTGTTGATCAACTTCAAACAAGAGTGATGAGCCGAGAGTACGAAGCAGTAGCTATGGGTACCATGGTTGCTGGTGGTATTGTTGATGAACCTATTGGTCGACACGCCACTAAGCGCACTCATATGGCCGTGCGAGAAAATGGAAAACCTGCAATTACTCACTTTCGCGTAATCGAGAAGTTTCGAGCTTATACTCATTTACGTTTGAAGCTAGAAACTGGCAGAACTCACCAAATTCGTGTGCATATGGCCCATATTAAGCATCCTTTGCTTGGCGACCCTACTTATAGTGGCAGACCTCGCCTACCCAAAGGCGCATCTGAAGACTTTATCAACACCTTACGTGGTTTCCAGAGACAAGCTTTACATGCAGCGCAGCTTTCTTTATATCATCCAGAAACTGAAGAGTGGATGACATGGCAAGCGCCACTACCGCAAGATATGAAAGATTTATTAGCGGCGGTACGTTTAGATTCCAAGGAAAATCCCGAGGATATGATTTAACCAAGCGCCCACATACCTCATGTTGCTAAACTTGCTATATGGATATTCAGTATTGATAGTTTAGCGACGTTTTTCTGGGGTAAGGCCGCTGAATATTCGCTTTTTAACTATTAGCCCTGATTGATAGATTCTGAATGGTCGCTTTTTAATGATAGCCCCTCAATGGAATTGCCCTGAAAACGTAGTTGCTTACACGTCCACTCGCTACGATAGTGAAAACGCGGGCGCAAGTGTTGGAGACTATGCAGGCTGTAATGTAGGAGACCACGTGGGCGATGCCAAAGAGGCAGTCGCATCAAATCGTGCTAGCTTACCTTTTGCAAAATCTATTACTTGGCTAAATCAGGTTCACGGCAATCATGTTGTAACCTTGCCGTCGAAAGAAACCGAAGGCGATGCTGCGTTTAGTGCACAGCGCGGGTATTTTTGTGCTGTAATGACCGCCGACTGTGTGCCTATCCTTATTTGCGATAAAGCAGGTAAAGAAGTTGCCGCAATACATGCTGGCTGGAAAGGGCTTGAGTTGGGCATTATTCATAAAACAATAAGCCACTTTTCTAGCCAAGCTGCAGATTTAATGGCATGGGTAGGGCCGGCTATATGTCAAAAGTGCTACGAAGTCGATGCGGTCTTAGCACAACGCTTTTCTGATTATCCATCGACAATTCGCCAAGGTGAAACGCCTGAAAAATTTCAACTGGATCTGCCCGCTATTGCAGTCCAACAGCTAGCATCGTTAAATATTGGCGTAGTGGTTAATAGTCAACGTTGTACTTATTGTGATGACCAACAATTCTACTCCCACCGAAGGGCCACCCATCAAGGTAAGCCATCTACTGGCCGAATAGTTAGTGTAATAGGTTTGCGCTAAATCAAAGGTTTACGAAACTTTATTAGTTTGTCTTGAATCTCATTCAATAAGCTCCCATAACTAATGCATAAGGTATTTTGACATTATTAGGGTTTAGCCATGCGATTAGACAGATTCACCAATAAGTTCCAACTCGCCATTTCGGATGCTCAATCTTTAGCGCTTGGGCGCGATCATCAATATATCGAACCGGTACATTTAATGACGGCTTTGCTGAACCAGCAAGGCGGCTCGGTACGGCCCGTATTAGACCAAGCAAATGTGAATGTAAATGCCCTTCGTTCAGCACTGAGCGAAGCGATTGACCGTATTGCTAGTGTGGATGGTATTGGTGGTGATGTGCAGCTAAGCAAACAAAGTGGTATTTTGCTTAACCTGTGCGACAAAATAGCGCAGCAACGAAAAGATGAATACATTACCTCTGAAATCTTCGTACTTGCTGCTATTCAAGATAACGGCCGGTTAGGCGAAATTTTAAAGCAGCTTAATATTACAAAAGATAACGTAGAAAATGCCATCGATTCTATGCGAGGCGGACAAACCGTTAACGATCCTAATGCTGAAGATGTGCGCCAGGCTTTAGAAAAATACACCACAGATTTAACCGAGCGGGCAGAGCAGGGCAAGCTCGACCCCGTTATTGGTCGTGATGATGAAATTCGTCGTGCAGTGCAAGTATTGCAACGTAGGACTAAAAATAATCCCGTGTTAATCGGTGAGCCTGGGGTGGGTAAAACCGCCATTGTTGAAGGTTTAGCACAGCGTATTATCAATGGTGAAGTACCAGAGGGGCTCAAAAACAAGCGCGTGCTTTCGCTAGATATGGGCGCATTAGTCGCCGGTGCTAAATATCGCGGAGAATTTGAAGAGCGCCTTAAAGCCGTACTTAATGAATTGGCAAAGGAAGAAGGCCGTGTCATTTTGTTCGTCGATGAACTGCATACCATGGTAGGTGCTGGTAAAGGTGACGGCGCTATGGATGCAGGGAATATGCTAAAACCCGCGCTAGCCCGCGGTGAATTGCACTGTGTGGGTGCTACTACACTTGATGAATATCGCCAATATATTGAAAAAGACGCCGCCCTTGAACGCCGATTTCAAAAGGTGGTGGTTG
This sequence comes from Alteromonas sp. 1_MG-2023, assembly GCF_030547075.1. Classification (GTDB taxonomy): domain Bacteria; phylum Pseudomonadota; class Gammaproteobacteria; order Enterobacterales; family Alteromonadaceae; genus Alteromonas. Next base: position 8,282 of record NZ_JAUOQH010000003.1, on the reverse strand, counting down.
ACGAACCTAGCGTAGAAGACACTATTGCTATTTTGCGTGGGTTGAAAGAACGCTATGAACTTCACCATTCAGTAGATATTACCGACCCTGCCATTGTAGCGGCTGCTACGTTGTCGCATCGTTATATTAGCGACAGACAACTACCAGACAAAGCCATCGACTTAATTGACGAGGCAGCATCAAGTATTCGCATTCAGATAGATTCAAAACCTGAAGATATGGACAGGTTAGAACGCCGTATCATTCAGCTAAAATTAGAAGAACAAGCGCTTGCCAAAGAGACCGATGATGCCAGTCATAAACGATTAGAAATGATTGAGCTGGAACGAGAGCAAGCGGAAGTAAAATACAATGATTTTGAAAAAGTGTGGCTTGATGAAAAAGAAGCGATGCAAGGCACCCAAACTATCAAGTCGTCGCTAGAGCAAGCAAAGCTCGATTTAGAGATTGCGCGAAGAGCGTCTGATCTAAATCGTATGTCGGAGCTTCAGTACGGCAGAATCCCTGAGTTAGAGGCAAAGCTTGAACGGGCATCTGAAAATGAAACCCGAGAAACTAAGCTGGTGAAAAACAAAGTCACCGATGTTGAAATTGCCGACGTATTGTCACGCTGGACAGGAATACCCGTAGCTAAAATGCTGGAAGGCGAGCGTGACAAGCTACTTAAGATGGAAGATGTGTTACACAAACGTGTAGTAGGGCAGGGAGAAGCGGTTGAGGCTGTGTCTAACGCCATCAGACGTTCTCGAGCAGGCCTTGCGGATCCAAACCGTCCTATTGGCTCCTTCTTATTTTTAGGTCCAACAGGCGTTGGGAAAACTGAGTTATGTAAAGCACTAGCCGGTTTCATGTTCGACACCGAAGATGCCATGGTGCGTATCGATATGTCTGAATTCATGGAGCGCCATTCAGTTGCCCGTTTAGTCGGTGCGCCTCCTGGCTATGTAGGTTATGAGGAAGGCGGTTATTTAACCGAAGCGGTTCGCAGAAAGCCTTACTCTGTTATTTTGCTCGATGAAGTAGAAAAAGCGCATCCTGATGTTTTTAATATATTACTACAGGTATTAGACGACGGTCGCTTAACCGATGGGCAAGGTCGCACAGTTGATTTCAAAAACACCGTGGTGATCATGACATCCAACTTAGGCTCTGACATTATTCAAACGCAGCATGAAGAAAGTCAGTACGAAGAAATGAAAGCGTCAGTGATGTCGGTGGTGGGGCAGCATTTCCGGCCAGAATTCATTAACCGCGTTGATGATATTGTAGTATTCCATCCACTAGGTAAAGACGAAATTAAATCTATCGCTAAAATTCAGTTAGCTGCATTGCGAGCTAGGTTAGTCGAAAAAGGGTATAAGCTTAATTTATCTGGCGCAGCTATGGATAAACTTGCTGATGCAGGCTTCGACCCTGTGTATGGTGCGAGACCGCTTAAACGGGCGATTCAGGTTCATATAGAAAATCCACTCGCACAAAAGTTGCTTTCAGGAGATTTAATACCGGATTCTGTCATCCGCATAGATGTCGACAATGAAAAACTAGTGATTTCGAATCAATGATTAGTCCTGCGGGAGTTTTAGCGCTGTCTTAGCCATGTTTTAGCATTGTGTAAGCAATAAGCTGGTAGATAAAACAAAGCCACACATCTTGTTAGATAGTGTGGCTTTTTTACGTGGAATGAAAATTAAAGAAGCGTGTTAGAGGCTATCGAGCAAGCTTTGCGCCTCAGGGCGCTTAAAGAAAGGACGATTAACGTTTACAGCAAACGTTAGTTCTTCTTTTGCTTCTTCAACTCGACCTAACTTGGCTAATGTATAACCTAAGTGATAGCGAATGTTAGGATCGTTGGCATCACGGGCAAAGGCATCGCGAAGTAGCTTAAGGCTTGTTTCGTACTGGGTCTGCTGGGCTTTAAGCCAACCGTAAGTGTCTAAAATCTTAGGAGAAGACGAGTCTAACTCAAAAGCTTTGGCGATATACCGTTCGGCATTGCCAGTATCCATTTCCATAGACATGATCGCCAGTCTATTGTATGCCTGCGCTGGGCTCGGAATATTTGGCTCATCAATTATTTCTTCATACAGTTTCATCGATTGGCTAAAGTCTCGAATGAAAAAGAGGTACTGTGCAAGCAAATTTTTCGCTAACAGGTTATCTGGATTATTTTTGATGAGGCTTTCTGATTGCTCAATAAAAGTGTCTACGTAACGCTCTTCAAGCGCATAGTTGTAAATGGCAATTAAAGGCGGAGCAAAACGACTGTCTAGTTTAAGCGAATGTTGATAAGCCTGAAGAGCTTCATCATCGTTGCCTTCTGCAGCAAAGATATCACCTTTAAGTAACCAATAGTTAGCGTTATCGCTATCTTTTCCCTTTACAGAACTTAGTAATTTCTTGGCCTCGGAGACTTTATCCAATTGTAGAAGTAGTCTTGCATGGGCTAATAGAATAAAAGAAGAAGAGGGAGCTGCAGCCTGAGCTTTTTCCATAGCCCCTAGGGCTTTGGTTTCTTCATTTAATTGCATCAGTAACGCACTTAAACGCAGTAGTTTAGGGGCATCTTGCTTTATAAAACTCTCTACAATATTAAGGGTTTTCTTCGCATTTTCTATATCGTTTAGGGCAATTAATAAACCAGCTTTATTTAATAGGTAGTCAGGATTATCAAAATCGTCCTTAATTAATCGGTCTAAATGATAAAGTGCATTTTTTGTATCACCTTCACTTTGATAAAGGGCTACTAAACGCTCTCTTGCTGCAGCATTCGATGGAGTTAAGGTTAAAATATCGATGTAAATTTGTTTTGCTTGTTCAGCTAAACCTTGTCGGGTTAAGTTATAAGCCTTCAGTAATAAAGTTTCGTTGTGAGCGGGTGACAGTATTAGTAGTTCATCTACCAGTAGCGAAGAGGCATCAATGTTACCTAAACGGCTTTCTGTTGCCGCTAAATTAAATTTGGCAGGAAATAATGCCGGACTGATCTCAAGTGCTTTTTCTATCTCAGCTTTAGCCTCATTGAGTTTACCTTGTCTAATCAAGATACCCGCTTGCAAATTATACACTTCAGCATCATCTGGAAATTTGTCGGCAAGTGACGATGCGGCACGTAATGCATCTTCGTAGTTTGTTGCTTGCAAATTCATTAGTGCGTAGGTAAATAAGAAAGAGGGGCTATCTTTGTACTTAGCAAAGTTTTTTTCAAGAATGCTCAGTGCTTCGGCTTGTTTGCCTCTTGCGGCCATTAGCTTTATTTTGAAAAGCTGTAATTTACCTTCGTTTGGATAGCGTTTTTCTAATTCATTTAATAAGCGTTCTGCTTTAAATGCCTTATTTTGCTTAATGAACAGATTACCTAATATTATTGCCGAATCAGGGTTTTCCATTAACGCTTGTTGATATCGCTCAAGTAGCATCAAGGCTTGCTTGCTTTGCTGAGTAGCCATATAAACTTGAGTAAGCATCATTACCGCTTGAATATCATCTGGCTCATTTTGTAAGTAGCCAATGAAGTCTTGGGCAGCTTTTTCCATATTATTATTGAAAAAATTGGTTAAACCGCTGATATATAGCAGCATAGGCTGAGAGCCAATAATTTCCGGATCCAATTGGCTCATGAATTCGTTAAGTTGTAATAGTTGCTCATTATCGATAGCCGTATCGGTATCTCTGCTTTGCAACCAACTATTAAGTAAGATAGCTAAGGGGTCGTTAGGTGTGTCTTCAATTATCTCGTCAACGAACAGCTTTGCTTGATCGTAGTCTTTAGCTTGAAGATAAAGATCGACTAAATTTCGTAGTGCAATAGGATCTTCACGATTGTAGGACAGGGCTGTTTGAAGATATTCTGTCGCTTTCTTTGTATCGCCTTCGCGATAAGCCAATTGCCCTTTTAACCGCCAAGTAATAGCGTTATCTGTCTCTAAGCCTTCAGATTGGCGAATTAGCTTTCGGGCTGTCATTAAGTCTGCTTGTTGTAATGCAATCGAAGCCAGACCATTAATAGCAGGAACATAGTTTGGAGAACTCAGTAATATTTGATCGTAATCCGCTTTGGCACAGATTAAATCATCTAACCTGATGCACGCGGTCGCTCGAATTTGTAGCCACTCTCTTTTTGGCGCGTTTGTTAGTTTATTGGTTTGCGTAAAATCCACAATTTCAGTGTATTTGTTCAAAAAAAGCCAAGTATTGCCAAGTGACTCTGCGAGCAAATTAATATCAGCCCCCATTTCTAGGGCTTCAACAAATTCAATTTCAGCGGCATTTAGATAACCGTTGATGAGCAATATTTTGCCCATCAGTATTTTTGAAGCTAAATTTTCTGGATCTTTTTGAAGGCTGTTCTTCAGATGAATATAAGTTTCATCGTATTTACTTGCATTAAAGGCGGTGAGTGCTTTTTCATAATCTTCTGAAGTTGTGGAATAAGCCTTTGTCGTGAATAAACTACCAGCAAGTGCTGTGGCTAATATAGTAAGCCTGATACGCGAACGTCCAGTTCCTGAAATCAACATAATTTGTCCTGCTAACTGCAATAAAAAAAGGTGACCTAAGCCACCTTCTAAAGATACGTGTTTTTCAGTTATATTGAAACAATTACGCTACGCGTTTTCTGCGCCAAGCCAGAATACCAATGCTCATTAGCATTAGACCTAAAAGGCCTGGTTCGTGAACGGCAGTTGGTGCGCCAGGAGGTGTGGATGTATTTTCAGTAAAGTAGACAGAGGTAATTTTAAATCCATCGTTATACATGCTAGCACCGTTAACACTTCCAAATACGGTATTATAAGCACCTACCAACCAGTATTGAGAAGCTATTGAACTGTCAATGCCAGTGGTTACAGAGTTATTTGCAATGTTAAAAGATTCAGAAACAGCGCCAGCAATGATTTGGGCCCACGAACTTTGCTCACCCTCTAAGAGGCCAAGCTGTGAGTCACCAAGTGCTGCTACTGATAATTGTTGATCATTCCCATTGTTGTTAACCCACCCAAAATCTAGGCCATCTAGGGTTACGTCACTATCGAAAGTAAAAAGTACGAAATCAAAATCAGCATATTGGATGCCGTCAGCATTATTGGTACCATTATAGTAATAATTGTCTATCGAGTGATTTGGGCTAGTTTGGCCTTCACCATCTTGATTCAATACGCCATAGCCGTAGTAGTTACTAATTTCATAAGCTGTAGCTGTCTTGACTATAGTGTCGTCTAATTCAGGATCGAGTGTGTTCCCGGTGTCTGACCAACCAGAAAGTGTTACATTTACACCACCGACAGTAACTCCTGTAGACGATAATACGACGCTGTCATCGAATGACGTTAGATCGTAAATACCTTCTGCTAAGGAAGTATCTGCATAGCTAGTGTTATTGGTGTTGTTGTTGTGGTGGTTATTGCTACCACCAAGTGCTGGAAAAGAAACTAACGCTATCACGGCTACTGGCACTATAGATTTTCTTAAATACTGCATAACTACACTTCCACAGTTAAAAATTAGTAAGATTATGCCTTGCCAATGCAGGAAGTGTGCCTTAATTTCATCTTGTTGATTTTCAGGTGTTTTTTGGGTGTTTTGAATGGATAAAATAAGCGAAGTAAAAAAACCTGACACACACTGTCAGGTTTTTTTATACTAAAGTATAGACTTAAAGTTTGGAGGATGGGAACTTGCGTCGCCAAGCAATAAATAATGCGCCAGCCATCAATAAACCTATTGTCGTTGGTTCATTTACTTCTGTAGAAGGGGCGGGAGGACTAGCATTTTCCGCAACAGAGAATCCTAATCCAGATAGCTTAAAGGCATCGTTACCTACATAACCGCCAATATTACCAAATACGGTGTTGTAAGCGCCTAACAGCCAATACTGAGCGGTATCAGTTAAATCAAATTCTACCGAGGGGGTAGAAGAGCTACTATTTGTAATATCATAAGATGCAGTAGTTAGCGCATCAGCTACGATCCCATCCCATGTTTGGGTACCAGAAGTTAAACCTGATATATCATCTAGTGCCGCAATTGAAATCTGAGAGTCAGAACCAAATACCCACGAAAAGCTTGCATCAGTTACTGTAACCGCTTCATCAAATGAGAATAGAACAAAGTCATAGTCTCGCTCTACGTTAGTTACATTGTATTTATCTGCAGCGTTACTGCCTTCGTAAAAATAATTCAAGTTGTCTATGGCGTGGTCGTAGCTTCCAGAATAATACGCTTCATCATCATTAGTGACGCCATAGGCCCAAGTATTAGAGATTTTTTCTAATTCACTTTGAACTACAGTCTCATTTGTTATTCCTGCTGTGTCTGAGAATGCTGCCACGGCTATGGTCACGCCATCTATTATGGTGGTTGATGACGATGTAGAGGTGCCTTCATATACCCCATCATCAACAAGATCGTAGATGTTCTCACCCAAGGCAGACTCGCACGCACTACTAGAACTGCTTTTTGAAGAGCCACAACTGCTATAATCAGAATCCTTCCACTTTGAAGAACCTGCTGAAGCATAAGATGCAGATAATGAGCTTAATCCAATTAAGCTTGCCGTTAGTATAGATATATTAATTAAACGCATTTGTAACTAGACCTTCTTTAATAGTTAGCAAAGGTTTAGTTCGTACGATTTGTCTAGTACTTAATGTATTAGAATCTCGCGAACTTCAACATGGTGTAAATATTGTAACCAAAGACCTTTTGTTGTTACGTATCGAGGCTTATACCTAGTTATTCCTTACTTGGGTTAGCAACATATTGAATGTTACCTATGCGATAGCAATGAACTGTGAAATAATTAGTGCAGTTATTTACGTATCTATGAGGACTTATGTCTGAACAAAAGCGAAAAGGGATTTATCTTCTTCCCAACTTACTGACTACTGCTGGGCTATTTTCCGGCTTCTTCGCGGTAGTGTCTTCAATGACAGGAAGATTCGAAGCGGCCGCTGTAGCGATATTTGTTGCTATGATCTTCGATGGCTTAGATGGCCGTGTGGCACGAATGACCAATACGCAAAGCGATTTTGGTGCTGAATATGATTCAATGGCAGATATGGTGTCATTTGGGATGGCGCCGGCATTAGTGGCATACAACTGGGGTTTAACTGAGCTTGGTAAGTTTGGTTGGTTGGCTGCCTTCGTATATGTCGCAGGTGCAGCTTTACGCTTAGCAAGATTTAATACTCAGGTTGGCATTGCCGATAAGCGTTTCTTCCAAGGTTTGGCTAGTCCGGCTGCTGCTGCAGTGGTTGCTGGTTTAGTCTGGGTTGGTGTTGAATATGATGCAGTAGGCACAGACTACGGAATTGTAGTTGCTTTAGTAACTGGGTTTGCTGGCTTATTAATGGTAAGTAATTTCAAATACAATTCGTTTAAAGAATTGAACTGGCATGGCAAGGTGCCTTTTGTCGGTCTGCTAATTGTACTACTTATATTTGTAGTGGTAGCGACTGAACCTGCCTTAGTATTGTTTATCGTATTTTCTCTTTATGCGCTGGCGGGTCCAATCAACACTTTCAGAACAGTTGATAAAGTGACACTGAACGATGTAGTAGGAGAGCAGGAAGAAGATGCAGACTTTGATGCTGACGCTAATAGTGCAACTGATACTGTTGATAGTAGCGAAGGTCATCAAGACGAAGAGTCATCTAATAAAGTGTAAAAATAAGCCTTTCACTCATTAACTGCGGTGAGTTCGTAGTATTAATGTACAAAGTGCCGAAAAAGCGACCTTCCAGGTCGCTTTTGTTATGTATTTTGAAAAAGAGGTTGACCTTGCCTCAGAAATCTCTAAAATGCGCATCCGCTTCGACAGGAAAGTGAAATAACTTACACTGACAAAGCAAGTTGCTACGACCTTCAAAGGCAGTAGTAGCAAGGTTTTCAAGGAAATGCTTTTGATTACTAATTTTCTAAAAGTGTTGACACGGAAATCGAAACGCGTAGAATGCGCGCCTCGCTTCAAGGAGTTGGCAACAACACCGGAAAAGCAGTTTTCATTAGCTCTTTGGAGTTAACAACGGTTCGAAAAGAAATTTACGAAAAACGTTGACACTGAAAACGAACGGCGTATTATACGCCTCCCGCTTCGAGAGAAGCGAAGCAAGAAAGACGCTAGCAACTATATGTAGCCACCGTCCTCCTTGCGCAGAAGTTACGACAAACAGCGTCGCGATTCTGCACTATGTTCTTTAACAATTTATAACAAGACAATCTGTGTGGGCACTCATTAAGAGTGTCACACAACGACGATTCATATTCGATATATTTAATTGAAGAGT
>NZ_JAUOQH010000029.1 GCF_030547075.1 Alteromonas sp. 1_MG-2023 | reverse complement strand
AGTGTGTGTCCAACATTTTAATGGATTGGCTTAAAAATTTTTAGCCATTAGAAATACACAACTTAAGTGACTGTCCAATCGTAAGTTCGAAAACGTCAAACCATCTTCCTCAGCAGTGCTGATGTATTTAACGTAAGCAAACGCCAGCAGCCAATGGCACCTAGAACGCCTACCACAATTGCTCCAACGATAGGTGCTATTACCCAGTATTCAAAATGTAAGCTTGCTGTCATTTGAAAAACATTAGTCTGCAACATATACAAGCTGAGCTCATTAGCCAGCGCTGCCATGAAACCTGCAACAACACCTATGATCACAAACTCAAACACCACACTTTTGCGAATTAAACTGCCTTTAGCGCCTAGCGTTCGCAATATAGCTAACTCTTGTCGTCTTTCATCCATACTGGCTTGAACCTGAGCAATCAAGACTAAACTGCCTGCTACAAGCACTAATACCAAGATAAACTCAATGGCCACCGACACCTGATCGACAATATCCCTTAGCTGGTTAATTCTGGCATCTACATCGAACATAGTGATAGACGCAAATGGCTTTAACAACCCAGTAAGTTCTGATTTCTGGGCTTCGGGTAAATAGAAGCTGGTGATATAAGTCGGATTGAATGCTGCCATGGCTTCAGGTTGAATAACAAAGAAAAAGTTAGGCTGCATGGTTTGCCAGTTCACTTTTCTGAAGCTAGTGACTTTTGTTTTAATAATTTCGCTGCCCACATTGAATGTCAGCATATCGCCTAACTCAACGCCAAGTCGCTCGCCTACGTCGGTTTCTACTGAAACGGCGAATACGCCGTCATCTAATGCTTCAGAGTTATCCCCATGCCATTTACCACTGGTAATCTCGTTCTCTTTTTGTAACGAATTACTCCAAGTTAAATTCGCTTCACGTCCAAGTCCTTGTCTACCTTCAGTGTTTGAATCGTCCTCTTTAGACACTTCGGTATTCACAGTGTCATCATTCACTGCAACAAAGCGACCTCGAATTACGGGGTAAAATTCTTCGATGGTAATGCCATTTGATTTAAAGTGTGTGTCCAATTCTGCTTTTTGATTGTCGGTTATATTAATCAAAAAGTAATTGGGGGTACCTTCAGGCAACTGAGAACGCCACTGCGATACCATATCGTTGCGCATTACTAATACAACAAGCAACAACATGATAGTGACTGAGAAACTAATCAGCTGAACACTATTCTCCATTGAACGGCGTTTAATCCGTGCCCAAGCAAGTTGCCAAGGGCCCATTTTACCCGAACCAAACTTGCGGCCGGCTGCAATAAGCAGGAAGGTAGCGCCAAGCAGCCCTGCCACTAACACCGCACCAGAGCCAAACAAAATAAGGCTTATCATTAAATCTTGGCTGTAAATCCACATCAGTAGAAAAATAGCGCCACCCGATGCCACGTATTGGATAGTTCTAGAACGCAAATTGGTGCTTAAATCACGGCGAAGTACCCGCAGTGGAGGAATTGAAAATAACTGCATCAATGGATAAAGCGAGAACAGTAGTGAACACGTGGCACCAGTGAAAACAGCTATCAGCACGGGTCGCCAGTGCCAAATTGATAACGCCACATCAACCTGTTCAGCTACTAACCACACTACAACTTGCTGGCCAATGAAGCCCATTATTAACCCAATAATAATGCCGAGCCCTGTAATAAACAGAATTTGTAAAAGATAAATTCGGCGTATTACCTGCTTTGTAGCGCCTAGCGTTTTCATGATAGCAACAGGGTCGAAGTGCCGTTGACTGTAGCGCTGGGCTGCAACCGCAATTGAAACTGCAGCAAGCACAATGGCTAGCAAACTCGCCAATAAGAAATAACGCTCTGCTCTAGCAACCGAACGCCCTATGGCCGAATCGTCATCTTCAACAGTGCGCCAGTTATGCAAATCATCTTGTAAGTTAGGAGTCAGCCAATTGTAATAAGCGCTAATAGCACTGCTATCGCCCTCAAAATAGCCTACATAACGAGCTCGGCTTCCAGGTCCAGTTATAGCAGTTGCATCCAAATCGGACAGTCTAATCATGGCAATGGGGTCGGTATTAAAAACACTGAACCCTGCATCAGGAATATCAACCAGCACTTTGGTTACAGTGAATTTAGCATCACCAATTTCAATGCTGTCGCCCAAATTAAGCTTAAGGGTTTGAAACAGTAAAGACTGCAACCACACTTCGCCTGGGTTCGGTAAACCTGATGCCGCTTCCTTTTGTCCGAAGGGCGCATCGGTAATATTAACCTCCCCCTTCAAAGGATAATTTTCATTAACAGCTCGAAGATCTACCAGCGACATTTCATCTTCGTGAAACACCATCGACCGAGTAGTCACCTGCTTTGCCGTGTTAAGCCCCTCGTCTCGAGCCTGCTGTAACCAAGCCTCATCAATGGGTGTATCAGAGCGTAACTGTGCATCAGCTGCGATAAATGCCGCTGAGCGCTCTTTTAAGGCACCTTGTAATCGCTCACTAAATAGTGACAGTGACAACACCGCTCCTACCGATAACACAATTGCCAATAGAATGATGGTTAACTCTCCGCGCTTCGCCTCATGACGAAACAATCGCCATGCCAAGGTCGATGTCGTACTCATTTATAGGGCCTCCATCTATACGGCCTCTGTACGCTGTATCGGCGATACTACGGTAGACTCAGTCAATTCACCCGCTTGCATGGTTAACTGCCTGTCACACTTATCGGCAAGCTCGTTATCGTGGGTTACCAATACTAATGTTGTACCTTTCTCACGGTTTAGCGCGAAAAGAAGCTCTTCTACTTTGTGACTGTTTGTTGCATCAAGATTTCCGGTCGGCTCATCAGCAAAGAGAATTTTAGGTGAGGTGATAAAAGCTCGTGCTATAGCTACACGCTGCTGTTCACCACCTGAAAGTTGATTTGGGTAATGACTTGCACGATGACCAATGCCTACTTGTTCAAGAATTTTACTCGCCATCTGCTTTGGATTTTCTAAACCCGCAATTTCAGCCGGAAGCATCACGTTTTCTATGGCCGTTAAACTTTGCACCAACATAAAACTTTGAAAAATAAACCCAACTTTTTGGCCACGAAGTACCGCACGGGCCTCTTCATCCATAGTATGCAATGGTTCGCCATCTAAAAAAATCTCCCCTTCGGAGACTTCATCTAAGCCGGCCAGCAGCCCTAATAGAGTAGATTTTCCTGAGCCTGACGCACCGATGATGGCAACGGACTCACCAGACTTGACTTCAAATGAGATAGGATGAAGGATCTCAAGCGTACCTTCGCTCGTAGTTACAGACTTAGTTACTTTGGATGTTTTTATCATATAGGGGTCATCAATTCGTGATTTATCGTTTTCGCAGCGCCGTTTTGTTCACACTGCTTTTATTAATACCGTTATCTGCATTATCAGATCAGACCGATACTTCCGTTCCCAATAATTCAGCTAAATTACTGATTCTAGGTGACAGCCTATCTGCTGCATACGGGTTAGATCAACAAGAAGGTTGGGTAAGTTTGTTACAAAAACGCTGGCATGACGAGAATATATCGATCGATATTGTAAATGCTGCGGTAAGCGGTGAGACCACTGATGGCGGTTTAGCTAGGCTTCCAAGGTTAATAGAACAACATTCTCCAAGTCATATTCTAGTAGAACTTGGTGGTAATGATGGCCTACAAGGGCACAGTATCAGTAAAATTAGAGACAATTTAAGTGCTATTGTTAGCCTAGCAAAATCAGACAATACCGTCGTTTTTGTGCAAGATATGCAAATACCCACTAATTACGGTAAGCGCTATACGCAAATGTTTAGCGATACTTTTGAGACTGTGTCAGCGCAACAAGAAGTTACAAAAATTCCTTTCTTTCTTGAGGACATAGCACTTCAAAAAGACTTAATGCAACGTGATGGCATTCATCCAAACGCAGAGGCACAGCCAATGATCGTCGATTTTATGTTCGAAAAATTGACGCCTTTGATCTTAAATAAACAATAACGTGTGCTATGCTTTTAAACTTATAATGTAAATGCTAAAGCAAATAACAGCTTAATTTGGAGATTGTTATGGACGTTTCATCAGCAACGTCATCACCAGTATCAAATGTACTTCAGTCGCCGCGTCAAGAACCGTCACGACAGGTTGACCAGCAACGTGTTAGCCAGCAAACTGAAGTAAGTGCCCCTCAGCAGACGCAACAAGCAGCGCCTGCTACAGATAGTCGTGTGGGCTCGCGTATAGATACCTACGTTTAGTCACAAAACCCGCCCTAAGCACAGTAGTTTATTAATGCATTTCCAGCATAATTATTTCCAAATTACTCGGAGATATGGAAATGCCGCTACCTCGATACAAGCAAGTCAATTTAGATGTAACGCCCTATTATCACTGCACATCACGCTGTGTACGGCAGTCGTACCTTTGTGGAATTGATGCCAGTACAGGCAAAAACTACGATCACAGAAGACAGTGGATTGTAGACAGACTACACAAGCTCACCACAAATTTTGCGATTGATTTGTGTGCTTATGCCGTAATGCACAACCATACCCATGTTGTGTTGCATATCGCGAAAGCTAGAGCTGAACATTGGAGCATGGACGAAGTACTACTTCGATGGAATAGCTTCTACAAATGCCCTTCTTTGGTACATCGCTACCTTGATGATGAAAGTCGAGATTCATTGTCTGAGGTAGAGCTCCAAAAGGTTTCTGAATTAAGCGAAATTTATAGGTATCGCTTATATAGTGTCAGTTGGTTTATGCGTTTGCTGAATGAGTTTATAGCTCGAAAGGCGAACAAAGAGGATGAATGTACAGGCTACTTTTGGGAGCGCCGATTTAAGAGCCAAGCCATATTATCAGATAATGCGCTAGCGGCAACCATGGCTTATACCGACTTAAACCCAATTCGCGCCAACATAGCCAAAACTCCAGAGCAATCAAATTTCACCAGTATCCAATATAGAATTAACGCGATGAAGGTGAATAAAGTACCGGCTCGGCTCATGCCATTTACCGATCAGGTTCGTCCTAGTGAAATCAGCCTACCATTCAAACTTAACGACTACTTGGTATTGGTAGATGAAACGGGTCGTATTATGCGCCCAGATAAAAGAGGCGCTATTCCTCAAAAAATGAAGCCTATCTTAGAAAGGCTTAAATTATCTGGAAAATCTTGGATGACCCTTTCAAGCAAACTCGAACAGAAGTTTTCAGGTCCTATTGGCTCTCCAGATAGAATTACTGTATTTGCCTCAGCATGCAGTTACGGAAGAAAACCCAATATTGCTAATGCCCGAAGGTATCTTCAATAGCTTCGAGGGCTAATGGTAGTCATTAGCCGAGTTTAAAGTTTGGAATAATTAAGATACAAGTTACTCATAATCGCAGTAGCCGTATTTATGTATATGTCGATTTCTAATTCTGCAACCGTTTCCCCCTCAAAAAGCCACTCTGCTTCCCTGCCAGTAAAGTATGTTTTTAAATAAACATAGTACACCAAGACTTTCGGCTAAATTGTGTACAGAGCACTACCTGTTCAAGGCTTTAACTTTAATTTTTTGTACTTTTTAGTACTTTTTAGGACAGTCACTTAAAAGAATTTGAATGACTGTCCTAAAATGTTTCACCTGAGAATTTATCATTCAATTAAATTTAAACAAAAGCAGCTTGTAGATTGTGAGGCCTTATAAATATTAAGTCGTCATCATAAGTCATAGTCGGACACACACTTGTATATTTAAGTGTGTGTCCTAATTATTAGAACTTCAATGACACGAGTGGTATGTAAAGCCTAAACTTAGATATCTGTCCAAGGAGACACCTCTGTCCAAGACCGCCGATTAAATTTAAAACCTACTCGCGGAAATAATGTGATGGTGTCTTTTTATCCCCAGCCTGTAAAGATAAGTACCTATCACGAAGTTTTGTTTGTCTAGATTCCATTTTTATTGGTTTGCCATCAATAATGACGACTTCGGCTGCTTCAGTTACCTCTAGAGGGTCGCCAGACCAAACTACTAGGTCGCCACGGGCTCCTTCAGTTAGCACCCCAAGTTTGCCTTCCATCCCTAATATTTTGGCAGGCACACTTGTCAAGCTTGCAATACCCGCTTCATGGGTCATGCCATTAGCCACAGCGTTACCTGCGTGCTGTGCCGCTAAGCGGATATTGTGGGTATCCATACCTATAGCAACATCAACACCTGCTGCTTCTAATCTTGCGCCATTAGCCAGCGTCGCGCCCATCTGTTCAAACCCTCCAGGCAGATTATATTCTGGGTCGATGATCACAGGAATATCGGCGGAAGCTAAAGCATCTGCCTCTCTCCACGCTTCAACTGCATGCACTAAAACTACTTTAATAGAAGGGTGACGCTCTTTAAACGCAATAACTTGACGAATGTCAGCCGCACTATCAGCACTCATGAAAAGAGGAACCTCTCCACTTTGTACGCGCTTAATGACATCTACATCACTTCTAGAGTTAATGCCATACCATGGTTTTTCAGGTGAAGTATCACTACCCGCTTTTGCAGCCTCTTCTAAAACACGCTCTAACAGCACCCATAAAGAGGCTCTTGTACCGCCTGATAACTCTGCACCTTGACTTCCCACATTCACAGTCATAAAGGCAGACTGCTTTAATATAGGTGACTGTCCATTTAGTGAGATAACCGCACCTAGTCCTCCAAACAGATATTTAGAATTAGTAATGGTAGTCGCTGCGGATGTCATACCTTCTAGTCGAGTAATATTTATCAGTGACGAGTCAGGATTTACGCCATAACTCACATCTAGCGCAGCACCAGTATTACTTACTTGTGATGTTTCAACACTTGCATCAACAACACCTGCAGAAGAAGAAACCTCAACAAGCCCTAAAGAAGTAAAAGCGCCTACAAACCCAGGCGTTACTACTTTCCCTCTAGCATCAATTATAGTGTACCCCTCTGGGGTAGCACCATTAGAGGTAACCGATTCGATAAGCCCATCGTTAATTAAAACCGTGGCATTTTCAATTGTTCCTTGAGAGCTCATGGTGAACACTTTACCGCCAACAACCGCAATACTTTCGCCTAGAGAGGGTAATGAAAATAGAGTCAAAGCACTGAGCATTAGTATATTTTTCATTTTTTATCTCCTTCACCCACTTGGCCTAGCTCAAAATCACTAACCGGCCAGCTGGCCTCATCATCCATTGAATACGCCAAACCACCGTCTATATAAACTTTGTCTGCTTTTGTGTATGAAGAAAAAGGATTACCACTCCACAACACAATATCAGCCTGCTTTCCAACTTCTAGTGAACCGGTTTTATCGAACACTCCCATAGATTTAGCTGGGTTAGCTGATAACCACAGCCATGCCTCTTCTATAGAAATGTCTATCCCAGCTCGTTTTCCATCTGACCATGCTTTAGCGGCTTCTTGATTTAAACGCTGAATTCCCAAGTCGCTGTCTGAGTGGACAATTGCACAGGCTCCTGCATTATGAACTGCAGGAATGTTCTCACGAATACCATCGTAAGCTTCCATCTTGAAGCCCCACCAATCGGCCCACATAGCTGAACATACATTGTTCTGTTTAAGTGTGTCCGCTATCTTATAGGCCTCTACGGCATGGTGAAAGGTGCTTATTTGGTAGTTAAATTCCTTCATTACATCCATCATTACCGCCATTTCATCTGCGCGGTAACAGTGCATATGAACGCGGATATCACCATCAAGAACACCCGCTAAGGTTTCTAGGTTAAGATCACGTTTTGGTGCTTTGGGATTCGAACCGTCTTTGTATTCTTGCTCGTAGCGCTCCCATTTACGCTTATAATCCTGCGCATCAGCCCACGCTTGACGGTAACCCGCTACATTTCCCATCCGTGTAGCTGGACCACCTTTATTGCCATAAACCCGCTTAGGGTTTTCACCGCAGGCCATTTTCATGCCATAAGGTGCATCTGGAAACTTCATCGATTGCATAGTTCGGTTTGGTACGTTTTTTAGTACCACTGAGCGCCCGCCAAACAGGTTGGCTGAACCAGGTAAAATTTGAAGTGATGTTACTCCGCCCGCTAATGCACGGTTGAAACCTGGATCTTGAGGCCATACCGAATGTTCAGCCCAAACTTGTCCCGTGACGGGGTCAGTCTTTTCATTACCGTCAGAATGAGAATGTGTAGAAGGTGACGGATACACGCCTAAGTGACTGTGATTATCGATAATACCAGGTGTAACCCACTTTCCTTCCCCGTCAATGGTTGTTACATTCTCAGGCGTTTCGAGTGTCTGTCCGTTTTGAATATCTGCAACTGCTTGGACTTTGCCATCAGCAAAATAAATTGCACCATCTTCGATTATATTACCTATTCCGTCGAGGATGGTTACGTTAGTAATCACCGTAGGCTCACCCGCTATAGGGACATAGGTACTGGGATATGGATTTGGATTGATTTCGACTTTTGGATCTTGCGTGTTTTCTTCAGTATTTTGGTCGCCGCAGCCACTTGCAATAAGAGAAAACGCACAAGCCAACGCCAGTAAAGGCCTTGATGATTGCAGTTTCATGATATCCCCAGATAGGTAGTCGTTTATATTTATTTTATACTTACGCTGCGTTAAACAACAGCTAAAACCAGATTACCAAATCGGGGGAGTGAAACAAGTTGCATTGTTTATATTAGAAAATTAATGTGATGCTTGCCTCGCTAACACATCTACAATTTCTTGGGATTTAGATAAGCGCCTAATATCGTTGAACAACAACTCAGCTTCAGGATATTGCCTTTTTAAATAGCCACACCACTGCTTTATTCGATTAGGGTAATACTTACCCTTATCACCGTAAATTTCGTAGCCTGAATAGCGAATAAGCAATGCGGCCACATCTTCCCATGCCATAGCCGATTCGCCATTTCGAATACTCCTTGCAAGATTTGGCATAGCGAGTGCTCCCCTGCCTACCATCAAATTGATACAACCAGACTGTTCTTGGCAACGCATAGCCTCTTCCGCATTCCATATTTCACCATTAGCCACTAACGGAATATCGGTATTTTGTTTTATTTTAGCAATCCATTCCCAATAAGCTGGTGGCTTATAGCCTTCCGTCTTCGTTCTGGCGTGTACTACTAGCTCAGATGCGCCCGCTTCTTGTATGGCGATGGCATTTTCTACAGCAAGAGATTTATCTTCAAAGCCCAAGCGAATTTTGGCAGATACTGGCTGCTCAGTTGGAACTGCTTCTCGAACTGCTTTAACTATGTCATACAGCGCTTGCGTTTCTTTTAGCAGAACCGCACCACCTTTGCTCTTGTTAACCGTTTTTGCTGGGCAACCAAAATTTAAATCTACACCGGGCGAGCCTAAATCTACCGCTGTATAAGCATTTTCTGCTAACCACTGTGGATGCTGCCCTAATAATTGAACGCGCACCGGCACCCCATGAGGAGTTTTGCCGCCGTTGTGTAGTTCAGGGCATAATTTGTAGAAAGTTTTATTGGGAAGCTTTTGATCTACAATTCTTACGAACTCAGTCACACACTGATCGAACCCACCCACATAGGTAAGCATATCTCGCATTAGATGGTCGACAACACCTTCCATAGGCGCCAGCATGATTTTCATAACTATAATTTCGCTAAAACTGAGTGGTTAAAATGGACGCGAGAGTGTAGCAAAGAGCGGGTTATATGACCATGCTATTTAAGTTTCAAAAAAATTGTGTGATAAGTGTGACTGTCCAACTTAAACTTGAGTGTGTGTCCAAATTAACTCATGTGACTGTCCAAATCGAACTTGCTCAAATCGAACTTGCTCAAATCGAACTTGGAGTGACTGTCCTTCCTTACCTACTAGCCTAACTAGAGTGTGTGTCCAACTTTTGGGTTTGTAGGCGGATGAGGATGTTTTGTTTTTGCTGTGTGCTGTAGCTCGACCAACTAGTAATTTCTTTAATAGTGCGTTTACAGCCAGTGCATACATCGTCGGCGTCTAGCTTACAGTTGGCAATACAGGGTGAAACGATACTCACTAATACTTGGCCTCAAGGTTTGGTTTATTACTGGAGTTTTCTTTAGCAACGAGAGAGGCATGTAATATAGCATCAATCACTTCTTGCGTTGGCTCTTTAGCGGTCCACATGCAAACATGCACACCAAACTTCGCATTCAAGAACGCGTCGAACTGGGTTTTATTTTCATAATCACCCTTTACCAGTTGTTGTGTATAGCCATCATAAATTAATGCAGAAAATGTAAACACGTAAGCCTCCTCATCGAGAAGGCCTAATATACATCTAGACGTCTAAACATTCAAACATCTAAACGTCTATTTCAAGTATTCCAACGCTGTAGTGATCACAGCCACTTGGGCAGCATTACAATTTTCAGCCGTGGCATTAACGCTATCGGGATAAACTTCTGTGGTGGTTACAAACTTTGCATCTGTCATGCCACCACAAAGATACAATGCTTTTTTGTCGTAACAAATCACACCTTCAGACAATAAGTCAGCACCTATAATTTTTCCGCTTTCATCAGCAGGCGCAATATGAGTTACCTGCTTAACGGCCTCGATAATAGCTTCCTGAAATGCTTTTTGAGGATTCGTGGAATTAGCCACTAAATAAAAACCATCAGGAATGTTCCAGTTATCATGGGTAACAGCGTCTCTTGCTGCTAAAGCAGGCCTAAACTCACTGTTATCCGTATCAGTGGTTTCATGTAAGTCGACATGCAATGTAAATGGTAAATTCAACGATTCAACAAATGCCATTAGCTGCGCTGATTCCGGTGCTGGAGAATTAGGATAAAATGAACGATTAGGATCTAACGCATACTGATCCCAACGGTTAATCGTCTCATAACCCCAAGGACTCACACATGGAACCACAATGATGGTGAAGTCATCTGCATACTCACTTAGCTTAGTATTAATAAACTGAAGCGCGCCCTGCACCCCACTGGTTTCATACCCGTGTACACCGCCGGTAACTAGCACTGCTGGTTTGGCTGCGTCGATATTTTTAGGGATATTCTTAGGTATATTTTTAGGAACTATGGCATACAACGGGTATCGAGACTCATCGTAAGGCAACGCGCCATACTGCTTTAATTCAAACCCTTCAGGAATGCCGTCTAATTGCTTAAGTACTTCATCGTTGTAAGAGCGCTTAATAGTTTGGCGCTGCTTCCACTCTTCTTTCTCTTCTGCACCCCAAGGCTTGCCTGGCGTGCCGATAGGATAATTTTGCATAAATAACCTCTTTGTTAACACGGCTATATTATCAAGATGGTATTGGTTTGTATGTGGAATATCGATAAGAACGGGAGGAATTAAGGTGTAGAAACGAAAAAGCCAACCCGAAGGTTGGCTTAACGATATGGCGTCCCCAAGGGGATTCGAACCCCTGTTACCGCCGTGAAAGGGCGGTGTCCTAGGCCTCTAGACGATGGGGACAAAAAATCTTCTTTCAAAAGCAAGGCTTTTGAGATTTTTTGTAAGGTGAAGCGAGCTCTGCGAGCTGAGCGACATTATCCTTACAATCAATCAATTTCTGTAAGGAGAGGTGAGCTCTGCGAACCGAACGACCTTATTACCTTACAAAAACAAATTTTTGTCGCTGATAGTAACTTTGCAATCACTACCGGCCTATTTCACAGTTACGGACTGTGACACCGGAAAATGGCGTCCCCAAGGGGATTCGAACCCCTGTTACCGCCGTGAAAGGGCGGTGTCCTAGGCCTCTAGACGATGGGGACAAAAAATCTTCTTTCAAAAGCAAGGCTTTTGAGATCTTTTGTAAGGTGAAGCGAGCTCTGCGAGCTGAGCGACCTTATCCTTACAAAAACAAATTTTTGTCGCTGATAGTAACTTTGCAATCACTACCGGCCTATTTCACAGTTACGGACTGTGACACCGGAAAATGGCGTCCCCAAGGGGATTCGAACCCCTGTTACCGCCGTGAAAGGGCGGTGTCCTAGGCCTCTAGACGATGGGGACAGAAATTTTGCTAGTGAAGTAAACTTCACTAAATTTCTGTAAGGTGAGGTGAGCTCCGCGAACCGAACGACCTTTTCTTACAGAAGTACTAAATTTTTGTCACTGGTAATTTCAAAGATTACCGGCCTAACTTAACTCAAAAGCTACGCTTTTGAGATTTTTTGTAAGGTGAAGCGAGCTCTGCGAGCTGAGCGACATTATCCTTACAATCAATCAATTTCTGTAAGGAGAGGTGAGCTCCGCGAACCGAACGACCTTATTACCTACAAAAACAAATTTTTGTCGCTGATAGCAACTTTTCAATTACTATCGGCCTATTTCACAGTTACGGACTGTGACACCGGAAAATGGCGTCCCCAAGGGGATTCGAACCCCTGTTACCGCCGTGAAAGGGCGGTGTCCTAGGCCTCTAGACGATGGGGACAAAAAATCTTCTTTCAAAAGCTACACTTTTGAGATTTTTTGTAAGGTGAAGCGAGCTCTGCGAGCTGAGCGACATTATCCTTACAATCAATCAATTTCTGTAAGGTGAGGTGAGCTC
>NZ_JAUOQH010000028.1 GCF_030547075.1 Alteromonas sp. 1_MG-2023 | reverse complement strand
GCCGAAGCCGAAGCCGAAGCCGAAGCCGAAGCCGAAGCCGAAGCCGAAGCCGAAGCCGAAGCCGAAGCCGAAGCCGAAGCCGATCCGCTAGACGATGCATTGGCCGCGTTCGATAAACAAATGATGGACGATATTCCCACGTTTGGTGAATCAGATGATGGGGATAAAGCCCCAGAGCCCGCTCCTGAGCCAGAAAGTGAGCTTGAGTTTGAATCTAAAAATGATGATTACGACGATAGCATTCTCGATAGTGCTTTCGATGAAGTTGACGGGTTCGAGCTAGAACATGAAGTTGATGGCGTGGTTCCAGAGCCCTCAGCAGGTAAAGAGCCCTCAGCGGGTAAAGAGCCTTCAGCGCAAGACAAACCATTATCAGCAGACGCTAACGATGCAAGTGACTACAGCGAACTAGAAGATGTTCCAGGGCTAGATGACTGGTTATCCGGCACCGATGAATCAGAACAAGAAGAAATACTTGATGATTTAGACGGTGCCGAGTTCGACGAGCTACTACAAAGTATAGAGTCTGAACAAGCCGATGTGCCCAGTATTGAAACAACGCCAGATGCAACTGAACAAGCTCAAGAACCTGAGTCAGAACTGAAGCTCGATAATCCTGACTTAGATTTAAGCGCGCTATTGAATGACAACGAATTTGATAGCGAAAGCCAAGAGTATACGCCCACTGAAGAGTTTCTTGATGTTGAAGCATTAATGGACGACGGCGAAGATAATGAGATTGACCCCGACAGCGCCGAGCTTGATTTAGATGTCAGCCTGTCTGATTTCACTGGCGTAAACGATACCGATGATGTCATCGACATTGACAAAGACGCAGGGCAAAATGCAAGCTTAGATCTTGCCCGCGTATATCTTGAAATGGACGATATCGTTGCAGCGAAAGAATTACTCGAAGATGTGATTAATCTGGGTAGCGAAGAACAAAAGCAAGAAGCTGAAAGCATTTTAAAGTCTATCAGTTAATTGCATGTTGAGTGCGGTATGACTACACTTAGCGGCTTTTCTATTTAGAGGTATTGAAAACATGGGGCGAATCGCCTTAGGTATCGAGTATGATGGGGCGTCAGTGCACGGCTGGCAACGCCAAAAAGATGTTCCTAGTGTACAAGAGCACTTAGAGAAAGCACTTTCCGTTATTGCAGATAAACCTATTTCAGTATTTTGTGCCGGTCGTACCGATGCTGGTGTGCATGCTACCGGTCAAGTTGTTCATTTTGATTGCGATGTAGAGCGACCAGAGCGGGCATGGACTTTAGGTGTGAATGCAAACATGCCAGAAACGGTCTCCGTTATCTGGGCAAAACCCGTCGTAGACGATTTTCACGCTCGTTTTTCTGCTACCTTTCGCCGCTATCGTTATGTTATCCATAATGCCCGATTACGCCCTGCTATTTTTCACTATGGTGTAACTCACGTTCATCATCAGTTAGATGAAAAAAGAATGCATGAGGCTGCTCAGGCGTTAGTCGGAAAGCACGACTTCACCACGTTTCGAGCATCGTTATGTCAAAGCAAATCACCCGTTAGAACCGTTGCGAGTGTAGATGTGTCTCGTCATGGCAGATACATTGTGATTGATATTCAAGCTAATGCATTTTTACATCATATGGTGAGAAACATTACCGGTTCGTTGGTGAAGATTGGGCTTAATGAAGCGCCCGTGGACTGGATAGCTCATTTACTTACCTTAAAAGACAGGAAGAAAGCCGCTACAACCGCGCTGCCTAATGGCTTATACCTTGTAGATGTGGGATATCCAGACACGTTCGGTATTCCCAAGCCGCCGCTGGGACCATTGTTTTTACCTGAAAACTAATCATTATTTAAGCAATTTCTTGAGCTTGTAAGTTTACCTTCCAACTTCTTAGACCAGTTTTGTTTTTTCCATTTTGCTGTATTGTGGTCTAATAGCGCGCTATATTAGGTGGTTGTACTTATATGGCGCGCAATTTCTTCTTGCGCCATAATAAAGTGACCGACATATTCATGTAGTACTGGTAAAAAGCACGAATAAAAACTGTTGCCGGTGCGCTAAAAAATATAAAGGATTCGTTTTCCATGAGCTGGATTCAAAAAATTCTTCCACGTACGCAAACATCTACTAAAGGTAATGTACCTGAAGGTATTTGGACTAAATGCGGCTCTTGCCAAGCTGTGTTGTACAAAAGCGAACTGGAAAAACTTCAGGAAGTTTGCCCTAAATGTGATCACCACATGCGTATTACGGCTCGTCGTCGTATCGATGGTTTTCTTGATGAAGGTGACCGCGTAGAACTTGGTGCTGAATTTGAGCCACAAGATATCTTGAAATTCAAAGATTCTAAGCGCTATAAAGATCGTATTACCGCTGCGCAAAAACAGACTAATGAAAAAGACGCATTAGTGGTTATGAAAGGCAAGCTTAAAGGTATGCCTGTGGTAGTCGCAAGTTTCGAGTTCGCTTTCATGGGCGGTTCGATGGCTTCTGTAGTGGGGGCCCGTTTTGTAGCTGCAGTAAATGCTTGTCTTGAAAACAACACGCCGCTTATTTGTTTCTCTGCCAGTGGTGGCGCGCGTATGCAAGAAGCACTTATGTCATTAATGCAAATGGCGAAAACCTCTGCAGCATTGGCCAAAATGAGTAAAAAGGGCTTACCTTACATTTCTGTGCTAACCGACCCAACAATGGGTGGGGTTTCTGCCAGTTTAGCCATGCTGGGTGATGTTAACGTTGCTGAACCAAAAGCTCTTATCGGTTTTGCTGGTCCTCGGGTTATCGAACAAACTGTGCGTGAAAAGTTACCACATGGGTTCCAGCGCAGTGAGTTCCTTGTTGAGAAAGGCGCTATTGATATGATTGTTGACCGCAGAGAAATGCGTGATAAATTACACGGCTTGTTACTTAAGCTGCATCATCAGAATTAGTGAATAACCAACAAAATTTTAAAGCTGACTCAACGACATCGTTGAGTCAGTGGCTTTCTCACCTCGAATCCATTCATCCAAGCGCCATTGATATGGGGCTAGAACGTGTTAAGTCTGTGGCTGATGCCATGGGTATTCATCTAAACGATTCTTTACTTATTACTGTGGCCGGCACCAATGGCAAGGGCACAACCTGCCGCCTGCTTGAACAAGCGATGCTTGCTCAGGGGAAGACCGTTGCAGTATTTAGTTCTCCCCATCTTGTGAGTTATTGTGAGCGTGTGCGTCTTAATGGCAAATTAGCTCAAGAAGGCGCATTTTGCCGTGCCTTCGCGCTTATTGAAAAAGCCCGAGGTGATATCACGTTAACCTATTTTGAATTCGGCACCTTGGCTGCAATGAAAATGATGCAAGACTGGGGCGTTGATGTAGCAATATTGGAAGTAGGGTTAGGGGGCAGGTTAGATGCCACAAACATTCTCGACCCAGATTTAGCCATTGTTACTACCATTGACCTCGACCACCAAGATTGGCTCGGTGATACTCGTGAAAAAATTGCTCGCGAAAAAGCCGGTATAATGCGAAAAAATGGCAAAGCCGTTATTGGTGAGCTTTTATCGCCAGACTCGCTACGTGAAGTTGTATCTGAATTAGATGTTGATGCTCGATGGGCGCAGGAAGACTTTTTCGTTATTGAAGGCGAACTAGCTGATAATAGCGCAAGCATCACATGGCAATGGAAGGGTAAAGATGCCGAATTTACTCAATTGCCTTATCCGCATATTCCACTGCAAAACGTAAGCACGGCGCTAGCGGCGCTAGAGTTGCTGGCATTACTCCCCGATAACGCTTCTATAAAACAAATTATTGCTAATACTCGATTGCCTGGGCGCCAGCAGGAGCTTAGCAAAAAACCATTGGTGGTTGCCGATGTAGCACATAATCCCCAAGCTACCAAAGCGATGCAAAAATGGCTTACACGTTATTCGGTAAGCAAAATTCGCGTGGTAGTGGGTATGCTAAAAGATAAATCTATTGTAGAAACTCTTGCGCCCTTGTCGTCGCTGAATGCAAAATGGTATCTTGCAAGCACATCAGGCCCTCGTGGCTGTGATGCCAAGGTGCTTCAAGATGCACTGATTGATGCTCAACTTGATAAAAGTTGTACTCAAACCTTCCACGATGTAACAAGTGCGTATATTGCAGCACATGAAGATTTCCATGACGGCGAACTTATATTGGTCTTTGGTTCATTTGTTACCGTGGCCGAAGTGTTAGAATATACCAATGCGAAAGCACAACAATAACAAGAACAATAAGTTCAACAGGAGATAACAGTGACGTCGGCATTAAAGAATAGACTCGTGGGCACCATCATTATTGTGGCGCTAGCGGTTATTTTTTTACCAGACTTTCTCGATGGCAAGAAGCAAACCAACAAAGAGCCGTTTGTATCTGTTCCCGCAAGTCCTCAAAAAAAGCCCATTGTAGAGCCTGAAGCATTTCCCAGTGAGCGGGTGGCTAAAGCTGCCCAATTACCTGTATCGGTAACGGACGACGTAGCGTTAGATGATGTAAGCGCAACGTCGAGTGCGCTAAGCGAAACTGAGTCTCTACCAGAGCCTGTAGAAGCAACAGTAGAGTCAAAAGACTCCCTTGCCAGCCAAACAGTCGTAGAGGCACCTGACTCGTCTAGTATGGATGATGCAGGCTGGGTGATTCAGCTTGGCAGCTTTCGCCACGAGAAAAACGTACAGTCTCTATTAAATAAGCTAGAAAAAGCAGGGTACCGGGCATTTAGTCGCAAAATCATGACTAATTCAGGGCCGCTGAATAAAGTGTTTGTGGGTCCTGATTTAGAAAAGAAAAAATTAGAGGCAGCATTACCGCATTTGCGTGAACTTACCGAGCTTAAAGGCAAGGTAACCACGTTTAAAGTTGAGTAATGTAAACCCTTAAGTACAGCGCGCAACCTTTACCATTAAAATCAGCGGCGGGAAATATTACACATTGGTAATCTTTGTCGCTTCTGGTAGAATGCGCGCCATCTCGCCAACGGCATGTCGCTACCTACAACTTCAGCGACGATAACGCATTTAAGAGACAATGAACTGGGTAGACTTTTCCATATTGGGTATCGTTGCGGTATCTACCTTAATAAGCCTTATTAGAGGGTTTGTTAAAGAGGCCATTTCTCTTGTGGTCTGGTTTGGCGCACTCTTTATTGCCAGCCATTTTTATGCCGACTTAGCCGTATACTATACTGCCATCGATGATATGTATCTTCGAAATGGCGCTGCCATTGCCACCTTGTTTATATCAACTCTACTGTTAGGTGGCATGTTAAATTTTGCGATTGGGCAACTGGTTCAGGTCACAGGCCTATCAGGTACCGATCGCGCTTTAGGTATTGTATTTGGAGCGCTCCGCGGAGTACTTATCGTTAGTGCGCTTCTCTTTTTCATGGACACTTTCTCTGCCGCTGCTTCATCGCAGTGGTGGCAAACGTCGGTTCTTATTCCCGAATTTGGTGTCATTATTGAGTGGTTTTTCACATATGTGAAAGGCTCCTCCAGTTTCTTAAATCCCGCTTGATATAGGTAACGCGCATGTGTGGTATTGTCGGAATAGTTGGTAAAACACCAGTAGCTCAGTCTTTGTACGATGGTTTAACGGTAATCCAACATCGTGGACAGGATGCCGCTGGAATAATGACCATTGACCAAAATATGTTCAATTTGCGTAAAGCAAATGGCTTGGTACGTGATGTCTTTCATACTCGCCATATGAAACGTCTGTCGGGAAACATGGGAATTGGTCACGTTCGTTACCCAACTGCGGGTACGTCTAGTTCAGCTGAAGCTCAGCCGTTTTATGTAAACTCACCTTTTGGAATTGCATTTGCGCATAATGGTAACCTAACTAATGCGCACGACTTGCAAGAAGAAGTATTTCGTATTGCTCGTCGTCACATCAATACCACCTCAGATTCTGAGCTATTGCTAAACATCCTTGCACACGAACTTCAGCAAGTGGCAGGATTAAGTGTTACCGCCGAACATATTTTTGAAGTGGTAACCAAAGTACATAAAAAGATTCGCGGTGCTTACGCTGTTGTTGCCGCTATCATTGGGCAGGGTATATTGGCCTTCAGAGACCCACACGGTATTCGCCCGTTAGCGTTAGGTAAACGCATGACTGAGCTAGGTGAAGAGTGGATGGTAGCGTCTGAAAGCGTGGCACTTGATGCCGTTGGCTTCCAGTTCATCCGTGACGTGTCGCCAGGTGAAGCTGTGTATATTACTGAAAATGGCGAGCTTCACACCAGACAGTGTGCTGAAAATCCCATCACCTCTCCATGTATCTTTGAATTTGTGTACTTTGCTCGGCCAGATAGCTTTATTGATGGCATTTCAGTTTACGCCTCCCGCGTGAACATGGGCCGCAGATTAGGTGAAAAGATCGCACGTGAGTGGAGCGATTTAGATATTGATGTGGTCATTCCTATTCCTGAAACATCAATGGATGTGGCACTTCAAATTGCGAATACATTGGAATTACCATACCGTCAGGGTTTCGTGAAGAACCGCTACATCGGCCGCACGTTTATTATGCCTGGTCAGACTATGCGTAAAAAGTCGGTACGTCGTAAGCTAAACGCTATCTCGTCTGAATTTAAAGGCAAGAACGTGCTGTTGGTTGATGACTCTATTGTTCGCGGTACTACCTCTGGACAAATTATTGAGATGGCTCGAGAATCAGGTGCTAAGAAAGTATATTTCGCATCCGCTGCCCCTGAAATACGTTTCCCGAATGTTTACGGTATTGATATGCCTTCCGCTAATGAGCTGATTGCTTATGGCCGTGAGATTGATCAAATCGCAGACCTCATTCAAGCCGACGGTCTTATCTTCCAAGATATTACTGACTTAATTGATGCGGTAAAAGAAGAGAACGAGTCGATTCAACGCTTTGAAACATCGGTGTTTGATGGAAACTATATTACCGGCGATGTTGACCAAGACTACTTAGAGCGCATTGATATATCACGAGGTGAAAAGTCTCGCGAAGCCCCTATTTTACAAGCAGAGTTAAGTAATTTAGATGTGCATAACATCGACTCAAACGATTAGCTAAAGCCAACGCTAGCTGTTGGCTTAGTGCTTAATGGTTAAGCTGACACTAGGTGCCATCAAATAGTGACACCTAGTGCTGTGACAAAACCTAAACTAGAATTGAGTTTATCGACAAACACAAAAAAGCCGCTTAATAGCGGCTTTTTAATGTTTGATAAACAGTATTCTTTAACTCGCAAAGATTGGCCCGGTAGTAATTCCCCAAAGCAACACAGCGCCAGTCATCAAGATAACCATTAGCACTAGCCCGCAGGTTACAACTGAACTTGAATAAATGAAGCCTTTTTCTTTGGGCAGTTGCATCAGCACGGGTACACCAGAGAATAGTAGGTATACCGAATAGCTTAAGCCCACTAAAAGCGCCGCCATTACCACCCAAAGTTCAGTGTACAGGCCTGCAAAACCAACCATAAATAATGGCGTAGCAGTATAAGCAGCTAACTCTAATGATTGCGCAAAGCTTGTTGATGATTCGAACGCATGAGCAAGTTTGTGAATAACAACCGCCAATGAAACCACACCAGCAACTAAACCAAAGTACATAGCTGCTGCCATCGTTAGCGCAGTACCTTCACTTAGTTTAATTAGGTTACCACTACCCATACTCCAACCTGTATAGGCTGATGAGTAGTAAGCCACGATGGTAGGAATTAGCGCAATAATAGCAATATGACTGAATGCATAGAAAAAAGTGTCATGACGCTTATCAACATTACGGCATTCTTCTTTAGGGTGGGTATACATCCCAATTACGTGATTTAAAAGCATTGTCCTTAGCCTCTGAGAAAGTCTGAAGAGTATAATTTTTTATAATAATCAATGTTAATACTAAAGTATAAAATGCAACATTTAATTTACACTCTGATTTTGCTACATGATGCTCAATCAGTCAAATAAATAGTGATAAAAATGAAGGATAAATGACAGTTTTAATACTAATTTACTAGGGTGCACCATAATGGGTAATTCAAAGCTTAAATTATGGCTGTTTACGTATTGGTTTATAGCAATAGAGAATAAGGAAGTGGAAGTAACGAGTAGAGTCGGGGCAACAAACTAAAGCGGAAGATAGAACGAAAGGAATAAAACAAATAGCCTACAAAGAACAAAAATAAAAGCAATACAGATAACGTGGCTTAACACCACGCTATGTTATTCAGTAAGTAATAAGTCTATAGGGTTAGGCTGGCAAACCACTATGAAATTTAAAGTCTTCATCTGGTGAAGATATTAATTCAGCCTCTACTTCACCAAAGTACGCAACTCTCTCAGAAATATCTTTGCCCGCAATATCGGTGGCAAGGGATAAGTAGTCTTGATAATGCCTCGCTTCAGAGCGAAGTAGTGAAATATAGAATTCACCAAGTTTTTCATCAACGTGAGGTGCTAATTTCGCAAACCGCTCACATGAACGTGCTTCAATATACGCACCGCATATTAATTTATCGACTAACGCATCAGGCTCGTGGGTTTTCACATGCCTTAATAACCCTTTGGCGTAACGTGAAGGGGTTATGCTTCTATACTCAATGTCGAAATGGTCCATCATTTCCAATACTTGATAGAAGTGGTGTAACTCTTCTTTAATCAGTAGCACCATTTTATCGATAAGATCTTGGCCGTATTTAGAATCAGAGCGTGGAATAACAGACTTAGACAATTTGTTTTTAGACGGTAAGTCTCGCCAATCACCTTCGCGCTTATACACATATTGCTCGAAAGGCTGTAGCCACGCTAGCAGGGCATCGCCACTTTCTTTATCTACGGCATATTTTCGAATAAGAAACATGGCCGACTGAGATGCTTTAAGCTCACAAATCAAATGATCTAAAAGCAGCATCGAAAAGTTTTCAGGCTTGGTAGCTTCTTCAACCCATTCATCTGGTGTTGTAGCGTGTAAAAACGTATTTATGGGGGCGAGTAATTCTGTCGTATTCACTGTCTTTAAAACTAAATTAGGGCTAACGTAAACCGTAACTGTACCACACTTGAAACAGCGGCTGGCGATGGAAATGCATTAAACTATTAACACCCTCGAAGGTTGCCTGTTTAGCTTTGGCCTTTCGCCCTTCGATCATCATCCCTTGAATTATTAGCTAATTTTGATTTTTCGTTTGGAAAACATCTTTTGTTTTGGCCGTTCCAATCACATCACGAAATAGCAGCATATCTAAATATCGCATTGATGCTCCCGGATAAAACCCTGTTTCACTCACAAACGTTTTTGGGTTTTTAAATGTCCCGAAAATAATGTCAAAAATAGGTAAGTCTGAATAGTTGTAGCGATGCACTCCCTTTTTATGATGAAAAGAGTGACTTTCGGGCCTTTGTATAAGAAACCCTAACCATTGGGGAGTTCTAATATTTGTATGCTGAAAGATAGCTAAGAAAGAACTCAGAAGAAGGAAGTAGGTACTGGCCTCGGGGCTAACGCCTGCAAATACTACCAAAGCAAGGCTACCTAATGCCGTAAAGCCAATCATATCGAATGGACTAAAATAAAAAGCACCGAATGTATCAATGCGTTCTGCGCTATGATGAAATTGGTGAAATATTCGCCATAGCCATCGATTTTCATGAATAGCACGATGCCAACCGTAGAGTAAGAGTTCGAATACTAAGAGGGCAATGATACAAGCTGCAAACGGATTTATGTTGGTGAGATTGAATAGTTGATACTGGTAAAGGTGGGTGTCCCACATAAGTGGTAAATAACTCGATGCGTAGAAATATATTACGAAGGTAATTAAGGCTCGCGCCTGCCAATACTTAGTTGGCGGTAATGTTCTTGCTGGTCTCAAGGTTTCAATCACGATAAGTAAGAAATACAAAGCGAAGAAACTAAGAGATGTTGGGTCTAAAAGTAAGGCTATAGGGTTTGGCATGTGTTCCTCCAGTAAGCGCTAACAGGTGCCGCTAAATGTATGTATTACTTTAGAGCTGGCTCTGTGGAGAAACCTGAGGTTTAAGTAATCATTAGCTAAAAAATAGCTAACGATTATGTAACTAAAGCGCATTGGCGTTAGGTTATCGAACTAACGTTGCTAATCTTTTGCAAAAGGCGATGAATAAAATGATTTACCAAGTGGTAGATTTTCAAATAGACACAGCAAACTTTGTCATCGTAAAGCATGGCGAACCCGTGGCAGTAGAGCCTAAGGTTTTCGATTTAATAGTGTATCTTATTGAACACCGCGACCGGTTAGTGACGCGTGATGAGTTATTTAATGCAGTTTGGTCAGGTAGAGAGGTGTCAGACACCACACTTAGCAATCACATAAAAGCCGCAAGAAAGTTGTTCGGTGACAATGGCGAGATGCAAAAAATCATCACTACCTTGCGTGGTAGAGGTTATCGATTTGTCGCGACAGTAACGCAGCAAGAAAATACGCCTTACCCTGAGCACGCTTCAGCGAATGGTAATTCTGTACCAAAAAATTTTAGCGCTTTTATAAATTATCTATTCTCGAACGCCGCAATTGTGCTTTTCCTTACATTTCTGGCATTGATGGCATTGCTGCTAGGTCTAGGCTTCATTACTTATAACAAGGGCTCAGCAGAAACTGATAACCAAAATATACAGCCCTACATTTTGGTATTGCCGTTTAACGTATCAAGTAATAACGATAAAAAGTGGCGTCCCTTTGCAGAGCAAATAACCAGAGAAATGATTACAAAATTTGGACACTTACCTGAGCTTCGCGTGGTGCCTTCATCTTCAGCATTCGCTTTTAAGAACGATAAAACGTTGACGAATATTAAAACAAAAATTCCAAACGTTACGCATGTTTTAGACGCGACCGTGAATGTAAGCTCGCAAGGCAAGGTTAAGGTTGCTGCTACGCTATTTAGCCTTGAAACTGGTGCGCTTATTTGGGATCAGGCTTTTTTAGGGCAAGTTAATGACACGAATTTTTTCTCAATTCAATCTGATATTGCCAGTGGCGCTGCCTTGTCTTTGTCAGTTGCGATTAGCCCCAAAATGGAAGAGGCACTGTATGCGCTGCCTACTAATAACTTAGCCGCGTATGAATTATACGTAGAAGGGCAACAGCAAATGAATTTGTTAAGTCATGAGCCTTTACGTAAATCCGTTGAGCTTTTTAGTGATGCTATTGCTCTTGATCCTTCTTTTGAAGCTGCTTTTGTGGCAAGAGCAAACGCCTATCGCCTAATTATGTCTTATTTTGAAACACCCAGTGCAGTGCTTCCCATGGTGGTGAGTAGCGTACAAGGTGCGCTGGCGGTTTCGAGTGAAAACGCTGAGGCGCTGTCTTCACTGGGTCTTGCTTACGTATTTGCGTGGAGGTGGAATGATGCATGGAAAGTACTTAATGCCGCGAAATCGCAAAACTCCGAATTGGTGCTAACCGAGTTAGGCTTCGCTTTGTACTATGCTGGCCTAGGGGATGTTGATGGGGTGAAACAAGCCTTAGGGCGCGCAGATGAGCTTGACCCATTAAATGTGGAATTAGCCGATTGGGGCCACTGGGCATTGGCGATGGTAGGTGATTTTGATGCAGCTCAGGCATGGGCGAGGGCTAAAATAAAGCAACACCCTCGGGTAAGCGTGTTATATAGCGGAGCGAGTGTTTCACTTTCGCTCAAGGGTAAGCATGAAGAAGCCATTGCATTCGCCAAAAAGGGAGTAGCGCTTGCTCCACATTACCCCTTTGCTTTAATTGCACTGTCTCAAGCACATGGTTATGCAGGTGATAAAAGCAAAATAGTGCCGCTATTAAAGCAGGCTGAAAAGTTAAACACATTTATGTGTCCCTACGAAACAGCAATAAGCTACCTTATTCTGGATGAAGTTGATCGTGCCTTCGAGCTGTTAAACAGTGCAGTTTCGTCACGGTCAAACTGCCTAGTATTTAGCAGGTTCGACCCACGTCTTACACCGATAAGGCAAGATGAAAGGTTTGAGGCTTTGCTACACCAAATAGGATTAGATGATGTCTCAATAGCAAGCTATGAACGATAGCGTTAACCGTGCCCCCTTAATCTCGCAATCTTTATTTATACTTTCACGTATAATGAAACAATGAATTACCTCGCACATCTTTTTTTAGCTCAACCCAATGCCGATTCTCATTATGGGAATTTACTTGGCGATTTTCGCAAAGGTATAGTGATCGATACGCTTAATGATGGCGTTAGCAAGGGCTTGGAAAACCACTATACGGTAGATAGGTTCACTGACAATCATGCCAGTGTGAAACAAGCCAAAGCACTCTTTAAACCAGAGCACAGGCGCTTTGCACCCGTGGCGATAGATATGCTGTTCGATCACCTTTTAATTACGCATTGGCAGCAGTTTTCTAATATTCCTTTTCATGCCTTTTGTCAGCAGAGCTTTTCATTATTAGAAGGGAACCTGCATGCTATGCCAAAACCTATGCAGCGAAGTGTTTCCCATATGATTACGCACAATTGCTTTGCAGACTACGCGGAGTTCGAAGGAATAGGTTTCGCTATACAGGCGGTGGCAAAACGCATCCGGTTTAAAAATGATTTTGCGCAGTGTGTGCAAGATATAGAAGCTAATTTTGAAACACTAAATAGTCTTTTCCTTAGCTTTTTCCCCACCTTAATTAAACACATTGAACAGCACGGGCCTGAATTCGGAACGCCAACTGGTCTGATAAAAATTAAAAGCTTGTAAGCAAGTTACGTCGTTATTTAATTCTATCAGCGCTGACAATGCTTGCAGCTACTAGTTGTTTTAATTTTTCTTGGCAATGATCCCTGAGTGTATCTCTTAGCAATCTTACGGCGGGTGTAATGGTTTGCCTGCTTGGGCAAATTAACCATAGTTGAGTGGGTTTAACGATATATTCTGGCAGTAGGGATACCGCGCGACCATTAAGTAGATCGTCGCACATATCCAAGCTCGACTTTACGGCCAAGCCATTACCGTTTACACACCACCTCCGTACCATGTCGCCGTCGTTAGCGGCACGGTTCCCCTGCATCCTGACTTTTACTAGTTCACCGCTGTGCAGGAATTCCCACTCATTGTAAATAATGTCATGCAACTGATAAAAAAGACCGTTGTGCTTAGGTAAATCCGTTAAGGTTTGCGGTGTACCGTGTTT
This sequence comes from Alteromonas sp. 1_MG-2023, assembly GCF_030547075.1. GTDB lineage: Bacteria > Pseudomonadota > Gammaproteobacteria > Enterobacterales > Alteromonadaceae > Alteromonas. The sequence goes on along the minus strand of NZ_JAUOQH010000028.1, from coordinate 15,128 downwards.
TTCTAAATAAATCGGGGAGGCGACTAGCAACCTAGGTACTTCACATATTTTAAAGCCATACAAACTGGCATCATTTGGTGAGCCATATCGAAGGGCAATATCAACGGGGTCGCGATAAAAGTCGATATTGCTATCGCTCAAATGCAGTTTCATGGTGATGCCTTTGTGTTCATCCATGTAGCTGTTCAGCCAAGGTGATAACACATTTCGACCTAAATCAGACGCCAGCCCTATACGTAGTTCACCTTCAATATTGCCGGTATCTTCTTGTAAATTTTGTTTAGCGTGTTCAAGCATGGTAATTGCTTGCTCGCAAATAGGTAAGTAACGCTCGCCCGCTGCTGAAAGGCGAAGGGAGCGGGTAGTGCGAATAAAAAGGTCGGCACCGAGGGTGCTTTCAACACGTTTAACCGCCGCGCTAGCTGTGGCTGTGCGCATGTCTAGACTAGAGGCGGCGGCAGTAATACTACGAAACTCCGCTACCTTTAAAATAACAATGAGATCTTCAAGTAACATAGATTATCTAATTTTTATTGATAATGTTTCAAATATTGTGCTGTTTAATTTGATTCAGTCAAGGCGTATTATATTTTCATCGCATAGCAATGTGTTCACCAGAACAGCATTTTAGTACCGTTTTTTAGATATTAGAGAGGATTTTTCGATGAAAGCAATTGGATATACTACATCTTTGCCTATTTCAGATACTAACGCCCTTATCGACGTTGAGCTTGCCAAACCTGCAGCATCGGGACGAGATGTGTTAGTTAAAATTAAAGCCATCGCGGTAAATCCAGTCGATTTTAAAATCCGCCAGCGTGTATCGTCTGAAAACGATGAGCCGAAAATTTTAGGTTGGGATGCAGTAGGGGAAGTAGTTGAAGCGGGTAATGATGTTGAAACCTTAAAGGTAGGTGATCGGGTTTACTATGCAGGTGATTTAACACGCCAAGGTACCAATGCTGAATTTCAGTTAGTTGATGAACGTATTGTTGGCCGTGCTCCTAAAAGCTTGTCTAATAGCGAAGCGGCAGCACTTCCTCTTACGGCGATTACTGCATATGAACTATTGTTCCAACATCTAGGGCTTAACAAGCAACAAGCAGGAAATACTAAAAAAACTGATGAAACCGTATTAGTAGTAGGTGCCGCAGGTGGAGTGGGCTCTATTATGCTGCAGCTGCTAAAAACCTTAACCGGTGCCAAGGTTATTGCTACCGCTTCTCGTGAAGGCTCTAAGCAGTGGGTGAAAAGCTTGGGCGCAGATTATGTCGTTGACCATCGCCAGCCATTAGCAGAACAAATCACCGCGCTAAACATTGGGCCAGTTACCCATGTCGCTAGCTTAAATGCTACCGATACTTATCTTGATGCGTACGTAGAAGTGATGAAGCCCATGGGCAAAATTGCCCTTATTGATGACCCTGAAGCGTTAGATATCGCCAAGCTTAAGGCTAAAAGTATTTCACTTCATTGGGAATTCATGTTCACACGCTCTATGTTCCAAACAGAAGATATGAGTGCTCAAGGTGAGTTGCTTTCTGATGTGGCTACATTGATTGATTCTGGCCATGTAAAAACCACGGTAGGTAAGCACCTAGGTAAAATTAACGCGGCAAACTTAATTGAAGCGCATAAAACCCTAGAAGCGGGCACCGCAATTGGGAAAATTGTACTAGAAGGCTTCTAATTTTTCTTTGACGGGTAATTGTTTATCGAGCTAGATGCGATAGCGCTAATTCGGTGCTTCCTAGCTAGTACAATCTAGTTCGGTGCAGTCTAGTTCGGGACAACCTACGCTAGCACAACCTAAGCTGGTTAAGAATAATTTATTCACGTAGCGTGCCAAGCGGTACGCTACGTTTTTCATCTTATCCACATTCTTATTCTGTGCCTGGAAGTGCACAATTTTCAGTAAAAATACTAAACAAGACTATATTTTAAACAAATAGTTGATTGTTTTTGCATTTTCTCGCAGTGGTCAGCTTTTATACCTTAGTGGTTCTGTTATTGTACTAATCCTCAATTCGCTATCTTCTTATTAACAATTTTACCCTACACCTATTGTTAATAAATTCTAAAAAGGCGAGTTGTTAAAAACGGAACTTAAATTATGAATATAAGAAAATTTACCCTAACTCTGTTAACCGTTGGTATCAGCATGTCGCCGTTTACCATACAAGCTAAAGAACACCCTAACCTTATTCTTACCGAGCCTGGTGTGGAAAGAATGAGAGCACATTTAGGTCAAGTACCTTTATTTGATGAAACACTATCTTCAGTTAAAAAAGAAGTAGACGCCGAAATTGCCATGGGCATTGATACGCCTATTCCTAAGGACTTTTCTGGCGGCTATACGCATCAACGTCATAAACAAAACTTCTACACCGCGCAAAAAGCAGGCGTACTTTTCCAAGTTTTGGAAGACGAGAAATACGCGAAATATATTCGTGATATGTTGTTTCAATATGAAGCCATGTATAAAGATTTACCGCTTCATCCTCAAGAGCGTTCTTATTCACGTGGTAAGTTATTTTGGCAATGTCTAAACGACAGTAACTGGCTGGTTTACATGAGCCAAGCTTACGATGCTATTTACGATTACCTTTCAGCGGATGAGCGTGAAACCTTAGAAACTAATCTGTTTCGTCCTTTTGCTGATTTTATCTCGCTAGAGAATCCACAGTTTTTTAACCGTGTTCACAATCATAGTACCTGGGGTATTGCCGCGGTAGGTATGATTGGCTTGGTTATGAATGACGAAGAGCTTATTCAACGTGCTTTATACGGCATTGAAGATGATGGTTTGGTTGTAGGTGGTAAAGATAACGACGGCGGTACTATTAAAGTAGAGGGGCAGCGTAAAGGCTTTTTCGCTAACTTAGAAGAACCTTTCTCACCAGACGGTTATTACACCGAAGGGCCTTATTACCAGCGTTATGCCATGTATCCATTCCTTATTTTTGCATTGGCCATGGAAAACAATCGCCCCGATTTAAAGGTTCTTCAGCACAAAGACAATGTTTTACTAAAGGGGGTTGATGCTTTACTCAACCTTTCTGACGCAGATGGCGAATTCTTCCCAATTAACGACGGTCAAAAAGGCATGTCGTACTACAGTAGCTCGTTAGTCACTGCCGTGGATTTGGCCTATTTTTATGGCAATAAAAGTCCTCAGTTATTAAGCGTTGTAGAGAAGCAAAACGAAGTATTGCTAGACGAATCTGGATTAGCTGCTGCTATCGGTGTTCGAGACGGCAAAGCTAAGCCATTTGTGAAAAGTTCTGTGAACTTAAGCGACGGTATCGACGGCAAGCAGGGCGGAATTGGTGTATTGCGTCATGGTGAAGAAGAATTAACCCTAGTGTTCAAATATGCTGCGCAAGGTTTGAGCCACGGCCATTACGATAAGCTTTCCTATTCATTATATGAAAAAGGTGACGAAGTACTGCAAGATTATGGCTTAGCCCGTTTTGTGAATATAGAGCAAAAAGGCGGTGGTAATTACTTAAAAGAAAATACCACGTGGGCTAAAACAACCATTGCCCACAATACCTTGTCTATCAATGAGAAAAAGCATTTTGATGGTGTGTATGATGTGGCTAGTCAGCATCACTCAGACCTGTTTACCTTTGATGCCGAAGACGAAAACGTAAAAGTAGTCAGTGCGACTGAAGAAAATGCCTACCCAGGCACTAAGATGCAGCGCACCATGGCACTTATCAAAGATGAAAACTTCGAAAAGCCGTTCATGCTGGATATTATGCGTGTTAATTCAGATACCAATAATCAATACGACTTCCCGTATTATTATTTGGGTCAAGTATTAGACACAAACTTTGAATATGAGTCGCCAAGTAGTTTAAGCCCGCTAGGCGACGATAATGGCTACCAACATTTGTACGTGGAAGGGCGTGGTAAAGCGAGCGGCGATAATGCTAAGTTCTCGTGGTTGAGCAATGGAAAGTACTACACGTTAACGACAGTAAGTGATGATAATGATGAAATATTACTTACTCGCATTGGGGCTAACGATCCTGAGTTTAATCTTCGACGCGACCCAGGCATTATGCTACGTAGAACCGACACGCAAGACACCTTGTTCGTATCTGTTATTGAGCCACACGGTTCATACAGCCCAGTGAGCGAATCGTCACAAAATTCAAAAAGCAGTATTGCTGATTTGAAGGTTGTGCTTGATAGCGATAAATATACTGGTGTTTCAATTACCGATGTAAAAGGTGAAAAACAGCTGTTTATTATATCGAATGTGGATGCGTCGAAAAGCGCGAAGCATAGCGTAAAAATAGACGGTAAAAAGGTTGGCTGGACTGGCCCTTACTTTTATCAGTAAGGCCGTTGATACGTGTTTTTGAAACTTAGTTTCGAAATGTACTTGGCTTAGTTGCGTAGCCTAGCTTTTTATAAAGCTAGGCTACGTCAGTAAAGTTAAAAACAGCTGCAATATCAAAAGCAGCTTCAATTATCAAAACTATAATAGCAAAGGCCGCTCTCTCTATGATGAAACTAGCATTAACATGCAGCTTCATAAAAAGAGAGTGCGGCCTTTTTCTTTTTTTCTGAGGTTATTCCTTTGTACTTGTCCCTCTTAATTTATCTCTCTTGTTTTATCCCCATGAACTTATAATAACCGAGTAACGTAATTAAAAAGTGAACGACAAATATTCAGCCAACTCCCTTTGAGTAGTAATGGAATGGTGGCTGTACGGTAAAGGAAAACGCCATGTCTACACTTATTGTGAATGAAGTATCTTACCCCCTCCCTGAAGATCCAAGAACCACCTTACTCGATTTTTTACATCAGCATTTATCTATGTTCGGGGCAAAAAAAGGTTGCGACCATGGCCAATGCGGCGCGTGTACCGTACTACTAGATGGTGAGCGCATAAATGCGTGTCTGGTGTTTGCGTTTCAGCTTGAAGGCAAGTCGGTTACCACTATTGAAGGTATCGCTAAGAAAACTAGCGCTAGCGATGCTCAATTGCATCCACTACAAAAAGCCTTTGTAGAGCGAGATGCGTTTCAATGTGGCTATTGTACATCTGGGCAAATATGTTCGGGCGTGGCGCTACTTGGTGAACTCGCGGCAAAGAACCCCAGTGCAGTAACTTGTAGCGCTGATTACTCACAAAGAGAAGATATTAGCGAAAGAATGAGCGGCAATTTATGCCGCTGTGGCGCTTACCCCAATATTGTTGGTGCGATAGAAGATGTTATTGCTTTGGAGCCACAATAATGAATCCATTTAGCGTACAGCATATTAAACATACTCAAGATATTACCGGTTTATCTACCGAAGACGGCGCCAAGTATGTCGCTGGCGGTACTAATCTTATCGATTTGATGAAATTGCAGGTAGAAACACCGCCTCAATTAGTTAACTTAAGTCAGTGGGAAGACGAGCAAAGTATCACTGAAGAAGATGACCATTTTCGTATTGGTGCCATGGTTACCAATACGGCACTTGCAAACTACGCCTATCACAAGCCGTCACTTTCTCTGTTGTCTCAAGCGTTATTAAGCGGCGCCACAGTGCAGCTTCGAAATAGAGCAACGACAGGCGGAAACTTGTTGCAGCGCACGCGATGCTACTATTTTTACGATACCTCTAAAGCCTGCAATAAGCGCCAACCTGGTTCTGGGTGTGCTGCGTTAACGAGTATGAATCGTATTCATGCCATTTTAGGCACAAGTGACGACTGTATTGCTACACACCCATCTGATATGGCGGTGGCGATGATGGCACTTGATGCGCAAGTTGCATTAACGTCTAAAACTGGCGAGGTGCGAAACATTCCGCTTCGCGACTTTTACTGTGTACCTGGCAGCACGCCGCATATTGAAAATGTACTTAAAGACGATGAAGTTATTACCGCCGTTGTTATACCTAAGCAGCGCCATGGCACACAGTATTATCGCAAAGTGCATGACCGTTCTTCATACGCCTTTGCGCTTGTATCGGTTGGGGCAGGGCTTGTGCTAAAAAACGATACGATTGAAAAGCTCACTTTATCCTTCGGTGGGGTAGGTACTAAACCTTGGTATCCCGCTTCAGCTATTCGAGTACTCACTGGTACTGAATTCTCTGAAGAAGCGCTCGATCTAGCCATTGACGCTGAACTAGCCGATGCAAAGGTGCACGGGAGTAACAATTTTAAACCTGATTTGCTTCGTAATACATTCAAAAGCGTGCTGAGTTCACTTTATGAACGTCAGCGTGAGAATGATGACCATGAAGGGGCGCTTTATGAAAATTGATACCGCAAAGAATGTATTGGGTAAGCCCATTAGTCGTGTAGATGGCATTTTAAAAGTTACTGGGCAAGCACGTTATGCAGCAGAGCAACACTTCGATCAAAAACCGTTAACAGGGTGGTTAGTATCATCCGACACCGCAATTGGTGAAATAACTCAGCTATCAACAGATAAAGCCGAAAATGCTGAAGGCGTACAAGCAGTTTTAACCTACAAAAATGCAGGCCCCCTCAAGCCATTTAGCAAACCAGCGAGCGAAAGTCGTTTCACGCAAAGCAGAGCCGTATTAAATGAGCCTCATATTCGGCATTTTGGTGCGCCAGTTGCTTTAGTGATTGCCGATACATTAGAGCAAGCGCGTTACGCGGCAAGCCTAGTTGAATATACCATTGATGCTGAAACTCCCGATTTACTCTTATCTCCAGAACAAGCCACTACAGTGCCAGATTCTCTTGATGGTGGATTTGAAGCTGATGTGGAAAGTGGCAACAGCGACCATGATAAAAAAGCTGTGTCGATAGATGTTGACTACACCACACCCTCTCAAATTTCTGCTGCCATGGAGCCCCATGCCACCATCGCTAATTTTAATGGTGAAAAACTTACGGTGTACACCAGTGTGCAAATTATCGCATCAGCAGTAGAGGCATTAGCGGTAACTTTCGAATTGGATACAGAGAACATTGAGGTAAAAAGCCCCTTTGTTGGCGGTGGGTTCGGTTCAAAACTAGGCTTGCATTACGATGCCGTATTGGCTTGTTTAGGAGCTCGATATCTTAAGCGGCCGGTGAAGGTTGTACTAAGTAGACGACAGGTATTTTATAACTCGCCTCATAGAGGAAATAGCTTTCAATCTATGCAGCTGAGCTGCGATAGCGATGGCTTTTTAGGTGATGTTCAGCATGAAAGTGCGATGCCAAAAGCAAAAGGCTACGAATTTGCCGAGGCCACAGGTGCTGGTGCGCGGGTAACCTATAGCGCAGAGCATATAAAAAGCACGCATCGCGTTAAAGATGCCGACATACCGCTTATTGATTCTACTCGCTCACCTGGTGACGCCATTGGTTCACTTGCATTTGAGTCGGCTATTGATGAATTGGCCCTTAAAGCAGGGATAGATCCGCTTACCTTTCGAATTAAAAACTTACCTCAAGTTCACCCAGTAAGCGGCAAGCGTTTTACCACCCATAGGTTGGGAGATTGCTTGCAAGAGGGCGCTCAAAAATTTGGTTGGCAGCATAAGCCTGCTCCCAAAAAAGGTAAAGTGATAGGTCACGGCGTGGCAAGCGCTATGCGGATGAATGTGCTGGTGCCGAGTGCTGCAAGTATTAGTATTGAGAGTACTGGGAGGTTAACCGTGCGCTCGGACATGACCGATATAGGTACGGGTTCTTACACTATATTGGCACAAATCGCTGCGGGTGCTTTTCATACACGGGTAGACAAAGTTGATGTGCAATTAGGCGACAGCAGCTTACCGACTTCCTGTGGCTCTGGCGGTTCGTTTGGTGCAGCCAGTACGGGCTCTGCATTAATGAAAGCCTGTGAGTTGTTGAAACAATCGTTGAAGAAAGCTCTGGAGAAAAAGCTACTTGACTCTGTAGGCGAATTAGCCCTAGAGGGCGACACGCTGGTGGTATATACACGAGACACCCACACTTTTTCAAAGCTAGACACCCACAAAAACCCACAACGTTTTCTCTTAAGCGAACTCATCGACGAAAGCGAATTCCCGTTAACTGAAATAGGTGAGGTGAGCGAAGATGACACAAGTGAAGACGAGCAATATTCCTGTGGTGCCCATTTTGTCGAAGTGGAAGTGGACACCCACACAGGTGAAGTGCGCTTAAAAAGACAATATGGTATTTTTTCAGCAGGTAAAATCCTCAATGAAAAAACGGCGTCGTCACAAATTAAAGGCGGAATGGTTTGGGGAGCAGGGTATGCGCTTACCGAAGCTATTCATCATCACGACGATTCAGCCAGTTTTATCAACCCAGACTTTGGTGAATACCATATAGCGGTAAACCGCGATATTGCTGATGTATCATTAGACTTTTTAGAAACGCCTGATTACGAAGCATCGCCTATTGGCGCTAAAGGTATAGGTGAACTTGGTATCACTGGAGCCGGTGCTGCCATTGCAAATGCTATTGCTGACGCAACCGGTGTAAGAGTAAGAGAGTTTCCCATCACCATGGATAAGGTGATGGAGGGTTTAATGAGTCAGCGCGCGGCTGGGAGCTAACGAGAGAGTTAGCGCTAAAGTTAGTATAAAGCTTGCGTAAATACAGCTATAAACCGCCGCCAGAAATAACCATGAGCTAGTACCTAATAGTACTAGCACTTATTTCCTGAAAAACGCCTAAGATGATGGCGCTTCAAGCAGCGCCATCATTTGTGCTTCATCAATCGTTTCTTCTTCGATAAGCGCATCTGCTAATTTAACGATGTCTTGCCAGTACTTGGTGACTAATTCACTGGTTTTGTCGGTAGCATCAGCAATCCATTCTTGTATTGCTTGTTCAATGTCACTTTCAAATAGTCCTGATTTCGATTGCTTGTTTAAATAATCAATATCTAGATTATACAATTTGGGATGCATACCAAATCTAGCAATGGCAATCCACGCATAGTGAGTGGCTTGAGTTAAGTCGCTGCTTGCTCCAGTATCAATACCGAGTTCGCCGCTATATTCTACTTGGGCAGCACGACCCGCTAAGGCTACACAAGTTAACGCTTCCCAGTGTGCCTTAGTTTGTTTGAGTTCTTGCCCAGCCTCATAAGACACCATTCCCAGAGCTCGCTCTCTGGCAATAATACTAACCTGTTCAATATTGCGTTCGGGCATAAGCAACTTTGAAATTACTGCATGACCAGCTTCATGAATGGCGGTTTCTCGCAAGCGGTCATTGCCGTTATTGTTAGAGCTGTCATTTTGCGTGCTGTTATCTCTAGCTTTAGGCGCACTTTTTGCGCCGTATTTAAGGGTGTTAATTTCTTCTAACAACATGGTGAGGGTGATGGTTTCTACCTTGTTGCGAATAGCCGTGAGTACCGCTTCACGATGAATTTTGTTTAAGTCGGCACCGGTAAGGCCAGTGGTGGGTAATAGCAATGCATTAACATCAATGCCTTCATCATATAATGAATGAGACAATAGCTCAGACAGCAACCATTTTCGGGCGGCTTTATCAGGCGAGGGTACCTCAAGATTCAGATCTAATCTGCCTGAACGTGTAAGAGCAGGGTCAAGCTTATCTTTAAGGTTCGTAGCACCGATAATAAATATTTCGTCTTTTGAAGATGCGAAACCATCAATTTCAACCAGCAATCTGTTTACCAATGCATCGGCTCTAGGGCCCATGGTACCGCGGCTGGGTAGTGCATCAATTTCGTCGATAAATATTATGCACGGCGCGTATTTACGGGCGCGCTCGAAAATGCTGGATATGAAAGACTCCGATAGTATATCTGTGCCAGAGCAAGCAATAAATGGCAACGACGCTTCATGAGCAAAGGCTTTAGCAAGCATGGTTTTGCCTGTGCCTGGTGGGCCGTAAAGCAACATGCCCGCGGGCATTGAAACACCGAGTTCGGTAAGCGTATTTCGCTGTTTAAGCAAACTAGCCACTTCGCCTAGTCTGGATTTTATGTACTTGTGCCCTGCAATATCTGAAAACGCGATATTGGGGAAGTCCATACTGATGCCACCGCTAACGCCCACGTCTTCAGTAAATACAATCTGGTTTACCTGAGGCGCATCGATTGTCACTACCAACTGCTGTGTTTGCTCAGAAGTATTAGATTCACCCGAACTGCCTGGCGAACTACCTTGGACACCCACACCAGTGGAGCTAATTGAGTCACCTTCATTAGGCAAATTAGCTAAGACACCCACATCAAGGTTAGCTGAGACACCCACATCAAAATTAATCGTTTGGTGTTTAAGCGCTAGCTTTTTTGGGTGTTTAATTTCATCGTTTTCAGATAAAAACTGCAGTGCGCTTTCACTCAACTTTACGGTTACCGATATATCGGTCGCCGGCATGTCAGTGGCTAATAGATCATTCGCGCTATTCAAAGAAGCCTGGCGGAAAAAGTCAGTCAGCGGGTCGATGATTAGATGGGAGATACTCGATTTAATATCGCGAACATCAAATAAGGGGGCAAAGTGCAGTAACAATAATTCACATACTTGTTCACTTGGCTGGGTGTAAGTAAGCCCGTATTGCTGAGAGAATTTTTCTATATCTTGCTTAATTTGTACCCACGCAATATCGGCAAGTTTATCAAGAGAAAGGCGATTAAATAAAAGAATACTGCCTTGTGAAAGCCTAGATAGTAACTCACTTGGTATAGCTTTAACTTCTCTTTCACGTTCGATTTTTGTTTCTTTTGCGAGGTGGCTTATAAGCGCCTTCTGCCCTTGACTAGGTTGCTGTTCAAACTGGGTGAGAAATGCCTCGTTATTATAAAGCTGGGTACCTAAATTAGACGTTAGAATAACAATAGCGTTTCTAAAATCAATCGCTTCTTCGGTATGTTCATCGGTTAGAAAGCCGGTTGAAAAAAGCTGCAATATGCTAAGCAACACTTGGCTATGGGCTTTTTCGAATTCATCGAGCACGATAACCGACTTCGGATGTTTTTTAACGAACTGGGTTAAACGACCAGGCTCCGAATCATCGTAAGTCTTTTTACCGCCAATCAAGCCAAACGCTTCATTTGCGTTAGTATACTGAGCCATATCAAACAGCTTATAACCGTAATCATCGTCGATATAGTGGGCAAAACGCTCTGCTAGATAGGTTTTGCCGGTGGCGGGTGGGCCTAAGAAAAGAAAGATCCCTTTTGGGCGCTGCGCCGTGTCTTGCCAATCGTTTTTTACCAGGCTATCGATTAACGCTTCAATGGCAATATCTTGCCCAAATACTTCTTGTGTAAGCTTATTTTTTAACGCTTCAAACTTACTGAGGCGCTTAACAATTTCTGATTCACGACTTTCAGGTAACTTAAAAACCTTATCTTGTAGGTTGCCATCGTTAAAAGCAGGCGAATTCAGAATGGATTCGATGGTTTTAGTTACTTCATCGGTAAAGGGCACCATAGGCAGGGCCTCTACCGCATTTAGCTTATCTAACGTCACGGTGTCTTTGAATTGCTGCGCTAGGTCAAAATGCAGCCTACGAGATAAATTTTTACTTAATATCAGTTTTACGGTATTCGCTTTTTCCGAGTCCACATCGGTGAGACATTCCGCGGCTACTTGGATGTAGGCGAGTTCAATGTGCTTCGCACGCATTTCAACGGCAATATATTTTGCTGTGAGTAATAGGGTTTTCACCAGTAAACTTCCTTTGTATTTAAAAACTGCTATACAGGTTATGTGTTCGTTGCTGGTTTTCTTGCTTTGCCCACATGTTAAAACGGCACGTTATGCCGTTTTTTAACTTACGAATTGATTGACTAAGTATTGTATTTTAAGCCCGATGGTTCGGTATGTTTATCATCTTTATAATATACAATGAAATAACTAAACAGCTTGAAAGTCAATAATTTATACTCCATATTGTTATTTTGAAAAGACTCAAATTCTTTGTAGTTCAAAACGTCTTAAGGTGTCGCCATGGATTTAATTAAAGGGATTTCAGCGCTAATCGCTGATTTTGTCGAACAACAAGATGATTGGAATTCATCATCATCTACTCCCATTTCTATTATAAAAACCGATAACAATTCTTCCTTACCTTACACGTTAGATGTATTCGAACGAGTAGATGACACCAGTCTACGCTTGCACTTACATAGTGAAGAAAACCTTCAAAATGTGGCTCAAGCTGTCCTTGCCAAAAATGGCGGCGATGACTACCTAAATAGTGACGGTCCTTTCCACACAGTTATTGATAGCAAAGGCTTTAGCGTATTGTGCGATGTGTCTGAGGTTAGTTTTGACCAATTTTCAGAAAACTTTGAAGGTATTGTTGGGCGTTTAGAGCAAATGCTTAATGGCGCGGTAAAGCAGGCAATTGAGCTAGTATCTGCAGATGAAAGCGGTGCTGCTACTGGCGATACTGAGTCGGCTTCTGAAGATAGCCAAGTGCCGCGCGATGATGCAACTGAAAGTGCACCGACCGATACTGATATTAGCCAAGTTGAAGCAGTATCACCGAAAGAAGCGATTATTCAATTTCTTAAAAGAAAGGAATGGAAATTCCGAGATAACAGCGAAAGGCAGTCGATTGAACTTGGTATGAATCTAGACAAGTACTCTGACCACGATGGAAAGAGCCTACTGCTAATTAACATCAATTACGGGAACGATGACTTAGTTAGATTTCAAACCCCCATGATGTATAAGTTCGATTTTGCTAAAACGCCGTATTCGCTTATTGCATCTGTCATTGCTTGGTATCAGTTCGAATACAAGTTTCTTTCAATGTCGCTAGACCCATCGGATGGCGAACTAAAAATATCTATCGACATACCCTTAGCAAAAGGCGCGTTGCACCATACTCAAGTGGAGCGCATTGTGGGCTTTATGATTCAGTTTACCGAAGAAACCTTTGATGAACTGTTCGATGACTTACTGCATGCGCCCGAAGATGCGCAAAAGCGCATAGATGGAAAAATATCTGACTACCAACAAAATATTGAAGCGAAGAAATGGGTTAGGCAGTTTGAAACCGATTTAGTGGGCTTGAGCGAAGAGAAGCGTAGTCAGCTGCAACGTGCTTTAGAGGCCCTCAAAGGCTCTGAAGGTAGCGGCGACGAACAGGGCTCTAGCGCTAGTGAAGGTAAAGGGAATAGCAGTGAGAGTTCTCCGCTGGAGGGAATTTGATGTCTAATACATCACCTTCAAAAGCAAAAGGCCCGTTTAAGCATTTTTTGGAATGGCTTGATGAGGCGCACGTTAGCCAGTTAACGCTATCTACTATTCTGTTTGGTTTGATTAGTTTAGTGTTTTTTTGGTTAACCCTTAAATGGAATTTGTTACCTGAAGATCTTATGCCTTCGCGACTTACCCAAGAGAATACGGGATTATTCGATGCGCTAGGGGGGTGGGCATTGGGTTTTGCAGGGGCTTTGGTAGCAATTCGAATAGCTGGCTTGGCTACGAACATTCAACAGAATGATTCAATTCGAGAAGAAATAATTCACTTGAATAGCTCGGTTGAGAAAATTTCGGATATTAATTCAAAGGTTACGCGGTCTATTTACGAAGCTAAACGCGCGTGCACTGCGGTATTGCTTGAGTCTGAAGACATTCTGTTTGAATTACCTGAGCACTTATCGAATTACCATGGTCACAAGCCGCCTCCAAAATCGCTTGAACTTTCCCCTGAAGTATTGAGCAACTTAATTGGTAATTTAGATGGGCTCATTTCTACCATTGAAGAGGCATCACGTGATTTTACATTTCGCTCGTTGTTTGAGTTTGCTCGCTCTCATCCTTCAGACAGTGGCATATTGTTATCGGAAGAAACGCAGTTAGATAATTTTTTCACGCGACAAGACACCCGCGATAATATGCTAAGTATTGTGGCTGAAGATGCACAAATGTACGACTTCATAGAGCAGTTGAACCTTTCATCTAAGAATTTAGGTTTGGGTATTAGCCACTTGAGGAGTAAGAATATTTTAGTGGAATACACTGCAGATTTGAAAAAGCTTCTTGGCTTAGTACATAGTAATGAACTTGAGTATTCAGACGCTGCTTGGCTTCTATTAGGCATGTTTTTGCTGCACGATAAAGTAGACGTACAAGGGCGCACGCGTGTTTACAACACGGGGTTTCTATTAATAAGCTTAGTGCTAGGTAGCTTGCCAAATAGAGTCTTACTTAAAAAGTATTTGGAAGCTCAGCTTGAAGAAGCCAGCATGGAATACACTCGAAGCGGCAAAAAACGACTAGAAGGTGAAGTAGCGAAGCTGTCAGAGCAGCTTTATTACTTGCGCGGCGCTGAAGTTACAGCCGAGACAGCCACAAGTTCAGATAGGACAGCCACAGATAAACCTGCAAACGCTGAAGGCTCTCAATCCGACGCTAAAGGCGCTAAACCTGAGACACCCACCGTTAATTCTGACTCAAATCAAGAGGGTAAAGGAAGCTCTTCAGATTTAGCTGATGTGATCAGCCTATTTAAAACATGCGCCCAAAAAACTGATGTATTAAGAGTGAAGTCGAAAGTCACAGGGCTGAACCAAACGGTTTATAATAATAAATACGAGGACAGTCACAGCGCGTCAAACTCTAAATCGAGAGACAATGGGAAAGAGGGCTCTAAGTCTGTAGAAAGTACGAACTAATTATATTAGCTCAGTCCCTCCAAACATAGACACCTACACTACGCTCCTTTAAGTTTAAAAGGAGTGAACAGTGGGTGTCTCAGCTCAAGTCTTTGTGACTTTGTGGCTCGTCAAAAAGCTAAACGCCCGAACTCCGCGTTCAGTATTAGCAAAACAAGATGATGTAGCAAGCTATGGTTTAAAGCGATATAAATGCGTAGTTATTTAATACGAAAAGTAATATTCGTAATGCATTAACAATGTTTGAATTGTGAAAGTGATAAATCCATCGATGGGTAAAGCTACTTCGAGTTATTGTTGCCAGTTTGTTACTCTCGTATCAAATAGTTTAACTAACTGGTTTCAAGTTTCGTCTGCCTGCGTAAAGCAATGGAAAGGCTAATTGATGTAGAAAATTGATTTTCAATACCTAGCACCATATTGTGCCAGTCTGTATGTTGTAGCCCTGTACGCACTAGAATAGGTGATTGGTTATGGTTGATAACGCCAGTCTTGTTGGCGATTACCTGTCGGCCTGTATTTTCTACCAGCTCCAGGTAGTC
>NZ_JAUOQH010000027.1 GCF_030547075.1 Alteromonas sp. 1_MG-2023 | reverse complement strand
CAAATGATAAAGCTCTCCTGTGGATTCTTGACCACAAGAATTGCACTTTTGTGTGTGTTTACTCATCGGCACCTAACAATTTAGTGTATGGAAAAAATCCGCTATGTAGCGAGGAAAAATTCCATATTTCATTAATTTATAGGGCAGTTTATTTTTCAACCAACTGATTAGCAAGCTGTATTTACTGATCTTAAAATCGTAGTTGCAGAAATACGGAAAAATACCGTAATAAATCAAGAAGATGCAATTGAATTAAGGTCTGTATAAAAAAACAGTATTTTAAGAGTCGGTTTTTTACCCAAACTCTCGCTAAGGCTATATATTTTCCCGACTCAAGCCATTTCAAAAAAACGTTTTAATCCTGAAAATCATCACTTCGATACAAATAGGCAATATTTAGCGATTATCTCGCCTGCTAAATCATCATGGCAGACATTATAATGCACTACATAGTGCAATTTAAATCCCGATTAAGTAATCACGCTTCTAAGCTATTACTAAGTCAGCAATCATTGAAGGTAATTTATGTCTACTGATACTCAATTTGGTCCTGAAGGCTGGACTCCTGAACGTTTAGGCTCACTTACTGGCAAAACTTTCGTTATTACTGGCGCTAATACGGGTGCGGGTTTTCAGGCAAGTCGCATTTTGCTTTCAAAGGGTGCAAGTGTGGTGATGCTAAATCGCAATCCAAGTAAATCAGAAGCTGCTATTGCTGAGCTTGAAAGTGAATTTGGTGATACTGCCCACGTTAGCTATATTCAAATGGATCTCGCGAATCTTGCGTCAGTAAGACACGCAGCAGAAGAGGTGTTAGAAAAAGTACCTAACATCGATGCCTTAATGTGTAATGGTGCTATTGCACAAATTGCTAACCAAGAGCTTACGGTTGATGGGTTCGAAAGCCAGCTTGGTGTAAATCACTATGGTCATTTCTTACTGTGCGGATTACTTTTTGAAAGAATTAATGCGTCAGAAGGCAGAATAGTCGTTGTGTCTAGTGAAGGTCATAAAATGGGGCTAAGAAAAATTCAGTTCGACGATATGAATTGGGATAAAAACTATAATGCTAATAAAGTTTATAGCCATAGTAAATTAGCCCAGATGATGTTCGCCTATGAATTACAAGACAAAATCAAGGCAGCTGGCAAAAGTGTAAAGGTATATGTTTGTCACCCTGGTGCATCGAACACATCTTTAATCAGAGAAAGTGCTAGCTTTTTAACCCGTATTTCTTGGTCCTTCATGGTTAAGATTGGGCTTGCCCAAACTGCTGAAAAGGGCGCTTATCCGGAAGTGATGTGCGCCACTGAAACTAACTTAAAAGAGCGGGCATACTACGGGCCTACGGGGCTTATGAATTTTGGAGGTCCGGTAGGTGAAGGCGAACTTCAGTCATTTGTTTTGGACAAAGAGACACTAACTCGATTGTGGGCACTTTCTGAAAAAGAAACATCAATAGATTGGCCGCTTTAACTTAACGAGTAAAACCCTTTGTGTTTGAGCAATAAGATGAAAAAGATAATTTTTGGTATGGGTGTCAGTATGTTAATTGCAATGAATTCATCAGCTAGCGTTAGTAGTGCATTGGACGATACTCAGCTAACAGTTCAAGGCGCTGTAGAAGATAATGAAGGAAATATTTATCGTACAGTGAAGATAGGCGATCGGGTTTGGTTGGCTGAGAATTTAAGGTCGACCAAATTTCAGAATGGCGCGCCAGTCAGTACGGGATTTATACCAGATGATGATGAGAATAACCTTCCAAAATACGGAAGGCTGTATGATTGGAATGATGTTACTGATGAACGCAATATTTGTCCTTCTGGTTGGCGGGTCGCGTCTGACGACGATTGGAAAACCCTTGAAAGTGCGATAGGCATTGCTGAATCAGAGCTTGATAAAGAAGGGTGGAGGGGCGAAAACGATATTGCTATTACCCTTAAAGCTGAGCAGCCAAATACACTGTTTAAGCGTTTTGATCAGTCGAAGGTGAATCAGTACAAATTTTTTGCCACGCCGGCTGGTGTGAAATTGGGTAATTGGTATCTTACTCAAGGGGCGTACACTGAATTTTGGACAAGTACTAACGCTACTGACAAAGAGGCTTTTGCTAGAACATTGGCTTATTCTTGGTGGAACTCCCATAAAGGAGAGATACGCCGCGCTAAGCTAAAAAAGAGCTATATGTTTTCGGTTAGGTGCGTACAAATTTAGGTAGCAAAATGTTTCGCATAATTGCATCGATGGTTTTATTACTCATGCTGTCTCATACGGCTGGGTGTGCCACCGCTAAAGTAAGTTCGCCCAAATACCAAGCAGATGATGAAATTGTAGTACTTGCGCATGGGCTAGGGCGAAGCGATTGGGCGATGTGGCTTTTTGCCCACCGAATAGAACACGCCAACTATAAGGTATGTCTATTAGATTACGCGACGATAGGCGTTAGTGTTGCTTCGTTACTAGATGAAACTACCCGTCAAATCGATACTTGCCTACAAAATGCCCCTAAAGTACATTTTGTCGGGCACTCTCTTGGCGGTTTAGTCATTAGGGCATACCTACAAAACAACGAAGATGAATTAGAATCAGTAAACGTAGGTGAGGTAGTGCTAATAGGCACACCAAACAAAGGCAGTGAACTGGCCGATTATTATAGTGACTCGTGGCTAATGAACCTAGGCGGGGGAGTTAGTCGTGCGCTAGTAACGGGTAGCAGAAGCTTGGGCAATAACCTTGATGCGATAGATTTCAATATAGGTGTTATTGCTGGTACTAAGCCACTGGGCTTAACTAGAAACAAGTTCAAGGGGCCAAACGATGGTCTAGTATCGGTAGAATCTACCAAACTCGAAGGCATGAGTGATTTTATTACCATCGAGGTTGGTCATTCTCAAATGCGATATAGCGAAGAAGTGGCAAATCAAACTATACACTTTTTGCAACAAGGCGCATTTGAGCACTAGCACCACACCGCTCACCTTGGCCAGGTGAGCGTTTCGTAGTTGGTAAATACTTTATAGAGCTGTGTTCCGCTTAGCACTGATGCCGACGGAAAGTGCAATATGGGTATTAAATCGCATGGGGCGTTTAGCAAGCGGCTACCCTTGTCGTTATCAAGCTCATCAATGTTTAGAATCTTAGCCAGTGGTTCACCAGCCTCAATACTCTCCCCCGGTTTTGCTATGTATTCCACCATGCCGCCCCAGTCAGTAAATAAGGTCTTATAGTCTTTCAGCATAACTCCTAACCGAGTCATATCACTGGGTTTAATATTGCAATTGTGTAGTGAGCCCTTTGCATTTAAGTAACTGAGTATACTAAGCGCATCTACATCGCCTTCGGTGAAGTTAATCACCTCTTGGCTGCCCATTTCAAGGGTGAACGCTTCTACATTAAATTGAATAGTTCGCTGTAGGTTTGCGTCAATGTTTTCTTGTAGTGTCCACCATGGGCAAAACGTCGCTTCATCTAATGCGCCAGCGAAAACATTTGGGATAAAAATACAATGTGGTATGTTGAATAGGCTAGCGCTGAGCTTCGCATACTCAGGCACATAAATATGCCGTGTGGAAACAGGCCCATTATGTAAATCCAGCACAAAGTCAGCGTTCACCGCTAATTGCTGTAGCTTTAAGTTAAGCTGCTGTGCCAAACCTAAACCCCAAGGGGTGGCCAGTTTGGTATCAATAGCACTTGATAAAAAGGCTCTAAAGCGCTGCTTTATGCCTGGTACCGACTCTTCTGGCGTAACGGTTTTAGCAAATTGCTCTACGCTATCTTTGTCGAAATGATAGCCTCGGTTCCAATTAGTACCGTTTACTGGGTCGAAGCGGCCCATAGTGTACTCACCAGCTTTTATGTTGGTGCCAACAGGGTTGCAATTAGGCACTAAGATAACCTCACCGCAAATATCCATGTCTTTTAAGCGTTGGATAAGATGGTAAATCACCACGTTGCCTTGCACTTCGGCGCCGTGTATCGAGCTTTGAATATATACGGTGGGGCCTGGTCTTGCGCCTTTCATTCTGTATATTGGCACATTCATGTTTCTGCCAGAGGCGTTTTGCGCCACGACAATATGCTGTTTAACAACCTTAGTTGTCATAACTCTCTCTTTTTAGTTCGTTGTTATTCATGTCGTTGTTTGTTGCTGGTGGTCTCGCAAGTGCTCATCTAAGCGCTTATGTTAGCACTCGTGCTAATACCTATGATTGCTGTCGTGCGCTAGCCGTCGGTATTGTTGGTATCTTTATTTTGCTCACCGCAAACATCACACTGCATAGTATTAGGTAATGACCATTGTTGCCATTCATGTTGCAAGCCGTCGAAGGTTAACAAGGTATTTAGCGGCACTGAACCTACTCCCATCAATACCTGCATAGCAAGCAAGGCTTGGTAGGTGCCTACAATATTAACCACGGGCGAAAAAATCCCTGCTTCTGTACAGCTTAGTTCGGGGGCGCTGAATAACCTGCGTAAACACGCATAGCACTGGCTTTCACCGGGTTTGGCTACAAACAGTTGCCCCTCGAAGCGAATGGCTGCGCCGGAAATTAAAGGAACACCGTGTTTATAACACAAGCGATTTATGAGGTCGCGGCTTTGGGTATTGTCGGTACAATCAAGCACAATATCGTGCTCGCTAATCAGTTCGTCGTTGTTTATCTCTGCGCTGTGTGTATCTGCTAGCTGCGAATTATCTGATTGCAAGCTCGCTTCAATACCTACAGTTACGCAGTCGCTATTCAGTTGCGATAACCTAGCTTTTGCCGCCGCTACTTTAGAGTGGCCAACTTGGGTTTCATCGAACAAGGTTTGGCGGGGAAGGTTGGTATGCTCAACAATATCTTCGTCCACTAGCGTAATTTTGCCTACGCCACTGCCACATAAACTTGTGGCCGCTGCATTACCTAAACCACCTACACCAATAATTAAAACACGAGACGATGCCAACAATTCCTGCCCGTCAATATCAATTTGAGGCAGCACAATTTGTCGGTTGTATCGCATTACCTGCTTTGTTGTCAGTGGCGCTTTCATTTAATAACAAACCTTAGTGTAAGCGGTCAATTGGCGAGTAAACGTTAGCATTGAAAAGCATCTTTTTACCTTGCCAATTGGCATGCAAGCTATTAACTCCAATACTTTTACCCTCATAAATGATTAGTGTTTTCGTGTTACGTACCGTTAAAGGCTGTTTATCGATTTTTACGACAACATATACGGCAACCCTTTATAAATAACAGCTTCAATATTTTATCCCCAGTATTTTGCAGGCGCCGAGCAGTATTATAAAAATTCTGCGTGGCTGTATAGAACGGCTAGGTTTGACTAAAAACTCGGTGCAACGCGGTTGCTGTATATGTTGCCATTTCTATCAATGTGGTAAGCTGAACGTAACAAGTTGTATTAATTAGGCGTACTTTATCAAAGCCTGAATAAATGTCGCATATCAATTTAGGATTTCTTATGTCTGTAGTTAGTCAGCCGCTTAACTTGGCGGTGCTTACCATTTCTGATACTCGTACACTTGAAAACGATAAGTCAGGGGATTATTTAACTGGCGCATTAGAAACTGCGGGGCATAACTTAGGTGACAGAGCCTTAGTAAAAGACGATATCTATCAGCAGCGCGCTATAGTATCGGCGTGGATTGCAAACCCCGACATCCAGGGTGTGTTAGTTACCGGTGGCACGGGCTTCACCCACAGAGATTCTACGCCAGAAGCGATTAGTGTGTTGTTCGATAAACAGGTAGATGGCTTTGGCGAATTGTTCCGTCAGGTAAGCTATGAAGAAATTGGCACTTCTACCATTCAGTCTCGCGCTATCGCGGGCTTTGCCAATAACACAGTGATTTTTTGCTTACCAGGCTCTACTGGGGCATGTAAAACTGGATGGGAAAAAATTATTGCTAGTCAGTTAGATGTCGATTTTAAACCTTGTAATTTCGTTAAACACTTGGTGTCGTAATGGCCACATTTAGTCATTTAAACGCGGGCGGTGAAGCTAACATGGTGGATGTTAGTGATAAAGCCGTAACCGTCAGAGAAGCCACCGCTCAAGGCTATTTATATACTAGCCCAGAGGTTATCAGCCAAATAAGCAATGCTACTATTGCTAAGGGCGATGTATTTGCCGTTGCGCGCATTGCAGGTATTCAAGGGGCGAAACGCTGTGCCGATCTCATTCCTCTGTGCCATCCTCTAGCGCTTTCAAAAGTCGATGTAAACTTTGTCATAGAGCCCGAAAATAATCGTATTAAAACCACCTGTTTTTGTAAGCTAAGTGGAAAAACAGGTGTTGAAATGGAAGCCCTTACTGGCGTGAACGTAGCGCTGCTTACCTTGTTTGATATGTGTAAAGCTATCGATCCGGGTATGCGTTTAGAGGGTATTCAGGTGCTTGATAAAAAAGGTGGCAAAACAGGGCATTGGCAAAGCAATGAAGCTGCTAATACCACTGAACTGGCTGATAACAATAACAAGTAAACATTAGGTGAGTAATTTACCTTCATAGGAAATAACATGAATGTAACCGTGAAAACCTTTGCGCAATTACGTGAAATTACCCAAGAGGGCAGCTTTACCTTAACGCTGCCTGATAACATCGTCACTATGGGAGATGTTATTACTTTGCTAAAAAGTCGAAGTGACAAATGGGCGCAAGCCCTTGGTGCCAATGCTGATAGCGAGAATACTAGTGAGGAAGGGCACGAGAATGGCAGCGAGAACGGAAGTAAAATAGTCGGCAAAAGCGCCGAAACCGACGCCGGAAATAATAGCAGTGTACTAATGGCGCGAAACCAACAATTGTGCGATGTGAATACACACGTGGAATCTGGCGACGAACTTGCCTTTTTCCCACCAGTAACAGGGGGGTAGCTATGTTTGCACTAATTGGCGACGCCGACTTCGATCAACAATGGTTATACAATCGCTTGCGCCAAGAATCTAGCCAAAAAGCCAAAGGCAACGTAGGCGCTATTGTCACCTTTACTGGTTTAGTGCGCGACAACAATGTCGATGGCAATATTTTAGGCATTGAGCTTGAGCATTACCCCGGCATGACAGAGCAAGCCTTAACCGACTTAGTGCAACAAGCCATCACTCGGTTTTCGCTGACTTCGGCAGGCGCGGTGCATCGTGTAGGCCGATTGTATAACGACGAGCAAATAGTATGGGTGGGTGCTGCTGCACCGCATCGCGCCGCTGCTTTTGAAGCTGCGAATTTCTTGATGGATATGCTTAAGCAATCTGTACCCTTATGGAAAAAAGAATTTACGCGAGATGATTCACGCTGGGTAGACGTAAAAGCCTCAGACGACAAAGCTGCAATGGCATGGCTACGTGAAAAATAAGAGAGAAAATATAAGAATGGCTGTTTGCTCAATCTTGCCGACCTTTTCAATGTTCGCTTTTAACAGATTGCGGGAGCAAGCCTCAGAGAAAGCCAGCAGACCCGAAATTAATCACTCAGTCATTGGTACAAGCGATTATAAACGCGCTTGTACCAGCGCTTGCACCAGCGCTTATACCAGCACTCGTGTGAACGTACCTACAAATTCTCATACAAGCCCACATTCTATTGCTCATGCCATCACTTATATAGGTAAAAACGCGGGAAAATTATTAGGTCGCAATGGCATACTCATGGTGCATGTTTTATGTTTTCTTAGCCTATGGCTTTTCTGCAACGTAGCGGAATCGAAGAGCGTTTTCGACCCTAATAAACAGCCTGTTTCTAACAGCGAAGCTGTGCCTTTGCTAACCTCACCCTTACAGGTGGCAGTGGCTGCGAATTTTGCCAAACCTCTGCGAGAAATCGCCAAAGAGTATTATGTACGAAGTGGGCAAGAAGTAAGCGTTGCCGTATCGTCCAGCGGAACCTTGTTTGCCCAATTAACTCACGGGGCACAGTTCGATGTGTTTTTATCTGCCGATACAGCAAGGCCCAATGCCTTAATACAGGCGGGGCGTGTTAGCGCTGAAGATGTACATACTTACGCTAAAGGTAGGTTAGCTTTTGTATCTTCTACTAGTAAGGCTTTAACCCCATACTTTTCGGCTGATTCTCTAGCAGGCAAAAAGCTGGCTATTGCTAACCCTAAGCTTGCTCCCTACGGCGAAGCCGCCAAACAATACCTTACTAATACTGAACAGTGGAATAACGTTGCCCCCCATTTAGTAATGGGCAAAAACGTGCTGCAAACATATCAGTTTTTTACCACAGGAAACGCCGATTATGCCTTGGTAGCATACTCGCTTACGGTGAATCCAGAACTAGATAGAGAGCTAAATAGAGAGCTAAATAGTGAACTAAACAGCGAGCCTAGCGCGCCAATTACTCGCTCACCAACCACTCACTTACAAAAAAATAGCAAGGCCGTAGTACTTATTCCTGATAATTTGCATCAACCCATTTTACAAAGCCTCGCAGTGACTGCCGCGCTAGATAGAAAAGCAGCAGCTACGGCTTTTGCAGATTATTTATTATCATCAGCAGTACAAACAAGTTTACCTCTTTGGGGGTATCAGCCCGTTGATGATTCACTCCACGCTGATGTGAGTGCAAATAACCATGAGCAGGGAATTGCAAAAGCAGATAAATATAGCATTGGAAGTAAACGGGAAAGCGAGAGTGTAATTGCGGCTGTCCATGGCAGTGTTCAAAGCAGTATCCAGAGCAAGGCTCAAACAAGTGCCCAAAGCAATGTTCAAACCAGTACCCAAACCAGTGCCCAATCCAGCGTAGTTAGAGGCTTACACTAAATGCTAGAGAACAGCGCTTTTGCCGCCGTTGGTTTAACCCTAAAGTTAGCACTTCTGACCAGCATACTGTTGATACTGTTAGTTACCCCATTGGCCTGGAAGCTGGCGAATTGGCAACACAAATTGAAACCCGTTTTCATGTCAGTGCTTGCCTTGCCATTAGTGCTACCACCTACGGTACTAGGGTTTTACTTGCTAGTGGCTTTCTCGCCCCAAAACCCAGTAGGCCAGGGCTGGCAATGGTTAACGGGGCATCAACTTGCATTTAGTTTTGAAGGCTTAGTGGTAGGTTCATTCATATATTCGTTACCCTTTGCGTTACAACCCTTGTATAGCGGCTTCACTCAGCTAGATAAGCGCTATGTTGAAGTGGCCCATTCATTAGGGTTTAGTAAAATAGAAACCTTTTTTAGAATTATTCTGCCTTTGTGCAAAGCCCCGTTTATAGTGGCATTCGGTCTTAGCTTTGCCCATACCATAGGTGAGTTTGGTGTGGTGCTAATGATTGGGGGGAATATTCCAGGCGAAACCCAAGTGCTCTCAATTGCGTTGTATGAACATGTTGAAGCCTTAGAGTATGAAAGTGCTCACGCACTGTCGTTGGGCCTGCTTTTATTTTCATTTTTGCTGCTAACACTGCTTTATCGCTTTAATGGAAAAGGAGGGCATGGGTGGAGTTCAATGTCGCGTTAACCAATCGCATTAACGCGAAAGCGGTATTGCCTGAGTCCATGCAAGTGATAGGTATTACTGGGCCATCAGGAGCGGGCAAAAGTAGTTTACTTCGATCGCTAGCAGGCTTCGAACCACAAGCGAAAGTGAGTGTAGATTGGGTTGGTGATAATCAAGCAAATCCAAATAGCCGGTCGAAAGCCAAGTCTAAACCTGTGCGGGTGGGGCTCGTTTTCCAGCAACCTATGTTATTTCCTCATGTTGATGTAAAAGGCAATTTAGCACTGGCGCAGCGTCATGCAGGTGAAAAAGCGTTGTCTATCGACCATGCCCTTGCCGGGTGTGAGTGCGAACATTTACTGCACAAACCGATAGATAGCCTATCCGGCGGCGAAGCTCAGCGTGCGGCGTTAGCCCGGGCGCTAGTAAATGGGCCAGATGTGTTAATGCTCGATGAGTCGTTAAGTGCCTTGGATGCCGCTTTACGCAGTAAAATTCTTCGCTTTTTAGTAGAAACCTGTAAACGTTTAAATATAAAGCTAATTATGGTGTCTCACGATGTTCAAGATTTAGCGCTATTTTGTGATGGGCTAGTGGCTATTGTCGATGGTGTTATAACCGCAGCGGGGGAGGTAGCTTACGTTATGGCGCAAATCGCCAGCCAAGGCACCCTTGAAAACCCCTGTGCAATTCTTGAAGGTAAGGTAATGCCCAGTACGGATGACTTCCCTCATCCATTCACCCGTTTAGATTTTAGCGGCAATATCTTGTATGCGAAATCCATCTACGCGAATTCCATGCACGTTAAACCCAAGCAGGCTAAATCTATCGAAAGCACTGTCGCATGCTCTACCGTAAGCTCTGCAGAAAGCTTCACCGTAAGCTCTACAGTAAATAAAAGTGACACTCAGAATGCTGAGTTGGGGAAAATTGCGGTATTTGCCAGTGAAGTGAGTATCGATACCAATACACAGATAAACACGCCATCTAGCAGTATTTTAAATGCGCTGCCCTGTGAGATTATGGAAATTTATCAGCCTGACGGGCTACAAGGCTCTACCTTATCCCACTTAGGACAGCCGCTTCCACCCACCCAATTGCAGACTGCAATAGTGGTGCTTTCGCATGATAGCCAAACCCTTTATGCCAGAGTCAGTACTTTGTCTATTGAAAGGTTGGAGTTGAAGCCTGGGCTAAATGTTGTGGCTAGGTTTAAGCTTCAGTAAACTTAGGAAAATGTTTAAAACCTAGGTCTAAATATCTAGGTCTAAATATCTAGTCCTAGCCCCGTGATTGTTAGCTCACCACTTTTTAAGTACAGTGTTAAATTGCCGCTGAGTAGCGCGATATGTGATGGTCTTTGTTTAGGTAAGCATCAAATCGTGCGCATATTGCTCTTATATAAATACGAGACTTATCCGGTACGTTAATGTACCGCTCACTCAACTCAATAATACCGTCGTCTACCAAAGATTTAAGGCTGCTTAATTCAACACAAAAATAGCCGTTAAACTTAATATCGTATTTCTCTTCAATATCCTGCTTATCTAAATATAAATTACACATTAGCGACATGATCACATCGCGACGAATGCGGTCATCTAGGGTTAATGCTACGCCATTAGCAGTTAATGAAGTTTCGTTGTCTAGTCGGCTGTAATAGTCTTGCAGTTGTTTGGGGTTTTGACCGTAAGCATTACCAATCGTGCTTATTGCAGACACTCCCAACCCTAACAAGTCACTATTTTTATGGGTGGTATAGCCTTGAAAGTTTCGATGTAACACATGATTGTGCTTCGCCACCGCCAATGCGTCGCCAGATTTAGCGAAGTGATCTAACCCAATCATTTCAAACCCCGTTTTCGTGAAGCTGTCTACTGCCATCTGATGAAGCGCGGCTTTTTCATCTGGTGTGGGTAGGGTTTCTTGAGGTATTTTTCGCTGAGAGGCAAATCTATCGGGCAAGTGAGCGTAACTGAAAAGCGATATTCTATCGGGAGACATAGCTTTAACGGCCACAACCGTCGTGCGAAATTTCTCCATGGTTTGTTTAGGCAAACCGTAAATTAAGTCTAAGTTTACTGAAGAAAAACCAATGTTTTTTGCATCAAATACTAATTGAGCAATATGGGCTGTGCTTTGCACTCGGTTAATAGATTGCTGAACATCCACATTAATATCTTGCACACCAAAACTCACTCGGGTGTAACCCAAGTCATGTAAACCTTGCAAGTATTCAGAGTTAACGTTTCTTGGATCTAACTCAATAGAGAATTCCGCATCGGCAGATATTAAAAAGTGTTTTCTGATTAAATACATTAGATAGGTGTGCTGTAACACCGAAAGAAAGCTTGGAGAGCCCCCCCCTAAATGCAGGGCTAATACCTTCTTGTGCTTATAAAGCGACTTTTTCGCTACCATCTCTTTTTCAATGTAGCTAAGGTAATGGTCGGCCTTTTCGTTGTGTCTGGTTACAATTTTATTGCAGCCGCAGTAATAACAAAGCTTCTCACAGAAGGGAATATGAATGTACAAGCTAATAGTATCAGCACCACAATGCTCTGACGCATTTTCGAGTAAATCGTCATTCACTGCTTCAAACTTCAGCGCCGTAGGGTAAGAAGTGTAACGGGGCGCCTGTTGTGCATACTTTGTTATAGTCGTTGTAGCTTGTTCAATTGGCGAATTCATAGTTATCTTCTGTTTAGTTTGCGTGTGAAAAGTAGTGAAAGACTATCAAGCAAGGTATCTTTCCCTTTGCGTAAAACCCCATCTCATAATTTATAGTAATGCAAACTTGTAAGGTGTTTATTGATCTCGTTCAAGGTTTTAGTGCTAAACATATTCATTATAGTCTTTTTTCCAATATTGCTTGTGCAAGCGGTCATAGTAAGGAAAAAAACACTCAAATTACCCGAACCTAGCGGTGAACGTTTAGGTCAGTGTGAATGTCAGCGCGATTTTAAATCCGTATATGCAGAACCAGAGCCAGACATAAATTCGATACCACAGACAATAAGTAAGCCCGAAAAATACAGTGGCCCTCATACAAAACCACCTTTAACTGTGCTGATCGCCGGTGATTCTGCTGCCGCTGGGGTGGGGGTATCAACTCAGCAAGATGCTCTTTCTGGGATGCTATGCGAAGGGTTATCTGCACATTACTGCGTAAACTGGCGGTTAAAAGCCAAAACCGGAGTGAATAGTGCTTCGTTAGCTAACATGTTGCAGGACACTAATTCACACACTGACTCACCACTTACCTCAACCAGTATGGTTTTTGATTTAACCGTTATTTCCATTGGGGTTAACGATGTTACGGGGTTTACCTCCTTGTACCGATGGCGGCGCAATATAGTGCAAATTATTGAACTACTTCAAACGAGTTACCACTGCCAATCTATTGTGTTTACTGCACTTCCTCCTATGCATGAATTTCCAGCGTTACCCCAACCATTACGATGGGTACTGGGCCAAAAAGCCAAGTACTTGAATAACGCATTAGTGAAATTGGTGAACAAATATCAAGGGGTTAACGTACTCACTCTTTCACTGCACCCGCAAGAAGATAGCAGCAGTAACAATACGCTTGAGTATATGGCTGAAGATGGTTTTCACCCTCACAGTGCAGGATATCAATTGTGGGCTAACGCTATCATTAAGTTAGTGAACGAAGAAGTTGACGGGTTGGTCGGTAAAAGTAACAAAGTGAGTTGAAGCGTGACATTTCAACCCTACAATGCATTTATTAATTCAGTAGGTGTTAATACCACACTAAAATTTAAAGGCTTCGCGCTGGAGGTAGAATGAAAAAATTAACGATAGATATGGTCTCAGACGTGGTTTGCCCTTGGTGTATCATTGGTTACGAGCGACTACAAAAAGCCATCGCGCAGTTAGATGACATAGAAGTCACTATTCAGTTTCATCCGTTTGAGCTAAACCCTCAAATGCCGCAAGAGGGGCAGGATGTGCGCGAGCATATTATGGAAAAATACGGCCTTACTCCCGCGCAAAGCGATCAAAACAGACAACAGCTTATTGATGCCGGCGCATCAGTTGGTTTTACCTTCGATTATTTCGATGGTATGCGAATGGCTAATACGTTCAATGCACATCAAGTTCTGCACTATGCAGACGAGAAAGGTAAGCAAGAAGCGTTAAAACTGAGATTGTTTGCCGCTTATTTCACCGAAAGAAAGAACGTTAACGATGTAGAAGTATTAGTAACCGAAGCAGTATCTGTGGGGCTAGATGAGCATGAAGTGCGAGAGCTTCTAGCTAATCAAGCCTACGCCGATGTAGTGCGAGAACATGAAAATTTGTGGTTGCAACGTGGTATCCAAAGCGTGCCTACTTTTGTTATTGGCAATAGCGGTGTAGCCGGCGCTCAAGACCCAGATACGCTGGCGCAGTTTATAACCCAAGCTTCAAATGAACAGCAATAAAAACCACGGTAGTGTCTACAGAAATTAAGGTTAAATCATTGAACGAAAAATATTTTTCAGTGGCTGCGTTTTTAACTGGCTACGCTCAGGTGTGCTATGAGTAATCAGTTAGTACACTTGTTGGCCCAGTGGCAGCCACTGAAAGATTCCCACCAATGGGTACTGGGGCTTATTTATAAAACAGAAGGCTCGTGTTACAGAAAAGCCGGGGCGGTAATGCTGTTTAGCGATGCGGGCCATCAGCTTGGTGTGTTAAGCGGTGGTTGCCTTGAATCTGATATAAACAAGCAAGCTCAGCGTGTCATGCAAGATGGTAAACATCGTACGGCAGTTTATGATGATAACGATGAAGAAGACATCGCGTTTAAATTAGGCGTAGGCTGTGGTGGCGTTGTGCACTTAGCGCTACTGCCAGTTAACAATAGTAATCAATATTTACAGTTAAACACGGTTTATTCTTATTTGGTCAGTGGGCAGGCTTGTTTATGGATACAGGAAATTAATGGCGAACTTTCCTCTGCTGTTAGCGTTTGCGCTGAGGGAGATTCTGATAGCAGTGAGTCGAATGTAAACAAGCCGATTACTTGTGCCGTACTTGATACCCAAAATGGGAAAAGTGTTCTAACTGTACCTTGTCAGCCGCCGCCACATCTTCTTATTGTAGGGGGAGGGTATGATGCAACGTTTGTAGTTACTATGGCAGTAAATTTAGGCTGGTCTGTAAGCGTGTGGGATCCTAGGCCGGCGCAGGCTAGGGTAGAGCACTTTTCGAATGCCAATTTTATTATTGAATCTTCAGATCCTGAAGCGCTAAGTTTACATAGCGCAGCGCATAACGTAGATGCAGCCGTATTAATGTCTCACCATCGTGAGATTGACAGCAAAGCACTGGCTACCTTGAGTCGGCATCCTTTGAAATACGTGGCAATGCTGGGCCCAATTCACCGTAAAGAAGAAATATTCGCACTTGCTGGGGTTAAAGAAACTGATTTCAGTGGATATTTTGCCAGCCCAGCGGGGTTTGATATTGGTGGTGATTTACCAGAAAGTATCGCCTTGTCCATTATTGCTCAATGCCATGCCGTACTTGCGCAAAAATTGCCGCTTTGAATTTGCTAAGCGCTTCAAAGAATAAGCGCTTTCAAAAAATAAGCGCCTTCTATTAAAGTTTTTACAAGCTAAGCAGCAATAGATAACCTATTGAGAATAAGCCCCCAACTCACATTAGGTCTTTTTATTTGGGGGCTTGCTGTTTAAGGACTTAATATTTAACGGCTTGCTATGTGGCCTTCATAAACACACTTATAAACGCTGCAATGACCTTCGATTAAAAACGTTTTCGTACCGAAACACCATAGCTTCGTGGTGCCCCCGGATATGCCATGATTTTGCCTTCTTGCACAGGAACGTCGAACCCGCTGCGAGCAATGTATTGTTCATCAAAAAGGTTTCTAGCCCACACTATGACTTCTGTGTCCCACTCATCAAGTTGCAGTGAAAGCCGTGCATTTATAATCTTAAACGAATCCGATTGTTTATACGGGTCATTCGAGTCATCTAAATACACATCGCCAGTATATTGATAATCGGCGCTTATCATGGCGTTGTAACTCGCCACTGAAAAGTGGTGGTTTAGCATGGCAGAAAAGCTGTTTTGAGGTTCAAATCCAACTCTATCACCGTCGCGAGCACAAAAAGGCTCGGTAGGGGAGGCGCGGCCCGGATCGTCAATGCCAGTGTGCCATGAATAAGCCACCCAGCATGTGCCTTGTTTGAAAGTGTCAAAATTGGCTAGCGTGCGAGCGGCATTTAGGTGAAATTCTGTGTTTGCGCTAATTAGCCAGGTGGTTTCAAGCTCAAGCCCTTTCACATGAATATCGCCAGCGTTTTGCAAGTTAAAGCCCGTGCCGGTAAAAGTGGTGGCCTGGAAATCTTTAATGGTTGAATAATGCGCCGCAACATTTACGCGAAGGCCATAATTGGGCCATTCCTGCTTTAATCCTACCTCAGCACTGCGGGCTTTTTCGGCGTTAAACGTTGCGTCTAACGACGGTGAAATTCTGTCAGTATTAGTACCTCCGGCTTTGTAACCTGTCGCAAAGCTTGCATAAATGAGTTGGTTTTTACTGCTGTGATAGGCCAGCTTTACAGTACCAGTCAACTGGCTATCATCTATGCTTTCGTTCAGATCGGGTCGAGGAAGCACTGCCGCCGAGCCCAAAAAGAAATAACCCCACCCAGCTTGCTGAAATGGCGCAAGAGCATTTAGCAATGTTGAGTCAATCGCACCACTCGTGCTTAGCCCGGTACCTATGTTATCTAATGCTGTTAATGTGTCAGCTATGTTTGGCCTTCTGCCAAGACCATCTATATCGGGGCCTTGTTCGGTATAACTACCTACTATCGACTTTTCCTCATCTGTAAATCGCAAACCGGTAGTTAGCGTAAAGGAGTCTGAAAGTAACCAATCGGCTTGAGCAAAAAGGGCAATGCTGTCTTGTTCTTGATTAGCGGTATGCATAAATGCAGTATTACTGGGTGCTGGTGCGGCAGAGGGCGCAATTAGCCCACCCGTGGCTGCACTCAATCCATCAATAGCATTGGCAAGAGGGAGTAATTCAGCGCTTGCGATACTAAAAAAGGTGGCGAAGTCAGATTGGGTGGTTGTATTAAAGCTTAAGTTTAAATTTTGGCTAAAATAATACGCGCCTACCAATCCTCTAACCTTGTCGCTTTTATAATGTAGCCGAAGCTCCTGAGAAAAAGACTGTTGTTCAGCATCATTGGTTGCCATCAGTAAGTCGGCATCGGAAAAATCGGTATCCACAATATCCAAACTGTCGAAAGCCCGATAAGCCGAAATACTCACCAATGACCATTGATCATCAAGCGCAACGTCTATTTGAGCGGAAAGCCCTTTATCTTCCATTTTTGAAATGGGAGGTTGCGACAAAGCGGTGCTGAAGTCGTAGTAATCGTCTTTACCGTAAATAGTGGCGTTAAACGGCGCTTGAGATAGCAATGCATCGGTGCCAAATTTACCTGGAACATCATTTGCCTGAAAATTATTTTGCCACGTAAGCGCGCCGCAGCAACGTTCGTTTAATTCGCCGTAGTCGGCAATAATTCGCACGCGCACGTCATCAGAAGGGGTATAAAGCCACTGGGCTTTTATGGCAGAACGGTTTTTGTTGTTTAAGCTTTGCCCCGACGTTGCGTCGGTAATGTAACCATCGCCATCGGTTTTAAAGCCTGAAACACGCATAGCTAATACATCGTCAATTAATGAAAACGACGTGCCTGCACTTATTCTCAATAATGCATCGTTACCCGCAAGTACTTCTACAAAACCAT
Organism: Alteromonas sp. 1_MG-2023; assembly: GCF_030547075.1. Lineage (GTDB taxonomy): Bacteria > Pseudomonadota > Gammaproteobacteria > Enterobacterales > Alteromonadaceae > Alteromonas. The sequence continues at coordinate 30,814 of NZ_JAUOQH010000027.1, read as the reverse complement.
CTCTTTCTGTATGGCTTGGCGCTACAGAGGTTAGTGTCATTGCACCTGCTGCGGTATTTTTACCAAACAAGGTGCCCTGTGGCCCACGCAATACTTCAATAGATTCAATATCGACTAAGTCATTAATAAGGGCATTTTGGCGAGAGCGGTATACCCCGTCTACATATAAGCCCACCGACGATTCAAAACCGAAGTTTTGTGATGATGTGCCTATGCCTCGAATGGAAAAACCTGAATTTGTCACACTTTGATTTTGAAAGGCGCCAAAGGCAGGCACATAATTTTGTAAGTCGAAAACGTCTTTCACCACAGTTTCAACTAAGTCATCGCCAGACAGTGCGGTAACTGCCACGGGCACTTCTTGTAGGTTTTGTGATGTCTTCTGCGCCTGAACGATAATGTGCTCTAACGTGGCTTCTTGGCTGTTCGCCAGTGTAGAAGTGCAACCTGCTGTTACAGCTAATACAACAATTAATGCATCTTGGTTTTGTTGGGACAGCAATTTATTCATTTTTGTTTTTTTACCTAACGTCTAACTCACTATAAACGAACAAAGTCGTTTAACTACAGCCAGAAACATAGCAGTAAATTTGCGCTTTGCACTTTTGTTTTGAAATTACCGCACAAAGCTCGTTCTGAACTGATTTTTCGTCGATAAACATAAACATGGAATCCATCTGCTTTAACTTAACGTAACTCGGTTTTAGATAAGACTTGTATACATAATCGGCTTTATTCTCCATAGCCTAACATGATGTATTCCCATTCAAAATATCAATTAAACTTATGCTGATAGATTTCTTACCATGGTTAACATATTGGTAACATCAGAGTGTAGAATGACTGACATCTATCTGGTTCGGCACGGCCAAGCTTCTTTTGGCGCAGCAAACTATGACAAACTTAGTGATTTAGGTATTCAGCAAGCCGAGTGGTTAGGTGACTATTTCCGCCAACGTGATATCACCTTCGACAATGTATTTATGGGGGACATGGTACGTCACAGAGAAACAAAAGATGGCATAGCTAAAGGCATGGGCGCTCTTCCCGAAGCCGCTATCAATAGCGAATTAAATGAATTCAATTTCCAAGCAGTGGCAACCGCATTTTTAAACCGTTACCCAGATCAAAAGGTGCCTGAAGGCGCTTCACGTCCCGAGTATTACCGCCTACTTAGAAAAGCCATGCTGGCATGGGCAGCGGATGAACTCGACCATAATCTATTAGATGAAAGCTGGGCAGCATTTGAAGCTCGCGTGGCCGCTATGCTTTCCATGCTTCAAAATACAGACGCTAAGCGGGTATTAGTTGTGAGTTCAGGCGGTGCTATCGCAATGATGCTCAAACACATACTCGGTTACGACTCAGCAACAGTCATTAATATGAACTTGCAGATTAGAAATGCGAGTTTTTCTCAGTGCTTCGCCAACGCGCGATCAGTGCATTTAAACAATTTTAACAGCGTACCACATTTAGATGTTGTGGATAGATTGCACGCTGTGACCTACAGCTAGACAGTGCTATTAGCAAAAAAGGACCGTTATGAATTTTGAATACAATGAAAGAACACAGACGCTTTTAACCCAATTAAAAGCCTTCATGAAAGAAGAAGTGTACCCCATTGAAAAGGAATATATTCACGAGGTTGAAAACGGCGAAAATCGTTGGCAAACCCCTAAAATGATGCAGACCCTCAAGCAGCGCGCTAAAGATGCGGGTTTGTGGAACCTGTTTTTGCCGGAAGAATATAAACCTTACGGCGCTGGCTTATCGAATGCTGAATACGCGCCTTTGTGTGAAGAAATGGGCCGTGTGTTGTTCAGTCCAGAAATTTTCAACTGTAGTGCGCCAGATACTGGCAATATGGAAGTACTCGCCAAGTACGGCAACGAAGAACAAAAGAAAAAATGGTTAGAGCCCCTGCTTCACGGTGAAATTCGTTCTGCGTTTGCGATGACAGAGCCTGCTGTAGCTTCAAGTGATGCAACCAATATTGAAACGTCAATTACCCGAGATGGTGATGAATACGTTATTAATGGACGTAAATGGTATACCAGTGGTGCCATGAATGAGAATTGCAAAATCATGGTAGTAATGGGGAAAACCGATTTTGATGCCCCTCGTCACCAGCAGCAATCACAGATTTTAGTGCCCATGGACACCAAAGGCGTAACCGTGGTTCGTCCAATGGCTGCGATGGGTTATTTTGATGAACCCATAGGCCATGCCGAAGTATTGTTTGAAAATGTTCGCGTTCCGGCAAGCAATTTATTGTTAGGAGAAGGCCGAGGATTTGAAATCGCACAGGGTCGATTAGGGCCAGGTCGCATTCACCACTGCATGCGTTTAATTGGCTGTGCACAGCGCGCACTTGATTTAGCCTGCGAGCGGGTAGAACAACGAGAAGCTTTCGGCAAGCCACTTAGCAAACAGCAATCTGTACGTGAAAGCATTGCGCAAATGCATTGTGACATTGAACAAGCGCGTCTGCTTACGCTAAAAGCAGCAGATAAAATGGATAAATACGGCAATAAAGTGTCTCGAGATATTATTGCGGCAATTAAGATTGTGGCGCCTAAGATGGCATGTAAAGTTATTGATGAAGCGATTCAAATGCATGGTGCAGCGGGTACAAGTCAAGACTATGCATTGTCTGCCATGTACGCTTATGCACGTACTATTCGTTTAGCTGATGGTCCTGATCAAGTCCATATGATGCAATTGGGCCGTAACTTAATTGCAGAAAAGAATGCTTAAGGAGTATATGTGGCTACGCACACGTTAGATATAGACACGTTAAATAGCTACCTGAGTAAAGCGTGCCCTGAAATAGGCACAGTGTTATCAGCAGATAAATTCTCAGGTGGGCAATCTAACCCTACATTTAAATTAAATGCTGATACTGGTGTATACGTGTTGCGTCGCCAGCCGCCGGGCAAACTTTTAAAGTCTGCCCATGCGGTTGACCGCGAATATCGCGTTATCAATGCACTAAGTAATACAGAAGTGCCTGTGCCTAAGGTATATCACTTATGTGAAGACCCCGACATCATTGGCAGTATGTTCTACATTATGGCCTACGTTGAAGGCACTATTTACTGGAACAGTGCGCTGCCAGAAATAGAAAGCCCGAAAACTCGCACTGCAATGTACGATGAAATGAATCGTGTATTGGCTGATATGCACAGCGTTGATATTGAGAGCGCTGGGCTAGCTACTTACGGAAAACCTGGCAGTTACTTTTCTCGCCAATTGAGTCGGTGGACACAACAATACCGTGCGTCTGAGTTGGAACATTTAGAAGAAATAGAGCAGCTTATTGCCTATTTAGAAGCGAACCTTCCTGAAGACGACGGCCAAATAGCCTTAGTTCACGGTGATTTCAGATTAGACAATATGATGTTTGATATGTCTAACCTTGATGCACCTAAAGTCATTTCAGTATTAGATTGGGAGCTCTCGACATTGGGGCACCCGTATGCTGATTTAGCTTATCAGTGTATGCAGCTGCGTTTACCTGCTGATATTGCCCATGCTTCTGGCCTTGGCGGTTTAGACAGAGACGCATTGGGCATCCCTAGCGAAAAAGAATATGTTGCTGCGTATTGTAAACGACGGGACATCGATCAAATAGACAACTGGACGTTCTATCTTGCATTTAGCTTCTTCCGCTTAGCGGCCATCATACAGGGCGTGGTAAAACGTGCTCACGATGGCAATGCATCAAGCGATAAGGCGATGCAGCTAGGGGCAATGGTTCGTCCACTAGCGCAAATTGCGAATAAAACGATTCATCAAGACAGTTAACGCGCAGATTCGCTAAGCAAAGAAACAAATTTTAGGAGTGGCTATGAAAGCTATTGTATGTGAAGCATTTGGTCCTATTGACGATTTGAAGTGCAAAGAGATGCCAGATCCAACTGTGAAACCGGGTCATGTAGTGGTTAATGTTGAAGCGGCTGGGGTTAATTTCCCCGACGGGCTTTTGGTACAAGGTTTGTATCAAATGAAGCCACCATGCCCCTTTATTCCAGGTAACGAAGTAGCAGGCGTAGTAGCCGAAGTCGGTGAGGGCGTAAAGCATATTAGTGTAGGGCAGCGTGTTATTGCTTTATCTAACTTAGGTGGCTTTGCAGAAAAAGTGCTAGTGCCAGCTACCCATGTGATGCCATTACCCGATCCTATCGATGTTAAAGAAGGGGCTGCATTAGTAACCGCACATGCTACCGCACACCATGCGTTAAAGCAGAGAGCTAAAATCCAGCCAGGTGAGACTCTGGTGGTAACTGGCGCGGCTGGGGGCACTGGTTTAGCCGCGGTGCAAATTGGTAAGGAAATGGGGGCCAAAGTTATTGCGGTTTGTTCTACGGAAGAAAAACTTGCGTTAGCCAAAGAACATGGCGCCGATATACTTATCAATTACAAAGAGAAAGATTTGAAGGAAGCCATTAAAGCCGCCACTGATGGCAAGGGCGCAGATGTAGTTTACGAATGTGTGGGTGGTGACACTTTCCATGCATGTAGCCGCAGCATGGCATGGGAAGGGCGTTTATTAGTGGTTGGTTTTGCGGGTGGCGAAATACCTCAATTCCCTGTGAACTTATCTCTAGTGAAAGGGTACTCAGTAGTGGGCGTATTTTGGGGGTCATTTACTCAGCATGATCCAAAAGGCTTCGCGGCTAATATGCAGGAGCTTCTAACGTGGTATGTGCAAGGTAAGGTGAAAGTGGTAGTCGACGAAGCGTTACCAATGGAGCGCGCCACCGAAGCCATGGCAAAAGTGATGAACCGTGAAGTAAAGGGCAAAATGGTTATTACGCCTTAGACCTTTAATGTTCACCTTAAAAGCTTACGTTTACTAGAACTTAAGTAAACGTAAGCTTATATAAACAAGAGCTTATGTAAATAAAAGAAGCATGACTTCAATAGAGGCCATGCTTTTCGCCTTTTTGGGAAACGCTAATCGAAAGGCCTGTCTGTACTACAATTACATTGAGGTAAGTTCGGTCATATGTAAAAGCTCACCGCTAGGGCCCCATAAATAAAATACCTTTCCCCAGGGTTCATGAGTCACTTCTGATATTTTAAGTTTATCCACCGCTTTTGTACAAAGCGCGTGGGCTGCATCAATGTCTGTTACGCAGATTTGTAACATGAAATTATTGGCCAAATCTTCGTTATAAAAGCGCTGTAGCAGTAATTGACAACTGCCGTTTTCAAACAAGGTTAAATCGCTAGAAACAAACTCAGCCTTAAACCCGATTTGGGTATAAAAAGCTTTAGATACGTCATAGTCTCTACTGGGAATAAAAGCTTTAATATCTATAACTTCCATGCTTTTCTCCTACTATCTTATAGAACAGTAATTTCTCTTTTGCATGTTTGGGTGAGTAGCGCATGAATAGAATTATTGGTTAAATTCGCAGTTTGCGCGTTTACTTTCTTTATGGCTGCTTCTAGCTTGGCTTTTAACGCTATATGTTTCTTGTTGATATAATGATAAATAACTTGGTGAAGTGCTTTTTGTTCCAAGAAAAATAAGGTGGGTGAGTTTGACGCACAATTAATAAAATTGGTTTCAATAGTGCTGGAAAAAGCGGCATCAACAATGCCCTTGTCAATTAATTTAGCAATGGCATTAGGGGAGTCTGCAAACGTGCATTGTAAACCAATACCCGAACATAAGGTGGTCGCCGACTCAAAACCTTTTAATACCGCTATTTTACTGCCTGCATGAAGGTTACATTTATCTTTGTGAGTACACAAAAAACCTAGCTTTAATGTATAAATAGATGCGTCTATTTTGACTAAATTTTCGAATGTATCGCCGACTATTTCTGTGCGGGTGGCTTCCGCATCAAGCTGAGCGGAATTAACCATGTGAAGGCCCCGTTTTGACGGGTAATAGACAAAGTTAGGGGTAATGCCTACATCACTATAAACGAGGGGGAAAAAAGCGTCTATTTCCTTGCCTTTCTGTTCGCCTTCAAACTGAGAAAGTACATTAATGGTAAAGCCTCTAGCAGTAGCGCTTATCATCAATAAAATAAATAACAAACTCGAACGAAATTTCATCAATACCCCTTCTTTTTTCAGTGTAACACGGAAATTTCAAGAAGGAATTGTCTTCAAAAATTTAGTGTTTTTTTAGTGTCTTTTAAGTAATGCTTTTTTATTTCTATGAATTAGAATTTATAGAAACAAACCTATTAAGAAAAGAAAAAGTTTATAAAAAGGACATTTTTAGAAGAAAGAGACTTAGAAGAAAACGTTAAGGCGTTGTCTACCGTTAGTGCTTTCTAGGTCGTTAAACCTATTAGTCTGCTGATACGGTGCGGTAAGGAAGCGAAGAGTGGATTAACAATGCACTTTCAGATAGGGGAAGATGTTGTGCTGAACGAATAAGTAAACCTTGAAATACCGCATTTGATTCAGTGTTTTCGCTACGGGCTTTTTTCACCATATAACCTGAACTTACACCTTGGTCATTAGATGAGGTATGCGCTGGGTGATAACTAATAGCACTCGGCTGAATAGGGTAGTTCTGGCTAGTTTGGTAAGGTTGGGTGCTCGCCACGGCATGTGACGTAAAAGTCGTGAACAAAATAAAAAAACTGCTGGTAGCGAAGTAACTCATCGATTTTTTCATAAGAACTCCTTACCGTTAGTATTCAATTTAAAAAAGAAGAAGCGGCCAAATTAAGCCGCTTCTTTCAGGGGTCATGTTTGTTCGCGTTCATTACAACTAAAGTTGAACTGAAACAAAACATGACCTTCTATACTAAGGTATAACACTCAATACACGAGTGAGGATTACCACGCCGTAACGCCACCATCTACCGCTATAGTTTGGCCATTCATATAGCTGTTGCATGGCGATAGCATGAGTATCATGGCGTTCACAATTTCCTGAGGCTCGCCCAAGCGTTTCATAGGGCTTCCCATGCCAAGCTGTGTTTGCGCTTCTTTGGTATTGTAACCATCCACATTTAAAATGTTTGTCGGGCTATAGAATGGGCATACCGCATTTACCCGCACATTTTTTCGGCCATATTCAATAGCCGCAGTTCGAGTCACGCCTGCAACGGCATGCTTAGCCGCAGCATATGCGCCACCCTTCGGTGCGCCACCTAATCCGGCAAGGGAGCTCACATTCAATATATGTCCTTGCTTTTGCGATAGCATCTGCGGCAATTGATACTTCATGCCAAACATCACGCCTTTTACATTCACAGCAAACTGAAGGTCGATGATCTCTTCAGTCATTTCATGCATAGGGGTAGGCACATGGGCAATGCCAGCATTATTGATAGCGATATCTAAACGACCAAACTTGTCCTTTGCCAACTCCACTAAGGCTTTGTTTAATTCTTCGCTGGCAATATCGCCCGCTTTCGCTACCACATCGGTATAGCTTGCGACGTCAGCACGACACGATTCCAAATTTTCTTCATTAATATCAGATAATACTAATTTAGCGCCACGGCTTCCTAACCCTTGCGCTAGAAGACGGCCAAAACCGCTGCCCGCGCCAGTGATCAAAATCACCTTATCGCTAAAATCTAATAATGAATCCATGTTTATTTCCTTAAGCTTGCCCAGTGGCATTAATAAAAGTGATAAGAAGATCGGCTAACTCAGGCCCTTTATCTTCTTGTACGAAATGGCCGCCTTTAATTACGGTGGTGTGTTGCACCCCTTTACAACCAGGGATGCGAGATTGCATCAATTTGTCGCCGCCAGCGGTCACTGGATCACTGTCACTAAACGCGGTCATGAAAGGCGTATTAAATTGTTTTAATCTGTCCCATGCATCGCGATTAGCTTGGGTTTGTGGATCGTCTGGTGTAGCGGGCACTAGCAAGGGAAATTGCCTTGCACCTTCTTTATATTCTTCAGAAGGAAAAGGCGCATCGTAGGCATTCAAGGTATCTTGCGATAGGGTCGATACGGTTCCACTTTTTATTACCCCAGATACCGGAAACACAGGGACATCTTGAGAGTAGCGACGCCAATTAAGAAAGGCATCAGGGGGAGTATGTTCACCGGTGGGTAAAAAGGTATTTGATGCCATTACACCTGAAAAGCGAGCAGGCATGTCTGCCACAAGCCGCAGACCTAAAAGGCCACCCCAATCCTGACAGAAAAGCGTTACTTTTCCCGTAATGGTCTGATTAAACCAGTCTTTAAGCCAAATAAGATGGCGGGCGTAAGTGTAATCTTCGCGGCGAGTGGGTTTATCTGAGCGCCCGAAGCCAATTAAGTCAGGAACTAAAACATTAAACCCAGCATCAGCTAATATCGGAATCATCTTACGGTACAGATAGCCCCAAGATGGTTCGCCGTGTAATAACAAAATAGTGTGTCCGTCTTCAGGGCCACATTGATAATAGGCCATTGAAAGCTCACCACTTACAGTGTCGGTGACTTGAACAAACTTCGGCTTATAGGGAAAGTCGGTAATAGTTGAGAATGCACTTTCAGGTGTTTTTAAGACTTGCATACTAGCTCACCTCAAATGTTAATTATATGTAATTAGTTATTGTGTTAGTTAACAAAAACACTAGTGAGGTAATCTGTCAATTCTTCCTTATACCTTACTCTATACGTGTTTAGAGAAAGTTATGCACCAATAAAGGGTTTGGTGTCTTTATTAAATATTGTGATGAATGTCTATAACACCAATAAACTTGGATGATTGACTACACTGCAATAACATCCGATTAACGTGAATAACAGGATACCGTTATGACAGAGATGGAAAACAACGCAGTGGACTACACAGTCCAACAGGGTGTAGCTACATTAACAATGCAAAGTGCACCAGTAAATGCACTTTCCCGTGCAGTACGAATTGGGCTAATAGATGGTATTGAAAGCGCGTTAAGCGACGACAAAGTTAGCGCTATTGTCATCACTTCTTCACTCGGCCTCTTTTCAGGTGGTGCTGATATTAGTGAGTTCTCCGGTGGTGACTTATCGCCTAATCTTCCTGAAGTACTCGACAAAATTGAAAATGCGACCAAACCGGTAGTGGCAGTATTGCCGGGGCCAGCGTTTGGTGGCGGTTTAGAAGTCGCATTAGCGTGCCACCACAGAATTACTTTCGCTGGAAACCAAGTTGGCCTTCCAGAAGTAAACCTTGGCATATTGCCTGGTGCTGGTGGAACCCAGCGTTTACCACGCCTAGCTGATGCAGCTACCGCACTGTCTATGATAGTGACAGGTAAACCAACGTCTGTTGTTAAGCTTCCAGGCGTATTCGACAAAATTTCTGATAAGCCAGAACATTTGCTTGAAGATACCAAGCAGTATCTTAGTTCGTTGAACGCTGAAAATGGCATTAAACGTACCAGTGATATCACGCTGACTATGTCTGAAGAAGTGCAGGGCGTATTCGACGCGGTATCCGCGCAAACTAAAATGGCAGCACGGGGCTTTTTTGCGCCGTTAAAATGTATTGAAGCGGTTAAAGGCGCTTATACGTTGGCCTTTGAAGATGGCCTTAAACATGAAGGTAAGTTGTTCATGGAATGTATGAACACGCCACAAGCCCGTGCACAGCAACATTTCTTCTTTGCAGAACGCGCAGCGGGTCACGTAAGTGACTTTAATAAAAGCACACCAGAGCGAAGCATTGAAAAAGTGGCAGTGATTGGTGCTGGCACCATGGGTGGCGGTATTGCAATGAACTTCGCTAATGCGGGTATTCCGGTCACTATGCTAGAGCTTAAGCAAGAAGCGCTAGATAAAGGCTTGGCCCTCATTCGTAAAAATTACGAAAACTCAGCGAAAAAAGGCAAGTTAACTCAGGAACAAGTGGAAGCACGTATGGCGCTGTTAGGCGGCACCACAACGTATGACGACTTAGCCGATGTGGACCTTGTTATTGAAGCTGTGTTTGAAAAAATGGAAGTGAAGAAAACGGTTTTCACTAGCTTAGATAAAGTATGCAAGCCAGGGGCTATTTTAGCGTCTAACACATCAACCCTTGATGTGAACGAAATTGCCGCGTGTACCTCACGTCCACAAGATGTTATCGGCCTTCATTTCTTCTCGCCAGCTAACGTTATGAAGCTGCTTGAAATTGTGAAAGCAGAAGATACATCCGCCGATGTTATCAAAACTTGTATGAAGCTGGCCAAGCGCATTAAGAAAGTGGCGGTCTTGGTTGGCGTATGTTTTGGCTTTGTAGGTAATCGTATGATTGAACCTTATGGCCGTGAAGCTAACCGTTTATTACTTGAAGGTGCAACTCCTGAGCAAGTTGACCGTGTACTAACGCAATTTGGTATGCCAATGGGGCCATTCACCATGGGTGATATGGCCGGCTTAGATATTGGTTACTATGTTCGCCAGTCTCGCCAAGCCTTTATTTCTCACGATCCTGCCTACGGCGCAGTAGCCGACCGTTTAGTAGAGAAAAATCGTAATGGCCTTAAAACAGGCCGTGGTGCTTATCTTTATGAAGCTGGTAGCCGTGTCCCAATTCCAGACCCTGAAGTATTAGAAATTGCCAAGCAAGAAGCGGAGCGTTTAGGCGTTACGCAGCGAAGCGACATTAGCGACGAAGAAATTTTGGTTCGTTGCTTATACACCCTTATTAATGAAGGGGCATGCATTCTAGAAGAGGGTATTGCTGCGAAGTCTAGCGATATCGATGTTATTTACGTGTATGGCTATGGCTTCCCAGTTTATCGCGGCGGCCCTATGCAATATGCCGATGAAGTTGGTCTTGGTGAAATCGTTGATAAGCTTTCAACCTACGCAGAGAAGCTTGGTGACTACGGAAAAATGTGGTTACAACCGAGCGACCTATTAATCAAGCTTGCGCAAGAGCGCAGTAGCTTCGCAAAATTTAAAAACTAAGGAGTACGCTATGCGCGATGCAGTAATAGTAAGTACCGCAAGAACGCCTATTGGCCGTGCCTACAAAGGTGCACTTAATAATTTACCAGCCCCTACACTAGGTGGCCACGCTATTCGAAACGCGGTATTACGTGCAGGTGTCGATCCTGCCAGTATCGATGATGTGATTATGGGCGCAGCCCTAACACAAGGCAGTGGCGGCATGAACATTGGCCGCTTAGCAGCACTAGCAGGCGATTTGCCGGTAACGGTTGCGGGTATGACCCTCGACAGACAGTGTAGCTCTGGTATGTATGCTATTGCCAATGCCGCAAACAGCATTCGCTCTGGCGATACCAATATTATGGTTGCTGGCGGTCTAGACTCTATTTCTTTGGTACAAACCAAGGCAATGAACATGTCTCGCGCTGTTGACCCAGAGCTTGTGGCTAAGCATAAAAGCATTTATATGCCTATGCTGCAAACTGCTGAAGTTGTAGCCCAGCGCTACGGCATTAGCCGCGATGTGCAAGACGAATACGCTTATCAAAGTCAAATGCGCACCGCAGCAGGCCAAGAAGCTGGCAAGTTCGACGATGAAATTGTGCCAATTACGGCAACCAAAGCCATTTTCAATAAAGAAACTGGCGAAACGAGCGAGCAGGAAGTCACTTTATCGAAAGATGAAGGTAACCGCCCTGAAACTCAGCTGGAAGGTTTGCGTTCACTTAACCCTGTTATTGAAGGCGGCTGTATTACCGCTGGTAATGCTAGCCAGTTATCAGATGGTGCTAGTGCAACCGTGATTATGGATGAACAATCTGCTGCGAAAGGCCAAGCGAAACCATTAGGTATTTACCGGGGTATTGCGGTAGCAGGTTGTGAGCCAGATGAAATGGGTATCGGCCCAGTGTTTGCCATTCCTAAATTGTTAAAGCAACACGGCTTAACTATGGACGATATTGGTTTGTGGGAATTGAATGAAGCCTTCGCAGTACAAGTCCTTTATTGCCGCGATAAGCTGGGTATTCCTGATGAATTACTAAACGTAAACGGTGGTGCTATTTCCATTGGCCATCCTTACGGAATGAGTGGCGCACGTATGGTGGGTCATGCATTAATCGAAGGCAAGCGACGTGGCGCGAAGTTCGTTGTTTGTACTATGTGTATTGGCGGCGGTATGGGTGCTGCTGGTTTATTTGAAGTTATATAGGTATTTGGTATGGAAGGTTATAAAGCTCCACAACGCGACGCCATGTTTGTTACACATGAGCTATTAAACTATCAAGAACATTATCAAAAGCTTGGTTTTGAAGAAGCATCAGAAGATTTAGTTTCGGCTATCTTCTCTGAAGCAGCTAAGTTTTCTGAAAACAGCCTTGCACCCATTAATATGTCGGGTGATGAAGAAGGATGTAAGTGGGTAGACGGTGAAGTGACTACGCCTGCTGGTTTTAAAGAAGCTTATCAACAGTACGTTGAAGGCGGCTGGCCAAGTATGTCTCATCCTGAAGAGTTTGGTGGTCAAGCATTGCCATACTCACTGTCATCTATTATTGCAGAATGGTTCTCGGGTGCTAACCACTCGTGGGCTATGTACCCTGGCTTAAGCCAAGGGTGTATGGAAACCATTAAAGCGCACGGTACTGAAACATTACAAAACCAGTATTTACCAAAGCTTATTAGCGGTGAATGGACAGGTACCATGTGTTTGACAGAAGCACATTGTGGCTCTGATTTGGGTATGCTTAAATGCCGTGCAGAACCGCAAGACGATGGTAGCTACAGCTTAACCGGAACGAAAATCTTTATTTCTGCCGGTGAGCACGATATGTCAGAAAATATCGTTCACATTGTACTAGCGCGTTTACCTGGTGCGCCAGAAGGCACTAAGGGTATTTCGTTATTTGTTGTACCTAAATTCAACGTTTCTGATGAAGGCGAAAAGCTAGATCGCAACGGCGTTGCTTGTGGAAGCATTGAACACAAGATGGGGATTAAGGCTAGCGCCACCTGTGTGATTAACTTCGATGGCGCAAAAGGCTTTTTGATTGGCCAGCCTAACCGTGGTCTTAATTGCATGTTTACATTTATGAACACTGCCCGTATCGGTACTGGTCTTGAAGGTTTAGCGGCTTCTGAAGCGTCTTTCCAAGGTGCATTGCGTTACGCTAAAGATCGTATTCAGTTTCGTTCTTTAACGGGTCGTAAAAACCAAGATGGCCCTGCAGATCCAATTATTGTACATCCTGATGTGCGCCGTATGCTACTCACGCAAAAAGCCTTCTCTGAAGGTAACCGTGCACTAGCGGCATATTGCATGCAATTAGTCGATGTAACCCTTTATGGCGATGACGCTGAAGAAAAAACGCTTGCTGATACTAAGCTTGCGTTCCTAACGCCAATCGTTAAAGCATTTTTAACTGAAAGTGCGCAGGAATGTACTAGCTACGGTATGCAAGTGTACGGCGGTCATGGCTTCATTAAAGAATGGGGCATGGAGCAATTAGCACGTGATACCCGTATCTGTACTATGTATGAAGGTACTACCGGTATTCAAGCTATCGATTTATTAGGCCGAAAAGTAATGGGCTCTAATGGCGAATTGCTTAATGTATTTGTTCAAGAAGTGCGTGAATATTGCGAATCCCTTCGCGGTAAAGCACAGTTCAGTGCATGGACTAACGCATTATCGTCTCATTTAGATGAATGGCAGCAAATTACCATGGATATTGGTAAGGCAGCGGCGTCTAACCCTGATGAAATTGGTGCAGCTTCGGTAGATTACCTAATGTACTCAGGTTATGTAACGGTAGCGTATTTCTGGTTGAAAATTGCGGTTAAAGCGCAAGAGCAGCTAGATGCGGGAAGTTCAGAAACCGAGTTCTATAAAGGTAAAATTATTACTACTGGTTTTTACTTTGACCGTTTGCTAACACGCACTCGCTCACTAGTATCAGCTATGAGCTCTGGTGCAGACAACCTTATGTCTATGCCTGAAAGTATGTTTGCCGTAGAGTAAGCATAATAGATAAATGCCGAGCGCCTGCTCGGCATTTTTATTTTTAGCAAACTTCATTAGTACCGAAAACAAGGCTGGGTATGCATACTAACTCAGTGACATCGCAACACATCCGTATTCAAAACCACAATATTCATTATCTAGAACGAAAAGGGGACAGCATAGATACTCATGCTGATCACGCTGATCACGCTGATCACGCTGATAACACGTTAGTTATCATGTTTCATGGCTTCCCAGAAAATGCCCATACGTGGGAAGTATTAATTAGCGAACTGCCTAACAACTTTCATATTATCGCGCCAGATCTACCTGGTTATCACAAGTCAGAAGTATTGAGCCGAACTAGTGATTATCGTATTCCCGCACTGATTAACCGAATGGCCGACTTTGTGCGCACTGTTAGTCAGGGCAAAAAAGTAACGTTAGTGGGGCATGACTGGGGTGGGGCAATCGCGTGGCCGTTAGCTGCGTTTCAGCCTGATTTATTTCACCAGTTGATAATATTAAACGCCGCACACCCAAGTACTTTTACTCAAGCGCTTAAAACAAGTAGCAAACAACGCAAGAAAAGTGAATACATAAAAGCACTAGTGGCTGAAGATGCCGAAGTTGAATTACGGCAGACCCACTTTGCCTTGCTTAAGGGCATGCTTGGTGATGACATGTTCACAGATTACGACCGAAAAGCCGAAAGAAAGCTACTAAGTGACGGAGCTAGCAGCGTTTCCACTGAAAACACTGAAAACACTGATTTAGCTGATTTAGCTGATAGGAGCTGCTCCGATAAGAGTAGCTTCAATAATAGCTACGCCGGTAAAAGCTATGCCCATAAAAGCAGCGGGGATGGCAACAGTAAATATAATTACGTTGCTAGCTTACTTAGCAGTTGGAATGACAATGAAACCTTGTCTGCCATGCTAAATTATTATCGCGAGATGCCGCAGATGGCACCTGATGAAAACGCTTCGGCCGAGGTGTTGGCAAGCATACGAGTGCCCGAGCTAAGAGTGGAACTACCAACATTAGTGTTGTGGGGGCGATTAGACGACGCGTTCGATGAAGGTATTTTAGATGGTTTAGCAGGCTATGTAAGTAATTTGCAGATTATGTATCATGACACAGCAACGCACTGGGTTCATAGAGAGCAAGCTGCATGGGCTGCAAGGAAAATCACTGAGTTTGTGGCTTAATGTTTTAAAAAAGGGGGGTGGCCCCCTGCGGGGCCACAAGTACGGCGTCCTGCCGTGACCATGTTGAACTGTGTATCATTACATGGTGCGACGTATCTTATTAACTAGATACGTTCGTTAAGTTCGCTTGAGATTGGACTTGATTGAAGACCCTGCTCAGCAATCCACGCTTGAAGTGTCTTACCGTCTGCTTCTGGGTTTTGTAATTCACGGCTTGGCATTTTCTTAACCAATAGTGTACCTACATCAACCGCGTTGTTTACTAAAGCGGTACGGATAAGGCTATTACCGTTACACGAAATACCTGAGTAGTAATCATGTAGTTTTAATTTGAAATCTGACTGTACACGACGCATTTTCTTACGAAGTTCGCCTTTATCGTCTGCTTGCACGATAGTACAAATGTTTGCTAGCGCTTCGTTAACGTCTGCTTGAGCTGCGTTAGAAAAAGCCAAAGTAGAGGCTGCGATAACTAAAGTGGTTTTAACAATTTTCAACATGGTTAAATTCCTTTGGTGTAGTAAGTTGTTGCTCGGTTCGGAATGAATTTAAGACTATAAGTGAAAATTGAAAAACAGTGCTTGCGATAACTAGGTATCCGAAAGTATACATTACACTAAAGTATTGAAAGAGGCTTTGAGGCTTAGTTGTTGAGTTATAAGGACTTATTAGAAATCTTATAAATATACCTAGGATGCGTTTTAAATGTAGCTTCACTTAAGACAATATGTAGCTACCGTGTTGCCGCACTCTCTTTCCCAAACAGTGCAAGACGATTGGAAAGCGAGTGCGAAATGAATGTAGCGCGAATGCAAAACGAATTTAGCACCAAAGCGCTTAAATGGCTTAACTAGCCATTTAATAACGCTTGAGCAGTCGTTTCGTTGGTGATGAGTGAATTGATAAGCTTAGAACGTAGCGCGCCTAAAATAGCGTCTTTCTTATTCATACCTGATGCAACACCTACAACCGGCTTTTCTGATGCAAGGGTCAATTTGCTGCTTGTAACACGGCGATTAACTTCACAGTCAACAATGGCGCCTTCACGATTGTATACCCACCCGATAATTTCTCCCGAGGCACCTAAATCAGATAAACTCTCCGTTTCGTTATCGTTAATAAAGCCATCTACATGTAGTGGTGAGGTGTTACCTAAATTCCCGATACCCACAAAAGTGATGTCAGCCTGTTGAGCAAGTGCATGAATGCGTGCAATGTGAGGTTGTTGATGCAATTGCTCGCGTTCAGCTTCTGAGCCAGCAATAACCGGTAGTGGCATAGGGTAATGCTGCGCTTTTACTCTATCGGCAATATGCACGGCTACATCGTAGCGAGTGGCTTCACCATTGTTGGCAATATTACCAACCAAAGAAACAATTTTATGTTGTGGGCAGTTCATTAACGCTAGTTCGTCAGCACAAGCACGCAGAACTCGGCCCGTACCGAAAGCAATAGTCTGCGGTGAAGTAGACTTTAACGCCCGCTCAATGGCACTAGCGCCAGCTTGCCCTAAGCCTAGGGTAGAGTTTTCATCACCAACCACCGACGGAACCACTTCACAAAATTGCAGGCCGAAACGTTGCTGTATGGTTTCAGCTAATTCCATACAACGGGCAATTGGATGCTCTAATCGTACTTTTACTAGCCCCTCAGACATGGCTAGCGCCACTAATCTTTGGGCACTTTGACGAGAAGTGTTTAATCGTTTTGCAATTTCGTCTTGTGTCTTTCCGCCCACATAGTAAAGCCAGCCAGCACGTGCGGCTTCGTCGAGACGTTGATTTTCTAGTTGTTGTTTTTTACTCATTTATTCATGTTCCATCAATCAGATACCAACATTGGGTAGTCTTGTATAAAGTTATCCCAATCCGTAATTGTTGTCGTGTGGTTTGTTGGCATATCCTTTAAATGACTCCCTCCAGTGTAATGAATAACTTGCATGTTCGCAGCAAGTCCAGCTTCAA
This sequence comes from Alteromonas sp. 1_MG-2023, assembly GCF_030547075.1. GTDB lineage: Bacteria > Pseudomonadota > Gammaproteobacteria > Enterobacterales > Alteromonadaceae > Alteromonas. The sequence goes on along the minus strand of NZ_JAUOQH010000027.1, from coordinate 13,787 downwards.
TGCCAGCGGGAGAGTCTTCAATCACAATACATTGTTCTGGGGCAAACCCCATTTTTTCAGCGGCATATAAAAAAAGATCAGGGGCAGGTTTTCCTCTTTTTACCAAAGAACGTGTATAGAGGTTATTAGTAAAGTAAGGTGCTAACCCTGTACAAGATAATGCATGCTCTGTACGTTCGGGGGAACTGCTTGTAGCAAGGCAATAGGGAACCTTTAAGTTGCATAGCAAACGCGCAATACCCGCTGTTGGTTTTAAACTTTGTGTAAAACGCTGGTTCAATAAGGTATGAAACTCTTCTTTCATTAAAGGTGTAATACTTACAGCGAAATCTTGCTGAACTTGCTCCTCAACATGTTGCATGCTTTTACCGAGGAAGTTGTTAACAAAATACTCGGCATCGATAGAAACGTTATATTTTGAAAGTAAATCCTGCCATGTGTTCATAGACAACACTTCACTATCAATTAACACGCCGTCACAGTCGAAGATGACAAGATGACTTTCTACTGTCATGTAAATCCTTACGCCTATATTTATATTCTAGGGGCGAGTACAAGTCTTATAAGTAGAATTTTACGTACAACCCTATAAAGAAACCACACCAATTTACATTTATTTAAATAACAATCTATATATTGTTTAGCGTTTTTATACATTCCTTTCGAATTTATTAGTAACTATATCTAAAAGCGTATGTCTGAAAACGTCGAGCCACCGCGCCTTAACGAGGTTTTATAAGAATTTAAAGGTTATTTAGCGCTTTCTAATAAGTAATTATGGGAGTGGAGGGCAAGTGCTCATGGTTTGTTTAAAAGTTGATCTTGATTATTTAAACGAAGAATTCAAATTTACGTAGTGGTAACAAGTGTCCGATATGCGGGTATGTAGCACCTACCTCCATCGCGTTTGGCTTCCTTTAATAGCTTTGTAGTGCATTAATACTAAAAAACAATCAGTCTGTCGGCTTAGGTTCTTATTAGATGCTTATAAATAGGTAAACATTTAAGTCAGTGAAATTAAGTTGTTAACCGAAATATAACGTTAAGCTTGTTAATTCCGTTTACAATTGAATATTGATGTGTAAGTATTGCGGCTGAGAAATAACTCACACTAATGGCAAATGCTCATGATGATGAAAATCATGCTTGATAGTAAGTATGAGTAGTAGCTGAACCGAGTGTAGATATTGAAGAACGGTGTTCTATTTAGGTTCATGCAATGATGTCGTTTTTATAAGTGTTAACGTACTAAAAATATTCATAACAAGTGAAGCTTTGAAAATTAGCTGTATAAGTACAGCAATTCATGCCAAAGCGATGAATGATGAATAAAGTAGCGAGATAGAAAATGAAAACAAATTCAAGCAATGTCGACATTGCACAAATAGGTGACGAGCAACTACCCGTTGCTAAACACCAGCTGAAAGGCTGGAAGCACTTCATGGGACTTTATGCCGGTGAGCACGTTGCAGCCACAGAGTTTGTGTTTGGTGCTACCTTTGTTGCCCTCGGCGCAACCATGACCGACATCCTGTTTGGTTTACTTATCGGTAACATCTTAGCGGTACTTAGTTGGACATTAATAACAGCACCTATCGCTGTAGATACACGCCTTAGTTTATATACTTACTTGCAAAAAATTGCTGGTGATTCAATGACTAAGCTCTATAACTGGGCCAACGTCATCATATTTACTGTCATTTCTGCCGCAATGATCACGGTATCAGCGACCGCGGTTAGATTTGCTTTGAACATTCCTGCCCAACTAGATTGGTATCCAACGAACCTAGCGTTTGTAGGTGTTGTTGCGGCCGTTGGCGTTATCGTGGTGTTTGTTGCCATGTACGGCTTCAACGCGGTTTCTGACTTTTCGCGTATTTGTGCGCCATGGTTATTCACTATGTTCGTGTGTGGTCCACTAGTGTTAATGCCAGCGTTGGCCGATGCAGTAATTGGTCAAACATTCCTAACAAGCTGGGCTGACTTCATGCATATTGGTTCTGTGTCAGTGTGGACTGGTTTAACGCCATCGGGCGAACAGGGCATTGGCTTACTTGAGGTTATTGGTTTTTCTTGGGCTGCCAACACCATCACCCATTTCGGTTTGATTGATATGGCTATGCTTCGTTTCGCTAAGCGTAAAGTTTACGGTCTTACTACGTCAGCGGGTATGCTTTTTGGTCATTATGTAGCATGGATCTCTGCCGGTATTATGGGCGCAGGTACTGCTATCATCGTTCAAAAATCTATTACAGAATTAGATCCAGGTGACGTTGCTTTCCATGCATTAGGTTTATCTGGCTTGGTTATTGTTATTGTTGCCGGTTGGACAACAGCAAATGCAAACTTATACCGTGCAGGCTTAGCGGCTCAGGCTATTTTTAAAGATAAATCACGCATTAAAACCACTGCTACAGTGGGTATGGTTACCGTTGTTATCGCGTGTTTCCCTTTCGTATTCACTAAGCTGCTTCCGTTGTTGACTTATGCTGGGTTGTTAGTGGTTCCTGTTGGCGGCATTGTTTTCGCTGAACACGTAATCTTTCCGCGTATTGGTTACACACGCTATTGGGCACATTTCCAAAACTTAACCCACAGTACACCTGCGGTTGCAACGTGGGGACTTGGGCTGGTATTTGGTTTTGGTCTTAATGCATTAGATATTATTTCTTTCTACTATCTGTTTATTCCAACGTGGATATTCACCATCATTGTTTACACCTTATTGGCAGCAAAATATGGTGCAAAACGTCAATACGTTGAAGAAAAAGCAGAAATGGATGCTTTCGATAAAGAAGTTGAAGTGCAGCAGGAGCGTCAAGGCGCTGAACTTCCAACACCTGCAATTGACACGTCAATGTTATCGAAATTACTACAAGTTGTGTCCTGGGGTAGCCTTCTGGTTACAACGTTATTAGCGATTAATACGTTTTCGCTAAGCCCAGATGTAGCCAATTATGAAGGTAACAGAGAGCTGTTCTTTAACTTGGCTTTCGTATGCACAATTATTTACTTTACTACTGCTTACTGGTCAATGCGTCGCCACAAAGCACTTGCGAAATAGAGGTTTTTTATGCAACCAGCAACTAATATGCGTTTGAACCGTACTGCGTTATCTTCTCTTGATGAGAGCATCGCTGTACCTCAGTACGATGTATCTCGTGTAGAAGCCGGTATTGTCCATGTTGGTGTGGGCGGCTTCCATCGCGCCCACGAAGCCATGTACGTAGATGCGTATATGAATGTAACAGGTGATACCTCTTGGGGCATTTGTGGGGTAGGGCTGCGTGAAGCAGACCGCCACATGCAATCGCTACTAAAAGAACAAGACTACCTTTATACCTTGGTGGAAAAGCACGCTAACGGCGAGCGTAAAGCTCGAGTTATTGGTGCACTTACCGACTTTCTAATTGCCGGGGATAGCCCTATGGCCATTATTGATAAAATGGCCTCTGAAGCAATTAGAATAGTGTCGCTAACTATCACTGAAGGCGGCTATAACTTCGACCCTACTACGGGTGAGTTTATTGCCACCAATCCAGATGTACAGCATGACCTTGCTAACCCAGAATCGCCAAAATTAGTATTTGGCTATTTAATGGCGGCGCTGAAAAAGCGTAAGCAAGCGGGCATTGCTCCTTTTACCGTTATGTCGTGTGACAACATTCAACACAACGGTAATGTGTTAAAAGCTATGTTGTTGTCTTACATTCGTCTAGCTGATGCCGATTTCGCCACATGGGTAGAAGAAAACGTAAGCTTCCCTAATTCAATGGTAGATCGCATTACACCGGCGACCACGGATGAAGATAAAGCAGCTTTAGCTGAGTCGGGCGTTGAAGATAGCTGGCCTGTAGTATGCGAACCTTTCGATCAGTGGATTATTGCTGATGAGTTTTGCAACGAACGCCCAGCGTTTGAAGATGTAGGCGCTCAGTTTGTTGATAACGTAGCACCGTACGAAAAGTTAAAATTGAGAATGTTAAACGCAGGTCACTCTGTATTAGGTTTAACAGGCTCGCTAGCCGATCTTGATACTATCCACGAAAGTGTGGGTCAATCGGAACTTCGTTCGCTACTTGCTACCTTTATGGTGGAAGAAGTGATGCCTACCTTGGATGCGGTGGCAGGTATCGATGTTCACGATTACAAAAATATTTTGTTAGCACGATTTGCTAATCCAAATATCAAAGATTCACTGTCGAGAATTTGTTTAGAAAGCTCAGCAAAAATTCCTGTGTTTTTATTGCCTACCGTTCGCGAAAATTTAGCGAAGGGCGGAAAAGTTAATATAAGCGCATTAGTACTTGCAGCGTGGAGTTTTTACTCAGATAAACAAACTTCGCAAAAAGGTACTCCATTGGTTATTCAAGACCAACTTGCTGATGAATTGCACGAAGCTGCTGCGAAGTACAATACTGACGCGTTATCTTTCTTAAATGTAACCAGTGTCTTTGGTGATTTACGTGAAGATGCGGACTTTACTGCTGTTTATCAAGAATATTTAGGCCGAATTTATAATGGCGAATCTATCCTTGATATCGCTAAGCAATTAGCTTCTGTTGAAACAGAAGTGGAAGCTGTATAGCTCGTTGCCTATAGCGGTTATTTTATAGCAGGAATATAAGAAAAAGGGCGACCATATGGTCGCCCCTTTAAATGCAGATTTCTCTGCAACCATGTTGAATCTGTTCACATGGTATGTGAATTCTTATTATAATGTCGCTCAGTGCTTTCTACAGTCGTCCGCTCAAGACTACTTATAAACGTCCACTCAAGACTACTTATAAACGTCCACTCAAGACTACTTATAAACGTCCGCTCAAGACTACTTATAAACGTCCGCTCAAGACTGTGGCAATTTCGTTTCCTTCAAAGCCATTCTCAGATACCCACGCTTGCAATGTTTTACCATCAGTCTCTGGGGCTGATAAATCACTCTTTGGCATTTTCTTAACCAAAAGTGACCCTGCTTCTACAGCGTTGCTAAGCATAGCTGTACGTATCAAGCTGTTGCCGTTACAGCTAACACCTGAATAGTAATCTTTTAGTTTAAGGCGGTAGTCAGATTCTACAGAACGCATTTTTTTGCGTAACTCACCTTTATCGTCTGCTTGTACGATAGTACAAATGTTTGCTAATGCTTCGTTTACGTCGGCTTGCGCCATGCCAGATACACCTAAAGTAGCTGCAATTACTAGCGAAGTTTTAACGATTTTCAACATGGTTAATTCCTCGGTTTATTTAAAATTATGTTTGCTCGTTGGGGTCTATTAAACGCAAATTAGGAGGGGTTAGAAAGACTACGTCTAATACTAAGGTATATAGTCCGATATCTAAACGGAGGGCTAGGTTAAGAGCGCATCTAGGTAAATGAGGGGCTAGCGAAGTGAATGAGTAGGTTATAAGAAGCAGAAACAAAAAAGCACAGCCTATTTAGGCGGTGCTTTTCGCTAGAATGAACGATATTTAGTGACTTTTAAAGTGACTCGATACTTCCATGATTTGTTCACGCATCCACATATGGGCGTAATCATGGTCTGCACTCACGTGCCAGTATAAGAAGTACTCTACTGTGGGTAAATCGAAGGGCAATTCATAAATCGCTAAATCGTAATGCTTAGCTAAATGAAAAGGTAAACAAGCAATAAGGTCAGTTTTTACTATGGTGCTGGGCACGGTTAAAAAGTGCTGACTACGCATAACTTCTTTACGGCGTTTACCCATTCTATCTAGTGCAACATCAATTGGACCTGAGCCTGACTTACGTTGCGATACATTAATGTGGCCTAAGCGTAGGAAAGTATCGAGATCTAAACCGTTCTTTAATGCAGGGTGGTTTTTACGGGCCAACACTACAAATCTATCTTGCGCTATTTTTTCTTTGCATAAATGCGGATCGCTAAAAGTCGATGCGTCGGCGAAGAAATCTAACGTACCGCTGGCCATTGCTGACACAATTTGGCTACGGGGGATCTCATAGTTAGTCAGGCTAATATTAGGGGCTAAATTTTGTAACCGAGAAACTAGCCTAGGCATTATGCTAACTTCAAGTAAGTCTCTGCTTGCAAAATTAAATGCTTTTTCAGCAGTTAAAGGGTCGAAAGTGTGGCTCTCTTGAACACTTCTTCTCAAAAGTGCTAATGCTTGTCGTGCAGGCACAATAATATTCTGTGCAACTGGCGTAGGCGTCATGCTGTGCCCTGTACGAACAAATAAAGGGTCATTAAGCATTTCTCTTAACCGGGCCAGCGAGTTACTTACTGCAGGTTGAGTGATACATAAAACATCAGCTGCTTTTGTTAGGCTTCCCGCTGTATAAATTGCGTCGAATACAGCAAAAAGGTTCAAATCGATTCTATTAAGATTCATTGCGAAATCCTTGTCTGGCGAGTGCCAGTATGAAAATACCAAAAAGTAACCGGCGAATTCTTTGGTTAATATTATTTTTACGTTATTGTAACAAGGTTATTTATAAATACCTATTATTAAAAGTTAATTGAATTATTCAACGCATCAATAGTACTGTTTATCTTAAATTTACTACCACTGGTCAAAAAAATGAAAACACTCATCGACTTAGAAGTAGGGGAAACCCTTGAACAGGCAGAATGGCTGACCATCTCACAAGATATGATCAATCAATTTGCTGAAGCCACTGGAGATTATCAGTGGATACATCTCGACACTCAACGATGTGAAAAAGAAAGTCCCTTTAAAACGACAATCGCACATGGCTTTCTTACCGCCTCTGTTATGCCAAAAGCATTCGAAGGTGTGCTTGCTCCATCAGATAAAATAGCGTCCACCATCAATTATGGTATTGATTCATTACGCTTTTTAGAGCCTGTAAAATCAGGTGACGCTATTAAATATCATTTTAAACTGACAGAGGTAGTAAATAAGCCTGCTGGTAAGTTATTTAAGATGGAATCAAGTTGTGTGCTGGCTTCCTCTGGAAAGCCGGCATTGGTAGGCACCTTTTTGATGTTGGCGGTAATGCAGCCAGGTTAGGCGTGTGGGTTTAGTTAACTAGGCCCAATGCACTTAAAGCGCAAGCCACGCTTATAAGGGGCTTGCGCTTTTGTGTTAATTGCTATCGTTGCCAGTGCCTTGATTTGCGGGTGGGATAGTGTTTCGAACATCAACAATGGCGCTTTCCTGATCGGTATTAATTGCCCTAATCGGGTAAGGAATAATAATACCTTCAGCGGCATAGCGCTGGTGCAAAGCTTTGATAAACGCCGATTTAATGAAAAAGCGATGGAAGTACTCTTGTGCCCTTAACATCACCGTAAAGTTTATGCTGGAATTATCAAAAGTGTGATACACCACGAACGTATCGTAATCGTCTATTCCCCATTTGTGTGACACTAATATCTCTCTAGCAACTTCAAGGGTAACGCGCTCGACATGTTCAAGATCTGAATTATAATGTACGCCTACATCTACCGGTACGGACAATTCTTTGCTTGGATAAAAGTAATTAATAATTTTTGATTCAGACAGCACGCTGTTTGGTACGATGATGGTGTTGTTGGGTAACATCTTTATCCAGGTTGAACGCCATCCAATTCTTTCTACAAAACCTTGTTCTTTACTTTCTAGCTCAATGAAATCTCCCACTCTAATGGGTTTATCCATCACCAACTGTACACCCGAAAAGAAATTTTCGAGGGTAGGCTGAAGCGCAAGCGCTACTGCTAGTGAAGTAATACCTAAAGAGGCAATAATGGGTGTGATTGATATCCCCAAGGTGCCAAGCATAATAAGAATGCCGATGCCGATAATCAGGCCCTTAACAATGCCTTTAATAATGCCTGTACTGCTGCGTAGAGAATCTGAGCGTTGGGTATGATTGGCCAGCAATCCCACAGCAAAGCGGTTAAGGAAGAGTATGGCCGCTGTAATCAGCAGTATCTTTGATGACATTGATATAGAAGTGGCATACGATTCATTTGAAATATCGTACTTATCCAGTAGCCAATTTAGCATCCAAATATCGATGACAAAGATAAGGATGGTTAAAGGTACGTTTAATGAGTGTGCTAGTAGCGAATCGTAAAAGTGTGTGGTTCTGTCTGTGAAGGATGAGAATTTGCGAAGGAAAATACGTTTTATCAGAAACATTAATAAGTTAGCTACTATCACAACAACAGCGATAACGAGTTCAGGCACTAGCATTAAACTTTCAAAATTAATCTCTGGCATGGCGCTCCCTTTACCAACTACGTTTAAAAATCTATCTAAAACTTATTTAAAATCAAACCTCACAGGTTTCCTCGAAAATAGACGTGCGTACAGATGGAAACGCTTGAAGATAGCCGCTTAAGTGCAGCAAGTACCGTTCCAGAGAATTTCAATAAACGACAAACTCAGTAAGTATTTGCCTTAACGAAGTACTTTTAGTTGGTTGAAAACTGAGTGGGATGGGATAGCGGGATGAGGTGTGACGGGGGCTTTGGGTCAAGCAGTTCAAATTTACTACTTATAATAGCAGTAATCCTAGGTACTTATTTATAAAGAAAAAAGCTTTGAATCTGCGATCTTTGAGCATAGTTTGTGCGCTCATTGAGCATAAAGTGTGCAAAAGGTTGGGTCTCCTAGACTATATGCTTTATATAAGTGCATAGCTTTTACATTGCAATTTAAAAGAAAGACCACGCTAAAGTGTAAATAGCGTGGTCTTGGCATATCATTTTATACAGGTATTAATTTGAAGCGTCTTGTGCGCCGTCTTCAATTGCTTCGCCAGCACTTTGGATATCTTCCCCAGCACCTTCTACAGTAGCGCATCCGTTTACGCCAACTACAGCAGTTGAAAATAATAGTGCAGTAAAGCTGCCCCTTAGTAACTTAGATTTTAGAAATGATGATAAAAGTGAAGTTTTCATTTTGTACCTCCTGATGTTAATCATCTAGTGGTGTGTCGTTAGTTGATTCATTTGCAGAATCTGCCTGTTCGCCAGATTCGCCTGAATTGCTGCGATTAGTATTTGAATCGCGGTCTTTATTCTCTTCTTTAGCTTCCAACATACTACTGAGCTTGTCGCTGCCTTTAGCATTAAAGTCCAAGGTACGAATAGGGAAGGGGATCAAGATATCGTTTTCTTCCAATACGCGCTTTACGGTACAAATAGCTTCGTGGCGAACCACCATAAAACCAGGATCTCCAGGGTAGCGTATCCAAAACCACAGCAATAAATTGATACTTGAGTCGCCAAAAGACTCTGCATAGACTGCGGTTTCATCTTTTTTAATCACATAATCTTTTTTGTTTATAGCTTCGGTAATTACATCGGCTGCTTTTTCAATATCATCGGCATATGATATGCCAACAGGCACTTCAATTCGTCGAATGCCTTCTACTGAGTAATTAGTCAGGATATTGCGGAATAAAATTTTGTTGGGGATGACTTCACGTTGCCCGTAGAACGTAGATACAAGGGTATTTCTCAGGTTAATTTCTTCTACTGTACCAAAAACACCTTCTGCTTTAACTACATCGCCAATCTCGAACGGTTTGCGTATTCCCATGGCAATACCGGCTATTAAGTTTTCTGTCATGTCTTGAAATGCAAAACCAATGGCGAGACCGACAATACCAGCACCTGCTAGTAACGAGGTAACAGTTCCCTTAAGCCCAACAAAATCTAAAGCAATGAAAATACCAAAAACAACGATTAATGCTTTAACAATTGATGTAAGAAGTTTTGCAATTTGGCGAGATTCAAATGCTCTGCGCATTACCTTACCAACAACATTTCCTACTACTTTTGCCAATAATCCGAACACAATGGCAATTAAAATTGCGACTACCAAATTAGGTAAATGTTTAATTCCGCTCTCTATCCAGCCTTCTAGTTTCTCAGTAATCAGTTGATAAAAGTCATCGACGTTTGGAAATTCCATAAAACTCTTTCATTTTTCTCATAGTAGTGCCTTGGTTATTCAAGAATTATTCCGAGGTGATATGTATCTAAGGGTATGAATTTAATATGCTTTATTTTATATGCTGTAGAGGTTGAAAATGTTGATCTAAGAAAAAAATACAAAGTTGGGAAAGAACTACTCAATCAGTGTGGTGATTTTTTTTGGCATTAGCCTTAAGTCGATGTGGTCTGACCATATGTAAAATTAATGTAAATACATTATTCACAATAAATTTACAAAGTGTGTGATGACGCTTAACATCGATTTTGCAGGTCAAAGATTGTTCATTGACCTTACACAATAACAATGAGAAATCGTTCAGCCTGTTACTAGCGGAAAGTGTGGGTTTTGCCGGTAGTGATGCGCCCAGATTTGGAATCACACTATGAAATTTAAAACGCGTAAGACTGCAGTAGCTGCATTAGTCAGTTCTGCCTTATTTTGTTCTCCTTTTTTAGCGTATGCGCAAAACGTTGACGAAGAAGTTGAAGCTAAATCGAAAGATAAAAAGGATGTAGAATTAATCCTCGTTACAGGGAGCTTTGTTCGTCGTAGTGAAAACTTTGAGTCACCGTCACCATTAGCGGTGGTAGACAGTGTAGCTATCGATTCGATAGGTGCGAAAAATATAGCTGATATTACACAAACACTCACTATCAATACCGGTGCTGAGAACAATCCTGACGCCTTTACACAAAATGCCACAGCTGGCACCTCAAACATCAACTTACGTGGGTTAGGTGTTGCCTCTACCTTAGTACTGTTAAATAACAAACGCCAAGTGGTAACCGCTCAACCAACTAACGAAGGATTAAACTTCGTTGATACCAGTTCTTTAGTACCAATGATTGCCATTGACCGCATGGAAGTCGTTAAAGACGGGGCCTCTGCGTTATATGGTTCAGATGCCGTCGCCGGTGTCGTTAACTTCATCACCAAACGTAACTACGATGGTGCGATGGTTAGCGTTGATTATCAAGATGGTGCCCATGGTGATAACAAAGAATACATTTTCCAAGGTTTATGGGGTGCCACTGGAGAAAAAGGCAGTGTGCTAGCAGCAATTAGCTACACAAACCGTTCTCCGTTGTTTTTAAGTGACAGACGCTTAAGCCGCCCTGAAGATGATACGAGTGCTTTAGGTAACCCAGCCTCTTATTTTGTAACGGTACCAGGCGTGGGTGCATTACCGATTATCGACCCGTATGGATGTGAAGAGTTTGGCGGCTCGCCAGATTTATTAGCACCCAGCGGTACTATTCCAGGACTAGAAGTCGGTTTCTGTGGATTCGATTTCGGTAAGTTTTATTCGTATGTTGCTGATGAGAGTAGAATAAATACTTATGTTAGAGCTGATTATGAGTTTGCTAACGATATAACCTGGTCTGCCGAACTGAGTATGGCACGTAACCGGGCTGAACGTGGTGGTGCACCAAGCTTCCCCATTCTTACTTCGCCAATTGTTCCTGACTATCATCCACAAAACCCATTCGGTCAATCTGTCGCCTTCTTTGGTCGTGCAGAAGGAAATGGGTTTGAAGGTGATGCTGCGAATACAGAATCTGATACGTTTAGATTCAGCACCAATGTTCAAGGTGTAACAGACACGGGTTTCTGGGAAGTAAGCTATACCCGCGCTGTGAATGATTTTCTCTTTACGGTACCTGATGTGTTAAATACTGAGTTTCAGCTTGCCTTGTATGGCTTAGGTGGCTCATCGTGTGATCCTATTGCGGGCACACCGGGGGAAGGAAATTGTGAATTCTTTAATCCATTTGCAACTTCTTATACTACGGCACCGAATTCAGATTATGTGGTAGATTCTTTCACTGGTACTGAAATGATTGATTCGAAAGCCGATCTTGAAGTTTTTGAAGCCTTTACCTCTTTTGATATTTTTGAAATGAGCAGTGGCTTTGCTGCCTTGGCACTTGGCGTTCAGTATCGTGAAGAACAGTTAAGCCAAGACTATGATGACTTAGCTAACCAAGATAGCTTTACGTTTGTTATTGGTAACCCAGATATTGATGGTAAACAAGATGTATGGGCCGCCTTTGGTGAATTAGCCTTACCATTAAGTGAAGATCTAGATGTGCAGCTAGCAGTACGTTATGAAGATTACGGCGGCAGTATCGGTAGTACGGTAGACCCTAAGCTTGCGGTTTCATATCGTGCAACTGATGAATTCTCACTACGGGGCTCAATTTCTACCTCGTTTAGGGCACCAACCGTGTTCTTAGCACAGGGCGGAGCTACCTCGTTACAACAAGTCATCGACCCGGTTCAAGGTGCAACAGCATTCGTTGCTGTAAGAACCTCAGGTAATGAAGATCTTAAGCCTGAAGAGTCTACCGCTTACAATGTGGGGTTCTCTTATGAACCATTCAGAGACTTCTCGGTTGAATTAGATTATTGGAATTTTGAGTTTACCGACTTAATTATCCAAGAAAATGCCCAAGCCGTACTTAATCTAGACCCCACAGACACTGACCGAGTTGTTCGTGCCGGTGACCCTACAACAGGGCCTGTATTGCAAATTAACAATACCTATGTGAACGCCAGTTCTATGGAAACCTCGGGTATAGACTTTGTTGCGAGTTACAAAATTGACACTGAGCTTGGTAGCTTCACTCCGTCATTAAATGGGACCTATACCATGAAGTATGACTTGATGGACCCTCAAGCAGGTAACATCGACGGGGCAGGGCGCAGAAACTTCAATAATATTGGGGTGTCGTCACCAGAGCTTCGAATGAACTTTGGTTTAGCGTGGAAAAACGACGTACATGCGGCAAACGTATTTGTTCGCTATATTTCATCCTATGACGACGACCAAAACTGTGCTGATGGCACCACTAACTTGGGAAGCTGTACAAATGGGTTATATGAAGTTGATAGCCATGTAACGGTAGATGCCCAGTACAATATTGACCTAGGCTCACTATTTGAAACAGAGCAAAGTTATGTTGTTACCGTTGGCGGGTTGAATTTGTTTGATGAAGATCCTCCTCAGTTGTTTACCAATAGTGGTTTTGACTCGAAGGTTCACGATCCACGTGGGCGTCAAATCTACGCTCGGTTAGCGGTAGAGTTTTAACGCTTTACGCTTTTAACCCAAACCAAGTTAGCGGCCTATGAAGACTGTTCATCACGAGCACTTTCATAGGCCGCTTTTTATTGTAAAGATTTCTTCCCAAACCAAGCCTGACTTTCCCGGCTCATCCTTAGTAAAAATGCTGAATTCAGATCGCTTATTGTTTACATTGTTTACTCTAACAAAGGAGACCTATATGAGTACGTTACTAAGTAGTGAAGAAATTCAGGAATCTCTTGATAGCTTAAATGCAGGTTTAGAAAAAGATGAACAATGGGTTTTGAACAAAGATTCTATTGAGAAGACATTTACGTTCAAGAGCTTTATTCGTGCGTTTGGTTGGATGTCACAAATTGCTATTTGGGCCGAGAAACTGAAACATCACCCTGAATGGTTTAATGTTTATAACCGAGTTGATGTGAAATTAACGACTCACGATGTAGGTGGTTTGAGTGAACTTGATTTTAAATTAGCGAATAAAATGGAAAGCTTTAAGCCCTAATGCTTAATAAATACGCTTAAATTGGTTGATGATTGAACGTAACGATTAAATATAAAGCATTCAGTCAGAAAAGTAGAATAATTAAGTAATAAGTCCTTGTGTTACAAAAGTGCGTATGTATAATACGCCCCACGTTGAAGGGAGACATCAAACACCTCAAACCAACAACGTTATTTTCTGGCGCGGGATGGAGCAGTCTGGTAGCTCGTCGGGCTCATAACCCGAAGGTCGTAGGTTCAAATCCTGCTCCCGCAACCA
>NZ_JAUOQH010000026.1 GCF_030547075.1 Alteromonas sp. 1_MG-2023 | reverse complement strand
AATGAGTGATTTTCTAGGGCGAGGCATGGTTATGAATCAGCAGTAATAGTGAGTTTTCTATATTTGCGTGAAAGGGAGAAAAAATCTACTGAACTTGGGGATGGTTTGTATGGGTGTCTAACTAATAGGGGCCGAATTGGTTTCGTAGCCATATAATGGCGCAATTAAAAGACACAAAGTAAAGCTGCTATTTGTCTATCCAAGAGTTGCAGGAGATCTCTCCTGAATTTTTTGGAGTCCTAGGTTGGGTAAGTTGTAGTGCTCTAGGTATAGCGCGACCTTTAATTCTTTTGTGTGTGTCTTAGGCTAGTTCTAGATTTTGCCGATATTCACCTGTCGCATTCAAAACTTATAAAAGGCGATTGGCACTTTAGTTGCTTCTCTCCCTACTAAATAGGGTGGCTGTCTCACTTTTATTGAAATAATTAACTAAGGTCGCTACCCTTTTAAGTAGAGTATTTTCCTCTGCATTTCAAAGCTGTTTCACTTCGCTGTAACGCCAATCGCCTTTTCCCTCTATCAAATATACGAGAATTTATGCGTTCACTTTCTTACCTTTTTATCTTTTCTATTACGATATTTTTAGTGGGTTGCTTCGGCGATAACACTATCGAATTTAACCCTGAAGTAGGGGAGAGTCGTCATTATCACACCATTCAAGAGGTGGAAATATCTACGCCCGGTCGTGGTAGTGAAAACATGCGGTTAGATAGCTATGCAACGTTCGAAATAACAGAAAATAAAGCAGATAGTATTAATGTCCATATTTCCCCTGGAAAGGTTGAGACCGATATTGGCTCACGCACTTTCAGTACCTCTGTAGAAGGGGGCTTTCCTGCTGAATTACTTGGCGAGCAAGGCGCTGGCGCAGATATGGTCATCAATAGTCAGTCGGGAGAAATGATAGATGTTAAGACTGCGGGAAATAGTTTGCGTGACAGTTTAACTAATGTGCTTGGTAATAGCGTTGGTAAGTTACTCAATCATGTAAGCCAACCTAATATCGCAGTGCCAATCAGCCCCAACAAAGGGTGGACGAATACCACTGAGTTTCGTGGTGTTTCGAACGTTGAATTTAAGGTGACTAAGGTATCAGACTCAAAGGTATGGATAGAGTTTCAGGGAGGTAAGGAAAGAAATCGTTTAGCAGGGCTGGCAGTTATAGATAAAGCATCCGGCTGGGTAGAGCATCAAGTACTAACTTCAAGTAGTCAGCATACAATTTCAGGTAAGGAAATAGGCATACGTTCAACTGAAGTATTGGCTCGTGTTGTTGATGGAAAAGAAGCGTATGTGCCAACGATGAGAACAAAATGGGCGAACAGATGGCTTGATATTGTTGAGTCGGCGCAAACGCAAAAGGTTGAAGCTGCATCTGACTTAGCTAAAGTTTTCAGCGACCCAGATGGACAATTAATACAAAAGAAAGATGAGCTTTCTTTAGAGCTTAACCATGCGTTAAGCAAAAATGTTTTCTTGGGAAATGTCGAATTTAGTGAGCCGCTGGTTTTTGATAAGAACGATGAGCTTATTAACCAGCCAATACATATAGGGCCCACATTTTCTCACAATCAATATAGAGAAGAAGGCAAAGTTAGCACCGCACAAATACATTTCACGGGCGCGGGTGGTCTTACTGAGTCTATTAAGCAAGCTGCTAGTGTTCGGGCAAAAATAGCGTGGTATCCAGATGAGTCTTTTATTACCAACGTTTCGATAGACCAAAACCAAAAAGCTCATTACGAAGACAATGGGGTAATAATTAATTTTAGTCTGGTTGATTCTGGCGCTGTGGATCATACAGGTAGCGAAAACGGCAAGCAGAATAGCGATAGAGAGAATAGTGGTCGTCAAGATAATAGCGGTCAGGACACCCACAATAATGAATATCAGGAAAACGAGAGCAAGCAAACCAATAAAGGCCCTCAGACTACAAGCGGGAAGAGTAACGCTGATAACGTTAAAATTTACGAGCTTACCTTCGAGGGGCAGGAAAATGACCGCCTTAATTTTGAGTTAGGAGAGGGGCAAGCTTATGATGTTCAATATCACGCTTATCCTAACCCGCCTCAATGGTTAACTGCCGAGGAAAGTAATACGCGCTACCAAGCCAGTGCTCACACCGAAGCCCATAAGGTGTTAATTCGCACGAAAGAGCAGCCTTCCAGCCTTAATATTATCGTCTATCGTGCTGCGAAGGAGCCTGCTGAAGTTCGTGACATTGTGTTTCTTACCGAGGAAGCAAAGCGATTTAGCTCAACAAGGAAGCCCGAAACTAACTACTTATATGAAAGTGATACTCCACATGTGGGTGCAGAAAACCTCAAACCAAAGGGTATTGAAAAAGGACAAGTAGAATTGGTGCTGGGCAATGCTCAAATTGATGTTTGCACTGCGACCTTGTCTCCTAAAGCTGAAGAGGCTGGCAATGCATTGGTATTTAAGCCTGTTTTTAATAATAAGAGCTTTATAAAACCCGCATCGCTTTTATTGCAAACAGAAGATGGGATTAGGCAGTATTTCTATGGTTTAGGTGCACGAGAAGTGACATTAAGCTGCTCTCAAACCCAACAATGGGTAGATTCGAACCTAAAACTTGATGCTGAAACACCTTGGGTAGTGGCTATCGAGGATTTAACAGCTATTAATAGAGAAAAAGGTGAAAATAAAAATGAGGACACCCACACCGTGGGTGACATTCTTTCTCGCTATCGCTTCCTAGATGCAGAGGGCCGAGTACTTAGCTTAGTGACTATTAATCAAGATGTTACGTTGTCCCCAAGCACTGAAATAGAGGATGTTTTATTTCCTCATAATACACTTCGAATAGCCGGTGAACCTGTGGGTGTCCAAGAAATTAGGATGTCTGATACGCCTATCAACAAAACATTCAACATTACCTTCCTCAACTTACCAACGGGGAGTGATGAATAATGCGTTTTATTCTTTCATTGATGTTAGGTATTAGCCTTATGCCTTCGTTGGCGTATGGCGAAACCGAATATTTAGACGTTAATTTAAAGCCAACTAAGGTAGAGATAAATCGTCGCTATCATTATGAGAGCGACGTGAAACCCGATGAAAATGGCGTCTACACGATACCCGTTTACGATAAAGAAGGTGTACTAATAGTCACGTTTCAAAGTACTGAACCTGTCATTGCCCGCGGTACTTTTACCGGAAAACAAGTGGCAGAAGAGCGCAAGTTGGGATTGCTGAATAGGGTGATTTACGCCCTTGGTGAGGGCTTCGATGGACGCGTGGAAATGCGAGATAAAAGCGGTTACTTACAGGAAGAAGTGACCTACGTTAACGGCAAACGCGATGGCATAAAAAAGCAGTACTACGATAACGGTGCCATTAACGCCATTACGCACTTTAAGCAAAATAAAGAAGTGGGCACAACTAAACGTTGGAACAGGAACGGCGTACTAGTTAGAGAAACAAAGCGTACGGAAGAAGGTACCTTTATTAGCGAACATGAATGGAATAGCGAAGGCATTTTAAGGCAGGAAACAGTGCCCACAAAGATAGAAGGGTACGGGGCTGGACTTAAAGAAACTACTTGGGAACTCGGTGAAATAAAGACTTTCATTGCCGCTGGGGTGAGCGATCCTAGTCGAGGTTTTGTGCGTGGTGCTAATCACGCCTATAAGTTAATAAAAAGAGAGCGCGCAACAGACGGTGAGTTAATAGCACTGGAAGAAGTACATGACTATGGGCGAAACGGCGAGCAGCGTTTGTACCACGAAGGGTTCTCGATTATCGAGAATACAACGGATGGTAAGCGCGACGGCCTATACAGCCAAGGTGACTTCGGCGACGAAGCTACCAAGGGCATGTACAAAAACGGTATAAAAGTGGGTAAGTGGCGAGATACCAATAAAAGTGGCGATATTATATACGAAACCTACTCTAATGCTGGCGAACTAAACGGGGATCGAACTGTTCAAGATAGTGAAACCGAGGCCTACATCGTTAAAGAACATTACAGCAATGGCAAAAAGCACGGCAAATACCAACACTTCGATTATGATGGTAATTTGGATACATACGGAGTATATCAAGAGGGTGTTAAGACCGGAGACTGGGTAGAGGCTGAAAGCGACACCACTTGGAAAGGCACGTATAACCATGGTAAAAAAGTCGGACGTTGGCTCAAATACAACGCGCAAAAATATGTCGTTTACGACTTGCAGTACAAAGACGGAGATCTAAACGGCCCTCAATATTTATTTGCCGACAATGGCGCTATCACTTTATTTGAAATGCGAAAAAATGGCATCCGTCATGGCAAGCGAATTACCTACGAAAATGGTATCGAAACCAGTAGGGGAAACTTTGTGAACGGACAAAAAGAATAGCCTATTTTTCTACGTTAATATGCTTCCTTGCAGATAAACCTAATGCGCCTATGAAGAAAAGAAGCAAGGTGTTAGGCGCTGGTACGTTTACCTGTAAATCGTAAAATTGTGAGCCTTGGTCGTTGACTAACGTGAGTGACGGGACTGCTGCATTTATCTGAGCCCACTCGAGAAATGCATCGAAGTGATCTATTTGAGGCGTGCTCAAACGTGCGCCCATGATGCTATTATTCCGAATAAGACTAGTGACTGGATCTAACGCTCCACCAGTATATTCATCGAATAAGCCAATCATATGCCCGAACTCGTGAGCAGCTATAATGCCTTGATTGCGGTATCCCCATCCCGAGGGGTTTCCTGTATACCATTGCCTTAAATTCACGTTTCCATTACCGGCATTTACATTCACAAAGTGGTCGGCTTCCGAATACGAATCTATCCAGTCAACATTAAATACCGTGTCGTAGTAGAAAGTGCCGTCAAATAAGTCAAAGGCATTGCTCCAAATCGACTCAATACTGCTTTCCCACGTATCGCGTAACGTACTACCTGGGTCAACACCAGTTAAAAAAACATCGACATCAATGAGTAAGTCTTGGTTAACAAAGCCAATATCGTAACTTGCATTCCAAGCGAAGCCCCCAGTTGTAATACGATATGAAACGGTTTCAGATACAATATCAGTAATTAACCCTGCATGACTGGCAGTTGTAAATAGTAGCGTAAACCCGATTAGGCAGCGTTTGAAAAAGCGATTATGTAGCATGGTATACATCCTTGGCGTACAATTATTTGTGTAGGCCAACATAAAGCGGCTTCTGATAGACCTTCGTAAAAAAGGGTTACAAGAATAAGCTAAAACTAATAAATTTAAGTGTAAGACATAATCTGGATTTGTAAAAAAAATGTGCGAAGTTTTTATTGTCGATTAACGCTTTCACATTCCAAAGTACCTGCTATAAAAGCAGCCAGAATCATGCCGATGAAGCTTAAGACGAAATGTCAGTACTTCACTTAAATCTAATAAAATCTCCAATCAAATCCTCTGTTTAAATATTGTTCAATTCGTATCTATCTAAAAAAAATATCTGTGCTATATTCAAAAAACGTTTATCAAGGAAGACAAAATGAAATTAACGCTGATTTCAGTTGTGCTCATCTTTTATTCTTTTTTTGCTACTGCAAATTCGGACTTTAACGAATTAGAATCTTTGTTCACTCAATGGCGTGCGTTTGAAGCACCTCCATTACATCAATTGGCTCCAGACTATCGCGAGCAAACATTTCAAAAAAGAGAGCCTGAGTGGCTTACGTTTAAAACTAAACTTTTAGCCTTTGATAGAAAAAATTGGACTGTCGCACAGCAAGTGGACTGGTTCGTTATGCTGTCTGAAATCAACGGTTACGAATTTAACGCAAATATACTGAAACCTTGGCAACGTGATCCTGCATTTTATAAGCAGGTATGGACCTATCAAAGCGATGTTCCAGCACATGAAGGGCCGACGCCACACTATGTCACGGAGTTATGGACGTATCAGTTTCCCCTCAGTGAGGAAGAGCAGAAGCGCTTAGTAACTGATTTATCTCGCATAGCGCCTTTACAGCAACAGGCAAAGATAAATTTAACAGGGAATGCTAAAGAGTTATGGATAGCAGGAATTCGAGATATTCAAATACAACATGACGTGCTTCTTAAGCTATATACGTTAATTGAGAATACAGGCAATGAGGTGCTTATTGCGCAGCAACAGGAAGCTGTTGCATCGACGCAAGAATTTATAAATTGGCTGCAAAAAAAAGCACCTGAGAAGAGCGGTCCTTCAGGGTTGGGAATTGAACACTACACCTGGTATCAACAAAATGTGCATATGATGCCAATGTCATGGGCAGATGAAGAGCGTCTGCTGCGCCGAGAATTGAATCGTGCTTGGTCATCGTTAAAGTTAGAAGAGCAAAGAAATAAAGACATACCGCAACTCGTAGCAGTAAAAAATGCCGATGAATTCGACCAATTGGCTACTCGGTCTGCAGAGTACTTCTTAAATTTTCTAGACGAAGAAGATATTGTTACTGTCCCTGATTATTTTAAACCTGCTCTTTTTGATAAGTTAGGCAGCTTCGTTCCTGAAGAAAGCAGGCACTTTTTTCATATAGGTTCTCATCTCGACCCCACGCCACTTTATTCTCATTTTTATCATTGGTTTGAGTTGGCCATTATGGTGAATGATCCCAGTCCGCGCGTCTTAAGGAAGCAGTCTCTTCTTTATAACATTTTTGATTCGCGGAACGAGGGAACGGCTACGGCCGTGGAAGAAATTTTTATGCACGCGGGATTGTATGACCATAATCCCCGAGCGAGAGAAATTGTATGGGTAATGCTGGCACAGCGGGCTGCTAGAGGATTAGGGTCTTTGTATGCCCATGCTAATCAAATGACGATGGAGGACGCGGGCGATATTCATATGAATTACACCCCGAGAGGCTGGATGAAAACGGAGCCTGACTTGCTAATTTTTGAACAGCATCTTTACCTTCGTCAACCAGGATATGGCACAAGTTACGTGACCGGAAAAATTCTGCTAGACGCTGCCATGTTGCAAAAAGCAAAGCAGGATGAAGAACAGAATAAAACCTTCTCATTAAAATCATTTTTTGATGAGTTAAACAGTATCGGCGGCATTCCAATTGCCTTAGGTACTTGGGAAATGACAGGGGAAAAACCTGAATTCCTTAACGATGTAGAAAAAACAGCGCGTAGCAAAAGCAGTTTGAATGCTATGTAGCTAGCCCGATAAAAAGTCAGTGGTGGTGCGAAAGCCATTCTGATCTTTTTATATTGATATTCGTCGAATATCAACCTCAAAACGTGATGTGCTTTGACAGTCAAGCAATCGTCTATATCACGATAAATAAGTCGCTTTACCGTGGTTTTCAAGCAGCATTCAGTCTTGGTTAATACTCATTAACTAATCGATTAGGCAAGAAATTACGTGATTCCTACACGGCATCTGATGTGTTTAGATAGTTTCGTTGACCAAAAAACAATCTTCAAAACATACAAATTTGCCAGTAAAAATTGTTTTTCGATTTGAAAGCTTTTTTAAGGGATTGTTTGTAGTGTTTAGTCAAAGTTTCTGTCTTTCGCAACGGTGTCCAAATCTTCAATGAAAATAATAGAAACCAGGGAACACCATGAATATCAGAAAGTACTCATTAATTTCGCTATCAGTCGTCCTAGCGCTGGGCTCATCTGTATCGCTTGCTCAGGAATCGGATGAAGGGTTGGAGCGTATACAAGTCACAGGGTCAAATATAAAGCGCAACGATTTAGAAGGTGCAGCGCCGGTTCAGGTTATTGGGCGTGAAGATATTGACCGTACCGGTTTTACAAACTTGCAGCAATTACTAGAAACGCTTCCAGCGGCAGGTACTGGCACTTTTTCTACCCAAGGTAACAACCAAGATTCTACGGCAAATGGGGGCGCAGCAATAAGTCTTCGAGGCTTCGGTGCAGATGCGACCTTAGTACTCATTAACGGTCGTCGTGTTGCCAGCAGTGCGTTTGCAGAAGGGATTGTGAATTCTTTTGTGGATATCAATAATATTCCAGTTGCGGCTATAGAGCGCATTGAAATACTTAAAGATGGTGCTTCAGCCGTCTATGGCTCAGACGCGGTAGCAGGGGTAGTTAACGTTATTCTTCGTAAAAACTTTGAAGGTACAGAAGTGTCATTGGGTTTTGGTGGCACGACAGGCCCTAGCTATGAAGAAACAAGCTTTAGCCTCTTATGGGGAACCGGAAATGAAGAAAGTAACGCTACTGTCATTCTGGACTACTTTAAAAATACACCACTAATGCGCGATGAAGTGGGCATTTACGGCACAGTTTACCAGCCAGAAAATGGCATTGATGGGCGATCTTCTTCTGGGTTTCCCGGCACGTTTATTGTAGATGGCGTATTAACCCCTGATGCTGCTTGCCCTGACGAAAATATAGTTAACAGTACTTGTCGTTATGATTATGGGCCGGCGGGTGCAGTACTTCCTGTCGCTGAGCGTATTGGCGTCATGCTTCAAGCTAACCAAATGCTAAGTGATTATGCTGAAGGTTATATAGAGATGTCAGCACAGCATAATACGTCTATGGCGTTTGGGGCTGCCACACCACTTGGAAGAACGGCGGGTTTAACAGTAAGTGCTGAGCATCCAGATAACCCATACGGTACAGACGTTATTATTAATAACTACCGTACCGTCGATGCTGGGGGGCGGGTGTGGAATATCGAGTCAGATACATTGCGACTTGTTGCAGGTATCAGAGGAACGATTAAAAATTGGGATTACGATGTTTCTGCGCAAAAAGGACGAAGTAAATCTCTTCAGACTGGTGGAATTGGTGATGGTTGGATACGCGTAGACTATCTTCAAAGAGAAATAGATGCGGGTAACTACAATCCGTTTGGGGGGACTTACAATGATCCTGACGTAGTTGCCGATATATCGACGAGTTTGGTGCGACAAGGTGAGTCACATATGACCTCATTCAACGCCAATATCGCTGGCGATGTATTTACCATTTCAGACATGACTGTACAGATGGCGGCAGGTGCAGAGTACCGCGAAGAGGATGCATCAGATAAACCTGATGAGCAATTCGAAAGAGGGCTTATTTTCGGTACTGAGGCAATATCGGCACAGGCATCAAGAGATATCACGGCAGCATATATCGAGTTTTTGGTGCCTTTCACAGATACCTTTGATGTAACCTTGGCAGGTCGATACGATGATTACAGCGATTTTGGTTCTACCACAAATCCACAAGTTTCATTCTCCTGGCGACCGCTGGATAATTTCTCGTTAAGGGCTTCATGGGGGCAAGGATTCCGCGCTCCGTCTTTAGCTCAGATTGGATTAGGGCCATCTCAAGACTCTCCTTTAGTTGACGACTTTTATCGATGTGAATCGGATGGAGTGTGCGAAGGCGAGCGAGAAAGAAGCGTCATTTATACTTCTGATGCGGTATTGCAACCCGAAGAATCAACGACATGGAATATAGGGGTAGTGTGGCAAGTTACGGAAGCTTTCGATTTTACCGCTGACTTGTGGAGTATTGAGCAAGATAACAAAATCGATCAAAACCCTGTTGAAAACATTTACGCCGCTGAATGTGGGGATCAGAACAGCACTATTTGCCAGCGTTTTGACCCGCTTCCAGGGGAGACGTTAGGACAAATTGATAAAATATATAACGTATATGTCAATTTAAGCTCGCAAGAGGCTAGTGGGTTAGATGTTACGGCTGGATATCTATTTAAACTAGACGAGCTGGGCATGCTGAAATTTGGTGTCGACTGGTCATATATCGATTCGTTTGAGAAAGACGGTATCGAATACGCCGGAGAGCTCAATTATCCCGAGCATCGAGGTCGGATAACCGCGGATTGGACATTAGATGACTATGGAGTAACAGCAATAATTCAATACATCGGAGAGTTTGAGAGTTATCAAGCCTTATCGGTTATGGAGGAAAGTGAAGCTGATATGGTTGATTCGCATACCTTAGTGAGTTTACAAGGGCACTACAACATGAATGACAACACCAAATTCACGTTAGGAGCGACTAACCTTTTTGATACCGATCCACCATTTACTGCTCGAGGATATGGCTATGTGGCTGAAACGCATAGTCTTAGAGGGCGATTCATTTATGGCTCTATAAAATACAAGTTTTAGTTAATCCTATAAAACTATGCTTATAAAGCTATGCCCATAATACAATGAAAGCCCCCTCTAAGTCATTTAGAGGGGGTACCGAACTCAGTAAACAAAACCCAGACACAAAATATGTATGGGTTATTGTTCGATTAACGCTTTTACATTACTAAGTGTATCTGCCTCGTTCGCAGGTTTATCCCAGCGAATACGGTGTATGCGAGGAAATCGTAGCGCTACGCCTGATTTATGCCGTTTGGAGGGGTGAACCGCATCGAAAGCCACTTCTAGTACCAGCTCTTTTTTAACCTCTCGCACTGGCCCGAAACGGCCTATGGCGTTTCGTCTTACCCAGTTATCTAGTTTCTTAAGCTCTTCATCAGTAAATCCCGAGTAAGCTTTGCCGATAGGCAGCAGTTGCTCATCTTGCCATGCACCAAAGGTGTAATCGGAATAAAAGCTAGAGCGCTTACCGTGACCACGCTGGGCATACATCATCACCGCATCTACCACCAACGGGTCGCGTTTCCACTTGTACCACTGGCCTTTAGGTCTGCCTGGCACATAAGAGCTGCTTGAACGCTTTATCATTAACCCTTCTACCGCGCGGTTTTCACATACCCTTTTATGCAGTGCTTTAAGTTCTGTTGGTGAATCGGCAGATAAGCACTCAGATAAATGCAGGCGTGATTTATTGTCTTGTTCCTGAATACCATTTTTGTCAAACCATGCTTCTAGCGCTTTGCGTCGGGTAACAAGAGGGGAGTCGGTTAATTGCTTACCCTCTAACACCAGTGCATCATAAACAATAAGCCCTGCGGGGTTGGTTTTCATTAACGCTGCAGTGGGCTTTTTCTTATTGAGCCGCTGCTGCAGAGCATTAAATGTATTGACTTCATCGTTATGCATCACCAACAGTTCGCCATCTAGCACCATGTTATCTACAACCATATTGGCATTCACACTATCGAGTAGGTCGGGGAATGCATGGCTAATGTCATCACCGGTGCGGGAAAATAGCGCCTTTTCAGGTTCTTCTTTTGTGGTATTACAAACCAACTGCACCCGAATGCCGTCAAACTTGTGTTCTATTTGCCACTGCTCGGGGATAAAGTCGTCGATATCACTTTGCGCAATGGGGTGGGATAGCATGACAGGGTGAAACGTAACTGCATTGCTAATATCCGGTTTAGGGGCGTTACCTTCAAGCCATGCGAGCAGGTCGGTATAAGGCGGTGTAACCCCATGCCACAGTTTTTCTATTTCAGTGATATCTTGGTTGCCGTATTCCGCCAAAATCTGTTTGATTGAACGAGCCGGTACCCCAATTCTCAGCCCCCGTGTTCCAAGCTTTAATAGTGCCCAGCGCTGTGATGGGGTCATTATGGTGAGATAATTTGCTAATGTTGAAGCAACTTTTTGTTTGCTGACATTCGCAAATGTATCTACCACCTCAGACAAACTAGGCAAGGTTTTATCCGGTGTAAACTCGGGCCATAAGTGGGCCACTGTTTCGCTTACTTCGCCCACATAATCGTAGCTCATTGCAAATAGCTCTGAGTCTACCCGTTCAGTGATCAGCTTTTTAACGGTATTACGTTTGAAGAAATCAAATCGAAGGGTACCTGCCATCGCGGCAATAGCCCAGCCGCGATCGGGGTCTGGCGTAGTAGCAAGGTAATGCAAAATGAGCTGGGCTTTCGCTTTGGTTCCCGCGGTATAGTAAAGCTGTTCAAGTAAGTCACTAAACGCCCGCATTGCTATTCCTCCTGCGCCGCTTCATCGTAACCTACCAGCGATAACGCTCGTGCTTTAAACCCCATCTTCTGTGCCTGATACATAAGTGCGTCTTCTCGGCCGTGGGTCACCCATACCTCGCTAGGGTTCACTTCGGTAAGGGTTTGCAATAACTCGGGCCAATCGCAGTGATCTGAAATAATAAGTGGTAGCTCAGCGTTGCGCTGCTTAGCTCGAGCGCGAATTTGCATCCAACCAGACGCCAACACTGCGCGAACATGTGGCAAGCTTCTCGACCACCTGTCGGCTAATGCAGAAGGGGGAGCCAATACGATTTCACCGGCTAGTGACGCTTTGTCTTCAACCTCGCTAACCGGAATAATATCGCCTAACGCAATACCTTCTCGTTCATACAAATCACACAGCTTCAGTAATGCACCGTGTAAATAGATAGGCTTGGTATAGCCCGCTTCTCGAAGCGCTAAAATAACCCGTTGGCATTTTCCTAGCGCATAAGTGCCAACTAAATGGCAGCGTGTTGGAAACACATCAAGGGAATGAAGAAGCTTTTGAATTTCCTGTTCAATTGGCGGGTGGGCAAATACTGGTAAACCGAAGGTGGCTTCAGTAATGAGCACATCGCAAGGTACTACCTCAAACGGCGGACAAGTGGGGTCGTGCCTTCGCTTGTAATCGCCAGATATCACAAGCCGATAACCCGCATACTCAATAAGTAATTGTGACGAACCGAGTATATGACCAGCTGGGTAAAAAGTGACTTTTATTTTGCGTTGCCCTTGTTCAGTTGAGGCACTGTTACTATCAGTAGTGGTTACTTCATCAAACTCTACGCTCTCGCGATAGGGCACCGGTATTTGTACTTCAGCCATGTCGTCGCCATAGCGGGTGGTCATAATTGCCATGGTTTGCGGGTGGGCGAATACTCGCTTGTGGCCGGCCCTAGCATGATCGGCATGACCGTGGGTAACAAGCGCGGTATCTACAGGCTGCATGGGGTCTATATAGAAATCACCAGGTACGCAATATAAACCAGCGTCGTCAGTCTTCATCCACTTCGAAGGGTGTATTGTATTCTCGGCCGTCATATAAAAACCCACAAGCTCACGGTTATCGTTTCATATGACTACGGTGGTTTTACGCAATTGGTTGAGCGTAGTGGAAAATTAAACCCTTCTGCCGCATTAACGTATATCTACTATTGCTTACCATCGAAACAGCAGAGTAACGAAAAATCATGGCGCAGGAGAAGTTTGGGCAGGGGCCTAGGGTTGTACGTAGCTTTTATGTCGGAAGATATACCAGCAGATATGCCAGCACATATGTCTAAAACCAAAGCATCACCTAAGAAATCAATTGAAACCAGTAGCGACATTTTGCCACCGGCGTTTAGCCAATGGTTCAAAAATAAAGGCTGGACGCTTCGAGATTACCAAATGCAGATGTTGGCGCAAGACACCCACAACACTACGTTATTAATTGCCCCAACCGGAGCTGGAAAAACCCTATCGGGCTTTCTACCTAGCTTAGTCGAGTTAGCGCAATCGCCACAGCCAGGCTTGCACACCTTATACATTTCCCCACTTAAAGCGTTAACCCAAGATATTCATCGCAACTTATTGCAACCTATTGAAGAGATGGAATTGCCGATAACGGCAGAAACTCGCACTGGCGATACACCTTCGCATAAACGGCAGCGGCAACGAAAAAAACCACCAAACCTGCTGCTTACTACCCCAGAATCTTTAATGTTGATGCTGAGCTATGCCGATGCTGACAAGCTATTTGGCAAGCTAAAGCGAGTCATTATTGACGAAACCCATAGCTTGGTAGCAAACAAGCGGGGGGACTTTTTATCTTTAGCGCTAGCACGACTTTCAGTATTGTCGCCTAAAATGAAGCGAGTAGGCCTATCGGCTACAGTGGCTTACCCAGAAACGCTAGGTGCATGGCTTGCTGGCACAGAAGGCGTTGCTAATATCATCAGCGTGAAAGCGGGTGAAAAACCGAAAGTAGAGATGCTGCAATCTGAAAACCGCATGCCCTTCGGTGGTTTTATGGCGCGTTATGCCATCACCGATATCTACAAGGCCATTGAAGGGGCGAAAACGACCTTGGTGTTCGTTAATACTCGGGCGCAATCTGAACTAATTTTTCAAATGCTGTGGGAACACAATACCGCTGCGCTACCGATAGCCTTATATCACGGCAGCTTAAGTAAAGAGCAACGGCGCAAAACAGAAGCAATGATGTCTAGCGGATTGCTACGGGCAGTAGTGTGTACCTCGGCGCTAGAGCTAGGTATTGATTGGGGCGATGTCGATAAGGTTATTCAGGTAGGCGCACCAAAAGGTGTAAGCCGACTATTGCAACGTATTGGGCGAGCAAACCATCGGTTAGATGACCCCAGCGAAGCGTTACTTGTACCAGCTAACCGATTTGAAGCCCTTGAATGCCAAGCGGCTATTGATGCAATTAACAAAGGCGAGCTAGATGGCGATGCGCCGCAGCCGGGGGCACTGGATATCATCCCCCAGTTTATAGTGAATTGCCTATGTAGCAATGCTGACAGCCCAAATACCCTTTACGAGCAAATCCTCATGGCATCGCCCTACCAAGGCCTCGATAAACAAGATTTTGAAAAACTATGGCAGTTCGCGTTAGATGGCGGGAGTGCGCTTAACGCCTACGAGCGATATCAGCGCCTTATGCAAAATGAGGATGGGACTTTTTCTCCGGCCAATAGGCGAGTTATTCAGCGTCACAGGCAGAATATAGGCACTATTGTTGAGGCTGGCAGGCTCAAAGTGAAGCGTATTCGTCGTGGTAACCAGGGCAAAATTATTGGGGAAGTAGAAGAATATTTTGCCCAGCAACTTACCCCAGGCGATACGTTTTATTTTGCTGGTGAAGTGCTTAAATACGAAGCCATTCGGGATATGCAATTGCATGCACGCCCCGCTAAAGCAAAAGAGCCTAAAATCCCCAGTTACTCTGGCGGCCAAATGCCACTTTCGACGTACCTGGCTGACGGGGTTAGAGCTATATTAGCTAACCCCAAGAGTTGGCGCAATTTACCTGCACAAGTGCAAGAGTGGCTGAGGTTACAGCAGCAGTTTTCACAGCTTCCTGAGCCTGAAAAGGTGTTGGTAGAGCAGTTTCCATTTCGTAACGTGAATCATACGTTGTATTACACATTCGAAGGTAGAAAAGCGAACCAAACCTTGGGCATGCTGGTTACCCGTAGAATGGAAAAAATGGGGATTAAGCCGCTTAGCTTTAGTGTGACTGATTATGGGTTGTCGATAAGTGCAGTGAATCAGATTACCGATACTCAACTACAACAACTATTCCAGCCGGATATATTGGGCGACGAACTAGAAGATTGGATGTTACAGGCACCCATGTTGAAACGATCTTTCAGGCAGGTAGCAGTAGTAAGCGGCTTAACCGAGCAGCGTTATCATGCCAGTCAGAAAACCATGAAGCAGGTAACGTTTTCAACTGACTTGATTTACGACACGCTGCGTGAGCACGACCCTGATCATATTCTTTTAGCGGTCGCGCGGGCTGATGCAGAGCGGGAGTTGTTAGACTTGCAGCGCTTAGCGAATTTGCTTATTCGCTTTGTAGATAAAACCACGTTAGTTAACTTAGAAAAAGTCTCGCCCATGGCCATACCGATTGTGCTGAATATGCGCAGTGAGCAAATAAAAGGGGCAGGTGCTCAGGCGATTATCGAGCAAGCCGATTTATATGCCGAAGCAGAAAATATGCTAGACGAAGTTCGGGCTTTGTTGTCCTAAAAGCTAAAAGCGGTGGAGTGGGGTTGGGTCTGGAACTCGCCGTGAATACATCCATGTAGGCTCTGATGCAGCATCCATGCTGCATAAGGTTCCATACCCAACCCCACTCCACCGCTATAGTTCGTGCGTGGGTTTGTATTTAAGTTCGAATGTTGAGTGTTGTAGAAAGAAGCACGCCGTGAATACATCCATGTAGGCTCTGATGCAGCATCCATGCTGCATAAGGTTTCTAGTGCCAATACTGCTCACCCAGTCTAATTCTATTGGTGTTAAAGTGAGTGAATATGAATTGAATACATCCATGTAGGCTCTGATGCAGCATCCATGCTGCATAAGGTTCCATACCCAACCCCACTCCACCGCTATAGTTCGTGCGTGGGTTTGTATTTAAATTTGAAAGTGTCGTGTTGTCGAGAGAAGCACGTAGTGAATACATCCATGTAGGCTCTGATGCAGCATTCATGCTGCGGAAGGTTCTAGACCCAACCCTATTCCCCGCTATTGTTCGTTCGTGGGCCTAGAAGTGGTGGAAAGGTGTTTAACATTATAAAAGAGGTCAATCAGTGGCAATAAATGAGCAGTGGCTATCTTCACAGGTGGCATTGCGTAGTATCAGTATTGTGAAATTTGCAGAGCTGCTTTGGTTGTTAGATGCCAGAGGTG
The DNA here is from genome assembly GCF_030547075.1 of Alteromonas sp. 1_MG-2023. Classification (GTDB taxonomy): domain Bacteria; phylum Pseudomonadota; class Gammaproteobacteria; order Enterobacterales; family Alteromonadaceae; genus Alteromonas. The sequence continues at coordinate 34,017 of NZ_JAUOQH010000026.1, read as the reverse complement.
TGGCGTATTTGCCTGCGCTTGACTGGCTGGTGGTATCCGATTTACACCTTGAAAAAGGGAGTTATTTACGTAGTTATGGTAATCCGCTGCCAAGTGTAGATTCCGTTGCTACGCTTAAACGTCTGCAGCACATTATTAGCGATTATAACCCTGCTCGGGTAATTAGTTTGGGTGACAGTTTCCACGATAAGCACAGTATGTCTCGCATGACTGCTGAAGACAGAAACCTCTTATGCGATATCATAAATAGCGTTCCTCACTGGGATTGGGTAGAAGGGAATCACGACCCCGACTTACCTGAAGGTATTCCTGGTAACCCTTGCCATGAAATAGTGCATACTAATGTGGTGTTTCGCCATGAGCCAGAAATCTATGAACCAGAATCAAGTGAAACAGATACACATGAAACAGAGCCACATAAAAAAAAGCTATATGAAAAAGAACTAGGTACGAAGGATAGGGTTCAAGCTAAGCCCCACGCTGAGTCGCAAGTTATTGGTCACTACCACCCTAAAATACGCAAGACTATTTCCCGTCGTCGATTTTCAGGGAAGTGCTTCGTTGTCACTGAAGACCTATTTATCATGCCAGCTTTTGGGCAATTCACTGGCGGCTTAGATGTGGATGAAGAGGTCATGCTAGCGTTAGCATCTAAAAAATCCCGTGCTTGTTACATGCTTTACGAAGGCACAATATTTAAAGCGTGACTTATAGAGTAAAATCAAAAAAGTTAGGACACTCACCTAAGATAAAATGTGGACACCCACTTTAGGAGCCTACCTGTCGAAGTAAGTAGGAGCTCCAAATTATTTAGACACCCACTCGAAAAGTATATCCTCATCAATTGGTTACTAAAATCCCGCTAGCTTTCTTCCGTTAAAATTTGCGTGTTTTTGAAGAAAAAGAAAGGTGGGTGTCCAATTTTAAAAGTGTGTGAGAATTGTGGGTGTCCAGTTTAAAGAGAGTTTGAAAACTGTGGGGGTCCAAGAAATACAAATAAATAAGAACAATAAAAAACGGGCAACAAAGTTGCCCGTTTTTTTTGAATTTACTATCAAACTAGTTTAATCGCGCCAGCGCTTGGTTAAGTCTTCGTAAGCATCTATGCGACGGTCACGGAAATAAGGCCAAATGCGTTTTACTTTTTCAGTGCGGGTTAAATCTAGCTCTACCGAAAGAGTGGTTTCACCTTCCGCTTCTGCCTTCGCTAAAATTTCACCTTGTGGGCCGGTTATAAAACTTTGACCCCAAAATTGAATGCCTGGGTCGCCCGCCACTGGCGAAGCTTCAAACCCTGTGCGGTTTGCTACGATAACCGGCACCGAGTTTGCCACTGCATGTGAGCGCTGAATGGTTTCCCATGCGCCATGCTGGCGGATCTGCTCTTCTTCAGTATCGGTAGTATCCCAGCCAATTGCTGTTGGGTAAAATAATAAATCAGCGCCAGCCATTGCCATCAGGCGAGCGGCTTCTGGATACCATTGATCCCAACATACCAGTACGCCCAATTTACCCACGCTGGTTTCAATTGGCGTAAAGCCCATGTCACCAGGTGTGAAATAAAACTTCTCGTAAAAACCAGGGTCGTCGGGGATATGCATTTTACGGTATTTACCGGCAATTTCTTTGCTTCTATCAAATACCACTGCGGTATTGTGATAAAGACCAGAACCGCGCTTTTCAAATAGCGATGTTACCAACACAATATTGTGTTTTTCAGCCAGTTCGCCAAAGAAATCTGTCGCAGCACCTGGAATAGGTTCGGCTAAATCGAAGGCATCTGTGTCTTCCTGCTGACAGAAATAAAGGGTGCTATGAAGTTCCTGCAACAAAATGCACTCACAACCTTCAGCGGCTAATTTCGCGACTTGCTCAGCGCTTTTGTTCCAGTTAGTTGCTTTGTCGTTATCAGCAACAGACTGTTGTACCAAGCCTATTTTTAGCTTAGTTCGTTGCATATACAGACACTCCTTTTGAAAAGGTGGAAATAACAGATTCTTTCAACGTATTTGTGGGTACCTGCATGGAAATACAATGCAAACTACCGAATTGCTTTACCAACACCGAGCAATCAATAGGCTCGATAATATGGTCGGGGTAAGCCAACTGCATTTGGCTAATTGCCGCTTCATCTTCAGGTTGCCCGTAAATAGGTAAGAGCACCGCGCGATTACAGATCAAAAAATTGGCATACGATGCAGGTAAACGCTCGCCTTCGCTATTCACAATATTAGGCAAAGGTAACCTGAATTGCTCGTGTTCAGGCATTACGCTGGCGCACTCATCACACAAGGCGCTCAGCCCAGCATAGTGACTGTCGTCTTTTCGATTATCAGCCGCTTGAATCACTAAACCTTTATTAGGCGTAAAGCGCACCAAGGTGTCTACGTGGCCATCGGTATCATCACCTTCAAGATGGCCGTGCTCTAACACCGTAAAGGTGCTGCACCCTAGCATTTCGTTAAACGTTTCAGCATAGTCATTGATAGTCATATCGCTATTACGTTTAGGATTTAGTAAACACTGAGATGTGCTAAGCAAATGGCCCATATCGTCAATTTCTAACGCGCCACCTTCGGCAACTACAGGGCTACTTCGAAGCGGCAATTTACATAATGAAGCTAAGTAACGTTGGTTCGCCATATTGTCTTCGCTGGCATCGAATTTATCACCCCAGCCATTGAAGCGGAATTCTACCGGCGCACCGAATCCTTCAGTATCTCTACAGGTTAAAAAGCCGTAGTCGCGAACCCAAGTGTCGTTGTATGATGCAGGCAAAATAAGTACCCGTGAGTGATCGCCAAGGCGAGACTGTACATCGTCAACATCATCGGGAGCACATAGCAAGATTACACCAGCGTGATAACGGTTAACTGCCGCAATCACGTTTAGGTAGGTTTCTCGGGCTTCTTCTAACCACGGCGCCCAGTCGGTTTCTGCATGTGGCCAGGCAAGCATCACTGCATCAACGGTTTCCCATTCAGGTACCAGTTTACGACTACCTTGCATGTCTATTCTCGATAGAAATAAATAAAGCCGCGATTATAACTATCCTATCCACGGCAACCAATAGCAAACTTGATGAAATTCTGTGGCTGTCACGATTCATAGCTCGACTTGTCCTCGTCGTAACTATTCTTGTTAATAGCCACTAACTATTAAGTATTCCGCGCTCATCAAATACCGCTTTTGCGGCGCTCGCGCCATTTAGCGCCGCCGGAAACCCCGCATAAACCGACATCTGAATTATCACTTCTATTATCTCTTTTGGTGAACAACCCACATTTAACGCTGCATGAATATGTACTTTCAGTTGTGGCTGGGCATTTCCCAAAGCGGTTAACGCAGCGATAGTCGCTATTTCACGATACTTAATATCTAGCCCTTCACGACAATATACATCACCGAATGGGTATTCAATGGTATATCGGCCTAAATCAGGGGCGATATGTTTTAAGGATTCAATAACCTTTTCGCCTGCGTAGCCATCTATTTCTTTTAATTTTTTCCAGCCGCGATTGTAGCGTTCTTCACTGTTCATTTACTCTTCTCCGGTTTGTAATGCCTCAAATCAAGACCTACTTAGGCTAAACCTTAGAGTTAACTCTCAGTCAAGCGGGGAATGACTAGTTAACATTTCATCGTACAGGCCAATCTTGTTACTCAGCGCCTCTAGATGGCCTTGTTGCTTGTTTATTATGTCAGACAACATGCGCGCATGATTTACAAGCATAGCTTTACGAGCTTCAAGTGTGCAGGCGCCTTTTTCCCGCAACTTTGCGTAGGCTAGTATGCTTTTAAGTGGCATATCGGTTTCTTTCAATCGTTGAACGAACTCAATCCACTGGATATCTTTTTGTGAAAACACCCTATGGCCATTGGGCATTCGACGTACATTGCCAATTAACCCAATCTTGTCGTAATACCTGGTAGTGTGGGGAGTAATTCCAACCTGTTTTGAGAATTCAGATACATTCATAATGCACACCAATTAAATTGAGAAAGCAGTTTGCTAGCTAGATTAGCATATTGAAAAAATGTGTTGGGGCTACAAAAGTCACGTGAAACTTAGGTTACTGGTGGGGCAATACCGGATAGTTAAATTTACATATGTGCTTAACATGCTATGAGTAATAGCTTTTAGTGATTAGGCTAATCTAAGCATTTGCTCGATCAATAGTCGCTAGAATGCTAAAATATGTGCGTTAGAAGTCGCCAATCCTTTTTTGCCTAAGCGAAATCACTTAGGTCGTAATGAAGCTACTCAGTAGCCTTGCGTTGGCTTTCAGGCGGTATTGTCATTTGCATCTTGGTATCAAGTTAGCCTTAATCGTACTGGTTTCGTTTAAGGGTAAAGAAGTATTTACGGATAGGGTTAATGTTAGCAAAAGAAGCGGTCATTGTGCGTGATGCACTAGAGCCATCTATTTCTGAATCGGCACAACGTGTTAGAGCAGCGCTTGAAAATAAAGGGCTGGAAACACCTATGGTGCCCAACGGTTTATCTGATGAGCAGAAACGTCAGAAAATCGAAATTGCCATGCGTGACGTTATGAATACGCTTGGGCTCGATCTTACCGACGATAGCTTGCACGACACGCCAACCCGTATTGCAAAGATGTACGTGAATGAAGTTTTTGGTGGCCTAGATTACCGCAACTTCCCCAAAATAACTCAAATTGAAAATAAGATGCGCTTAGATCAGCCTGTGCAGGTATCTGATATCAGCCTAACCAGCACATGTGAACATCACTTTGTGACCATTGATGGGCTAGCAAGCGTTTCTTATATCCCTAAAGATACCATTATTGGTTTATCTAAACTAAACCGCTTAGTAAGCTTTTTCGCACAGCGCCCTCAGGTGCAAGAGCGATTAACACAGCAAGTGCTTGTGGCTATTCAAACCCTAGCAGCAACTGACGACGTCGCGGTAAGCATTAACGCAACGCATTATTGTGTTAAAGCTAGAGGGATACGGGATACTAATTCTTATACGAAAACGTCTGCATTAGGGGGCAAGTTCTTGTCTGATGTAGAGTTACGAAGAGCATTTTTTAGTTAGTAGTTGCGTGATTTTAAAAGCTGCTACAAGACTAAAAGCCGCTCTTCTAGCGGCTTTATTTCGAATGAAATTCTGTTTCTAATTCACTTATGACAAGGTTGATTCGACCTTGTACGCCATTTGCTGCGATCAGGCTTAAATCCTTCTTACAACATCCACAGGTTTCAACCTGCTCTTGATACATATCTCGAATGGTCGTTTCAGCAAATTCGTTAATTGCACCACAATATGGGCACATATATTCTAACGTGGTTACGGTCTTCATATTTTGTCCTTTTAAGCTTCACCCATATCCATATGGTGACTTTATATATTAAAGCTTGAGTGTTGAACGGCAGTGTCTGACTAAGAATTAATACGTGTGGTAAAACCAAATCGATTAATCTAAAAAAGTATAGTCGCAAATTAATATGTTGCCCGGTGAATACGCTAATTTTTTCTAAGTTTAGGTACTACAACAAAAAATAAGTTAATCGGTTACCTTGACCAGAGCTCAAACGAGAACTCAACTCAGATTATTGATTAGTACTAGTATGCTTAAGTAAGCCGAGGGCTACTGGGGATATGGATTCAGCTAGGACGAGTAGCATAAGATAGGAAACAGGCGCTTTTTTAAAATGAGCACAGAAAACAGCGCTATTTTGTTGGATATTTTGTGAGTGCCCCGAACTTTTTATTGGCTATCGAACTATGGGTGTCCAAATCTTTGTAAAATATTTCAGATGCTTGAGATATTAAAAAGGTGGGTGTCCCTAAATTTTTTACAATAAGTTTTTCTTTTTACAGTTCATAAAGTTCTAGCGGTAACCCGTCAGGATCGGCGAAAAACGTAAAACGCTTACCAGTGTACTCATCAACGCGAATAGGTTCGCATTCCACTTTTTTAGAGGTTAAATGGGCGATGACGTCATCAATATCATCTACCCTAAATGCCAAGTGACGTAACCCTTGCGCTTCTGGCCTAGAGGGTCTAGCTGGTGCTCCTGGAAAAGAAAATAACTCCAATTGCCCACCATCTGGTAACGCCAGGTCACATTTATACGACTTTCTTGCTTCGCGATAATTTTCCGCAATAACACTAAGACCAAGAATGTCTGTATAAAAGTGTTTAGATACAGGGTAATCGCTACAAATCAACGCGACGTGGTGAATTCCTTTTAACATAAATAAGCTCCGTTAAGGCATCAACTGAGGGGGCTATGCGCCTTGTTACCGGCGCATACATAGCAAGCCTACTATGGCATTTCTTGACCGCGAGCGGTCTCAAGTAACAAATACCAATGCTCACGAGTAAGTTGCACATCCATCGCTTTATGACAGGCTTTTATTCGCTCGATATTGGTAGTACCAAGTACCGGCTGAATGTTGGCAGGATGGCGCATTAACCAAGCTAATACGATGGCTTCTGGGCTAGTAGCATATTCAGCGGCCAACGAATTAACTAGCGCAGCAGTGGCAGCATCCGCTTCATTTTGCGTTCTTGCGCCGGTATATTTACCTTGAGCTAAGCTACCCCATGCCTGAAGCTGAACCTTGTTCATCATGCAGTACTCAAGGGTACCTGGTGCATAACCTGAATTACGGTTTGCTGGGCTATTGGTGGTAACACCGTCTTCTAGCCAGTCGCGAAACGCTAAGCTCATCTCCAACTGATTTGCCACAATTGGGCTTGAAAGCGCCGATTGTAGGTACGCCATTTGATGGCCATGCATGTTCGATACGCCTACATGCTTTATCTTACCTTGCTGTTGCAATGAAGAAAGGGTGGTGGCGACCTCGTCTAATTCCATGAGTGGATCGGGGCGGTGAAGTAACAAAATGTCAAGCTGCTCAATGTTCAAACGCTGTAAAATACCTTCTACCGAAGATTCAATCCACTGTGCCGAGAAGTCGTAGCGCTTTGGTCCTAAATCGTCTTCAAAACGTATCGCACATTTAGACTGCAGAATCATTTTTTCTTTAAGCGAAGGGTTTTCCTTCAAAACCTGACCAAACACGGTTTCAGCTTTTCCAAAGGTATAAATGTCTGCATGATCGAATACATTAATATCAAGAGCCAATGCTTGTTCTATTACCTGGTGTGCTTGCTTCACGTGTTCTGGTGTGGGTGACTCATTGTTCCAGCCACCACCAAGGCCCATGCAGCCATAAACGAGTCTGCTTGCTTCTGGGAAATAGTTCTGCATCTTGTACTCCAAATGAATGTGCAACTACATTGGCAGTTACACTAACGTGCTATTTTACTAAAGTAAGCCATATATAGATGAAGCTAGGGGATTAGTCGATGTTTAACACATTGAATACGTATGAAGGTATTTTTCGCCGTTTATTTAGTAAACAAATTAAAAAGTGGGTTGCGGTAACCTTACTATTTTCTTTGTTTGGATGTACGTCGGTCCCTGATGGTGTAACGCCAGTAGACGAATTTGAACTAGACCGATATTTAGGCCAGTGGTACGAAGTTGCTCGCTTCAACCATAGCTTCGAAGAGGGCTTATCAAACGTCACCGCTACCTATTCAATGCGCGAAGATGGTGGGGTGAAGGTTATCAATCGGGGTTACTCTGAAGAAGAAGGTAAGTGGGATGAAGCTGAAGGTAGAGCCTATTTTGTATCGTCCCCAAACACGGCTCACTTAAAAGTATCGTTCTTCGGCCCCTTCTATGCTAGTTATGTTGTGATGGCATTAGACAAGGAAGGGTACGAATATGCCATGGTGACTGGACCTGATAGAGAGTATCTGTGGATTTTAGCCAGAGAGAAAACCTTACCTCAAGACACAATTAATAGGCTTTTAGCTCAGGCAACGCAAAAAGGCTACGATACTGACAAGCTTATTTGGGTATCTCAAGAAGCACCTTAATGGCTACAGCACGGCGTTTTTGGCAACCCATATTTTGCCGATTTGTGGTATACTTTGCGGCAAAATATTCAAGGAACATATGCTGTGCTTCAAGAAGCTGTTTTCAATCGAGCGGATAACGCTTGTGAGTTATGTAAAAACACCGAAAATTTAGATGTTTTTATGGTCCCAGAGTCGCCAGATGAAACGGCTGGATGTGCGGTACTCACCTGCCAAACTTGTCGTACACAGCTTACCGGCGAAGCCGACATAGATACTAATCACTGGCGCTGCCTAAATGATGCCATGTGGTCTCCCACTCCGGCGGTTCAAGTGGTCGCTTACCGTATGCTTAATAAATTAAGCGGCGAAAGCTGGGCACAAGATTTGTTAGATATGGCTTATTTAGAAGACGATGTCAAACAGTGGGCCGAGGCGGGACTGATTGAGCAAGAAGCCACGCTTGATTGTAACGGTACGGCTTTGCAAGTTGGCGATAACGTACATCTTGTTAAAGATCTTACTGTCAAAGGGGCGAACTTTACGGCAAAGCGAGGCACCCCGGTAAGAGGCATTAGCCTAAGCGACAATCCTTTGCATATTGAAGGTAAAGTGAACGGCACCCGCATTGTCATTATTGCGGCTTATACTAAAAAATCTTAATTTGTCTTAAAGAAGAGAGCTTTCGGTTATGCAAACGCTAACGATTAGAACCCCCGATGATTGGCACCTACATTTTCGTGATAACGAAATGCTAGCAGAAACTGTACCTGCGACAGCCCGATGTTTTCAGCGTGCCATCGTTATGCCTAACTTGGTTCCACCCGTGGTGAACGCAAGTATGGCGGTTGCTTATAAACAGCGTATTGAAGCGGCTCGCCCTACCGGCAGTAACTTCGAACCATTGATGACCCTCTTCTTAACTAACACTACATCAGTGCAAGATATTGCCGATGCAAAAGCCGCAGGCGTAACGGCTTGTAAGCTTTACCCCGCTGGCGCAACGACCAATTCAGATGCTGCAGTGAAAGGCATTGAGGCTTTATACCCTGTATTTGAAGCGATGGAAGCGCACGGATTATTGCTGCTTATTCATGGTGAAGTCACTGAAGCGCATATTGATATTTTTGACCGTGAAAAAGTGTTCATTGATACCCATTTGTCACCTATTGTAGCGGCGTTCCCGAACTTGAAAGTGGTGTTTGAACACATTACTACCGCAGATGCTGCGGCCTTTGTGGTAGACGCTAGCGCCAATGTAGGTGCAACTATCACCCCGCAACATTTATTGTTAAACCGTAATGATTTGCTAGTCGGCGGTGTGCGTCCTCACAATTACTGCTTACCAGTATTAAAACGCAATACCCACCAAAAAGCGTTGCAAGATGTAGTGGCCACCGGTAACAACAAGTTTTTCTTGGGTACCGACTCTGCCCCTCATGCAAAACATAAAAAAGAGAACGCATGTGGCTGTGCCGGTTGTTATAGCGCTTGGTCAGCCATAGAGCTTTATGCTGAAGTGTTCGAACAGTTGGGCGCATTAGATAAGCTAGAAGAGTTTGCCAGTAACTATGGCGCTGATTTCTACGGCTTACCCAGAAACAACACTACAATGACATTAGTAAAAGAAGCGTGGACAGTGCCTGAGCAAGTTACGTTAGCTGACGGTACTGATATGGTACCTTTTTATGCAGGGCAGACGCTTCAATGGAAATTACAAGACACTTTCCAAGCGCGCTAGCCCGTTTAGCGCTTTGCCTCGCGCTATTGTTTTATACCGTAGCGCATTCTGTCGTGCAGGCAAAAAGTTCTGTTATGCCCGTCTCTACGGTTGAGAGCACAGGGGGTATTCACCCAGATGTATTAAGTGCTTATCAACATAGTTTGGTGACTGAGATTGTAAAAGTCGCCGGATACCAAGCACAATTCGACTCATCGTTAAGCCTAGCAAGCACGCTGTTCACCTCGGAAAATGTGGGAAATACAGAGAGTGTGGGGAATACAGAGAGGACGGAGAGCACTAAAGGCATAGAAAGCACAATAGGTACAAACGATGTTAAGTTTCGCCAAGCGCATTCCAAACGTTTATATACAGGTGTTCGTAGAACCCCAGAAAATGAACATCAATACTATTGGATAACTCCCATCGCTGCATTCTCATGTGCGAACAATACGATTGAATGCAGTAATAACATGGGCGAGGGGAATACTGACGTTAGCTTAAGCTATCTAGCACTGTACAATATTGTTGAAAATAAAGAGTTAGCAGAGTCACTTTCGTTAACCGCGAGCGAATTTAAAGCATCAGCCAGTTACCAAGAGTTACAAAATGAGATATCGGCCAAACTTGATTCACCACAAAGTGTGTTTTCTTTTGGTATTTTGAGTTTTGTAGGCAACTTACACGTTGATACCAGTAATTTGTGGATCATTTCAGATTTGGTGCCGCTGTTTAGCCAGTTAGGCGAACGTAACGAACTAGAAGGCTTGGCTGCAGATTTTGTAAGAGAAGTATTGATTGACGCAGAGATCACATCTCCTATTCTCTATGCTCCTTGGGATCGCATTGCTAAAGAAGCCACCACAAAGTCCAATGTATTAGTGTTCTCAATAGTATTAACTGCTGAGCGAGAACCTATATTTCATTGGATAACGCCAATATCTCGTAATTTGCATGGTTTCTTTGGCATCAATCAAGGCACGTTCGAGAAAATTGATGACGTTCCACTGAAAACTCGGGTAGGTACATTAAAGAACGATTACCGCTTTGATGTGGCAGCCTCTAGAGGGTTTGACGCTAAGGCGTATGGCAGTTGGCCTGAAATGGTTGAAGCGGTATTAAAGAATGAAGTGGATGTCATATTCGGTTCACAAGGCGCAGTCGACTTTGGTTGCAATGGGAATGCGCGATGTAGTGATATACAACAAGTGGCGCCCTATAACGTGTCATCGACCTATTTAGCCTTATCAAAATTAGACACTTCGTTGGTGTTAGTAGAAAAATTGAAACTCGCATCAGCCAGAATTAAGAAAAGTAACAAATTTAAGCAAACCTCCCAAGCGTGGAGCGAAGCCGTTCATAATAATCACAATGTTGCCCATCATATTGAAAATGGTGTCGTGCATCTTTGGAAAAAACAGAAATGACTATTGAAACAATAAAGCAGCTTGAAATAAATCCAGCTATCACGAAAGCGTTAGATTCACAGGGTATTTTTACCTTGTCACCTATTCAAGCTCAGTCTTTGCCCCATGCTTTAGCTGGGCAAGACGTAATAGGACAGGCACAAACCGGTAGTGGTAAAACACTGTGCTTTGTAATACCTGCCCTAGAAAAGATAGATCCTACCTTATTTGCAACCCAAGTACTGGTGTTGTGCCCAACACGAGAGTTGGCCGACCAAGTAGCTGTGCAGTATCGAAATGCGGCCAAGCTAATAGGTAACATTAAAGTGATGACAATTTGTGGCGGCCAGCCTATGGGCCCGCAAATACAGTCGCTTAAGCATGGTGCTCATGTAGTTGTAGGCACGCCGGGTCGCGTGATGGAGCATGTCGAGAAACGCAGGCTGATGCTTAAAAATGTACGTTTACGCGTGCTTGATGAAGCCGACCGCATGCTAGACATGGGTTTTGAAGATGCGTTACGAGTTATCTTTTCGCCAATGAAAAAGGGTGTGCAAACGTTACTCTTCTCTGCCACTTACACGGAAGAAATTGAGCGTATTGCCGATCAGTATCTAACCGAACCGGTGATTTGTAAGGTTGAGAGTGATGAGTCGAGTAAGCCGTCCATTACTCAACTAGGCTACAGTGTTCTGCCGCATACCAGAATACAAACGCTAAAAGCTATTCTTACTGATTCACAGCCGAAAACTGCCATTGTATTTTGTAACCGCCGAGTCCAAGTTACTGAAGTGGTAGCATCGTTACTTGAAGATGGTTTTAGCGCGGCAGGTCTGCAAGGTGAAATGGAGCAGTACGAGCGTACCGCGGTACTTAACCAGTTCGCCAGTGATGCATTACAAGTTTTGGTTGCTACAGACGTGGCGGCGCGTGGGCTTGATATCGATGATATTCCCTGTGTAATCAACTACACCGTGAGCGAAGAGCCAGAAACTCACATTCACCGTATTGGGCGTACAGCTCGTGCGGGCGCCGAAGGCACTGCAATAACGTTGGTGAGTGACGAAGAAGAGCACTTCCTGCGTAAAATTGAAGTACTACAAGGTACCGATATTCCACTAAAAGGCGCGCAAGGCTTACGTTTTCATAAAAACCGTATTATCCAACCTGAATTCAGCTGTATTTCACTAAGTGCAGGTAAAAAGCAAAAACTTCGTCCTGGCGACTTAGTGGGTGCGCTTACTAAAGATGCAGGCATACCCGGTGATGATGTAGGAAAAATTGCAGTACAAAATAGCCAGAGCTTTATTGCGGTTAAATTACGCAGCGTAAAGCGCGCCATGAATCACTTTCGTGAAGGCAAAATCAAAGGTAAGCGTATTCGCGCACGCAAGTTGTAATCTGCGCTTAATAGTACCAACGTAAATAGCCTCAAATTAAGGTGATTGTATGTCAGGTGAGACAGACTTAGGTAAGTTACTCCAAACCCTTCAGCCGGTGTTAAGCGCCGAAGAGTTTGTATTTGTGAGTGTTCCGTATTCTGTTTCTTCTACTCAACTAGCCAATGCCCTAATGGTATTTAAAGAAGAGGAAGGCACAACCCTTATTCTTGAATCGTCCTTTGCAAGTAATGAAGGCTTTGAAGTAGATAGCACTTACAAGCGTATTACTTGTAACGTACATTCAAGCCTTGATGCCGTGGGCATGACGGCGGCCATGTCAGCAGCACTGACTAACGCAAACATCAGCGCTAACGTGGTGGCAGGCTATTATCACGACCACATTTTTGTGCCCCAAGCCCGTGCTGATGAAGCAATAGCGGTTCTGTTAGGCCTAGCAAGTCGCTAATAATGGTGTGAAGCGGGCAAGGCTAAAACGCTGACCCTTCGGTTTGAGCCAATACACTAAACATTGTAATACTGAATAGATAAAAATAAGGCGACATGCTCACACATGTCGCCTTTTTGTTCGTATTGCTTTTATTGAGGGGGTTTATTTACGCCCTCTCATAAACAGTACTACCAGATTTTTACGCGCTGCTCTGGTGGTAAATACAAATCGTTTTCCTCAGTTACATCAAACGCTTCGTAGAATTCAGGCACGTTGCGCAGTGCGCCGTTGGTACGGAATTTCGTTGGTGAGTGAGTATCAGTTTGAATTTGGCTTCGCAGCGCTTCATCACGATATTTGCTTGCCCATACTTGGCCATAACCAATGAATACACGCTGATTACCAGTGTAACCGTCAATCACAGGCGCTTCTTCTCCGTCTAAGGTTAAGTGATAAGCTTTAAGCGCAATGCTAATACCGCCCAAATCGCCAATGTTTTCCCCAAGGGTGTATTCGCCGTTCACGAATAGTTCTGGCAGAGCTTCAAACTCGTTGAATTGGTCGATAAGTGTTGCAGTGCGTGCTTCAAACTCAGCACGGTCTGAGTCGGTCCACCAATTGCGAAGTACGCCATCGCCATCAAAAGTAGAGCCTGAATCATCAAAACCATGGCCAATTTCATGACCAATAACCGCCCCAATACCACCATAGTTCACCGCATCTTCTGCACTCATGTCGAAGAACGGAGGCTGTAATATAGCGGCAGGGAATACAATTTCATTCGCCGTTGGGTTGTAGTAGGCATTAACCGTTTGAGGTGTCATCGACCACTCGTGCTTCCAAACAGGGCCGCCCTGCTTTTTAAGCATTTCATCGTAGGCAACATCAGCAGAGCGTTTTAAGTTGCCAAATAAATCACTGCCCTTTACCACCAACTGAGAATAGTCTTTCCATGTATCTGGGTAACCAATCTTAACCGTAAACTTAGACAACTTGTCTAGCGCCTGCTCACGCGTTTCATCTGTCATCCAATCGAGCTTTTCAATACTGTCTTTGTAGGCCAGTAAAAGATTACTGACCATTTCGGTCATGCGCTCTTTCGCTTCAGGCGGGAAGTATTGTTTCACGTATACTTTACCGATAACTTCGCCTACATGGGCATTAGAAAGGCTAACCGCTCTGCGCCAGCGCGGTTCAGGCTCTTCAACACCACGTAATGTTTTGCTGTAAAAATTAAAGTTAGCGGTATCGAAATCTTCACTTAAACGACTGGCTGAGGCATTAAGTAAGCCCCATTTTAGAAACACTTTCCAATCTTCAAGAGAGGTTTCAGTAATGAAGGTATCCATTTGCTTCATGAAATCAGTCTGTAGAAATACAACACTGTCTACATCGTCTAATTCCATTTCTTTAAGGAATAACTCCCAAGGGAAGTTAGCCATGTGAGTGCTTAATTCTGACACAGGCACTTTATTGTAGTTAGCCGCCCAATTACGCACTTCCTCTTTCTTCATATGAAGTTCGGCAATACGGCTTTCCATATCAAACAGCATTTGTGCATTATCTGAAGGCGCTTCAAATTCAGCTAGCGTGAACATAGTTTCAATGTGTTTTACATACGCATCGCGAATTTCTTGTGATTTGGTGTCGTCTTTAAAATAGTAGTCTCGCTCGGGCAGGCCAAGGCCAGACTGCCAGGTATAAATCATATAAGATTCAGGCGATTTGAAATCTGCGTTTTGACCAATATTAAATGGAGACGCATAACCGTAACGATTCGCATAAGCGAAGTAGGCGGCTAATTCATCATAACTAGATATGCTTTCAATTTTTTCAATGTCGGCATTAATTGGGCTTATACCCAACTCATTAAGCTTGTCGGTATTCATGTAGGCACGATAAAAGTCACCCACTTTCTGCTCGTCGGTACCATCGGCAAAATCGCCTTCGGCAGAACTCTTGATGATTTTCATCACGTGATCTTGAGACTCGTCACGTAGAATAGTGAAAGCACCATAACTTGATTTGTCAGCGGGGATCTCAAGGTTATCAACCCAAGTACCATTTACGTATTGAAAGAAATCATTGCCAGGGTCGACAGTTAAATCCATGTTTTCTTTAATAACACCCGACTTTAACTCTTGCTGCTGAGTAGCGGCAGTAGGCGCTTGGGGTTCGGTTTGTGAATTTTGTGGGCTACATGCACTAAGTGCTAATGCCACACTTAAGCTAACTACGCTTTTTATCATGGATTGTTATTCCTATTTTTTATACGCTTGTTTATGAACCAAGTCGTTATTAAATTATGCCGTTAAGTACGAAATCTATTTTGATAAAGACAGTATTCTCTTAGGGTAATTATTATCACGCCCCTCACATTAGAAAAAGCACTTATAGTGAAAATACATAGCTTGTAACAACTTCTGTGCGTAATTTCGATATATTGGGCCTTTATGGCAATACTGGTTTGCACTTCTCTCAACGCATAAGGAATTACAATGACCCCATTCGATACTGTATCACCCTGCGAATATGCTGATGCACTGCCACGAGAGCAGTTTATGGACTACAGCATTAAGCCATTGTGGCAACCTATGCCACGTATTGCAGGCCCAGCATTCACGGTAAAATGTGAAGCGGGCGATCATCTTATGCTTCACGCAGCTATTTATCGTGCTAAGCCTGGCGACATCATTGTGGTAGAGGCCGATGATAAATTTGCTGTGGCGGGGGGAAATGTTTGTGCAATTGCACAGTCTCGTGGCATCAAAGGGTTTGTTATCGACGGCGTTATTAGAGACTTAGCGGAAACAAGAGAAAATCAATTTCCTGTCTTTGCCCGTGGTGTCATCCCTATACCCGGAGCCAAAAAAAGTATATCTCCGCTAAATCAGCCTATTCAATGTGGCGGTGTTACGGTGAATGCAGGTGACATTATTGTGGCCGATGAAGAAGGTATTGCGGTAATACCACAGGCTCAAGCACAAGAGGCGTTTGATATTGCGTTTGCACGGGGCGAAAAAGACGCAGCGACGAACCTTCAACAGTGGCAAGCACAACATAACGAAAAGGTAGAGAGCATTCTGACAAACTTAGGCTTTAAGGAAGAGTAAGCCCATGTTTTAAACCCTCGTGTTGAAGATATCGTGTAGAATTACGTAATTAAACGCAGTTGATGTAGAACGACACGAGTTATGTTGCATGTTTTCATTTTTTGAACGATTAACACAGCCTTTCCCTAAAGCCCCACCAGGGCAACCTCCAACAGGTATTGTGGCCTTTTGTAAGTACTACACGCAAGGTATGTGGGGTGTTATCGCCACCGTCTCTATTTTAAGTGCCATTGTGGCGGTACTTGAAGTGGCGCTTTTCGGCTTTCTAGGTCAGTTAGTCGATTGGTTTTCAGAACAAAACCGCGAAACTTTTTTAGCAGAACAAAAATGGACCTTAATTGGCATGGCGGTCACCGTGCTAGTGCTCATTCCAGGTTTTATATTATTGCGTTCACTGTTTTCACGTCAGTCGCTGATGGGAAATTTCCCTATGCGTATTCGCTGGCAAGCGCATCGGTATTTACTCGGGCAAAGTTTAACCTTTTTTCACGATGAATTTGCAGGTCGCGTAGCAACTAAAGTAATGCAAACCGCGCTATCAGTGCGCGAAACCGTAACAAAGGTCCTCGATTTACTGGTGTATATCAGCGTTTACTTTATTTCCATGGTGGTATTGGTATTTAGTACCGATTGGCGATTAGCTGTGCCGCTTGTGGTGTGGTTCTTCGTGTACATGTTTATCTTGCGCATGCTGGTACCAAAACTTAAAGAGGTATCGCAAAAACAAGCTGACGCTAGGTCTATGATGACGGGGCGAATAGTTGATAGTTACACCAATATCACAACGGTAAAGTTATTTTCCCACAGCCGCCGAGAAGCGGATTATGCCAAAGAAAGTATGGATGGTTTTCTAAAAACCGTTTACCCACAAATGCGTTTAGTCACCGTATTAGAGTTTTGCGTAGAAATGTCGAATGCCATATTAGTGTTCACGATTGGCGCGTTGTCTGTGTACTTATGGATGGAAAACTTGGCTACACCGGGCGATATTGCCATTGCTATTAGTTTATCTCTTCGCTTAAACGGTATGTCACACTGGATAATGTGGGAGGTATCAGGTTTATTTGAAAACTTAGGAACAGTGCAAGACGGCATGAATACCTTAGCGCAGCCTGTTGCAGTTAAAGATACACCTAAAGCCACCGCATTGAGTGTGCAAGGCGGCGGTATCAAGTTTGATAAGGTACATTTCGCTTACGCAGGTGCTGATAACCAACCCATTGATGTATTTTCTAACTTAGAACTCGCCATTCATCCCGGGGAAAAAGTGGGCTTGGTAGGGCGTTCAGGTTCAGGTAAGTCTACGTTAGTTAATTTGCTGATGCGATTTTACGACACTCAATCGGGGCGTATTGTCATTGATGGGCAAGATATCACCCAAGTAGGCCAAGAAACCCTGCGGGCTAAAATTAGCATGGTGACCCAAGATACATCGCTAATGCATAGGTCAGTGCGTGACAACATTCTTTACGGGCGTACTAATGCCAGCGAAGAAGAAATGATAAACGCAGCCAAGTTGTCAGAAGCGCATGAATTTATTCTTACCCTTACAGATAGTCAGGGTAGAACGGGCTACGATGCTCATGTGGGTGAGCGTGGCGTGAAGTTATCTGGCGGGCAACGTCAACGTATTGCGATAGCACGTGTGCTATTAAAAGACGCACCAGTATTAATTTTAGATGAAGCTACATCGGCGTTAGATTCAGAAGCGGAAGCGGCTATACAAACTAGCCTTGATAAAGTCATGGAAGGCAAAACCGTACTGGCCATTGCCCACCGTTTATCAACCATAGCGCAAATGGATAGGCTATTAGTGTTAGAGAGAGGTCAGATAGTAGAGCAGGGCACTCATGCTGAACTGATTGCACACAATAGTATTTACGCCAAATTGTGGGCACATCAAACAGGTGGGTTTATTGGAGTAGAGTAGTATTGTGTTTAAATAACTAGAATAACAAAAAACCTTGTGCCGCTAGTTATCTTGAGTATAATACGCCTCCCTCCCTTGCGATACCGCACTTTCCATTGAAATGACGCTGAATTCCCAAGGGTAGTGTAAGTAAAATTTGTGAGTTAGACACCACAGGGGTGTAGTTCGAATTGGTAGAACAGCGGTCTCCAAAACCGATGGTTGGGGGTTCGAGTCCCTCCACCCCTGCCAAATTACAAGTTCGCGTATTAACGCGAGCAAAACGACGCTGTAGTGCTAGGATCGTGACATGAGCGAAAAGACGGAAAATCAGTCCAATGCATTGGACATGTTTAAATGGGTAGTGGTATTTGCCCTACTTGCTGGATTGGTTACGGCCAACACAGTGTTCGGTGAAATTTCAGTATTATACCGTGCTGTTACAGCAGTAGTTGTGGTAGTTATTGCTGGCTTCATCGCAGCATCTACGGTTAAAGGCAGCACTTTCCTTAGCTTTGCTAAAGAATCGCGTACTGAAGTTCGCAAAGTAGTATGGCCGACCCGTCAAGAAGCAAACCAAACTACTATCATCGTACTTGCGGCAACGTTGGTAATGGCATTAATCCTTTGGGGTTTAGATGGCATTATCGTTCGTGTTGTGGGCTTTATCACTGGAATAGGAGCATAACGTATGTCTGAAGAAGAAGTTAAAAAAAGATGGTACGTAGTACAAGCTTATTCTCAGTATGAAGGTCGCGTTCAAAAGACATTGCTTGAATACATTAAAATGCACAGCATGGAAGATCACTTCGGTCAGATTCTTGTTCCTACCGAAGAAGTTGTTGAAATGCGTGCTGGCCAAAAGCGCAAATCTGAGCGTAAGTTCTACCCAGGTTATGTATTGGTAGAAATGGCAATGAACGAAGAATCTTGGCATTTAGTGAAAAGCGTTCCTCGTGTACTTGGCTTCATCGGTGGTACTTCTGATCGCCCAATGCCAATTACCCAAAAAGAAGCAGACGCAATTCTTAACCGTCTTGAAGAGTCAGTTGATAAGCCTAAGCCGAAGACATTGTTCGAGCCAGGCGAAGTGGTTCGCGTTACAGACGGTCCATTTGCAGACTTCAACGGCGTGGTAGAAGAAGTAGACTACGAAAAGAGCCGCGTAAAAGTGTCGGTACTTATCTTCGGTCGTTCTACACCAGTAGACCTAGAGTTTGGACAAGTAGAAAAAGGCTAAGCCTCTTTCTGGTTGTTATATAAGTTTGAAAAAACCTGCTTCGGCAGGTTTTTTGTTTATTTAGCCTTAAGAACGTTTTTTAGGCACATTTATACTTGCATACCATTTGAACACCTTATATAATGCGCGCCCTTTTAAACGGAAACGGGAAGCCGATTGAGCAGGTAATCTCTGTACTTGCAAGGCGCTATACCCAAACAAGAGAGCATTTAAAATGGCTAAAAAAGTAAGCGGTATTATTAAGCTTCAGGTTGCAGCAGGCGCTGCTAACCCAAGTCCACCAGTTGGTCCTGCATTAGGTCAACACGGTGTGAACATCATGGAATTCTGTAAAGCGTTTAACGCAAAAACAGACAGCCTTGAGAAAGGTGCTCCGGTACCTGTAGAAATTACGGTTTATGAAGATCGTTCTTTCACATTCGAAACTAAGACTCCTCCTGCGTCTTACCTGCTTAAGAAAGCAGCGGGCATCAAGAGCGGTTCTGGCCGTCCTAACACTGAAAAAGTGGGTACTGTTACTCGCGCTCAGTTGGAAGAAATTGCCAAAACTAAAGAACCAGACTTAACTGCAGCTGACCTAGATGCAGCGGTTCGCACTATCGCGGGTTCTGCTCGCTCAATGGGCTTGAACGTAGAGGACTAATCGAATGGCTAAATTATCTAAACGCGCTCGCATTATCCGCGAAAAAACAGACGCGACTAAAGAATACGAAATCAACGAAGCAGTTGCTTTGCTTAAAGAATTAGCTACAGCTAAATTCGCTGAAAGCGTTGATGTTGCAGTAAACCTTGGTATCGACGCTAAGAAATCTGACCAAAACGTTCGTGGTGCAACTGTACTACCTAACGGTACTGGTAAAGACGTTCGCGTTGCAGTATTTACTCAAGGCGCAAACGCTGAAGCAGCTAAAGAAGCTGGTGCTGACATCGTTGGTATGGAAGACCTTGCTGAGCAAGTGAAGAAAGGCGAAATGAACTTTGACGTTGTTGTTGCCAGCCCAGACGCTATGCGTGTTGTTGGTCAACTAGGTCAAATCTTAGGTCCACGTGGCCTAATGCCTAACCCTAAAACGGGTACAGTAACGCCAGACGTTGCTACTGCTGTTAAGAACGCTAAAGCTGGTCAGGTTCGCTACCGTAACGATAAGAACGGTATCATCCATGCTAGCATTGGTAAGATTGCGTTCGAAACAAACCAAATTCAAGAGAACCTTGAAGCATTACTAGAAGCATTGAAGAAAGCTAAGCCTTCTTCTGCTAAAGGTACTTATATCCAGAAGATCAGCCTAAGCACCACTATGGGCGCTGGCGTATCTCTAGATAAAGCTTCAGTAGGTCTTTAATAGCCTGCCGGGGCAACTCGGTTTCTCTGTAAAGGTAATGGGTTGGAGTCGTCAATACAGCAGTGCTGATTGGCAACTCCCGTCCAAGACCGCAGGTGCGATGTGGTGATAGAGGTAAGAGAACTTTCACATTAAACATATCGCTTAATAGAACAACCTGCGCAGACGGTGGTTTGACTCAGACTCTCTGGGGTAACAAACACCGTAGAGCGGTATCATCAATTATGTTGATATCAATCTGTGAACCCTGATGGCGTAAACAGGTAACTGTATACAAAGTCAGATACAAAGAGGTGAACTCAGTGGCACTAGGTTTAGCAGCAAAAAAAGAGATCGTAGCAGAAGTTTCTGAAGTTGCGTCTCGCGCTCTATCCGTTGCCGTCGCTGAATACCGTGGGATGGAAGTTGCAGAACTGACTGACCTTCGCGTAAAAGCTCGTGAGCAAGGCGTATACCTTAAGGTTATACGCAACACTCTAGCTAAGCGTGCATTGGCAGACAGTAAATTTGCAGACTTAGATAGCGCCCTTACTGGTCCTCTTATCTACGGCTTCTCAGTTGAGGCACCTGGTGGTGCAGCACGTCTTTTTAAAGACTTTGCGAAGCAAAACGATAAGTTGAACGTAACAGCTCTATCTATTGGTAGTGGTCTTCTTGGTCCAGATAAATTGGACGCAGTTGCTTCACTTCCTACTCGCGACGAAGCGCTTGCAAAACTTCTTGCAACCTTCAAAGCACCGGTTGGGAAATTCGTTCGTACTATCAACGAAGTACCTACCAAGTTTGTGCGCGTATTGGCGGCGATCAAAGACGAGAAGTAATTCCCGTTTTTGGCATATTGATTTTTTTAACATTTTAAAAACCCAGGAGTTTAGACCACATGGCTCTAACTAAAGAAGATATCTTAAACGCGATTGCTGAAATGCCAGTTATGGAATTGGTTGAGCTAATCGAAGCAGCTGAAGAAAAATTCGGTGTTGACGCATCTGCAGCAGTAGCTGTAGCTGGTCCAGCAGCGGGCGAAGCAGCAGCAGTTGAAGAAAAGACTGAGTTTGACGTTGTAATGACTTCATTCGGCGCAAACAAAGTTGCAGTAATCAAAGCAGTTCGCGCAGCGACTGGCCTAGGTCTTAAAGAAGCTAAAGAAGTAGTTGAATCTGCTCCTAAAGCTATCAAAGAAGGCGTAAGCAAAGAAGAAGCTGAAGAACTTAAAGCACAGCTAACTGAAGCTGGTGCTGAAGTTGAAGTTAAGTAATCTATTTGTTTAGATTATTTGCCTGAGACGGCAAGGCTGGTGGTTTTTTAAACCACCAGCCTTTTTGCGCTGTACAGTGTGTAGATTCTAACCCTTGACTACACTACTATATGCGCACTTCGGAAATTTCACATAAAAGCATAAAACCAACAAGTTAACTAATAATTGGTTAAATTTTGTTGTATGCTGTGGAATTGCCCCGAAAAAGGGTTGTGGAAGTTTGTTGCTTATGCGCAATTCAACACGAAGCTCATAGCTTGAAGCACTCGTCGCGATGCATAATGCAGCAGGTTGGGTCATAAATCAGCAGGCTGAGGAACCCATGGTTTACTCTTATAGCGAAAAGAAACGTATCCGTAAGGATTTTGGCAAACGCCCACAGGTATTGGAAATTCCATACCTTCTTTCAATTCAGCTTGATTCTTTCAAAAAGTTTATTGAGATCGACGCCGATGCTCAATACGGCTTGGAAGCAGCATTTCGTTCCGTTTTTCCGATAAAAAGCTACTCAGGTAACTCGGAGCTTCAATATGTTAGCTACCGTTTGGGAGAGCCAGTATTCGACGTTAAAGAATGTCAAATTCGTGGCGTCACATTCTCTGCTCCATTAAGAGTAAAACTACGGTTAGTATTGTTTGATAAAGACGCTGCGCCAGGTACCGTAAAAGACATTAAAGAACAAGAAGTGTACATGGGCGAAATCCCATTGATGACTCAGAACGGTACGTTCGTTATCAATGGTACAGAGCGTGTTATCGTGTCACAACTACACCGTTCACCTGGTGTGTTCTTCGATCACGATAAAGGCAAAACTCACTCGTCAGGAAAAGTGCTTTATAATGCACGTGTAATTCCTTACCGTGGTTCTTGGCTTGATTTCGAGTTCGATCCAAAAGATAACCTGTTTGTTCGTATTGACCGTCGTCGTAAGTTGCCAGCAACAATCATCTTACGCGCGCTTGAAATGACATCAGAAGAAATTTTGGATACGTTCTTCGAGAAAGTCAGTGTACGTATCGATAAAGACAAGTTAATGATGGAAGTGGTGCCTGATCGTCTT
The DNA here is from genome assembly GCF_030547075.1 of Alteromonas sp. 1_MG-2023. GTDB lineage: Bacteria > Pseudomonadota > Gammaproteobacteria > Enterobacterales > Alteromonadaceae > Alteromonas. The sequence goes on along the minus strand of NZ_JAUOQH010000026.1, from coordinate 11,237 downwards.
CGTGGCGAAACAGCAGCATTTGATATCATTGATGGTGAAGGTAATGTTGTTGTTGAAAACGGTCGTCGTGTATCTGCACGTCATACCCGTGCGCTTGAAAAAGCCGGTTTAACTGAACTTGAAGTTCCAGCAGATTACCTAATTGGTCGCGTATTCGCGGCAACATACGTAAATGAAGATACTGGCGAAGTTATCGCTAGCGCTAACGATGAGTTAACGCTTGAGAACTTAGCGGCGCTAAGCCAAGCTGGTATTAAAGAGTTCGAAACGCTGTACATTAATGAATTGGACCACGGTTCATACATTTCTGACACTTTGCGTATCGACTCTTCAACAAACCGTTTAGAAGCGCTTGTTGAAATTTACCGTATGATGCGTCCTGGTGAACCACCAACAAAAGATGCAGCAGAAACCTTATTCCAAAACCTTTTCTTCTCAGATGAGCGTTATGATCTATCTTCTGTAGGTCGTATGAAGTTCAACCGCCGTTTAGGCCGTGAAGAATTGATTGGTTCAGGCACCCTAGATAAAGAAGATATTGTTTCAGTAATGAAGCAACTTATCGAGATTCGTGACGGTAAAGACGAAGTGGACGATATTGACCACTTGGGTAACCGCCGCATCCGTTCTGTGGGTGAAATGGCTGAAAACCAATTCCGTGTTGGTTTAGTACGTGTTGAGCGTGCTGTTAAAGAGCGTCTAAGCTTAGGCGACCTTGATAGCATAATGCCGCAAGACCTTATTAACGCTAAGCCTATCTCGGCTGCGGTTAAAGAGTTCTTCGGTTCATCACAGCTTTCTCAGTTCATGGACCAAAACAACCCGTTATCAGAAGTAACGCATAAGCGTCGTATTTCTGCATTAGGCCCGGGTGGTCTTACGCGTGAGCGTGCAGGCTTCGAAGTACGTGACGTACACCCTACGCACTACGGTCGTCTGTGTCCTATCGAGACTCCTGAAGGACCAAACATCGGTTTGATCAACTCATTGGCGAGTTTCGCACGCACCAATGACTTTGGTTTCCTTGAAACGCCGTTCCGTCGCATTGTTGATGGTGTGGTAAGTGAAGAAATCGATTACTTGTCTGCAATTGAAGAAGGTCAATTCGCAATTGCACAGGCAAACATTGTTTTAACCGCAAACGGTGAGCTAGTAGACGACCTTATTCCATGTCGTCACCGTGGTGAAACCACCTTGATGCCGAAAGAAGACATCAAGTACATGGACGTTTCTCCACAGCAAATCGTTTCAATCGCTGCGAGTATCATTCCGTTCCTAGAACACGATGATGCTAACCGCGCATTGATGGGTGCGAACATGCAACGTCAGGCTGTACCTACATTGCGTGCTGACAAGCCGCTTGTTGGTACCGGTATGGAAAGAACCATAGCTGTTGACTCAGGTGTTACTGTAGTTGCTAAGCGTGGTGGTAGAGTTGACTATGTTGACGCTAGCCGTATCGTTATTAAAGTAGAAGAAGATGAAATGCTTCCTGGTGAAGCAGGTATCGACATCTACAACCTGACTAAATACACACGTTCTAACCAGAACACCTGTATCAATCAGCGTCCTACTTGTAGCGTAGGCGACCCGATTGTTGCTGGCGATGTATTGGCTGACGGTCCATCTACTGACTTGGGCGACCTTGCTCTTGGTCAGAACATGCGTATCGCGTTCATGCCTTGGAACGGTTATAACTTCGAGGATTCAATCCTTATCTCTGAGCGTGTAGCTCAGGAAGACCGTTTCACCACTATCCACATTCAAGAACTAAGTTGTATTGCTCGTGATACTAAGCTTGGGCCAGAAGAAATTTCTTCTGATATTCCGAATGTTGGCGAGTCTGCACTAAGCAAGCTTGATGAATCAGGTGTTGTTTACATTGGTGCGGAAGTGAAAGGCGGCGACATTCTGGTAGGTAAAGTAACACCTAAAGGTGAAACTCAGCTTACGCCAGAAGAAAAACTATTAAGAGCAATCTTCGGTGAAAAAGCGTCTGACGTAAAAGATACGTCACTACGTGTGCCTAACTCTGTTCACGGTACGGTTATCGACGTTCAAGTCTTTACCCGTGACGGCGTAGAGAAAGACAAACGTGCGCTTGAAATTGAAGACATGCAACTTCGTCAGGTTAAGAAAGACCTTACTGACGAATTTGAAATTCTTGCAGACGGTATCTTTGCTCGTGCACAAAACGCATTACTACGCTCTGGTGTTGATCAAGCTAAGCTTGACAGCCTACCGCGTGAAAAGTGGTTTGAAATTGCATTAAACGACGAAGACGTTCAGCTTGAGATCGACCAAATTGCTGATCAGCACGCAGAAATCAAAGAAGACTTCGATAAGAAGTTTGAAACTAAGCGTCGCAAGATCACACAAGGCGATGACCTAGCACCTGGTGTCCTTAAAATTGTTAAGGTTTACCTAGCTGTTAAACGTCACATCCAGCCTGGTGATAAGATGGCCGGTCGTCACGGTAACAAAGGTGTAATTTCAACGATTCAGCCTGTGGAAGATATGCCATATGATGCTAATGGTACGCCGGTAGACATCGTATTGAACCCACTAGGTGTACCATCGCGGATGAACATCGGTCAGATCCTAGAAACACATATGGGTATGGCTGCTCACGGTCTTGGTGTGAAAATCGATCGCATGCTCAAAGAGCATGAAGAGATGCAGAAGCTTCGTAATTTCTTAAAAGAAATTTATGAGCTTGGCGAAAATCACCAAGAAGTGGACATCGATAACTTCACCGACCACGAAATTACACGTCTTGCAAACAACCTACGTAAAGGTGTTCCAATTGCAACACCTGTATTCGACGGTGCACGTGAATCTGAAATTAAGGAAATGTTGAAGTTAGCTGACATTCCTGAAAGCGGTCAGATTTCGTTGTTCGACGGTCGTACTGGTCGCGAGTTTGAGCGTCCGGTAACGGTTGGTTACATGTACATGCTGAAACTGAACCACTTGGTTGACGACAAAATGCACGCTCGTTCAACTGGTTCGTACAGCCTTGTTACACAACAGCCGCTGGGTGGTAAAGCTCAGTTCGGTGGTCAGCGCTTCGGAGAGATGGAAGTGTGGGCCCTTGAAGCTTACGGTGCAGCATATACCCTTCAGGAAATGCTTACTGTTAAGTCGGATGATGTTAACGGCCGTACTAAGATGTACAAGAACATCGTCGATGGTGACCACAGAATGGAACCTGGCATGCCAGAATCATTCAACGTATTACTTAAAGAAATCCGCTCGTTGGGTATTAACATCGAGTTGGAAGAGAAGTAACACGGCAATCGCCACGTTATGACAAGAGATGGCCCGGCGCTTGCGCCGGGTTCTAGAGACTGACTCCGCTGGGAGAGTAATGTGAAAGACTTATTAAAGTTTCTAAAGCAACAAAACAAGACCGAAGAATTCGATAATATTCGAATTGGTCTTGCTTCACCTGACATGATTCGTTCATGGTCTTTTGGTGAAGTTAAGAAGCCAGAAACAATTAACTACCGTACGTTCAAACCAGAACGTGACGGCCTGTTTTGTGCGCGTATTTTCGGACCAGTTAAAGACTACGAATGTCTTTGTGGTAAGTATAAGCGTCTGAAGCACCGTGGTGTTATCTGTGAAAAATGTGGTGTTGAAGTAACCCTAACAAAAGTACGTCGTGAGCGTATGGGTCACATTGAACTGGCAAGCCCAGTTGCACACATTTGGTTCCTTAAATCACTTCCGTCTCGTATCGGCTTAATGCTTGATATGACACTTCGTGATATCGAACGTGTACTATATTTTGAATCTTACGTAGTAACCGAGCCGGGTATGACTACCCTTGAGCGCAGCCAACTTCTTAACGAAGAAGATTACTTGGATGCACTTGAAGAGCACGGTGACGAGTTTGACGCGAAAATGGGTGCTGAAGCCGTATTTGACCTTTTAAAAGTGTTAGATGTAGATGCTGATGTAGTTTCCATGCGTGAAGAATTGCCTTCAATCAACTCTGAAACTAAACGTAAGAAAATCACTAAGCGTCTTAAGTTGCTTGAATCATTCCAACAGTCTGGCAACAAGCCAGAGTGGATGATCTTGACTGTACTTCCAGTACTTCCGCCGGATCTTCGTCCGTTAGTACCACTGGATGGCGGTCGATTTGCAACGTCTGACCTGAACGATTTATATCGTCGTGTTATCAACCGTAACAACCGTCTTAAGCGTCTTCTAGACCTTGCGGCACCTGACATTATCGTACGCAACGAAAAGCGTATGCTTCAGGAAGCGGTAGATGCATTACTAGATAACGGTCGTCGTGGCCGCGCTATCACAGGTTCAAACAAACGTCCTCTTAAATCACTTGCCGATATGATTAAAGGTAAGCAAGGTCGTTTCCGTCAGAACTTACTTGGTAAGCGTGTTGACTACTCTGGTCGTTCTGTAATTACCGTTGGTCCTACATTACGTCTTCATCAATGTGGTCTTCCTAAGAAAATGGCACTTGAGTTATTCAAGCCGTTTATCTACGGAAAACTTGAAGGTCGTGGTTTAGCAACAACTATCAAAGCCGCGAAGAAGCTGGTTGAACGTGAAGCTCCAGAGGTATGGGACGTACTAGACGACGTTATCCGTGAACACCCTGTTATGCTTAACCGTGCACCAACACTTCACCGTTTGGGTATCCAGGCATTTGAACCAACCCTAATCGAAGGTAAAGCGATTCAGCTTCACCCACTAGTATGTGCGGCCTACAACGCCGATTTCGATGGTGACCAAATGGCTGTACACGTGCCGCTGACTATTGAAGCTCAGCTTGAAGCACGTGCGTTGATGATGTCGACCAACAACATTCTGTCACCTGCAAATGGTGAGCCTATCATCGTTCCTTCACAGGACGTTGTATTGGGTCTTTATTACCTAACCCGTGACAAAGTCAACGGTGTGGGTGAGGCAATGGTATTTACCAGCCCGAATGAAGCAGAAAAAGCATACCGCACAGGTAACGCAGAACTTCACTCACGCGTTAAAGTACGTATCACTGAATACGACATTGACGAAGATGGCGTGAAGACTGAGAAAGTAACGCTAACAGATACCACTGTTGGTCGTGCGATTTTCTCACTAATGCTACCTAAAGGTTTGCCGTTTGAAATTATCAACCAGGCAATGGGCAAAAAGCAGATTTCACGTTTGCTAAACGCTTGTTACCGTACACTGGGTCTTAAAGACACAGTAATCGCTGCTGACCAAATCATGTATACCGGTTTCCACTACGCAATGATTGCGGGTGCATCTGTTGGTATCGATGACATGGTAATCCCAGCTGCGAAGAAAGATATTATCGACGCTGCAGAAGCGGAAGTTATCGAGATCCAAGAACAGTTCCAAAATGGTCTTGTAACAGCCGGTGAGCGCTACAACAAAGTTATCGATATCTGGTCAAATGCCAACGAAAAAGTTGCCAAGGCCATGATGGATAACCTTAAGACTGACATCGTAATTAACCGCGATGGCGAAGAAGAAGAGCAAACCTCATTTAACTCTGTTTATATGATGGCCGACTCGGGTGCTCGTGGTAGTGCCGCTCAGATTCGTCAGCTAGCTGGTATGCGTGGTCTGATGGCTAAGCCAGATGGCTCAATCATCGAAACGCCAATTACGGCTAACTTCCGTGAAGGTCTTAACGTACTTCAGTACTTCATCTCTACTCACGGTGCGCGTAAAGGTCTAGCTGATACAGCACTTAAGACTGCGAACTCGGGTTACCTAACTCGTCGTCTAGTAGATGTTGCACAAGATTTGGTTATTACTAACGACGACTGTGGCACCTTCGGTGGTGTTACGATGACACCGCTAATTGAAGGTGGTGATGTTGTAGAACCACTTCGTGAGCGTGTACTAGGTCGTGTAGTTGCAGAAGATGTAGTTAAACCAGGAACGACAGAAGTATTGGTTGAGCGTAATGTGTTACTAGACGAAGCGCTAGTAGACATGCTTGAAGCTAACTCTGTTGACCAAATTCAAGTACGCTCGGTTATCACCTGTGATAACGACTTCGGTGTGTGTGCAAACTGTTATGGTCGTGACCTTGCTCGCGGACATATGGTTGGAAGCGGTGAGTCTGTGGGGGTTATTGCCGCACAGTCAATCGGTGAACCAGGTACACAGCTTACCATGCGTACGTTCCACATCGGTGGTGCGGCATCACGAGCTTCTGCTGAGAACAGCGTTCAGGTTAAAACTGCGGGTAGCCTTAAGCTACACAATGAAAAATCAGTACGTAACTCAGATGGCAAAGTGGTTATTGTTTCTCGTTCAACAGAACTTACTGTTATCGATGAACAAGGTCGTGAGAAAGAGCGCTATAAAGTACCTTACGGTGCTGTACTTAGCGTGGATGACGGTGCAACTATTGCAGCTGGCGACGTTGTTGCTAACTGGGATCCGCATAGTCACCCAATCGTTACTGAACGTGCAGCTAAGATTAGCTTCGCCGACATCGACGACTCTAACACTGAGATGCAACAAGACGAACTAACTGGTCTTACGCGTATCGTAGTTAAAGATCTTGCGAAGAGTAACTCTAAAGAACCTAAACTTATCCTTGAAAGTGATGAGCATGGGTTACAAGAGATTCGTCTTCCAAGCTTTACGACAATCGAAGCGAAAGAAGGCAAAGTGGCTAACGAAGGTGACGTGTTAGCACGTATACCTCAAGAAAGCTCGAAGACACGTGATATCACGGGTGGTCTACCTCGCGTAGCCGACTTGTTTGAAGCACGTAAGCCTAAAGAGCCAGCTATCCTTGCTGAAGTTTCAGGTACTATTGGTTTCGGTAAAGAAACCAAAGGTAAGAAACGTTTGGTTATCACGCCGCCAGAGGGTGATGCATACGAAGAGATGATTCCAAAGTGGCGTCAACTTAACGTGTTTGAAGGTGAGAAAGTAGAACGTGGTGAAGTTATTGCAGATGGCCCTGAGTCACCGCATGACATCTTGCGTCTACGTGGTATCTCTGCAGTAGCAAACTACATCGTGAACGAAGTTCAGGAAGTTTACCGTCTACAGGGTGTAAAAATTAACGATAAGCACATCGAAGTTGTTATTCGTCAGATGTTGCGTAAGTGCGTTATTACCCATTCAGGTGATACTCAGTTCCTTGAAGGCGAACAAGTTGAAGTGTCTAACGTGAAAGTGACCAACCGTGAAGTTGAAAAACACGGTAAGATCCCAGCGCAGTATGAAACACAACTGCTTGGTATCACTAAAGCGTCGCTATCTACTGAGTCATTCATCTCAGCTGCATCGTTCCAAGAAACAACACGTGTTCTTACCGAAGCTGCTGTTCAAGGTAAAGAAGATGACCTTCGCGGTCTGAAAGAAAACGTAATCGTGGGTCGATTGATTCCAGCGGGTACAGGTTTCGCTTACCATGAACGTCGTGCACAAAGACGTAAAGAAGAAATCGAAGAAATGTCAGTTTCTGCTGCTGATGCAGAACAGGCACTAACCGAAGCACTTAACGCCGGTGACGACTCAGCCGAATAAGGCATGATCGTAGGAGTACGTTAACGTACTCCTAACAAATTGGCATGTTAAGCTGACAGATTGCAGTTAAATGGCTGCTTAACCTTTGTACAGCTTGACACGCCGAGCTATGATCATTAATATTCCGCGACCCGATTTTGGATGACCTCTAAAAGGCAGAAGAAAATGGGCGCGGTTTTTTGTATCAGAGCTCAGTTAATGCTGACAAGCACAGTATTAACATTGAATGAGTGACGTTAGAAAAGTCGCTTTAATGGACCCAATCAGAGTGATTGGGTTTTTGTAGTTTTTAATCAGGAGCTAGTTAATGGCAACAGTTAACCAGTTAGTCCGCAAGCCGCGCAAAAAGCCCGTTGAAAAAAGCAACGTAGCTGCATTGCAAGCTTGTCCTCAAAGACGCGGTGTATGTACTCGTGTATATACTACTACGCCTAAGAAACCAAACTCTGCACTACGTAAAGTATGTCGTGTACGTCTAACTAACGGTTTTGAAGTTTCTTCATACATCGGTGGTGAAGGTCACAACCTACAAGAGCACAGTGTAGTACTTATCCGTGGTGGTCGTGTTAAAGATCTACCAGGTGTTCGTTATCACACAGTTCGCGGTACATTAGACTGCGCAGGTGTAAACGATCGTAAGCAAGCCCGTTCTAAGTACGGTGCGAAGAAGCCTAAGTCTTAACGGTTCTCCGTTAGTAAGGCCAAACTGAAGTTTAAGAGTTTTGGGTAATTCCTGAATTCATACGGAGAATAGAAATGCCAAGAAGAAGAGTCGTAGGTCAACGTAAAATCCTACCAGAGCCAAAATTTAGCTCACAACTGCTTGCAAAATTCATGAATGTCGTAATGCTTGACGGCAAGAAGTCAGTCGCTGAAAAAATCGTTTACGGTGCGCTCGATATTGTTGCTGAAAAAACCAGCAAAGCTCACCTAGATGTATTCGAAGAAGCACTTGATAACATCCGTCCTACTGTAGAGGTTAAATCTCGTCGTGTAGGTGGTTCAACTTATCAAGTACCAGTAGAAGTTCGTCCAGTTCGTCGTAATGCCCTAGGTATGCGTTGGTTGGTAGATGCTGCTCGTAAACGTGGCGAAAAGTCTATGGCTCAACGCCTAGCTGCTGAAATGATTGATGCATCAGAAAACAAAGGTTCTGCGGTTAAGAAACGTGAAGACGTTCACCGTATGGCCGAAGCAAACAAAGCGTTTGCTCATTACCGTTGGTAATAAACGTAATATAACTGAGAGAGATGTATGCCTCGTAAGACCTCGATTGAGCGTTACCGCAATATTGGTATTGTGGCTCATGTGGACGCGGGTAAAACCACGACCACAGAGAGAGTCCTGTTTTATACAGGGTTGTCTCATAAAATCGGTGAAGTGCATGATGGTGCTGCAACCATGGACTGGATGGAACAAGAGCAGGAGCGTGGTATCACTATCACGTCCGCTGCTACTACTTGTTTCTGGTCAGGCATGGAAAAACAGTTCGATCAGCATCGTATAAATATTATAGACACGCCAGGACACGTGGACTTTACCATTGAGGTAGAACGTTCATTACGAGTTCTGGATGGGGCTGTAGTGGTTTTTTGCGGGTCTTCTGGGGTTGAACCTCAATCAGAGACAGTCTGGCGACAGGCTGACAAATATGAGGTGCCACGTCTCGTGTTCATCAATAAGATGGACCGAGCTGGCGCCGATTTTGAGCGTGTTGTGGGTCAAATCCGTAAACGCTTAGGCGCAAACTGTGTTCCTATTCAATTGAACATGGGCGCTGAAGAAGAATTCCATGGCGTTATCGATCTTATTAAGATGAAAGCCATAAACTGGAATGCCGAAGACATGGGTATGACTTTTACCTATGAAGATATTCCAGCGCAATATTTAGACAACGCACAAAAGTATCGTACAGAGATGATTGAAGCTGCTGCTGAAGCCTCTGACGAACTAATGGATAAGTATTTAGAAGGCGAAGAGCTAACTGAAGCTGAAATCCGACTTGGTTTACGTACCCGTACACTGAACAACGAAATTGTTCTCGCCACCTGTGGCAGTGCCTTCAAAAACAAAGGTGTTCAGGCAGTACTAGACGCGGTAGTAGAATACTTACCGTCACCAAGTGAAGTGAAAGCTATTACGGGTGTTTTAGACGATAAAGATGAAACTGAAGCTGAGCGTCATGCAGACGACAGCGAGCCATTCTCGGCCCTTGCATTTAAAATCGCTACCGACCCATTCGTAGGAACGCTGACTTTCTTCCGTTGTTACTCTGGCGTTGTTAATACTGGTGATACGGTATACAACCCAGTGAAAGGTAAACGCGAGCGCTTTGGACGTATAGTTCAAATGCACGCTAAAGACCGTGAAGAAATTAAAGAAGTTCGTGCAGGCGATATCGCCGCAGCCATTGGTCTTAAAGATGTGACCACAGGTGATACGCTTTGCGATCCGAATAATGTCATTACACTAGAGCGTATGGAATTTCCTGATCCGGTAATTTCTATCGCTGTAGAGCCTCGCTCTCAGGCTGACCAAGAGAAGATGGGACTCGCGCTAGGTAAGTTAGCCGCTGAAGACCCGTCATTTAAGGTTAAGACTGATGAAGAGTCTGGCCAAACGATTATCTCTGGTATGGGTGAGCTTCACCTTGATATCATTGTTGATCGTATGAAACGCGAATTTAAGGTTGAATGTAACGTAGGTAAACCTCAGGTTGCTTATCGTGAGACCATTCGCAAGAAAGTAGAAGTTGAAGGTAAATTTGTACGTCAGTCTGGCGGCCGTGGCCAATTTGGTCATGTATGGCTTCGTATTGAGCCACAAGCTGAAGAAGGCGCAGGCTACGAATTTGTTAATGACATCACCGGTGGTGTGGTACCAAAAGAGTTCATACCAGCGGTTGATAAAGGAATTCAGGAGCAGTTGCAAAGTGGTGTTGTAGCAGGGTATCCGGTACTTGATGTAAAGGTAACTTTGTTCGACGGTTCTTACCATGATGTTGACTCTTCTGAAATGGCGTTTAAGATCGCCGGCTCTATGGGTTTCAAAAAAGGCGCCGCAGAAGCAAATCCGGTGTTGCTTGAACCCATGATGAAAGTTGAAGTAACTACTCCAGAAGACTGGATGGGTGATGTGGTTGGTGACCTAAATCGTCGTCGCGGCATGATCGAAGGTATGGAAGAAGGCGTAGCAGGTATTAAAATAGTACGTGCTAAGGTGCCGCTTTCAGAAATGTTCGGGTATGCTACTGACTTGCGTTCACAAACGCAGGGTCGCGCATCATACTCTATGGAGTTCTTCAATTATTCTGAGGCGCCGAAAAATGTGGCGCAGGCTATTATTGAATCTAGAATTTAATCTAAATGAAGGTTCGGTCCGGTCCCGTATTGGGTCGGACTTTTAACTTAGGAAACGAGAAAAATGGCAAAAGAAAAGTTTGAACGTACGAAACCCCATGTAAACGTGGGTACAATCGGCCACGTTGACCACGGAAAAACTACCCTTACTGCAGCTATCACTACTGTTCTTTCAAAGACATACGGTGGTTCAGCTCAGGCTTTCGATCAAATCGATAACGCGCCTGAAGAAAAAGCTCGTGGTATCACCATCTCTACTTCACACGTAGAGTATGACACTCCTACTCGTCACTACGCTCACGTAGATTGCCCAGGACACGCTGATTACGTTAAAAACAT
>NZ_JAUOQH010000025.1 GCF_030547075.1 Alteromonas sp. 1_MG-2023 | reverse complement strand
GCTCGATCCTTTTCATCGCATTAATTCTCTTAGTTGTGTTGTGGCAAACTCGATTGATTCTGGGTTAGCAATGAGAGGATCAGCTTCTTGCCCTTATTACCGCTATTACCGTCCGAACTCTTCTGCCGCTATCGTTATTATTCTCTCATTGCTGGGTCATTACTGTATTTAAACCGTATTTGAACCGAACTTATGCCGAACACTAAGCCTAAGTCGAGTTAAAACACGTAACCAAGTAGCTCTCCAACTTATCCATTAAAATCGAACGATAGGCAGGTTTTTTCCTAATATTAATTCGATTATATTTATCTTAAAGTACCCAAACTGACTTAATTGGAGAAATTTGATGACATCTATCCTTGTTGTGTATTCAAGCCTAAATGGCGAAAACAGTAAATCTACCGAACTTGCCGACTACTACCTTCAGTCACTAGAGGGTAAAGGTGTTTCAATAACGAAAGTTGATGTGGCTGAACTTGCGTTACCCCATTTAACAGGCGAAGAAATGCAAGCATGGATGACGCCTGCTAGCGAGCGTTCCTCAGCACAGCAAGCGTTGGCTGAAATATCCGATAACCTAGTAGCCCAAGTACAAGCTGCAGATGAGATTGTATTCGCAGTGCCAATGTATAATTTCGGTATTCCTTCTTCTTTGAAAGCGTATTTTGATCGTATTGCCCGTGCCGGTATTACCTTTAAATATACTGAAACAGGGCCGGTGGGTTTGCTAGTAGGTAAGCAAGCTAAAGTATTCGCTAGCCGTGGTGGTATTTATGAAGGTGGAGACTACGATACCCAAACGCCGTACCTTACTCATTTTTTAAATTTTGTGGGTATTACTGACGTAAATTTTGTTTATGCAGAAGGGCTTAGCCTGGGTGATGAGCCTGCTAATGTAAGTATCATTAATGCTAAGAATAAAATAATTGAACTAACCCCATTAAACGCGGACTAAATCTATGCAGTTAGCGAAACGCAATGAGTGCGTTTGAGCTAAAGTGTGTTCCAAGTTGAGTGTGCTTGATTGCCCCGCATATTATGCGGGGCTTTTTTATGCCTACTGTTTCAGATCTAATGATTTAAAACGAGTGCTTTAACGCAATTTTTCACGTCGATTAGTCAACGACACAATTCTCTGGCTATAATGCGGGAATAACTAAAAAACAAAGTCGACATAATGCAGAAATTTTCCTCTCTCGTTCTAGCTTCTAGTATCACGTTGTTGTTATCAGGGTGTGCCACTACGGATTCAACGACTGATTCAAGCACGGTACCTAACACAAGTTCTAGCTCATCAAAAACTGATACCACGTCTTCCAACACAGCCCAAAGCCGAGTTAACAATTCAGCGAACTCTTACACTCCCACTCCTGATGTTGAAAAGAGCACCGCAGCGTATTCACAAAACGGCGAAATTACCTTAAAGCAAATAATGGCAGATCCAAAATGGTTAGGTAGAGCGCCTAGTCGTATGCGTTGGTCTGTAGATGGAAGCCATATCGTTTATGAACGTAAGCAGATTAACGGTGACCTGAACGATGTTTATATTGCTAGCATCGATACCCCGAGTAAAAGTACTCATGCACCATTAGCACAATTGCAGCGCTATAAGTACGACGAAAAAGTAACCCGAGATGATGGTGTTATTGCGTATCGGTTCAAAGACAGCGTATATGTGCAGTTCACCAATGACGAGATTGTACAACTCACCCGTGGCGGCAGCTTCTTATCGTCGCTATCATTTATGACTGACGGGCGATTGATGGCCTTAAGTGGTAGCAGTGCCATTGCCATAAATTTATCTAACGGGAGTAGAGAAGAACTAGTTAGTTGGTCATTCAGTGACGAGCCAGAAGCAGTAGCGCCCGCCAAAGACTATATCGCAGAAGAACAACAATCTTTAATTCAATATATTGCGAAAAAGCGTCATGCCAGTGAATCGAAAGCGAAAGCTGACGATGAATTAGCCGCAAACAATACAAGCGTGGCGCCCGACACGTTTTACTTTGATAAAACCCATAAGTTGGTTGGTGTAAGTGTGTCGCCGAAAGGGGATTACGCGATTATAGCAACCACCCCAGATAAGCCTACTCGTGATGATAGTGACATTATGCCGCACTATATTCAGGAAGATAGCCGCATAGCCAGTAAGCCGGTACGCAGAAAGGTTGCCGATGCAGAGCCTATTAACCATCACCTTTGGTTGCTTAACTTATCTAACGGCGAAAAGTCACCGTTAAATTATTTTAGCTTACCGGGCTATAACGATGACGTATTGGCCGATGTTAAGACTGAAAATGCAAAAGCTAAGGGTGAAACTTATGATGTGAATCGCTTACCAAGAGCAATTACCTTGCTGTCTAGTTGGAACTGGCAACAACCTTCTATTAGTTGGCATAAAGACGGTGAGCAAGTTGCGGTAATGCTTGAAGCTTGGGACAACAAAGACCGCTGGATTGCAACGGTAGATACCGGTAAACAGCGATTAGTAAACCAACACCGCCTACATGATGATGCGTGGGTAAACTATCGATTCAATAGCTTTGGTTGGTTCAATAACAGTGAAACTCTGTATTATCAGTCTGAACATTCAGGGTATTCACACCTTTATACGCAAGTCCCCGGCCAAGCGCCTAAAGCGTTAACCAAAGGTACGTACATTACCGATAGCCCAACATTGTCTAAAGACGACATGTGGATGTACTTTACTGCGAACAGTAAACACCCTGGTATATTCGAAGTATACCGTGTGAAAACAACAGGCGGTGAAGTAGAGGCGTTAACCGACCTTAATGGTTTAACAGAGTATGAACTTAGCCCAGATAACACCACATTAGTATTAAGCCACGGTAAAGTAACACGACCGCCTGAGCTTTATGTTAAAGCTGTGGATAGCAAAGAAGCCGCTACAAAAATTACCGATACGGTAAGCGAAGCGTTCACCGCCATGCCTTGGGCTGTGCCTAATGTGGTTGCTATTCCGTCTAGCCACACCGATGCACCTATTTATGCTCGGGTATACTTGCCGAAAGATTACCAAGCAGACAAGCCGCTAAAGGCAGTTGTCTTTAATCATGGGGCAGGTTATTTACAGAATGCTCATTTAGGGTGGTCATTGTATTTTAGAGAGTACATGTTCAACAGCATGCTAGTGCAACAAGGGTATGTGGTACTAGATATGGACTACCGTGCCTCGGCAGGTTACGGGCGCGATTGGCGCACGGCTATCTACCGCAACATGGGTACGCCTGAAGTACAAGATTTACGGGATGGTGTGAATTGGTTGGTAGAAAATGCCAATGTCGATCGTAACCGAATAGGAACCTATGGCGGCTCTTACGGTGGCTTCTTAACCTTTATGTCTATGTTTAACGCACCAGATCTTTTTGCGGCTGGAGCAGCGCTTCGCCCCGTTACCGATTGGGCGCATTATAATATTGGGTATACATCAAACATCCTAAATACCCCAGATGTCGACCCTATTGCTTATGAGCGTAGTTCACCAATCTATTTTGCCGAAGGGTTGGAAAAGCCATTGTTAATTAACGCGCCTATGGTAGATGACAATGTGTTCTTCCATGATACGGTTCGACTAGTTCAGCGCTTAATTGAGCTAGAAAAAGAAGACTTTGAAACGGCTATCTACCCAGTAGAGCCACATGGCTTCGTGCAACCAAGTTCTTGGTTAGATGAATACCGCCGAATCTATAAGTTATTCGAAGAGAATTTATAACTGGCTAAAGCTTTTACACAGATAAAAAACGCCCCTTTCGTAGGGGCGTTTTGCTGTTAGTATTCTTGTTAACTAGTGTTTTTTAGCGGTTAACCACATAAGCGTGAAAATGATCAAACCACTTATCGCACCGAATAAGTGCGAATCAATCGCCACTTTGGCATCTATCAGTGCAGCAACCTGTGCGCTACTGCCTGCCGTTTGTTCATAAGTAACTTTTAAAGCCACACCCGCCAATAAAATCCAGCCAGAACGCATCTTATTCATAATGTCCATTAATGCACCCCATACGAATATACCGTGGAGGGCGCCAGAAAGCCCTGCGTACCAAATAAGGTCCTCTGAAAACAGGTAAAGTCCTGCACTGGTGCCTAAACTGCACCATACAAACACTTTTAAGAACCGACCTATTCGGTAATGTTCGCCGTGTAGTGCCCACAGTAGGGTAAGGCCTGATAAATTCAGCAACAGGTGATACCCATTGGTATGCACAATGTTTCCTGATAGTAAACGCCAGGTTTCTAAGCCTTGAATGGCGAAACGGTCGTAGGCCAGCCATTCGCCCGAAAGGGGTTCGAAAAGGAATGCGACGATAGCGCAAAGCGCTAAAATAAGTGGGCCTACGCTATACTTAGGGGAGACCGGTAGTGACATCATCATTGTTATTTATTTTAGTAATTCGTGTGTGCTGGGTATGATACATAAAATTGCCTGTGGGGTGGGCACCGTTATCGGTTAAATTGCTTTTTTCGTCTGCTTTCATCCCTTATAACAACCTTAAATGCTTAAGAGGTGACCAATGTCTTTAATACTAAGTGAAAAACATAACGGCGTACTAACCATTACGATTAACCGTCCGGAAAAGAAAAATGCCCTAACGCGAGGGATGTACCTCAGTATGGCCGATGCATTATTGGGTATCGAACATGACGAGAGTATAAAGACAGTCTTGTTTCGCGGTGAAGGCGACTGTTTTACCTCTGGTAATGATATTACTGACTTCGCAGAACGCAAAGAGGGTGATACGGTTAATGAGTCACTCATTTTTATGCGCGCCTTGTTTAACTGTGAAGTCCCTGTAGTGGCACAAGTGCATGGGGTTGCTGTAGGTATTGGTACGACAATGCTTTTACACTGTGATTTTATCTATGCTGAGACAAACACCCGATTTGTTCTACCATTCATCAACTTAGGTCTTGTTCCTGAATTTGCTTCAAGTTATCTTCTTCCAAAAATGGCGGGTCATGCAAAAGCAAGTGAGTTGCTCATGCTAGGCGAACCATTTGGCACAGAAGATGCCTGTCAGTTTGGGGTGATTACAGGTAGTTTTTCTGCCGCTGAGTTACCAGCAAAGGTTGAGTCGGTATGTAAAAAGTTAGTGGGTAAGCCTCTCTTTGCGCTATTACAAACTAAATCACTACTTAAAAATGACTCAGAATCAACGCTTCACCATATGGATATTGAGACTGACGTATTTACCCAAGCTGCGGGTACCGAAGCTGCGCGTGAAGCGTTTGACGCCTTCTTGTCAAAACGTCCGATCAATCCGGAGAAATTTAAATAAAGAGGAAATACTATTTTGAAACGTGGTTCATGGTTTAGTTCATCGTTGTTGACCATTGCAGTTTCAAGCTGCCTATTGGTGTCTGCTAATGCAAAAGAAGTTAGAGAAGTAGGGGAGCCAGAGGCGGCCACAGGATATGTGGAGAAAAAAGCGTTTACTGCTGAAGATTACATGGTAGTAGCGGCTAACCCTTATGCGTCATGGGCAGGTAAAAATGTATTAGAACAGGGCGGAAGTGCAATCGACGCCGCCGTTGCTGTTCAAGCTATGTTATCCCTTGTTGAGCCACAGTCATCAGGCATTGGTGGCGGCGGATTCATACTGTATTGGGATAATAAAAACAAAGTACTGCATACCTTCGATGGACGGGAAACTGCACCGGCTGCGGTAAACGCCCATTGGTTTATGGAAGGTAATAAACCCATGAGTTGGCTTGAAGCCGTTGTGGGTGGTAAATCCGTAGGCGTACCTGGTGCTATTAAAGCGCTGGAAACAGCACAAGCTAAGTTTGGTAAGTTGCAATGGAACGCACTGTTTAACGATACCATAAAAACGGCAAACGAAGGATTTCGTGTTTCACCAAGACTAGCCAAGTTGATTGCTCTTGATTACCATCCTGGCTTAAAAACATTCCCAACAAGTTCTACGTATTTTTTCCCCGCTGGTATTCCGTTAAAAGAAGGCGCGATCCGTAAAAACAAACCGTTAGCTAAAACGTTAACAGGCATTGCTGAAAACGGAACTGACTACTTATACAAAGGCGAGCTTGCTGAGAAGATTGTTAAAACCGTAAACTCTGCCTCAATCAATCCTGGTCAAATGACCACAGAAGACTTAGCTGCTTACGAACCCATAGAGCGTGAGCCGGTTTGTGGCCTGTACCGAGACAGACAGATTTGTGGCATGGCGCCACCAAGTTCAGGTGGTATTAACGTTTATCAAATTTTGAAAATGTTAGAAGGTCAGGATTTTTCTAAACTCGCTCCTGACTCGGTAGCGTTTGCTAACGTTTTTACTCAATCTAGCGCGTTGGCTTATGCTGATAGAGAAAAATTTATAGCGGATAGCGATTTCACGAACTTACCGTTCGCTGCCATGATAAATACCGCGTATTTAAATCGCCGCGCTGAAGGAGTTGCACCGGATAAAAAATGGCGACGTGTACGCGCTGGTAACCCTTACGGCGACGCTAACATTAGCCTGGGCAGCAACATGGAACAGCCGAATACGTCGCACTTCTCTATCGTAGATAAAGAAGGTAATGCGGTATCGATGACCACCAGTATCGAATTTATGTTTGGTTCCGGTCTTATGGTTGGCGGTTTCTTGCTAAATAACCAACTAACTGACTTTTCGTTTTCGCCTACACAAGACCGGTTCCCTGTGCCTAACCGTGTTGAGCCGGGTAAACGCCCACGTAGCGCAATGAGCCCTACGATGGTATTCGATAAAGAAGGTGAGTTAGAAGTAGTAGTGGGCTCTCCTGGTGGTTCACGTATTGTAAGTTATGTTGCGCAAACCTTAGTGGGCGTGTTGGATTTTGGATTAGATATACAACAGGCTATTAATTTACCTAAGATCACTAACCGAAACGATTATACCGCCCTTGAAAAGGGAACGCCTATTGCTGAATTAGAAGCACCGCTTACGGCATTAGGTCATCAAGTGAAAGTGGTCGATTTGAACAGTGGCCTACATGGCATTCAGATTAAGTCGGGCAAAATTATTGGCGGTGCCGATCCAAGAAGGGAAGGTATTGCAGTAGGACGCTAAGCTTTATAGTGTACTGCGCTGTAATTAACTGTAATTAACTGTAATTCACAGCGCCTAAACATGAGAGACAATACTTACCTATGAAAGGCTGTTCGAGATTAGGTTTCGAACAGCCTTTTTTATTACATAAAATGGTCTGGATGAATTTGAGACACTTTCCACATACCATCTTCTTTAATGAGATCTAAACTGCGTAAGTCTTCAATTTTGTCATCCTCGTACATACCGCTTAAAAATATGGTAACCGTTGCTTTTTTTGAAAACTCAGAACGGCCAACACTGTTGCCACTTTGCGGGGTAATGATCACCGTATCGTACTTCAAGTTCAAAAGATGGCGCTGAACATTTCTATTGCTGTGATAGTTGGTCAAAATTCTAGCCAAGCGTTCTGAAGACAGGCTGATAGCAACATCAAGGTTGTCATCTTCATAAACACTTTTTAAAAAGGTCACCGCTGAATATTCCGGTGTACTTTCAGCAAGCATACCGTAGCGACCCATTCCTTTTTCCTTTTCTTCGCAACCTGCTAAACACAAAACACTCAGCAAAATTGCATATAACCCTAGACGAAAAGAACGCATTGAAAAAACCTCAGATAAAATATAGGAAAAATTGAACCCTTATATTATCGAACCAGATCTAGTGAGGTGCAACCTAATACTTATTTTAATAGGGTCAATAAAGGTAAAGATGCAGTTTGAAAAGCATAGGGGGATAAAAACAAAAAACGAGGCCGAAGCCTCGTTTTACTGTTTCTTTTGTATTCTTTACCACAACCGTCATCGCGACCGTTATTGCATCAGCAATTCGTTAGCTATGCGTAAAGATTACTGTGTTTCTTCTTGGTCGCCAAATGCGCCTGCAAATAATGGGCTACTCAAGTAACGTTCGGTACCACTTGCTAGTAGTACAACCACAATTTTGTCTTTGTTCTCTGGGCGTTCAGCAAAACGTTTTGCTGCTACCACTGCTGCGCCAGAAGAAATACCTGCAAGAATACCTTCTTCGGTCATCAAGCGGTGCGCCATTTCCATACACTCATCGTTGGTCACTTGCTCAACTTCGTCAATCAAGCTTAAGTCCAAGTTACCTGGAATGAAGCCGGCACCAATACCTTGAATTTTATGTGGCCCTGGTGTTAGTTCTTCACCGTTCATCGCTTGGGTAATCACTGGCGAGTCAGTTGGCTCTACCGCAATTGAGGTAATAGCTTTACCTTGGGTGTTTTTAAGGTAGCGGCTAACACCAGTAATGGTTCCGCCTGTACCTACGCCCGCCACGAATGCATCCACTTTACCGTCGGTGTCATTCCAAATTTCAGGACCCGTGGTCTTTTCATGGATAGCAGGGTTGGCAGGGTTATCGAACTGCTGAAGTAAAACGTATTTTTCAGGATCAGAAGCCACAATCTCTTGTGCTGCGGCCACCGCACCTTTCATGCCTTTTGGTGCTTCAGTTAATACTAAGCTGGCACCAAGGGCTTTTAATAGCTTTCTGCGCTCTAAACTCATGCTGCTAGGCATGGTAAGTGTTAGTTTGTAACCACGAGATGCGGCAACAAACGCAAGGGCAATACCTGTGTTACCACTGGTAGGCTCTACAATTTCTTTACCCTGGGTAAGTACGCCACGTTCTTCAGCGTCCCAAATCATGTTGGCGCCAATACGACACTTAACACTGAAGCTAGGGTTACGAGATTCAACCTTAGCGTAAACGTTACCTGAAGTCACACGGTTTAATTTAACTAGAGGCGTGCGGCCAATAGAAAGAGAGTTGTCGTCAAATACTTGCATTATTAATCCTTACCTAGTTAGGAAATCCCAGCAGTCGTGATCTGTACGACCTTTATAATAGTTAATAATTCATAGCCTGAATTAGGGGATTTCGTCATACCCCTATATCATTGGTCCCAAACGTGAAAATGCAAAGTGCTTTTTCGCTATATGTTATTGTTATTTTACATGACGAATCAGAACGGAAGAGGTAGAAACATAATGGCTTTTAGTGGAACGTCGAATTACATTGCTACAAAAGATCTGCAATTGGCTGTGAATGCAGCAATTACGCTAGAGCGTCCGCTGCTAATCAAAGGGGAGCCTGGCACAGGTAAAACCATGTTGGCAGAAGAGTTGGCGGCCAGTCTTGGTACCGATTTAATTCAATGGCACATCAAATCTACTACCAAAGCACAACAAGGCTTATACGAATACGATGCGGTATCTCGCCTGCGAGATTCACAACTTGGTGATGATCGTGTTCACGATATTGGCAATTACATTGTTAAAGGTAAATTGTGGCAAGCCTTTGAAGCGGGCAATCGTCCGATTCTTTTGATTGATGAAATAGACAAAGCGGATATTGAGTTTCCAAACGACTTATTGCTAGAACTCGATAAAATGGAGTTCTTTGTATATGAAACTCAAGAGCGCGTAGTGGCAAAAGTACGCCCCATCGTAATTATCACATCAAATAATGAAAAAGATCTGCCAGACGCCTTCCTACGTCGTTGTTTCTTCCATTATATTCAATTTCCTACTCCAGAAGAAATGCAGCAAATCGTAGATGTGCATTTTCCTGATTTAAAGAAAAAGTTACTTGATGAAGCATTAAAAGCCTTTTTCCAAATCCGTGATGTACCTGGGCTTAAGAAAAAGCCTTCAACCTCTGAGCTTATCGATTGGTTGAAATTGCTGGTGGCGGAAGACATTCCACCAGAAGCATTGCAAACTAAAGATGGTAAAGCTGCTATTCCACCATTGTACGGTGCTTTACTTAAAAACGAACAAGACATTCACTTGTTCGAAAAATTGGTATTCATGGCGCGCCGCTAATGCTTATTCAATTCTTTTTCACGCTGCGAAAATATCAAGTAAAAGTGAGCTTGCGGGAGCTGCTTGATTTACTCCGGGCCTTGGAAAAGCATATTGTTTATGCAGATTTAGAAGGCTTTTACAGTTTGTCTCGAACCATCATGGTGAAGGACGAATCTCAATACGATAAATTCGACAGAGCATTTGCCGATTATTTTGAAGGGGTGGAATCTATCGATTTATTCGGTAAAGAAATTCCCGAAGAATGGTTACGCAAAGAAATTGAGAAAAACTTAAGTGCAGAAGAACGTGAAGCACTGCGCCAGTCTGGTGGATTAGAAGCCCTAATGGATACCCTTAAGAAGCGCCTTGAAGAGCAAGAAAAGCGACATCAAGGCGGAAACAAATGGGTTGGTACGGGTGGAACGTCTCCTTTTGGTGCTTATGGCGATAACCCAGAAGGTATTCGTATTGGGCAGAAAGGCAATCGTCGTAACTCTGCGGTAAAGGTATGGGACAAACGCGAGTTTAAGAACTTATCTGCCGACGTAGAGCTAGGTACACGAAACATTAAAGTGGCTTTGCGTAAATTACGTAAGTTCGCCAGAACCGGTGCCAGTGAAGAGCTTGATGTGGCCACCACCATTGGTGAAACCGCGAAAAAAGGTGGCATGTTAGATATTCACATGTCGCCCGAGCGTCATAACGCGGTAAAGGTGTTAATGTTTTTTGATGTGGGCGGTTCTATGGATCCTCACGTTAAAACCACTCAAGAGCTTTTCTCCGCAGTGCAGAGTGAGTTCAAATACCTCGAGTACTTCTATTTTCATAACTGTGTGTATGAAGAAGTGTGGAAAGATAATCTGCGCCGCGAAAAAGAACGGGTTTCGGTTCACGATATTATTCATCGGTATGGTAAAGACTATAAAGTCATTTTTGTTGGCGATGCCACCATGGGGCCTTATGAAATTACCTATCCAGGTGGAAGTGTTGAGCACTGGAACGAAGAGCCGGGTAGTGCATGGCTAGGCCGAATACTGAACCACTTTAACAAAGCGGTATGGTTAAACCCTCAAGCGGAGAATTATTGGCCTTATTATTCGTCTATTTCAATCATCAAAGAAATTGTGGAAGACAGAATGTACGGGCTAACTCTTGAAGGGCTAACCCAAGCTATTAAAGAACTCAGCCGTTCACGCTAGTTCATGTTTTGTTTTGCAACCATGAATAAGCGCGAGTACTGGTGAATACGCTAAAAATTAGTACGACAAATACGGTAAAAACCCTAAATTCACACGAGTAAGCATGACTAAGATTGCAAGCATACTGTTAGCGGGTGGGGAAAGTAAGCGTTACGGTGGTAACAAATTACTTTCCCCGCATTATAGCGGGTTGCCGTTAATCCATTACTCTTTGCAACAAGTTCAAGGGCTACATCTTTCCTCAATCTATGTGGTTACGGGGCGCTGGCATTCTGGCCTTTTTGGTGTGCTACAGACTTTCGCTAGTCAAAGTACTAAAAATCAAATAGACGTAACTCAAATAAAGACAACTCAAAACGAGACAATCCTCAAAGAGACAATTCATAACAAGCCAACCCACCAAACCACAATTCAAATATGTCACAACGATGTGTGGGATGAAGGTATTGCTTCAAGCATACGCTGTGGCCTTAACGCCGTGTTGGAATCCAAGGACAATCAGTACACCCATGTTTTAGTGCATTTAGCAGACTTAGCGAGTGTAACCACAAGTACGCTTGATAACTTGATTGAACAAGTATCCGTTCATCCTGATGACATTATATACAGTCAGTGGAATAACCATCGGGGCGAATTACAAGCGACGGTGCCAGCTATCTTCCCTAGAGCGGCGTTTGATAGCTTACTTAAGCTAAGCGGCGACAAAGGCGCTAAGAAAGTGATAGAAGACTGGAAGCGAAAAGGGAAAGCCGTTGGCGTAGCTCACCCTGAATCTGCATTAGATATTGATTCGCCAAGGGATTGGAAAGCCTATCGGAGCACAGGCGTGTAACCGATAGGCATAGTATCTATTAGACTAGGTAGCGTAACGGTAGCTTGGCCGTTGAATATAATAAAGTCTTGCGCCTAGCATTATTGCCGCTGCGCTTAGCCCCACAATAAACCCAATCCAAAATCCGCTCGCAGACATAGGTTCAGCCGTGATCCAATCGGTACGCCCTAATATTACGCCGGTGGGCAAGCCAATTAACCAGTAAGACACAAAGGTAATGATAAACATAGCCGTAGTATCTTTGTAACCTCTAAGTGCATTGGCTGATATTACTTGAATTGCATCGGAAAGCTGGAAAATAGCCGCATAAATAAGTAGAGCATTCGCCATTTGGTAAACCGCATCGTCGCTGGTATAAAGCCCGATAATGAATGCTTTAGCACTGAGTGTGAATGTAGCAGTACAAGCTGCGGTAACAAAGCCAATTAAAATAGAACACTTTGCGGCGATTTTTGCTTGGCGTCTATTATCTTGCCCTATGCGATAACCAATACGAATAGACGCTGCCATACCAATACTCATGGGTACCATAAACATCAAGGCAGAGAAGTTTAGCGCAACTTGGTGTGCAGCAACGGTGGTTGAACCGAACGGCGCAAGTAGCAGTGCGACTACCGCAAATAAAGTCACTTCAAACAACAAGGTCATTGCGATAGGTAAACCCAATTTAAAAGTGCGCTTTATGGCCACCACAGACGGCTTGTAGTACGTATCAAACAGCTGGTATTTTTTTAGGGCAGGGCTGAAACGCACGTAAATAAACGTAGCAATAAGCATGGTGTAAATAACAATAGCCGTTGCTACACCACAACCTGCGCCACCAAAAGCAGGAATAGGGCCCACACCGTAAATAAACAGGTAGTTACCGACAATATTAGCCATTAAACCAATCACAGTAATTAACATGGTGGGCTTAGTTTTACCTAACCCTTCACAGTAGTTTCTTAACCACTGATAAAGCGCAAAGCCCGGCATGGCACAAAGCACGTAAACTACATAATCTACGGTAATGGTATGAAGCTCATCTGCCATAGGGAATAAGGATACGATGTTACCGGCAAACGGAATAAGGGCGGCCACCGCTAAACCAACGAAACACACTAAGTAGCCTGCTTGTTGACTGGCATTGGCAATGCCGGTTATGTCTTTTGTACCTTGAAGCCTTGAAATAATCGGCGGTAAGGCAAGTGCAATACCTTGTATAAAGCATAATAGGGGCACGGTAATACTAAAACCAAGGGCCACCGCTGCCATATCAGTGGCGCTATAACGCCCCGCCATAATGGTATCGCTCACGCCCATCAGCATTTGGGTGATTTGCGCAATTAATAATGGCCAAGCCAGCTTTATTATATCTCTACCTTCAAGTAGATAGCGTTTTTTCTTCAAGGTTAAGCGTCCGGTTCAGGTGAAAGTAAATCAAAAGGGATAACAGGCAAAGTGGTGCCTTTTTCAACATGACTAATGTCTTCGTGAATTATCATTAAACAATTTGCTGCGGTAATAGACGTCATTACACCAGAGCTTTGAGTACGAAACGGGGTAACACAAAGGTCGAAATTATCATCATAAGACATGGTAGCTCGCTGAAAATCCCTTCGTCCTGCACGACGTTTAATATCGCAGGTAATTTTCGCGTTAACAGTTAATGGTTTGCGTATAAGCTGTTCACCCTGCATTTTTCTAATTAACGGCGTAACAAGTAATTTTGCCGTTACAAACGCAGAAACAGGGTTGCCAGGCAAGCCACAAAACAAGGTATTAGCTATTTGCCCTAAAGCAAAAGGTTTTCCAGGCTTAATGGCGACTTTCCAAAAATCGATGCTGCCCAAGGTGTCTATCACATCTTTCACATAATCGGCATCGCCAACGGAAACGCCGCCACTACTTACCATTACATCTACTCGCTCGCTTGCTTCTTTAAATAAGCTGGTGAGTGATTGCTCGTCATCTTTTACAATGCCGAAATCAATGATTTCTACGCCTAACTCTGAAAGTAGGGCGCTGACCCCAATTCGGTTAGATTCATAGATTTGAGTGGGTAGACAAGGCTCGCCGGGTTGAGCGAGTTCAGTTCCGGTGGCTACAACACCTACTTTTACCTGCTTGAACACTTCAACAGTAGCTAAGCCCTGCGAAGACAGCAGCATAAGGTGTTGTGGTTGTAACCGAACGCCTTGATTGACGAGTGCCTGTCCAATTTTAATATCCGCTTCTTTCTTACGAATATTTTCGCCGGATGAGGGCCATTGGTTTATAACAACACCATTGTCTTCGGTAGTCGTATTCTCAACCATCACCACGGCATCAGCACCAGCAGGCACTGGTGCGCCAGTCATAATTTTAATGGCGTGACCTGATTTAAGCGACTCATTTGCGGCCATACCTGCGGTGATAGTGCTCTGAATTAACAGTGGCGTATTCTTTTCATCAGCAGTATTAACCGCAAAGCCGTCCATTGCTGAGTTATCCCAAGGGGGCACAGATATAGACGCACTCACTGCTGATGCAGTAATTCGGCCTAAAGCGCTGTTTAACGGAATGGTTTCGGTTTCACCTATGGTGCGAGTTGCACTAATCGCTTTTTCTAATGCGTGTTCTAACGATAACCATTTTGAAGACATGAAAACCACTCCCTAATTTGAGGGTGTGGATTATCACCTAAATGCGCCAATAAACCAATGGATTAGGCAGTGACAATAAGGAAATTAAAACAAAAACGGCGCTATAAGCGCCGTTTGGAAGAGGTGAATAAAAAGGTTAAGAATATGAATTTACTCAAAGTCTTGGTTACTTATCCAAAGCACTTGGTAGGGTTTTAGCTGCAAAAAGGCGTCAGATAACGCAATTTGCTGACGAGTTACCAAATCTATCCAGTTGTCGGTACCAATTAGATTAATATCCGACAGTAAAATAGTTTGCTCTTCATCGGACACATTACTAATACAAAAAATACTTTGTTTTCTGTCCAAGCTTTGACGCCAGTAACCGAAAATACTTTCATTAAGCTGCAATGTGAACTGCGTCGCATTCGGGTGAAATGCTGGCTGTGCTTTGCGAATTCGAATTAGCTGAGACAACCTGGTTAACACCTTATGATGCTGGGAGTAGGGTGAATCAAGTAATGCTTCTAGTTCCTTAAAATCCCAGCGTCTACGATTTATAGAACGGTTCTGACCGGTATTGGCCACTTTTTCATAGTCATTAGACGTTCCCAATAAACTATGAATATAGATGCCTGGAATACCTTCCATGCCAAGCATGATGGCGTGAGCACAAATAAATCTGTCAATTTGCCATCTATCAGGCCCTTTAGTTGTCCCTTGAAGGGCATCGAACAAAGTAATATTAATCTCATAAGGCTTTTGTTGCCCATGATCTGAAGCGCGCCATGAAATTTTGCCACCAAAGTTTTGCATGGTATGCACTAACTCAGAGATTTCTTCGTCGTCTAATAACCCTTCGGCAGGGCGCAGACCTATACCATCGTGTGAAGCAATAAAGTTAAAGTACGCGGTGCCATTTTGCGCTGGCGGCATACTCATCATCCAACTCTTTAAGTACTTACAATTACCGGTTACTAAGGTGTTTACCAATAAGGGCGGTAATGAAAAGTTATAAATAGCATGGGCTTCATTAGCATTACCGAAATAGGTCAAATTTTCCCTATTGGGAATATTGGTTTCAGTAATGATTATAATAGACGGGTCGACATGTTCAATTAGGGTACGAATTAACCTAATAACCTCATGGGTCTGCGGCAGGTTAATACAGTTGGTGCCTACAATTTTCCACAAAAATGCGACCGCATCTAAGCGGAAAATCTTGGCGCCCTTGTCGATATACAAACGAATGATATCAATGAACGTAAGAAGTACCTTAGGGTTCCTGAAATCAAAATCGACTTGGTCGTGACTGAAAGTACACCAGACATGTTTAGTGCCATCTTTGGTTTCTGTTTCACGCAACAGCGGTGAAACCCTAGGGCGGGTAACAATAGACAAGTCGTCAGCAGGGTCACCGGTAAAGAAAAAGTCTGAACCAGGCCCTTCACCTTTGATAAAATTATCGAACCATACACTGCGTGCAGAACAGTGGTTAATCACTAAGTCAGTCATTAACCCGTAGTCTTTCGCAATGGCTTCAATATCGTCCCAACTGCCTAGGGCCTCATTCACACTTGAATAGTCGATAACCGAAAAGCCATCGTCTGAACTGTATGGGAAAAATGGCAGAATATGCACATTGTTAATGGTGTTTTTACTATAGCGATTCAAAAATCGATTGAGAGTGACGAGCGGCCGCTCGTCTGCATCAATAACGCTATCGCCATAGGTGATCATGATAACGTCTTCCTCATCCCAATAATTAGAATGGGATTGAGGAAGGTCGATATCATCTTCAGGCGTAATGCCCATAGTTTCCATTAAAGACATGGTTAAGCTTTCTAAGGAATGCTCAAGAGGCACGTCTGCATAGATGTATTCTAGATGGTGCTTCACTTTGTCATGGAGTACTTGCCATGTCATTGTCTATTACTCCATAAATTCTGCGGTGTCAGCTTCAACGGCCTCCAGCAAGCGCTCGAGAATATCTGGCACAGCGCTGGTTACTCGGTTCCAACTTGGAATGAAAGGGGTTTCCATTGGGTTTTCTAAGAAGTTCTGACCAGCTTTCATGATGTTACTGGCGAACATTTCAACTGCTTTTTCTTCACTATGTATATCAAGAGTAAGACCGTTCATTACTGCATCGTTGTGATAGGTCTCAATAAAGTCTAGTGCAATTCTGAAATAGGTCGCCTTGATAGAGCGGAACATTTCATTACTAAAGGTATAGCCTTGAGTAGCTAGCTTTCTAAAGATAGCTTTAGTGATATCGATAGACATTTTAGATAAGCCACCATGTTCATCGTTAAGCGACAAATCTTGATGTTTGTGATCGTAAATATCACAAATGTCGGCTTGGCAAAGACGGTTGTGCGAATAGTTGCGATGCATCTCAGACAGTACGCCAATTTCTAAGCCCCAGTCGCTTGGTATACGAATATCGTTTAGCACATCACGGCGGAATGAGAATTCACCGGCGAGTGGATAGCGGAAGCTGTCCATAAACTCAAGGTATTCGTTATCGCCCATAATGCGTTTAAGTGCGCGTAATAATGGCGTTACCAATAAGCGAGATACTCGGCCATTAATTTTGCCGTTCGCTACACGGGCGTAATAACCTTTACAGAATTCATAGTTAAAGTTCGGGTTCGCGACTGGGTAAATAAGCTTCGCCAACAAGTCTTTGTTGTAAGTCACAATATCGCAATCATGCAGAGCAACAGACTCAGCACGGTTTGATGCTAATACATAGCCCATGCAATACCAAACATTACGACCTTTCCCTAATTCTTTAGGGGCAAGACCTTTTGATTGTAGCTCTTCATCCAAGGCTTTCAAGCGCGGGCCATCGTTCCACAGCACGCGATGATGTTGAGGCAGTTTGTCGAAAAACTTAAGCGCATGTTTGTACTGCGCCATATCGGCTCTATCCAGACCAATAACGATTTCAGATAAATAGGGTACGCCTGTCAATTCATCAACAATATGAGGTAAGGCATCACCTTCTAATTCTGAGAATAGTGATGGCAAAATAAGCGCCATGGGGCGTTTCTGTGAAAAGCGGAGTAACTCGGCTTCTAGTTCCTCTGTTGGTCTACGAGAAAGATTATGTAAAGTTGTAACCACACCGTTTTGATAAAAATCAGCCATGTGTCCTCCTGATTATAGGGATAGCAATTGAGTTAGCATTTCGTTCCAGCCTTCTGGGCCATGCAACGTGCTGGTATAAACCTCGTCTTTTTTAACGGAAGGCGGAGGATTTACCGGAGATAAAATTCGTATCGCGATATGTGCTGCTTCAAGCATAGCAATATCGTTTTTTCCATCGCCAAGGGCGACGGTCTTAACATGAGTATCATGTTGTCGTTGGTATTCAGCGGCAAGCCATTTAAGGGCTTGTCCTTTGTCGCAGTTGCCCGATACGTGAATGAATCGTCCACCTTCTAAAGGGTAAGCGCCGCGATCTTTAACTGCCGCTATGAATTTTTGTTTACTTTCGTCAGAACCTGTCCAAAGTACTGGTTCACCAAATTGACGTTTAGCTGCTAGGGCGGCAGATGCTTCATCTAAGCCAGTACTGCTTTGAATTTCTTCCAAACTCATTTGGGAAAACTGTTTAAACTCGCCTTCAAAATCAGCTTTGATTTTATCCAAGAGTTTTATCCAATAATTTTTATTGGAAATGAACGACTTACACCAGTAGCCATCTACCCACACGGTCCCACTAGGTTTCTTTTTGAAAAAACCATGTGGAATAAAGATCGCTGCACCGTTTTCAATGATAAATGGTCCAGTTAGGCCAATTTGCTCTCGTAAAGGCTGTAGCTCGGCAAAGGTTTTACTGGTGGTTGGAATAACGGGTATATCGCGTGACTCTAACGCTGTTAAAGCAGGTTTCGCCGCCTCAAAGGAGTAAGTATGGTGGTCTAACAGCGTGCCGTCCATATCGGTGAAAACGAGCGTTCTTGTCATTATTTTACTTCCTCGCCGGTTATTGTTCTTGTTTCATCAAGCGAATACACGGTGTCGCATGTTATAGGCAATGTTTTAAGTGCATGCTCGGTGAGTCTTTGGTAATTCTGTATAAACTGTGCAACTTGTTCATCTGACATTACGCCTGTAGATGCGCCCTGTGTTGCCATCGCAAGTTTATGTTCTTGTTCTAAGCGCCAATGGTAAACGCACTCAAAAGAAGGTGCTTTTAACATAACCCGATAATCGATTTGGTCAAACAAGGTTTGATACTCGCCCGCCAATTCAGTATTAACAAATGAACGCCAAATACCAAGGGGATCTTGGTTTTCTTCTAAACTATTTATCGGTTGCTTAATATCTGCGGGTTGTTCAGGTGTTACACCAACGCACCAGCCTTCCAAAATAATGATATCTGGTGGGGCTGAAATTACAGGCCACTGATTATGCGGAAAAGGGTCGTCAATCGCTTTATTAAAGCGGGGTAGGGATACTTGACCACTACCTTGAAGTTGCTTGAACGTATTAAGCGCCAGGGGCATATTATGGGTGCCCGGTACGCCCCGAGTCGCAAGAAGAGGATGAACCTTGATAGATAATGCATTTCGCTGAGATTTATCTAAATAAAAGTCATCTATGGAGAGGCTGACCACTTTTTTAGCGTAGATACTGGTTAAATAGGCGCTAATAAAATCAGTAAGTGTGGATTTCCCGGAACCTTGGCAGCCATTTATACCGACCACCAATGGGGCTTTATTTGATTTTAATGCACCTTCTTGGTGCTTAACTAGCCGTTCGCATAATGGTATGAACCATTTTTGTGCAGTGTCCGCATACGTACTTGGTAGCTGATGTGTCTTTAAAAACCCATGAATATCCATGTTGCAACCCTATTAAATGCAGAAAACGTACATCATGGGGAAGAAAGGTTACAACATTTATGCCAACATCTCAGTTGCATTACATAGGGCTGAACTTATTTACGATTAGCGACAATGACGGCTCGTTGTGGTGCAGGATACCCCTCAATGGTGCGAGTAATATCTTCAGGGTCGAGAAAATCTTTCAACGACTGACCTTCAATCCACTCAGTGGCACGTTGTTCATCTAACGTCGTGAAGTTTTTATCTACCACCCGAATATTTTCGAAGCCTAATCGCTCTAGCCATACAGTTAATGCGTCTGTGCTTGGCAAAAACCACACGTTTCGCATTTGTGCATAGCGCTCGCCCGCCATCAATACCGTTTGTGCGTCACCGTCTACTACCAAGGTTTCTAATACCAGCTCTCCACCTTTGCGTAGCTGATGTTTAAGTTGGGTAAGAAACTGAATAGGATCTTTGCGGTGATAGAGCACCCCCATTGAAAATACCGTATCAAACGCATTCAACGGCTGCATCTCTTCAATACCTAATGGTAGAAAATGAATGCGATCACTTGGAATGAAATGTTTAATGGCCTGAAATTGAATTAAAAACAACTGGGTAGGGTCGATACCAACTACGCGAGAAGCCTCACTGCCTAGCATACGCCACATGTGGTAACCGCTACCGCAACCCACATCTAGTACCGTTCTGCTTTTAAGTGGCGATATATGCGGGGAAACACGATCCCACTTCCAATCAGAACGCCATTCGGTATCTACATGAATATCGTGTATATGAAAGGGGCCTTTTCGCCAAGGCATGAATTGTTGCAGTAAACCCAATATTTTCTTCTGAGTATATTGGTCAATATCATGCGCACTACCAATACGTACTTCATCAACTAAAGTGGTCGATGAAGGAGTAGTAGAAGGAATTTTTGAAAGTAGACGACACCACTTATCGAATTCACCGTGCTTTTGACTTTTTTGCCATTCACTCATTTGTGCTGGCAGTGTTTCAAGCCAATGGCTTAAAGGCGTATCTAGAATAGCTTTGTAGCAGTCGTTAAACCATGTTGATTCAGGTTTTGTCATCGTGTTCTCGGTGTTCTTAATTGTGACTCACAATATTTTTAATGCTCAATTACGGAATGCTAATTATAAATGTTCGTGGGGTATTTTTTTTGGGTATTTTTGGGGTATTAGTACCCACTTAACCGCATTGCCAACTATTTTATTGCTACCAATGATGTAAAGTTAAAACACTTAAACCACATCACGACATCTTTAAAGCCCACTGACTTTAAGCGGGTTTCGTGCTCACTGAATGTGTCGGTCAACATCACCTTTTCGATAGCGGCGCGCTTTTGGCTGACTTCTAATTCACTGTAGCCATTGTCGCGCTTAAATTGGTGGTGTAGGTCTATCAATAGTTCATTGCCAGCTATGGTAGGGTGCTTAATCTTTTCAGAAAGAATTAACACGCCACCTTCATTCAAGCCATTGTAGATTTGTTTGAGTAACGCTTCTCTGTCTGCAGGCGGAATGAATTGTAGGGTGAAGTTCATTACTACCATGGAGGCATTTTCTATTTGAGTGTCCTGTGCATTTTGCTGAACGATGGTAATAGGGTTGGGTAGATTAAACGCTTGTACCATACGTCGGCATCGCTCAACCATGGCGTCTGAACTATCAATGCCAATAATTTCACAAGGAACGTTTTGCGTAGCCCGTGCAATTGATAAACTGGCCGCACCTAAAGAGCAACCTAAGTCGTAAACCCGTGAGTTTGGTTTTACTTTCGATTTAGCTAGCTCGCCGATAGTATGAACAATAGTTTCATAGCCAGGTACCGAGCGTTGAATCATATCGGGAAAAACGTCAACGACCGACTCATCAAAAGTAAAGTCAGCTACTTTGTTAAGAGGATTTGCATATAGTCTGTCGTGTTTCTGCACAAGATGTACCCGGCTAGCTAGAATTGGTCGGCAATTTTACCCTCACAAATACAAATGCCAATGGAAAACCGTAAAAAAATCAAAGAAAGCGGTGATTTTTCACTAATAGGGCTTTTAGAATTAGGTCTAAAGTATTAACCTAGAGATATAAGAACTAAAGGAAGCAACAACGCTAATGACAAGAATTCTTGTAGCAGATGATCATCCATTGTTTCGCGAAGCACTCAGCGGAGCATTAGCACCTTATTTTGAAAACGCACAAATTCTTGAAGCAGGAAGCTTAGATGCTGCGCTAGCTATTTTAGGTGAATACGACGGTATTGAATTGGTCTTATTAGATCTTAATATGCCTGGCGGTGAGTATTTCAACGGCATCATTTCTTTACGTGAAAAATACCCTGATATTCCAATTGGCGTAGTGTCAGGTAGTGATACTGTAGAAGTCGTCGCGCAAGTGATGAGCCTTGGCGCTCAAGGTTTTATTCCAAAAGTATCTGCAACTCGTGAAATGGCACAAGCTATTGTTGATATTATAGCGGGTAAAAAATGGCTTCCTGAAGGCATGGAAGATGAGCTTGAAAAAGTAGACGATGAGTTGAAACTATTGCTTCAGCGCTTTAGAGAGCTAACACCTAAGCAAATTCAAGTATTATCATTCTTACGTGCAGGCTTAATGAATAAGCAAATTGCTCACGAAATGAATGTAACAGAAGCAACGATTAAAGCACACATCAGTGCTATTTTACGTAAGCTTGAAATCAACACTCGTACCCAAGCGGTACTATTGATGGATAAGTTACAACTTAGCTAGTTTGTTACTAAAATAAATAAAAAGGCCGGTGTTTCAATAAACACCGGCTTTTTTGTGTGCGTCTGTTTTACTATTTGCCTTAAACCTATAAAAAATAGCTACTGAGTAGGTGTAATCACCTTACCTTCAGTTGTCTCCACCCTCAGTAATCTCTCCACCTTCAGTAACTATGCCTAAGCCTTTATCGGGGATCTCGGTAAATAGGGTGCTGTTAGTCTGGCTATTAAGCTTGGTGATATAAATAGCCCAATACTCTACATGAGGAGTTTTTATATCTTTAATAAATGCTACACCAATCTCATTTTGTTCAACATAAAAGGGTATTTCACCTAATAAATGTTGTTTGTGAGAATAAGAACTCTTTAGCCCATGCCACACTTTTTTCGCTGTTGAATACCCACCAGCCAGTGCTTCTACCTGATTACTCATGGCACTACCGTAATATGACGGAAGGGTTAAACCAGCGTTTCTTAAACGAGTATTTGGGCTACCCCCTAGGAAATGCGACACAAAACCGCGCTGGGCCATATCATTAACTTTCTCTTCGGCAATTGCTACTAGAGTAGGGTTACAGCGAATATGAGTACGTTGCTGGTTTTCATCATTAACAATAAGGTTGGCAAGATTAATAGCTTGTTTTGAATTACCACAAGTAAATGTTGAATAGGGTAATTCGACAAGGGTAGGTTGGGGTGTAGCGTAAGCAGAAATGCTTACTAGCCACGATAACAGAAGTAAAACAGTGGTTTTGATGCATAAAAAAAGGCCGCCAAAGCGGCCCTTTTTAGGGAGGATTAAGCTAAGCAGCTTTGCCTCCTCGTTTTTTCGCTTCACTAGAAGAGTTCACTTTTGCCACTAATTCTTCGTGATCGAAATCGTCCACGTTAATGGTTCTTAGTCTTCCTGCTTCTGTACGGCGAAGTAAATCAGCTTCTTCTTCGTTAATGATGTCTTCGCTAAGTGCCTCATCAGCTAACGCCGCTAAACGGGTGAAAGGCAGTTTCGCTTTCTTATGTTTACAAATGCGTTCAAAGATTGGCTCAGCAGCTAACACGTCATCAAGGGTTTGTTCTAGGTCACCAAACAAGTTACCTTCTTCACGAGCAAGGTACTGACCATAACCTAAGCGGCTAC
This sequence comes from Alteromonas sp. 1_MG-2023, assembly GCF_030547075.1. Lineage (GTDB taxonomy): Bacteria > Pseudomonadota > Gammaproteobacteria > Enterobacterales > Alteromonadaceae > Alteromonas. Next base: position 27,653 of record NZ_JAUOQH010000025.1, on the reverse strand, counting down.
GTGCGCTACAAGGCGTTTGTAGCATTTGCGCGATAGCATGTTCAGTTTTATCCGAAGGTTTACCAACGCGGCGACCAAACGGAATAACAAGACCACGAAGTACTACACCAATAACCTTGTTAGGGAAGTTAGCTAAGAAGTCATCAATGGCTGTTTCAATGTCATGCAAAGTGTTTTGCATAGCCCAATGAAGTAGCGGTAAGTCTTCTTTCAAACGACCATCTTCGTCGAAACGCTTCAAGGTAGTACTACCTAGATACAAGCCACTTAAAATATCACCCAAGCGTGCAGATAAACGCTCACGACGTTTTAAGTCGCCGCCTAACACACCCATAGAAACATCGGTAAGTAGCGCTAGGTTAGCGCTGTAGCCCTGTAACAGTTTGTAATAGTGAGCTGTTTCATCGGCAAAAGGAGCACTGCTGAATACGCCGCTAGTTAACGAGAACCAAACACTACGAACCGTATTTGAAACTGCAAAGCCGATATGACCAAATACGGCTTTATCAAATGCTGCAATGCTCTCTTTTTTGTCTTCAATTGACGCGGCTTGAATTTCTTTCAATACGAAAGGGTGACAACGCATAGCGCCTTGACCGAATATCATCATGTTACGAGTAAGAATGTTCGCGCCTTCAACGGTAATTGAAACCGGTACACCTTGGTAACCACGACCTAAATAGTTATTTGGCCCAAGCATTACGCCTTTACCACCATGAATGTCCATAGAATCATTAATGATCTGGCGCATTTTTTCGGTAAGGTGATATTTACAAATTGCCGATATAACCGACGGCTTCTCACCCAAATCTACACCTACGGTAGAAAAACGTGTTACACCATCCATCAAGTAGGCATTACCACCGATGCGGGCTAGCATTTCTTCTACGCCTTCCATATGGCCAACAGGCATACGGAACTGACGGCGAATACGTGCATAAGCACCGGTTGCCAATGATACCGACTTAGCGCCACCAGCAGCAGAAGACGGTAGGGTAATACAACGGCCTACTGACAAACATTCAACCAGCATACGCCAGCCTTTACCTGCCATTGCCGGACCACCAATAATGTAATCGATTGGAACGAATATTTCGTTACCGCGAATAGGACCATTTTGGAAAGGCGTATTCAGCGGAAAGTGACGACGACCAATTTCTAGGCCTTTTGTATCACGAGGAATAAGTGCACAAGTAATACCTGGCTCTTTATTCTCACTTAACAAACCGTCTGGATCTTGAAGCTTAAACGCTAAACCGATAACGGTAGCGACAGGTGCTAAAGTAATATAACGCTTATCAAAAGTAAGGCGCATACCTAGCACTTCTTCACCGTTCCAGTCGCCTTTGCACACAACACCTACATCAGGGATTGCGCCAGCATCTGAACCCGCTTCAGGGCCAGTTAGAGCAAAACAAGGTACTTCTTCACCAGCCGCTAGGCGAGGTAAGTAATGATCTTGTTGTTCTTTCGTTCCATAGTGCTGAAGTAGCTCACCTGGGCCTAACGAGTTAGGAACACCAACAGTACTTGAAAGTACTGCGCTAACACCGGCTAGCTTTTGAAGAACGCGAGACTGAGCAAATGCAGAGAACGCTAAGCCGCCGTATTCTTTTTTGATGATCATAGCAAAGAACTTATGTTCTTTAAGGAATGCCCAAATTTCAGGAGATAAGTCGGCATCTTTATGGTTAATCTGCCACTCATCTACCATTGAACATACTTCTTCAACCGGCCCGTCTAGAAACGCTTGCTCTTCAGCGGTTAAACGTCCTTTAGGTATGCGGTGAAGTTTATCCCAATCAGGCTTACCACTGAAAATGTCACCGTCCCACCAAACTGTACCCGCATCGATAGCTTCTTGTTCAGTGCTAGACATTTCTGGCATTACTTTACGGTAAAACGCCAATAATTTTTTAGTGATGTGCTGCTGACGAATATTAGAAAGGGTAAACGGGAGTGTAAGTGCAAGGAATACTATCCAACCAAGTAAACCAATATCACCAAATAGAGTTCCTAAAATCATAACTCCACCAGCGATACACACTGCTGTTACTAAGCTGGTACGTTGATAGCTGGCAACAGCCAGAGCTAACACTACCAGTAAAAACCAAATAAAATCTGCCATACTTCGCTCCTGAGAAGGCGTTAAATGTAACGCTAATCGTTCCTCTTATTTTGGTTCATTACGTAAGATTCTGCGCAACGATAAATTTGAGGTCAGACCAGCATGGGTTAAACCTATTATTTAATGGCCCAAAGATCAAGATTTTTACATGAATTTTGCATTAAAACTAACGCTTATAGTTTGCGCTAGAACGCTATAGCTATGGGCTAGCAGCTAGGTTGAGTGAAACACTCGAATAATGAAAATAGAAAAGAAAAATGGAAATAGGCGGGCAGATCCCCGCCTATTGAAGGTGTATCTTAAGTTTACTCGCTGGTATAAGACTTCAACTTAATGTCGCCTTGCTCTTCACCATCTTTAAATTGTTGCAATCGCACAAGCGTATAATTTAACGAAGGTGCAAACCACGCAAAGGTTTCGCGGGTTTTAGAGTCACGAATAAGTTTCACTTTAACCGTTTCAAACTCACCATAAGGTAATGATAAATTTTCATTACCGACTACTTCTACACCGTAGGTACGTAACTCTCCTCGATAGTTAACAAAGTCGTAAGTGAGGTTGGTTTCGCCAGATGCTAGCTGGTTAGCTAAATCGACACGGTATATTTGATTATCAAATTGACCATTCCAAGCAAACTCATCACCATCTTTAACCACTACTTTTCCACCACTATTGGTATTAAAGTTTACGGTAAGGTTTTTATCTGGGCCCGTACCGGTGCGAGTATAATGATACTCAATAGGTAACACAGCACTGTCTTCTACCTTAAAGATAGAGTGCTCATAGCGTTTGTCTGATAAAAAGAATTTAGAGACTTTAGAAGAGTAGGTGAGGGAGTATTGTGCATTGCTCAACGCTTCAAGTTTGATATGTGCTTCGCCCACATCATCTCCCCACTTATACGCCGTATAAACGGCTTCGTAGGGCTGAAGACTGTTTTCTGATACATTGGCTGCGTGGGCGCTGACGCCCACAAAAGCCAATAAAAACGCTGCAATGAAGCCGCGTTTATTCGTTTGCATAACCCGATTCTGGGAGTTCTTGCTCATCTAGGATAGCCTTATTATTTACCATCTTAAGTCGCCCCGCACTAAACCAAGAAAGCACTAATGGGTAAATGCGACGCTCCTGTTCTTGAACACGATCAGCTAAGTCTACCGCAGTGTCATCTTCGAAAACCGGAACACGGCTTTGAATGATAACTGGGCCGCCATCTAACTCAGGTGTGACAAAGTGCACGCTTACGCCATGTTCTTCGTCGCCGTTGTCGATAGCTTGCTGATGTGTATTCAAACCTTTGTATTTGGGCAACAAAGATGGATGAACGTTCACTAATTTTCCAGAAAAAGTATTTACAAACTCAGGCGTTAGGATACGCATGAAGCCTGCAAGCACGATATAATCAGGGTTTAGTGATTCAATTTCAGCTTGCAAAGCCTTGTCGTAGCTTTCGCGACTATCATGGGTCATATGATCAAGACTGATTGCGTTAATGCCGGCTTCCTTTGCGCGTGTTAAACCATACGCATTAGGGCGGTTACTAATCACACCGCATATTTCAGCATCAAGTTTTTCAGCGCTGATGTTATCGATAATAGCCTGTAAGTTACTGCCATTACCCGATATTAAAACGCAGAGTTTAGTTGATGACGTGCTCACGCGTTTATCTCAACTTGCTGCTCGCCATCTTTGGCTTTAATGTCACCAATTACCCATGCGTTTTCACCATGTGCTTTCAACGTAGCAATAGTAGTATCAACATCCGCTTCGTCAATCACGATAACCAAGCCAACACCACAGTTGAACGTACGGTACATTTCGTGACGAGTAACGTTACCGTTCTCTTGCAGCCAGCTAAATACTGAAGGCCACTGCCAGCTCTTCTCGTCGATAACCACTTTTGCATCATCAGGCAATACGCGTGGGATGTTTTCCCAGAAACCGCCGCCAGTAATGTGTGAAATAGCGCTAACTTCAACTTTCTCAAGCAATGCTAGAACAGACTTCACATAAATGCGGGTAGGCTCAAGTAAATGCTCGATAAGCGGCTTGCCGTCTAAATCTTGGTTTACGTCGGCGCTGCTCACTTCTAAAATCTTACGAACCAGCGAGTAACCGTTCGAGTGAGGGCCTGATGATCCTAATGCGATAAGTTTTTGGCCTGGTTTTACTTTAGTGCCGTCGATAACGTTTTCAGCTTCAACCACACCTACGCAGAAACCGGCAATATCGTAATCGCCGTCGTGGTACATGCCCGGCATTTCAGCGGTTTCACCACCGATTAGGGCACATCCAGCTTGCTCACAACCATTACCAATGCCGGTAACTACCGATGCAGCAACATCAACATCTAGTTTGCCAGTAGCGTAATAGTCTAAGAAGAATAGAGGCTCTGCACCTTGTACAATAAGGTCGTTAACACACATGGCGACTAAGTCGATACCCACACCATCATGACGGTTTGCGTCCATAGCAACACGAAGTTTAGTACCCACGCCATCGGTTCCAGAAACCAATAACGGGTTCTTGTATTTCGTTGGAAGCGAACATAATGCGCCAAACCCACCAAGGTTTCCTTTTACTTCCGGACGGTGAGTCCTTTTAGTAACGGATTTAATACGGTCGACAAGTTGGTTTCCCGCATCAATATCGACACCAGCATCTTTATAACTAAGAGAGGTTTTATTTTCGCTCACGTTTGCGCCCTAGAACTAAGAGTAAGAGGTAGAAAAACGCGGATTCTACCAGTAAGTCACCACAAGTCCAATTGACTAAGGCGGATAAGGGTCAGATCATGTGAAAAAAGTGTAATTTGAGTATGAATTAATATTTATTCGGCCTAACAGGCGGCGATTTTTGTTTTTGTTGATGAAATAAACATGAATATGTCAGAGAATAGCCGCTACGATCTTTTAGCGCTGCAGTGGAGTAGTGAAGAAATTGATTTCTAATCGGAACAGGAAAATTAGGCGTATGTTTCAGCGACAATTAATTCGTGGTGTAGGTTTAGCAATAACGGTATGTTCAATAAATGCCTATGCTACCCAACAGATAGTAGTTAATGAAGCACAGATACCTGTTAGCGATCAGAGTCAAAAAACGCAATCCAGCGCGTTAAAAGAAGCACTCACCCAAGTGATGGTAAAAGTGTCTGGTAACACCACAGTGTTGCAAAATGCCGGTGTACGGGCTGCGCTAAGAAACCCAGAAGCTTACCTTCGCTCGTATCGTTTTACCTATGCAGCCAATGAAACCTTTTATGTGGCCGAATTCGATAAAACTAAGCTTACTGAATTAATGAAGCGTGAAGGCCTTCCTTTGTGGGGCGAGCGCAGACCAGAAACTATTGTGTGGCTGGCCACAGAAACCGACGACAAAGAACGAATTATTTTAGATGAAGGCCGTCCAACCCCCGTTGGTGAAATGTTAGTTAATACCGCGAAAACCCGCGGTGTGCCGGTAAGCCTTCCGCTAATGGACTTAACTGATTCGGCCAGTATTTCTATTTATGATGTGTGGGGCAGGTTTGTACAGTCTCTTACGTCATCGTCGCAACGTTATGGTGTTGATAATATTATCGGTGCACGCCTGTATAAAAATAAGCCAGGCGAGATGCCGTCAATTCCTGAAGGGTTACCTTCAGAAGTAGCAAACGCTTACGATACCAATAATGATATGCCCACTAATATGAATGATTCTGGCGATCAAAGTGAACAGCCGGTTAGTGGGCAGATGGACTTAAGTGATGCTGGCGTAGATGCTGGCGCAATAGGTAAAAATGGTGACAGTAATGCTTCAGGCTCTATGGTGAATGAAGCGAAAGAAATGCCACCATTTACCATGGATGAATTCACCCAATACGCGCAAAAAGCACAAGAAGGTGAATATGCACTCGACTGGGTATTTGTAGGTAATGGTAAGGTAAGCTACGGTTCTATTTTTGCCGACGAGCCTACCTCATTAACTCAGCAATTGGTTGATGCCTATGCCAATTATTTATCGTCACAATATGCGGTCATTCCAGGCGCCGTTGATGCAGAGCGAATTCAAATTTCTGTGTCGGTAGCAAATTTAGACTCATTGAAAAAATACGCAAATGCGAATGCCTACTTGAAAAGCTTAAGTGTTATTGAAGAGGCTATGCTTACGGGGCAGACAGGCTCAGTCGCAACTTATAACTTAACGTTGCTGGGTACACCTGACGATTTACTGAATACCGTAAGATTAGAATCTAAACTAAGGCCTGTTACCGATGCCTTCGGTCAAGTTGTAGAAGGATATACCTTTTACTGGAATGAATGATCACCTTGCTATGCAGCTGACTCTTCCCGTAACGCTACCCACAGATGAAACCTTCGATAGTTTTGTTGATACGGGAAACCTAGAAGTGGTGGCGTTGCTTAAGTGTATTCCAAGCGCTATGCCTGCATGGCAAGAAGCGGAGTCTTTGGCTTCTTTATCTGCGTTACACCTTCCTCTTATTACCTTACTTGGTGGGCAGGGGCTTGGCAAAAGTCACTTACTGTATGCCTTATGCCATCAACTGGCGCAGCAAAATGTTAACCATCTTTATTTAAACTTAAATCACCACGCGCAATGGTCTTTTGATATTTTCGATGGATTAGAAAACTTATCGGTTATTTGTTTAGATAATATTCATGGCATAGCCGGACAGCCGCGATGGGAAGAAGCCTTATTCGACCTGTTTAACCGCGTAATCGAAAATCCGAATGCACTGATTGTGGGTAGCAGCCAGCAAGGCCCATCGAATCCTGCATTTCAATTGCCGGATTTAAGCTCTAGGCTTGCGTGGGGCGTTATTTATCATTTAGCGGGGTTAGATGATGAGTCACGCAAAGAAGTGGTGCGATTACGTGCTCATCAGCGGGGATTGCGTTTATCAGAGCAAGCGCTGCAATTTTTATTGCATCACAGCGACAGAGACTTGCGTAGTTTATTGAGCTTGCTTGCCCGGCTGGATACCCGTTCATTACAAGAACAAAAAAAACTCTCCGTCGCTATGGTAAAGCGGGAATTAGGGCTTTAATTTACTAATTTAACAAGCCCCGCTTTCTATTTATTCCCCTGGTTCGAAATGCGCTTTCTCTTCCTGCATCACTTGCTTAAGCTTTTTAAGCCCAAGACCTAGCTCGCGGCCACGCTTTCTAGCAAAAGCACTGCAACCAACAAACATACCAACACAAAGCAGAATTTCTAATGCTGCGTACCAACGCTCTTCAGGTACCGCATACGCCACCGTACATCCGTGCATTAAGTAAAACAGTACAACAAAATTTGCCCAAGCATGCGTATAAGGCTTGCCCTGAATAATGCCTTTGTAAGGCAGCAATAGCGGCACTAAATACACCAGAGTAATAAATACTGGCGAATAGGTAAGGGTTTTATTCAGAAAAAACTGCCACGCAATAATCCAAAAGATTAATAAGCTATGACAAACGAGTGCCAAATAACGATAAAAACGGGTATTAGGCGTCATGTGTTTTCTCCGATTGCGATAACCACAGTGCGATGGCTAATTGTGCCAGACGTTTACCTTGTGCAATACATAAAGATTTTTCATCTTCAGTAAGCGTAATTGTACTGTCGAGGGCGACATGGCTCACGCCATAAGGGCTGCCACCACTTCGAGTTTGATGAAGCGCAGGTTCACTGTAGGGAAGGCCACACATCACCATACCGTGATGAAACAAAGGCAGCATCATGGAAAGTAACGTAGATTCCTGGCCGCCATGCATTGAAGAACTCGACGTAAATACACAGGCAGGCTTGTTAATTAACGACCCTTTTAACCATTGGCTGCTGGTGTTATCTAAAAACTGCTTAACTGGCGCAGCCATATTACCAAATCGGGTTGGGCTACCTAGCGCAAGGGCGCTGCACTGCTCAAGCTCTTGTAGAGTAACTATAGGCGCAGCATTTGGGTTTTTAACCCCTGAACTTGCGTCGTCAGCGTTAGCATTTAGGCTTGCTACACTGCGCACTATTACTTCAGCTTTCACGGCTGATGTAGCTGATACAGCTCGACTTGATAGTTCAGCAATCGCGCCTTGCGCTATAGCATCAGCCAGCTTTTTCGTGCTGCCATGGCGGCTGTAATAAAGAATTAAAATAGGGCCCATTATAAGATGTCCAACACTGCCTCTGGTGGTCTTCCGATACGCGCTGCATTGTTAGCTATCACTACCGGGCGTTCAAGTAACTTAGGGTTTTCTACCATGGCAGCGAAAAGCTGCTCGTCAGTGGTTTCTTTAGCACCTAAGCCCATGGCTTTATAAGCATCTTCTTTAGTGCGCATCATGTCGCGCACAGTGTCGACGTTAAGCTGCCCGAACAAGGTGTTAAGTTCAGCAAGGCTTAGCGGCGTTTTTAAATATTCTACTACGGTAGGTGATATACCTTTTTCTTGCAGTAAGGCTAAGGTTTGGCGGCTTTTAGAGCAGCGCGGGTTATGTAATATAGTAACCGAAGACATAGTGTCGCCTCGTTGTTTAATCGTTGCCAAATTTTGGCGCTGACTATTGCTTGTTTGAAAGTGTTTTTCAAGGTGTTTTTCGAGGCGTCAGTGCCTAATGGGTGATAGTAACTCAATATTAATGGCGTTTAAGCCCGTTAAGAGTGAAAGAGCACGTAATAGAGTGAAAATAAGCAAATAGCGATACGCGTACAATTTCGGGCGTATAAATTAAGGCTCATAACTTTAGGCTTATAACTTTAGGCTCATAACGTAAGGTACAATAAGTAGAGTGCATGATTTGATGCATAAAGCGCTCGATTGAAAAAGCTTGCTATTAAAAACACAGCAAGGCATGTTTGCACACCATGAGGGGTAGCAAGTATACCGCTGTTTTAAAAGTAAAAGAGGTACAAAACATGTCAAACTCTATGAAGCAAGGGCTACTTATTGCACTGGTAATGTTGCTGTCGGTAACGGCTGGAGTTTGGTTTTACAAATACAGCCAAACCGACTTTGAAACCCTTCAAGGGGAACAGTACAAATGGCGCGATTTAAAAGGTGATTGGGTCATCATTAATTACTTTGCACCTTGGTGCGCACCGTGTTTACGAGAAATGCCCGAGCTACATCAGTTAAATAAAAACTTGCCGCCGAAAACGCATTTGTTCGCGATTAATTACGACGTACTGCCTGTTAGCGATTTACAGGTAATGATGAATAAGTTTGAAATTACACTGAATGTGATAATGGCTAACGAAGAAACACATCTTCCAATCAGTAAGCCGCCGTATTTACCGGCGACTTATATTATTGGTCCTGAAGGGCAGGTACGAGCCGAAATCTTAGGCGAAGTTACTGCTGACATTCTTACCGACAAAATTCACGAGCTGCAGTCGCTGTGAAGCAGTCGCTGTGAATGCAGTCGCTGTGAATGCAGTCGCTGTGAATGTAGTCGCTGTGAATGCAGTCGCTGTGAACGCAGTAGGCGTATACTAAAGCCGTTGTAATCGCTCTTCTTGATCTCTAAATTGCTTTATTCTCGCTCTAATACGTTGCTTTTGAAGATGGTCATCATCTTTGGCAAAGTTATAAGCGTATTGCAGTTCATCTACCGCACGGCTATAAGCGCCATATAACGCATAAACTTCTGCCTTACTTTGATGCATCTGCGAGAAACGCTTGGCTTTTTGATAGGCTTCAGACATAAGCTGGTAAGCAATTTGGTATTCATCGTTTACCAGCAAAAAGTCTTTTAATAAGCTGATTGCATTGTCATATTGACCTGCGCTTATCATGGCATTTGCTTGGTTTAACGCTAAAACTTGATTGCGTGGGCTGTTTTCTACGTAAGGCGACAGCATCTCAACCGCTTTTAACGGTTCCCCTTTAGCAATATAAATGTCTGTAGCAGCATCAAGGTAAAATAAGTTGCCGCCATCTTTGCTTAACAAATCACCCATAATGATGTCTTGCGCTTTGTCGTATTCTTCAGTGCGCATGTAGGCTAACGCTAAGGCATACAGCGAAGCTTCTTTCACGCGATAAACCTGCGCTTCAACCTGAGCAGTAAAATACTCAACGGCGTACTCGGGTTCAAACGAGTATCGCGCCATTATTCTGGCTTTAGCTAATTCAAATTGTTTGCTTATAGGTACAAAGCGAGAAGGGTAATCATTTGCACGTGAACGGGCATCGGCAATACGGGTTTCGGTTAATGGGTGAGTTAGTAAGCGTGCTGGCGGACGAGATACATTCCGGTATTCCTCAGCCATAATGGAAAAGAAATCTGCAGCGCCATTGGCATCAAACCCCGCGCGAGACAACATCGCAATACCAATGCGGTCAGCTTCTTGCTCGTTCGAGCGAGTATAGTCGATTTGCATTTGCACAGAGGCGGCTTGACCCGCCTGCATTGCTGCCATACCTGCCTGAGGGCTGGCCATGGCAATTAAAACGCCCCCAATTAACGATGCAATAGCAAGTGGCGATGAACGCTGCTGTGCTTGCATGCTACGGGCAATATGCCGTTGTGTTACGTGAGATATTTCGTGAGCCAGTACCGAAGCTAATTCACTTTCCGTGTTTGCTCGGCGCATTAACCCTGAGTGAACACCAATATGGCCGCCAAAGAAGGCAAAGGCGTTAATGGCATCGTTATCTACCCAGAAAAAACGAAAAGGAAATTTAGCATTTTCGGCGTGAATAACTAAGCGGTTACCTAAATCTTGAAGATATTCATCTAAAACAGGATCTGCAATTAGCGGGCTTTGGCCTCGCATTTGGCGCATAACAGCATCGCCAACTATCATTTCCTTATCTAAGGATATGGCGTCGGAAGCTACTACGCCTATTTCAGGTAGCGCATTTTTGTTACTGTAATTCGCGTCTTGCGCAATACTCGACAAGCTTGCTGTAACAAGGAAAGACAGCACAACGAGTTTTTTAGATAACCTTTTCTTCATGTACCTGTTATTAACTGAACAATACTGTAATACGTATTAGAGCACCAAAGTTGCATTTCAGTTTCAATTATTTGCTATGAATTTTATTATTCTGCCTAGATAAGTAGGTTAATGCCAGTTTTAGTGTAATTCTGTAATAATAATTAACCATGGTAATTGTACAGTTGCATTAACGTTTAATCGTCTTACCAGATTGATTTTAATGGAAAGTGTATTGCCCGATGATGAGTGTTTACACTATGATGCGTATCCTATTCTTAAAATTTCTCAGGAAGCTTTTATGATCAATGTGTTTGGTCGCTGGTACCGACGCAAATTTTCCGATCCTGATGCAGCGATGCTGCTTATCCTTATACTAATAACAACCGCCGCGCTGCTATTGTGGGGTGAGTTAATCATGCCTGTGTTAGTGGCTGCCATCATTGCCTATTTGTTAGATTGGCCTGTCACCCATATGGTTCGAATTGGTGTCAGTCGAGCTATTGCTTGCGGCATTGTGCTACTGGGTTTTGTTACGCTAGTTATCTTTATGTTGATAGGGCTAGTGCCCATCGTTACACGGCAAAGTATTAATTTAATTCAAGAAACACCGTTAATATGGCAAAAAGCACAAGATTGGATCTTAACCTTGCCAGACAAATACCCTGATTACGTTCAGGTATACCAAATTCATCAAATGATGGAAGGCTTGAATGAAAAATTGGTGGGTGTAGGTGAAACGCTAATATCAGCGTCGTTTAGTAATATAGCGAATGTAGCTGCGTTGCTTGTTTACGCTGTGCTGGTGCCGCTAATGGTGTTTTTCATGCTAAAAGACAAAATGTATTTTTTAGAAAGCATTTCACGCCTTTTACCTAAAGAGCGGCGGTTAATTAGCCAAGTTGGCCATGAAATGAACTCGCAAATTGCCAACTACATTCGTGGCAAAGTAATCGAAATCGTAATTGTAAGTTTAGTGTCATGTGTCACCTTTGCGTTCATGGATTTACGTTACGCCATATTACTGGGTGTGTTGGTAGGTATTTCTGTACTTATTCCTTATATTGGCGCAGCAGTTGTCACTATTCCTGTTGCCGTAATGGCGTTGTTTCAATGGGGCTTAACACCTGACTTTTGGTATCTATTTATTGCTTACTCCATTATTCAAGCGTTAGATGGAAACTTATTGGTGCCATTGCTTTTCTCTGAAGCAGTAAGCTTACACCCACTGTATATTATTATTGCAGTGCTGGTATTTGGTGGCCTATGGGGCTTCTGGGGTGTTTTCTTTGCGATACCGTTGGCAACGCTAGTAAAAGCGTTAATAACCGCATGGTCGAGCAATCCTGCCGAGATACCCGCAGAAATACCTGTTGTAGAAAACGTTTAATTCGTCGAAAGTGAAATTTGTGCTAACGCACAGAGCGTGTATATAGAAAAAGGGCGGTAGTGTGAACTATCGCCCTTCTTTTTTAACTCACGAATTTGGATGCTTTCGCTAGTTATTTGCGTTGTTTAATCAGTTCTATTAGCTTTGAATCAATACCTATCAATTCCAAATCAGTACTGATACCGAGCCTGACATAACACGCATAACAGGAATTACTTGTTATCAGCCAAATAATCTAAAACTACCGTGTGATGCTCTTTGGTTTTAAACTTGTTGAATACGTGTTCGATTACACCGTTTTCATCCACTAAAAAGCTTAAGCGGTGAATACCGTCGTATTCCTTACCCATGAATTTTTTCAAACCCCATACACCAAATGCATCAGCCACTGCATGGTCTTCGTCAGACAATAACGTAAAGTTCAGGCTTTCTTTTTCAGCAAATTTTGGCAAGCGCTTCACTGCATCTGGGCTAATACCCATCACTTCTACATTTAAGCCATCTAATGCGTCTTTGCTGTCACGTAAGCCTTGAGCTTGAACGGTGCAGCCAGGTGTCATGGCTTTAGGGTAAAAATACACCAATACTTTTTTGCCTAAATAATCAGATAAAGTAACGGTTTCATCATTTTGGTTTTGAAGTGAAAATTGTGGTGCTTTATCACCAGCTTGAAGCGTGTTCATTTGATTCCTTAATATGTTTATCTACAACTTTACCGGTTACATTGAGTTCTTCAAATAACGCAGTTAGTTCTGATTCTAGTGCAGCAAAATCTTCAGAAGCAGGCATATTCACAACGAACTTGCAGCGCATACATTCATTTACACACTTAGCTGCTTTATAGGTGGCTTGTCTGAATGCGCTAATCGACGCGTTACGTTTTGCAAAAAAGCCGGTAACCGCTTCAATAAGGCCAGCGGTATCTTCGCCGCTGAACTCAACGTGAAATAAATGATCGAGATTTTGCTTTTCGTGGTGACTGGTACGTTTCATCATGGAAAGCAGATCGAGGCGTTGGCAAAGGGGAGGTACCGTACACTCAGCACGAGTGATGGCAGACTGCGAGCCTTCTATGATCATAGTAAGTGAGAACTCTTGACCATAAACGGCTTGGCGGCTATCTAAAATGTTGCACTGGGCTTCTGATACCGTGGTCGCAATTTCGCTTAATATACCCGTTTTATCTGTACCTAAAATGGTAACAATCAGTTGGTGCTGAGACATTAAAACCTACATCACAGGAAACGTATTGGGTGATGGTAGCATAGAGTTTTTTTTTAGTACCAGCGGCTTTTTCTAGTATTGATGCAGATTATTGTCAAATTCTTGTCATTTAGGCGTGAGATAGCTTGTGTTTAGCTACCGACATATTTACCATGTGCGCTCATATTTTGCGGAGAGATTATGTTTACTGGTAGTTACGTAGCACTCGTCACGCCGATGTTTGAAAACGGCGACATCGATTATAAGTCACTTGAAAAGCTAGTGCGCTTTCATGTTGAACAGGGCACACATGGTATTGTGTCTGTTGGCACCACTGGCGAGTCGGCCACCTTACCGTTCGATGAACACGTAAACGTAGTGAAAGAGACCGTTGCTATGGTGTCTGGCGCTATTCCTGTTATTGCAGGTAGTGGGGCGAATTCAACTGCCGAAGCGATTTTTCTTACCCAACAACTTGGTACCGCGGGCATTGATGGCTTCTTAAGTGTTGTGCCTTATTACAACAAGCCTCAACAGGCTGGTATGGTAGCGCACTTTAACGCTATTGCAGATGCCAGTGAATTACCTGTGCTTCTGTATAACGTACCAGGCAGAACCGTTGCCGACATGTTGCCAGAAACCGTTGCACAACTTTCATCTCACAAAAACATTGTGGGACTAAAAGATGCAACCGGCGATATCGCACGTTTAAAAGCCACGCAAGCGCTTGTTCCTTCAGACTTCGTTTTACTTAGCGGTGATGACGGCACTAGCAGTGAATTCATGTGTGAAGGCGGTCATGGAGTTATTTCTGTAACAGCAAACGTGGTTCCAAAGGCCATTGCACAAATGTGTGAAGCGGCTTTAGCAAAAGATTTTGATAAATGTCGCACTATTGATGAAAGCATCGAATTGCTTCACACCGCGCTATTTATCGAGCCTAACCCAGTTATTCCAAAGTGGGCTTTATACAAAATGGGCATGATGGAAAGTGCACAAATGCGATTACCTATGGTTTTACCGGAACTTGTAAGCCAAAAACATATCGAAGAACTATTACAAAAATACGCATTGATTTCGGGTTAATAAGGAACACAGATGAATAGAACGCTGGCTATAGTGAGTTCGATGGTAGTAATCGCACTTGCAGGTTGTTCAAGCCAAACAGACAGAAAGACGGCTTCAGGTACGTATAAATACTTAGAAACGAAAGAACAAAAGCAAGTTAAAGTTCCAGCCGACTTAGATGCGCCAACTTTTTCTAGAGAGTTTGCAGTACCTGACTTAGACGATAGCGTAGATGAAACTTTGGTTGGGAAGAAGTTGCTTGTGCAATCCCCAGCATTGGTATTGCCGCTAGTAACAGGTTCGCACGTAGAAGAAGGTAAAAGTACAGCTACGATTTGGTTCGACCAAGTTGATGATAGCCAGCCGTTAAGCCAGGCCATTTGGAACTCATTGTTGAGCTTCCTTGATGAGCAGGGCATTGGCGTAGATTTCTTCGATCCTGAACAGCAAGTGTTAAACACTGACTGGATGATCATCAAAAAAGAAATAGACAGCCCTTGGTATAGCTGGACTACTACAGAAAGTGAAATTGGCCGTCGTTTCGAATTTGTTCTAGATGTGAAACCTCATGGCAGAACCGCTGCACTTTCAGTTGATTTAAAAGATTACTTGGCAACCACTGGCGAAGACGTAGTCGCAGAAATATCTACTATGCAAGAACGCCGTGAAGAAGTTGATGTACTTAACCAAGTGATTGGCCACTACGAATATCAAATTCAGTTACAAGAAACACGCAGAATTGCGCGTATTCGCCAAGGTCTAAATACTGAAATGGGCTTTAACGATGACGGCAACCCAGCCTTTATGGTTGATGCACAGTACGATGTGGTTTGGCCACGTATGCTGCTAGTTTTGCGTAAACTTGGTTTCGACGTTAAAGACTTAGATAAATCAAACGGTTTACTGTTTGTTTCCTATAATGGTGGTGATGCTGGTTGGTGGGGCGGTTTGTTCTCCAAAGAACAAGCGCTACTTGAAAAAGGCGACTATCGTTTGAAAGTTTCACGTGCAGGTGAAAGACGCAGTTCAGTGACTTTCATGAATAATGAAAGCGAACCTTTTGAAGCCAATCAGGTTTCAGACCTTTACGGCAAATTTGCCGAGGTCATGTCAGAAGATAACCTTGATCTATAATTGAGACTGAGAATGGAAAAACGTGACGAGCTTTACCGCGGTAAAGCAAAAACTGTGTATTTTACCGACGATAGCAACAAGTTAATTCTGCATTTCAGAAACGATACGTCTGCTTTCGATGGCGAAAAAATTGAACAGCTAGACCGTAAAGGCGAAGTGAACAACAAGTTTAACCATTTCATTATGACTAAACTTGAAGAAGCCGGCATTGCTACGCAAGTAGAAGCGCTGCTTTCAGACACTGAGTCTTTAGTTAAAAAGCTAGACATGATCCCAGTGGAATGTGTTGTTCGTAACCTAGCGGCAGGCTCTTTGGTTCGTCGTCTTGGTGTAGAAGAAGGGCAAACGTTGGCACCGCCTGTGTTTGAGTTCTTCCTAAAGAACGATGCTTTGCACGATCCAATGATTAACGATTATCATATTGTGTCATTTGGTTGGGCCACAGAAGCGCAAATTGCTGAAATGAAGTCGTTAACGTTTAAAGTAAACGCTGTGCTTAAATCGTTGTTTGATGAAGCTGGTATGTTGCTAGTAGATTACAAACTTGAATTCGGTGTTGATCCTGATGGCAACATTGTTTTAGGTGATGAATTTACACCAGACGGTTGCCGCTTGTGGGACAAAGAAACCCGTAAGAAGATGGATAAAGACCGTTTCAGACAAGGCCTAGGCTCAGTAGTTGAAACTTACATTGAAGTAGCAGAACGTTTAGGCGTTGAACTGTAACTGCTTCTTATTGTAAAGATTGAACGAAAAAAGGACCCATAGCGGTCCTTTTCTTTTGTCTGTAAAAAGGCAAATTAGCGGTATTGTATTTTTGTGAATACAGAAATTTGAAATTTCAATAAAATAGCAGTGAAGCGCTAATAAGCGTATTAAAATCAAAACCATGGTAAAAAGGGTTTTTATGTGTGAGTTGTTGGAGAGAACAAATGGGTAACACGTTTGGATTAGTGTGTATTGCCATGCTGGCGTTTGCTGCCAATTCGTTGTTGTGCCGAATGGCATTGGCTAACACAGATATCGATCCTGGGCTTTTCACCACAATACGCTTGGCCAGTGGCGCCTTGTGTTTAGCACTTTTAGTTGTGTTCACTACTAAACGTTCACCTTCAACAGTAGACACAAGCGCCGCTGCGAATAAAAATAGCGCCGTGACGGTTACAAATAGCCCAGTAGCGGCAATTAAACAACAAGCCTCTTTGCTAGGTGCGCTAAGTTTATTTGTTTACGCTATTGCGTTTTCTTACGCATATATCTCCATGTCGACAGGCACAGGCGCACTCCTTTTATTTGGCGCGGTACAACTTACTATGATTTCAGTGGGGCTATTAAAAGGCGAACGCTTTGCGGCATTTCAATGGTTAGGTTTCTTACTCGCCTTTGCGGGCCTGGTTATTTTGCTTTTACCGGGGGCTAGCGCACCGCCATTATTGTCTGCACTACTAATGATTAGCGCCGGTGTTGCATGGGGCTTTTATTCCTTGTTGGGTAAAAAGAGTAATGCACCATTGCTGCTTACCGCAGGTAATTTTTTGTATGCCACGCTGCTTACCATTCCTTTAATCATTTGGTTGTGGGTGAGTGATACGTGGCAGTGGAGTAACGACGGTGTAATTTATGCACTTGCTTCTGGCGTACTGGCATCTGGCTGTGGCTATGCCATTTGGTACAAAGCGCTCCCCTTAATTCAATCGACAACGGCCGCTATCGTGCAATTAAGTGTTCCGGTAATTGCCACACTTATGGGCTGGGCGTTTCTGTCAGAAGCCATTAGCGTTCAAATAGTGGTGGCCTCGTTAATGACCCTAGGTGGTATTGGGTTAGTAATACAAAAGAGGCGAAGTTAATGGAATTCAGACTGGTTTTGAAGATGTACTAGTTAAACTAAAGTTTAACTAGAGATGTTGGTAAAATCGCTCAAAAAGTAGTTAACTACTAAATAAGGGTGATGTTAACCAAAATAGCACTAACGCTTTAGAGGGCTACCGTGAGCTTATTTACCAAAATCCGAAGAGCACTTACTGTTTCAAAATTTAAACGCCACGATTTAAAAATTATTGAAACTATTCCTACAGAAACTTTCGCAATCATCTATTTTCAATTCAAAGAAAAAGGCTGGGAGCTTACCAACGCCCGAGGCGATCTGGATGTGAGTCTTGATTCATGGCAAGGCAAACTTCGAAAGGGTACCAGTACATTAGTCTTCAAGTGGAATAACGATGACGAAGGCGAAATAGCGGGGTTAACTCGAATTGTTGAGGGCATTGGTAAAGACTTCAACTTAACAGTGCAATCTTTTCCTAGTAAATGAATTGGGTGCGGGCTAGGGGCTAACTTTTTAAAAAAGATGATGTGAACAAGCATAAGGGAAACAAAGCTTGCCCACATCATTTTAAAACCAACAGAACTGTTATGTCAGAGCGATTAAAGTAATAACACGCTGTTACTAATGCAATTTTTACTTACAGCCTTCGCTCTTGGCGTTAAATAGTAGCATTCGAACTCGTCCTTCGAACTCGGCCTTAAATAACGGCTTATTATCACCATCTTCTGATTCAACCACTAAAAACGGTAAGACGCTGAAACTCTGAAGCGGCGCGGTGCACCTGGCTCAACCCATACTTCAGCAAAAGAGTTGGTGTAATGCTCTTTGTCGAAAAGGTTGTCTACTTCTGCACGTACTATTAAGTTTTCAACTGGTTCAATTTGCGCAAAAGCACGTACGGTTGTGTAACTAGGCAAATAGAAGTCTGTTGCCGTTTGCCCTAAACGCTCATCTACGTATAACAAGCCAGTGCCTAGGCGTACTGGCATATCTGAAACCGTAAGGCTTTTCCCGACTTGAACGCTTAACTGATTTTCAGGAACGTTAATCAGCGGATCGCCCGATTCAATAGCGGCCACAAAGTTAGCATCAGCAGCATCATTGGTGCTTTCAGCATCGATATAAGCGTAAGACACCCACAAGCAAATGCCGTTGCTAAACTCAGCGTTAACATCTAGCTCAACACCACGACTGCGCGCTTCGCCGCCGGGGGTTAAAAAGAACCCATCAGAGGCTTCATCGCTGCTATCGAACACTAAAATATTACTTTGCTCGATGTTGAAGATAGATAATGTGATATCGCCGCGTACATCATCAAAGAATGACGTTAAGTCGGTTTTAACACCCACTTCAGTAGACTCAGACTGATTTGGTTCAAATGGGTTACCCGCATAATCAGAACCCGTTAGCTGACGGAAGCCTTCACCGTACGTGGCGTAAAAACTAATGCTGTCATCAAGCAAGTATACCGCTCCTAACTGAGGTGAAAATTGGGTATCATCTTGCGATGTAATAGAAACCGGATCGCTTAAGCGGTTCTGGATTTCTTGTTCGAATTTGTCAATTCGGCCACCAAAGCGCACTTGAAATTTATCGGTAATGTTAACTTGGTCTTGAATGTACATACCCCAAGCTTCTTGAGTTTCTAAGCGGTCTAAATTATCTGACAACTCAACATCAGCCAAAGGCGAGTAATCTGGGTTAAGAATATCTACCACAAGATATTGGCTTAAATCCAAATCGTTGATGTTTGTGTCGTCTGAGAAATACGGTGGGCGGTAGCGCAAGATAACTTGATCGTTTTCAAACTTATCGTAATCACCACCAATAATAACGCGATGGCTAACTGAACCTGTATCGAACTCACCGGCAATTTCGCCGCGCAGTACTACGTAATCGGTTTCAAAATCGCGGTAGCGTTTAAAGCGAGACAGTAGGGTTTGATCTGGGTCGATGAACAAGGTTTGGCGACCTTCGAAGTTGGTTTCTAACGCATTACCTTCAAAGGTAGTGTCTCGCAAGCCAGCGCCAATAAGCAGGTTCCAGTCATCGTTAAGCTCGTGAGAAATCTCAAGCTGGTGCCCAACTACATCAGTGTTAATTCTATCGCCTGATGGGTCGCCCACGAAGGTTTCAATAGGCTGAATGCCTAATTTACCATCTACCGCTATTACGCCACGATCGAAAGGAATTTTCTGTTTCGTGTATTCTAGCTCGTAGGTAATACGGGTATCTGCAGAGAACTCCCACGTAACAGAAGGGTAAAAGCCTAGCTTTTCAGTTTCTACGGTATCTCTAAAGCTTTCAGCATCTTCATAAAAACCAACAACACGTACACCAATGTCTTCTTTAACACCTACTACCGTTTGTACGTCGGCTTCAACACGTACTTGTTCCCAACTGCCGTAAGTGGCTTTTACTTCACCACCAGTAAAAAATTGTGGACGCTTAGTGACTAAGTTTACCGCGCCGCCAGGTTCACCGCGGCCAAACAAAGCCGCTTTAGGGCCTTTTAATACTTCCACATGATCAATGCCAGCCAAATCACGAGGGCCACCAAAGCCACGGCCAGCATTAAAACCATTTACCAAGAACCCACTTGGTAAGTTTTCATCACCAGAAAAACCACGAATTGCAAAACTATTCCACAGTCCACCAAAGTTATTCTGCCTTGCTACGGAAGCAGAAAGGTCTAACGCATCATTTAAGTTAATGGCACCCGCATCACCAATTAAGCCCAAGTCGATGTCTTGTGCTGCGGCAGGCACTTCTTTGTATTCAAACGCGCCTTGATAAGCGCGGTGCATGCCATGTACCGTAATTTTTTCTACTTTTTCTTCTTCGCTCTGTGCATTACTTTGGGCATTTGCTTGAGCATCACTTTGAGCAAAAGTCGGCGCATTGAAAAAGGCAGCAATACTGATGGCGAGTGTAGATTTCACCCAGTTATTTTTCATTGGTGTTTTCCTGTGTGTTCATTGGTGTAGTAGTAAATTGTGAAGATGTAGTGAATTGCGGTAAGCGCTTAAGGCTTGATTCTGAAAACTCAGGCGCAGCAAAAAGTTGTTGGTAGTAAAACTCGCGCAACGACGCGTGAAAAGCGCGCACCTTATTTTCATAATCAATCATAGATTGCACGTTCGTACTTGCAGTGTTCGATAACAAACGCTGGGTTAGCAACGAAGGCGATAGCAAAGAGACATAGCCCGCCAGCTGATTTTTTCGAATAGTGGCTTGCTGATACGCGTTAGAAAGTTCGCTTGCACTTTCATCGCCAACTTGTTGAAACGCGAAGTACCACTTCCAGTTAAACGAGCCATCACGCTTAGGATCGTAAGCCGTGTAATCAGACCATTGTGGGTGAGTTTCAATAAACTTTTCCCACGTTTCCTCAACGGGTTTATCCCATGCACCGTTTACGGCTTCACGCTGTGTAAGGACTATTTTGCCACCTTCAGGGGTTTCAACCGCAGCATTAATAACGGTATGACCGGTAACAGGTACGATTACGGTGGTAATAAGCCATACGCCTAACATTAACGAAGCAAGATGAGTGGCACTGTATTTAGCAAAACGTTGTGCTGCGCCAATGGCTAATACAATGGCAGACCACACACTTATAGTACCCAGCACGATAATGCAGGCTAACAAGATAGAGCTTACAGAAGCGCCATTCACAATCGCAAAGGCCACAAATGGAACCAGCGTAACTAACGCTAACGGAACCAGCGTAACGAGGGTACGAGATGTCCATACCGCATGGCTATTACGCGCCGTAACGTTAAGTAAGTCGAAGCGTCTGGCTTCACGCTCTTTGGCTTTTAAATCGTACAGCAGCAAAATAATAAACAGCGGTAGCAGTACGCTTACCACAAAGGCAAAATCGAAACGCCCTAAAAACGCCAATTCTGGGTTGTCGGTATCGCTTTCGTAAATTTGGCCTTCAAGGGCCAACATACGTACACGATGTTTCCACGGGAACACATCACGTTCGCCAACAACCGCAAAGGCTAGGGGAGAAGGCGGCGCATACGTTAGGTGAAATGCGTAATAGGCCACCATGCCGTAACTATCTTGATGCGAAAGCACAGCTTCACGCTCTACCTGGTCTTTTTCTAGTAAGCGTTCAATAGTGGCTTGTTGTGCCTGCATTTCCGCATGACCCGACCATAAGGCCGCAGTACTTAATAGAAATACCACTAACAAAGTGAGTTTAAATTGGCGGTGGGCAAATACAAACCCTGCTTCGCGCTTAATATCGTTAAACCGCATCATGGGTTTAGTCTCCTTACTGCAAGCTTAAGAAGTAGGGCAGCAACACCCACCCAAAGAAGAAGTTGTAAACAATACATGGCAGCACTGCTTAAGCGCGCCATCGGGGCTTCTGGCTGAAAACTAAATTCAGATAATACTGCCCAGTTACTGGCTTCAACTACCGCTTTGTCTGCGGCTTCTTCGCTTGAATTGCGGTTCATATCCAGTTTGTAATCTAGCTTTTCTACATGCACCTTATTTAAGCCTTGTACAAACTGCATACGTAGGATTTCAGCTTCACGTAAAAAGCGGTGATGGGTTTCAATACTGGTGCCTGCAAGCAACGTTGAGAATGAACGCAGTGCAACGGTAGGCGAAAGCCAACCAAACTGCCTAGCAATACGCGCTTGCGCTAGTTCTTCTTGCATGCGGCTTTCAGCAAATTCATTAATCACAACAGCTTGGCGCTGTTCAGAATATTGCGCCACTATGCCTCTGAAGTTCACGGGTAGGTCGTCTACAGAATTTACGTTGTACTTATCTAGCAGCTCTTGTTTAAGCTTAACGAAAGCCGGATCGTTAACATCGTGACCATCACCTAAGTTTCGAAGCTTTTCTTCTACTTTAAAGTCGGCTTCTAACTTACCGATAGAAGGCTCTACACTGGTAGCCACACTGCTTCCCATTCTAGGTAGCAATATGCAAGCGCTCATCCAAATAACAATAAGCACGGTAAAGCTAGCGCTACTTTTTTCAAACAGCGTAGAGCAGGCGGTAACCACCACAGCCCATAACAAGAAGTAAAGTGCGTAACCTAAGCAGAAAAGCGTTACCACTAACGCGCTTTCATTGGAAAAAGCGACATACAAGCAGGCTAGTAGCAATGGCAATAAGAAAATACTGCTAGCTAGCATTAATGCCACTAGCTTTCCTAGCACCAACTGCCAGCGGCTAGCGCCTTGGGTAAGTAATAAGGTTAGCGTGCCTGCTTCACGTTCCCGCGAAACGCTGCCGTAGCCAATCAGAATAATAAACAGCGGCGCCAACACTAACGCCAAAAAGCTTGGCGTTAAACTACTAAAGCGAGTAAGCCCTGCAGACTGGCGCTGCTCGGCAAACATGGCACTGTTTTGCCTGTGACCTTCCAAGAAAATAGCGTTACCTGTGTAAGTGTCTACACCAGGCTCTATTACGCTAAGCGGGGTAGGTGTACGAAACACATAATGCCCGTAATGCACCATGCGGTGGGGGTGTTTATCTGGCTGCGATAAAAAGCGTTCTTCAGCTTCATGTTGAAGGTTTTCTCTGGCGTGCGCTGCTTCTTCAATATGAAAGGCATTTACCACAAGCGCTGCTAGGGTAAGTACACTACCCAAAATTAACACCGTAGTGGCAACCTTGGTTCGAAGCCAATAACGCCACTGCTCAGCACAAATGGTTTTTATTGTATTGCTCATCATTATTTACGCCCAGCAAAGGCTGCGTGAACGGCTTCGGTATCGATAGGCGTATCGCCCACACGTTCGAATGAACCGGTAAGCTTGCCGTTGCTTAATAGCACAATGCGGTGAGCAACCTGACAAGCGCCGTACACATCGTGAGTTACCATAAATATGGTGGCACCATTGTTGGCTAACTCAGACACTAGCGAGTTAAATTCATCAATAGCGGCAGGATCTAGACCAGAAGTAGGTTCATCTAAAAACAGCACTGGGGCATTACGTAGAATGGCTAATGCAATAGCGGTTTTCTGCCTCATTCCTTTTGAGTAGTTCGATAAAGTGTTGTGCCATGCATTTTCCTGCAACGCCACTTTATTAAGGGCTTCATGAATAGCGTCATCCGTTTTCTCGACACCGGCTACCGACAAAAAGTAGCGAATATTTTCATACCCTGAAAGATGACCATAAAGGGTTACTGATTCAGGCAAATAAGCCACCGACTTTTGCACTTCGTTGGTATTTTCTGCTACCGACATGCCCATAACAGACGCTGTTCCAGTACTAGGTTTCATTAGCCCTAAAAAGGTTTTAAGGGTGGTGGATTTACCCGCACCGTTTCCACCAAGAAGGGCAAATACTTCACCTTTGCCTACTTCAAAATTAAGGTTATCGAGAATAGTACGTTGATCTATGCGTACCGATAATTCACTAGCGCTGATTACAGATTTTGATGTCATTGATTTGCGGTATAAAGTCGAAATTTGTTGATATGTTATATTGTAACAATTGCAATGTGAAATATTTTTAGCAATTTTGGTTTATAAAGCTAATAGGCGGTTGGTAAAAAGCCGTTCTTATGATGCTGTATCACTTAACAAAATAGGCATACGATAGACGCAAACGACACTTACTATTATCTTGTTGTTATTCATCGTTTAAGAGTATGTTGTAGTGTATATTTTGTATGGTTCAGAAGTGTCTTTGTACACGGGTAAAATTCGCGCTTACCTTAAGTATAAGCAACTGCCTTTTACCGAGGTATTATCTACTGTATCGGTATACAAGAAGATTATTCGCCCGAAAACCGGTGTTACCTTTATTCCGGTGGTTAAAACACCCACAGGTGAATACTTACAAGATACCGCCCGCATTATTGATTACTTTGAAGCTCAGACTCGGGAAAATACACAATCGAATATCCAGCCAATCGCCGACAGCAATCATCTATCAGTAGTACCCACCACATCGGCACAGCACCTTGTAAGCGAACTATTCGCCTTATGGGGCGATGAATGGTTGGTTATTCCCGCCATGCACTACCGCTGGAATAAAGATAACTTCCCTTTTATCTATGAAGAGTTCGGGCAAGTAGTTACCCCCAAAGCACCAAAATTTATTAAAGCGTATTTCGGTAAAAAGCTAGCCAAAAAATTCCAAGGGTTTGTGCCACTGTTAGGCATTACCGAAAAAAGTATTCCTTATATTGAAGACTGGTATGAAAACACCGTTCTGCACTATTTAAACGAACATTTCGCCACACACAAGTATTTGTTGGGCGATAAACCCTGCACTGGTGACTTTGGCTTACTAGGCCCATTGTATGCCCACTTGTACCGCGACCCAGTTCCCGAGCAGTTAATGGATAAAATAGCCCCCAATGTAGCCGCGTGGGTTAAGCGCATGAATAACCCAAATACTGCACAGCAAGCAAATACTTCTGCTAGTAACGATACCGATACCCCTGCCAGTACCCCTGCGTTTTTAGAGAACGATGAAATACCCGCAACCTTGCTGCCACTATTAAAAGATATGTTCACTCAGCAGTGGCCAGTGTTGAAAAACACTTCAGAAGCGTTAACCGATTGGCGAGAAAAGAATGCGAGTAGTGAAAATACTTTGCGCTTTATCCCAAGAACAATAGGTCAGCACAGTTTTAAAATAGGGCGTGGCGAAACTGGATATATAGGAGAGCAACGCTTTATATCGAGCTTTCATCAATACAAATTACAACGGGTGTTAGATGTGTTTAATAGTATTGAACAGCCACGCCCGGAATTGACGAAACTGTTAGAAGAAGTAGGGGGCTTGGAATACATGCGGTTGGACGTGAAAGACAGGGTGGCTATTGAACGGAATAGATTGGTGTTTGAGTGAGTTGGGTTGAGGTTGTTAGTGGTGTGTGTTTTTATGCAGTGGTTTGAGGTTTTGGACTCACTGATAATAAAACGGAATTATTCCGGAATGTGGGGGCGCTTTTGAAAGGTTGGATTGTAGTGGATTGATACAATGGGATTTTTGTGCGAAAGTTTGTGAATTAGGGAAATTATGTACGGAAACTTTCCATCTTGTATAAAGGAATTTTTCGATATAATAAGCTGTTAGGCGTCATTTACTTACAGTATAAAAAATAGGTTCAGCCGTGACATTCCAGCATCAAGGTTGTTTCGCTAGGTTGTCTTTGCGGCTTGCTTTTTCAGTAGTTTCAACGACTTTAGCAACGCGCTTTTAATCAACACCGCAACGCCAACATTCTGCATTACCAGCTTTCTAGACTCGCTCTTTTATTCAGCATTGCCGTTAACATCTAGCATTTCGCACAGGGTTGTTTTATCTTAAATTCAATAATTTAAGTACGCGGTCTAATTGGCTAGTGGTGGCAGCAAAGCTGCGTACATTCCTTTGTACGCCTAACAAAACGCTGTTGGCACTCCCTCCGGTCGCTGGGACGCTAACACGTGGGCTGGCTCGCTTCGCTCGGATTTTAGCCCACGTGCTAGCGCCCCAAAGCTTAGCGTTATAAGGCGTCAGCCTAAACTGCGTTTGGCTTAATACAAATCCCAGTGCAACTGCCCTCACCTGTTTTCATTAGCATCGTACTGGCTTGTGGTAGGTTTAAATCCGCCGCTTTCAATTCAAAGGTTGCGCATTAGGCGCTTTATCGCCAAGTTATTATTCAACGTCAACAAGCGCCAATGCGTTTGACAGTTCAAATGGCGGCTAGCTTCAGTCAAATCAAAAACATCAATGCACAGTCGTTTTTCTTGTCTGTGTTAACAATCAATCGTATGCTGGCTTTATCAGTTTTTAAACAGACCAAGGGAACTGGCTCTGCTTCTAACAAAGCGCTTAAGACCACTCCCTTCGGTCGCTCGGACGCATTTACGCGGGGCGGCTTCGCCATTATGCCCCCCGCAACTGCGCCGCTTAGCTTAATGTTATGTACCAAAAGGAATTTGAATGCACAAGAATAATCAACTATTCATCGCTGGTAGTTTAAGCATCTTAGCTGCACTGCTTCATGTCAGTTGTATTTTCGGTGGTCCTGATTGGTATCTTTTTTTTGGTGCTGGTCAACGTATGGCTCAACTCGCTGCCCAAGGCGACCCGTACCCCACAATTGCAACTTTGGTAATTGCTTCAATCCTTACTGGCTGGGGCTTATACGCATTTTCTGGTGCAGGTATCATCATCAAATTACCATTCCTAAAAACATGTTTAGCTTTAATTACTGCCATTTACTTGTTGCGTGGTATCGCAGGCTTAGTTGGTCCTTTTTTAACTTCAGACCCTGTGGTGCACCAAAATTCAATAACCTTTTGGTTAGTCAGCTCAATTATATGCTGTATTTATGGTACGTTTTATTTATTGGGCACAGTAAAGTTATGGCGGCAGTAAAAAGTGTGCTGGCACATAACAAAAAAATTAAGTTCGCCCGCTGCGCGGGCTGGGACGCAAACATGTGGGCTGCTCACTTCGTTCGGATTTTAGCCCACATGCCTGCGCCCCTTATTTAAAAGTTAGGCGTCATTTACTTACAGCATTAAAAAGTAGGTTAAACCATGACATTCCAGCATCAAGGTTGTTTCGCTAGGTTGTCTTTACGGCTTGCTTTTTCGGTAGTTTCAACGGCTTTAGCAACGCGCTTTTTATCAACACCGAAACGCCAACATTCAACATCACCAGTTTTCTGAACTTGCTCTTTTATCCAGCAATACCGTTAACATCTGGCATTTCGCACAGGGTTGTTTTATCTTAAATTCAATAATTCAAACAAGCTGGCTAATTGGCTAGTGGTAGCAGCAAAGCTGCGTACTTTCCTTTGTACGCCTAACAAAACGCTGTTGGCACTCCCTCCGGTCGCTGGGACGCTAACACGTGGGCTGACTCGCTTCGCTCGGATTTTAGCCCACGTGCTAGCGCCCCAAAGCTTAGCGTTGGTATGACTCCCCTTGTCAATAAAAACCGAGTGTCTCCCTGACATTTTTTCGGTCCATAATTAGCTGTTTTCTG
>NZ_JAUOQH010000024.1 GCF_030547075.1 Alteromonas sp. 1_MG-2023 | reverse complement strand
ACTAATTATGGCTCTGGCTGAAAAGTTAACCCACGAAAATGCGGAGGCTAGCATTTCACAGGGAGTCATTGTGTCTAGCTGAAAGGAACATATGAACAATATCGAGCAATTTAGTCTATATACAGCCAAAATATTTGAAGAGCTTTATGATTCGTTTCCTATCCCCAAAGGATTAGATCAGGATAAAGCAATTTCAGATTGTCTTTCTTTTGCCAAACATGAAGAGTTACAAGATTTAAAAAATAAGAAAGACATAGCTGAACTTCTGATAGTCATTGGTCATGAAGACGCCGAAAGAATAGAGGGTAAGCTTTCTGAGTTAAAACATGGGCACTCAGCCCTTGAAAATGAAAAATACAGTGAGATCTATCTTCAAAAAGCAATTTTTAAGAGCACGTTAGAGTTCCTACTTTCTGAAGGCTTGGTGCGTGAAGCAAAAAGTGGAGGTTATGTTCTAACAGCTAAAGCATTTTCACATCTTAATAAGGGGTTTGAAAATGGGGGCATAAAAGACGAAGATAGCACCTATATCAAAGCTATCAAGAGCATATTTTCTACAGATACAGCCCAAAAAATAGGTGTTGGTTTAGCAATAAAGGTAGTTCCTTCATTTCTAGGCATCAGCTAACAAGCGCAGGCAATCGGACAGTCAAAAGTGGCACGCCTTTTGTTCCAAAAGCCGCGCCAATTTTGCCCGCCATTGCTGCTGGCGTTATACATTTTCCGGAGTAGACAACTATGGATTGGATTATAGAAAATAAAGACTGGCTCTTTAGCGGTGTTGCAATTGCTATCCCAATTGCGATTATTGGATGGTTTATTTCTACTCGGGGAAATAAACAAGTCCAAAAAGGTGGTAAGAATTCTACGAATATTCAAGTTGGTGGAAGCCTAAATATTGGTGGAAAGAAAGATGTTGAGTAAGCAAAGTCAAAAAGGCGGAGATGGTTCAACGAATATTCAAACCGAGCAAATGATTGTTCAAGTTGGTATAGATGAAAAGCGTGCTCGCGAAATATACCAAGAAATGAACCTTCAGCTAAAGAAAGATTACACTGATGAAGCATTAAAAGTGGCTAATCAACGTGTTTCAGAATTTGAAAATAGGCTCATGCCTAAAATGGAAGAAGTTGAGGGTGCTCTAGGCGCGTTTGCCGACCCTAGTTTTCAGATATTACTTGTAGAAGCCCAGAAAACAGCAGCAGCTTCAGAAAGACCAGCAGACTACGATCTTTTATCGGAACTATTGATTCACAGGTTTCAAAAAGGAGAGAACCGAATTGTCCGAGCAGGAATAAGCAGAGCTGTAGAAATAGTGGATGAAATTTCTGATGATGCTCTACTCGGATTGACAGCCTTTCATGCGGTAAATACCTTTTTACCTGTTACAGGAGATATTAATCAAGGATTAGATGTTTTAGATGAATTATTCGGCAAGATTTTCTACGGAAAATTACCAGTGGGTAGAGACTGGTTAGATCACTTAGATATATTAGATGCGGTGCGTTTAAGCTCTTTTGGCGGTTTAAAAAAAATTGATCAATACTACCCAGAGCGATTATCTGGTTACATAGACGCAGGGATAAGAAAAGATTCCGATAACTTTGCTAAAGCAATAGAAATTCTAAATACAAACTCATTACCTCGAAATATTTTGGTGGAGCATTCTCTAAATTCTGAATATGTAAGGTTGCCAGTTTCAGCTAAGCAGCAAATTGACTCATTAACACTAATACAACAGCTCCCCCATGCTGGACGATTAATGCAAAGGCAAGTTGCTTTAACAGAAACACAAAAGCAAGCTTTGTATGCAATCTATGAACTGTACGATTCCAATGTAAATATTAGAAACGAAAATACGAGAGTTTTAATGGATCTATGGGATAAAAGAGCCAATCTAAAAGCTCTTAAATCTTGGTGGAATAATTTAAATGTAGGCATTCAAATAACTTCCGTTGGAAGAGTTTTAGCTCATTCGAATGCCCAGAGATGCGACAAACATCTTCCTCCTCTGAACTAAAAATAAAGAGGCAGTGCAGAAATGTATAACAAGCTGTTTAACAAGGACAAAATATAGTTGGCTTTTGCTCCTTCGTCGCTTATTTTAGCCAACAATATTTAGCCTGTTAACAGGGCGTTAGCTGCAGGACTTACCCAAACTTAGTGGACATCTCCTATAGTTAGATAAGAGGTGGCTTATGGCTAATAAAAAGAAGGTTCATGCTTATACTGAAGAGTTTCGTAAGGAAGCTGTTCGTAGAGCAGATCAAAAGGGTAACTCCAACCAATCCGTAGCCGCAGAGCTGGGCATTTCCGCGCAACAAATCTACAACTGGCGTCGACAGTTCAAGCGCTGTGGCGGCAATCAGTTCTCAACTATTCAAGGTGTGAAGTTTCATCAAGAAGACTCTGATGAAGTACAAGCACTTAAGCGTCAAGTTGCCGATCTGAAAGAAGAGAATACTTTTCTAAAAGGCAGCCGCGTACTTTGCGAGCGACCAAGAGTAAAGTACGCACTCATTAAAGTATATGTGGGGCAATTCAGAATAACCGTGATGTGTCGGGCACTTAAAGTGTCTCGTTCTGGCTATTACAAGTACCTCACCCGCGATATATCCGCACACCAGCAACGACGCAAACAGCTGCGTGAGAAAACCATGGTGCTCTTTGAGAAATTTCAAAAGCGCTATGGCGCGCCCAGATTAACGCGTGCATTAAAAGCTGAAAACGTGCCCTGCTGCGTTAATACGATAGCGAAAATCATGCAGCAGTTACAGTTACGCGCTCGCAACGGTAGAGCGTTTCGATATTCGCAATATAGCCACAGTAATGTACGCGTAAGTCAAAACGTATTGCGCCGGCAATTTGTGGCGACAACGCCCAACACAAAGTGGGTCACAGACATTACTTACATTCGATTCAAAGGCCAATGGCATTACTTGGCTACCGTAATGGACTTGTATTCAAGAGCTATTGTTGGCTGGGCGTTTGATGGTCATATGACCGAAGAACTTATTATACGAGCGCTCAATATGGCGATTAGTCAACGAGATATAGAGCCTGGGTTAATCATACACTCTGATAGAGGTGTTCAATATCGTTCCGTGCGATACCAAGACCTTATAATGAGCATCGGTGCAGTGTCCAGCATGAGTAGAAGAAGCAACTGCTGGGACAATGCCGTGATGGAATCATTCTTCAGTCGTATGAAAGTCGAACTCATATACGGGGAGAAATTCAACTCGCTTCAAGAAATCAAATCTTGTATCTTCGAATACATAGAAATTTTTTATAATCGCGTACGCCAGCATTCAACACTGGGTTATGTAAGCCCATATGAATACGAATCGGCATACGCTTAACATGGATGTCCACTTTCAGTGGGTAAGACCAATGTCATTATGAATAAATTGCCTTCCGAAGAAGAGATGCGACTTCTTATAGATAAAGAGATTGACCAAATGGAGTCAGTCCTAAAGGAATATGCTGTTTCGCTGCTAATCCCTCTGAAGAAAAAAATACTTAAGTGGGAGTACGGAAACGATGAAGAATTTACTGCTTGGGAATTCGCTGACTTTGGTGAGCGAAATGTTGGGGCTGCATATTGTACTGGTGGTCATGGCGCAGGTGGTTACCCTTGGGGGCTTATATTTACCAATGATGACTACTTTGGCATGGATGCAGGCTGGTATGGTAGTTTCAAATCAATGCTTATCAATGGTTGGTATGAGCAAAACATTTAACAAGTTTGTCAACGTTCGCACTTCGTGCTGGACCGCTAAAAGCGTGGTTTCGCCACAACGCGGCCCGTTACAAATGCGTTAGGCGTTCATGGAGTTTTTATCTGAACTATGGAAATAGAAAAATTTATAAAGCAGTTAGATAAGCTTTCACGAACGTACTTTTACGAGCCTAGTTATCGAGAGGATCGTATAGTTCTGTGTAGGAAAGAAACACTCCTTACTGTACCAATTGAGTTTTCTGAGAAAGAAGTAGCTATCTATTTATATGCAAGAACTACTTCTTGGGATGCAGATGGTGACAGAACTGATATGAATGACATTTTTTCGACATTACCTGCTTTGTTCTTAAGAGTTAACGATATAAATATTTCATGTACATTGTTGGATCTTGAACACCCTCTTGGCCAAGGTGATGATGGTGCGATTAGACCTGTTGAATTATACGCTCGTTATATAACAATAAACCAGCCATTAAATAATGGTTTATTAGCAAGGACGAAAGAAAGCCTCAAGTTCATCGATAAGTTCTTGGATGTCGTAACTCAATATGAAGTAAGCTTATATCACTTTATTGAAAGTAGTGAAAAATTAGAAGCAAAATGTGTCTATCAAGACTTGAATTTACACATCTGGGCGATGACCTTAGTCAAAGCACTCAAAGAAGATACAAATTCTGACTCTGTTCTTTATAACATGAGGGTAAACCCATCTTGGTATTACTTCCGTTCTAAAAAAGAAAAAATTTCAGTTTTATTTTCTCCCAAAACCGCTTTTATGTTGAACGAAATTGCTTCAAATAAGAAGGGATTGGGAAGGCATGAAACAGATGGTTTTAATTTTTACAAATCAGAAGATACACTAAATTCGTTTACCGATATTGACAAATCTAAAATTATTAATGTCTTAGAGGCCCTTGGTGAAAGTATTACATCTGTGACTTTTGTTCCTATTGAAAATAGACTCATCGCTATTGCCAAAGAACATATAATTTCGCTTGAGTGTGAGTGTGACAAGAGAATTTACTCTCAAGGAAAAAGTACGGTAATTCAAAGACGTAAAATCGAAAAAGAATTCTTATTTGAAGGCCGTATTTATAAATGGGCACCTAAAATAGATGGTGGGCGCTTTGAGGAGCTTTCCAGAGAGTTGTTAATACGTAAGCAAGGTGTGATCAAAGTGAGTAATACTTCGGTAACGAATGAGCCAGATGCAAACGCAGATTTAATTTGTATTTGGGATTCTACTGCATTATCAGATATGCCTCAGGATGAAAGAACAGGTCTATTACAAAGACGTAAAGTTGTCGTTCAATGTAAGGCTTGGTCTAAAAATATTGGTAAAAATGATATCCCTAGTATTAGAGATACACTAGATCGTTTTGAAGCTGATGGAATGTTAATTATATCCTCTAAATCAATCGCAAGAAGTTTGTTTGATCATATTGAAGTCTTAAGACGCAAAGGCATATGGGCAGACTACTGGGACAGATCTGAAATAGAAAGTATGCTTGATGATAACCCTGATTTAGTTAGTAAATATCAAGATATTGTATGCTTTGATGAAAACGCCTAACAAGAGACTATGGCGTCAATAGTTAATTTATAGCCTTTGGCGCTTCCCACATTACCCCTTCTCGCAGCATCGAGTTTAAGATAACAACCATCTTTCTGATACAGGCGATAATAGCCACTTTCTTAAGACTAAACAAGACAGGCATCTTTGTGTACAAAGGTATACGTTTTGTGCCCGTCTTACTCTCTATTAGCTATGTGCAACACCAAATGCGTATGATTACTCATCATCGCATAAGCACATATATCAATGGCAATACCTCACTCAAAACATGAATACGGTCTTTCACCCATTGGCGACGATGTTGAAAGGTTCTACTGTTTTCCTCTCCACACAAAAAGGCACGGTCACAGCGGGAAACACAGTGACAATATGGCGTATCCAATAAACTAATTAGCGACTTTCGGGCTTTAAGCATTGCGGCTGTCAGACTCTGATTGTTTGGCGGTTCTACGATCTATGCAGATAAAGTGAAATTGTGCCTGAATATTGGGAGGGAACTTTGAAATGTTGGAGTGCAATGGATTGATATCATGGGACTTTCGTGCGAAAGTTTGTCAACAAAGGATATGATGTACGGAAATTTTCCATCTTGTATAAAGGATTTTTTCCATATAATAGGCTGTTAGTTTTTTATCATCAATCAGTACTATGGAGTAGTCAAAAGTGTTAAACCGTATCCCAAGAGAAGTGTGGATTTCTTTATTTTCAATAATAATTACAGCATTGTTATCACATTATATCCCTAAAATATTAGAGGCTAATTCTATTGAACTTGAGTATTTTGAAAGTAATAAAAATGAATATATCAATGTACCTGAGTTGCTAGATGGAAGAGTTGAGATATTAGTCGATGGTAAACCTCAAAAAAACTTAACGTCAGTAGATATTCTGCTTTTTAATCGCTCGCACAAAGATTTAAAAGATATCCCTATAACATTTGAATTTAAATCACCTGAGCCATCAAAGCCTATACAATTACTAAGTAAGCAACTAAGTAAACCTGAAACATTTCCTAAAGACTCTGTCTCAGAAGTGCCTCAACAAAACACAGGCTCTGTAAGATACAAAATCAAAAGCTTCCCAATAGAAGATGATTATTCAACTGATTTTGTTGCATCGTTTATTTTCTTGGGTGATATAGCTCCAGCGGTAAAGGTACAATCAGATTTCACTGACGGCAAGGTGATTGATATATATAAATACGACCAATCAAGACGAGAAAGAAAAGAAATAATTGAGGCTCTTTCCGTATTAATACCTTTGGTAATTATATTTTTTATTTTTATTTTCTGGCAGACTAAAAAAGACAAAATAAGAATGCAAAATAGAATAGTTTCTGAAGCAGAAAAACTAGTCAATAAAGATGAAAAATTAAAAGGCTTAATATTGGACATAAAAAAAATTGCCCTAGAGTCATATAATAACGCAACAGGAACAAAAACTAACAACTTGCTCAAGCAGGAGAAATAACAGTTGGCCATCGCTTCGCGATTATGGCCAATCATTATTTTCCTCTTAGCAATGCGTTAGTATTTTTGCTTCGATTCGAATTAAGGATTATAAAATGAACAAATTATTGCTTCTAATTGTCTTTGCGCTATCAATCTCTATCCCATCAATATCTCAAGCAAAAGATGAATTAGAGATAATTCAAAAAGAAAGTATAGAGGGAAAGAAAAGAGAAGATTTCTTTTATTTAATTGGCACGCGTTCAAGAGGTAAACCTGCAAACTATACACTTTGGAGAAATCAATTTGATCCCGATAAAAACTGGAATGGGTTAGGTAGCCCCGCCTTAACAATAGAAAATGCAGTTAGCAGAGCTAAGGAATACTACAAAGCTGAAGGTGAGCTACAACTAATAGAGTTGGAACTTCGCTTAGGTTATTCAGTTAACTCTACTGTCTGGTATTACTTAATTAGCCTTGCAAAGCCGAGTGATATAACTGAACGAGGAGTGGAAAGTGAGCTCATATATACCGTAGTTGTATTAACTAGTGGTGAAGTTCTTCCTCCATATACACCTAAATAAAATACTTACATGTAGGTCAAATACGTTAAGGCCTCCACCGAATGCAGCTAAAGCTGCACCGTTTACCTAGGCGTTACACGTTAAGCCATGGTTATCGTACAAAAAATGAATAACGGGGTCAGAGTAATTTTAGACTTCTATTCAACTTATACCACTAAGCGTTTTGCGCTCGTTTCACCAATTAACCGCCACACCAATAAGGAAAAATACAGCATGAAGCTGACAGTTGTTTCTCTAATTACTTTGTTTTTACTCGGCTGTGCTGCAGCTGGCGTTCCGTATTCTAATGATTCTATGACTAAACTTGATAACGCTTATCAATTAATGGGAACACAAGGCAGAGGATTAGCTGCCGAAAAGCTGGGTTTACAGGCACTAGCTGAATTAGAGGAATCTAACAATACATATGGGGTAGCAGAAGCACATACTTTCCTAGGGTTGTTTTACAAAAATGAAAGTTACCGTGAACATAAAGTATTTTACGAAAAGTATAATGAATACGACCCTACAGCTTCAAAATCTATCCATCACTTTGAGTTAGCGGCAAAAGCATTTGAAGAAGATGGCGACTACTGGGGTGTTTCCAAGGCGCTATTCTCAATGGGCAATGCTTACCTAACCGATAACGACAACGCTAATGGTTGCTCAAAATTTCAAGAATCATTGAACATTTATCAAAGCGATAAAAATGTATATGTAGGGCGAGTACACCCTCATAACCCAGCCTTTGAAAGTTATGAGGCAATGGTTAAAAGCTTCATTGAAAAGCATTGTGCAAATAGCTTATAAGAAATGTACGCATTGTCTGTATTGAAGAGAAATGATGAAATACAATTTATTAATTATCCTGCTCACGTGTTCTATATCTGGATACGCTTCAGAAATCTACAAATGCAAAGACTCCGATGGAAAGTTGGCGTTTTCTGATAGCCCTTGCCCAACTAAGTCCTCTCAAGAAGTACTTAATATTGAGAAGAAAAGCTGGGAGTCTCGCTTACAAAGCTTAAAGCCTTCGTCGATTAATATCATTGAAATTGATTCTGAAGAGGGGGAAACCACAATTAAGTACGAATTTAAAACTATTGCTGACTCAAATGCTTTTTTAAAGCAAGTACGTAATTTAAGTAAGATGCCCGTTGCTTTAATGAAACTAGTGCAGCCAAAAGCTGGCGGGGCAGGCCGTGGTGAAATAAAAGCATCTAATAAACTAAAACCTTTACCTTTCTGAATAATCACACCGTAGTTTCAACTTTGATGTTCACCATACTGCCGCCTTCTCCATAATTTCCCCACACTTTGTTGTTACACTATGACTAATAGCGGCAAATTGAGCGCGAACTAAGCGCGAACTAAGCGCAAAGCAGCGGAATAACGGTGGAGCTTTCCTCATGAAACACAATCACGTTCTTTTAGTGTTACTTTTAAGTGGCGGCGTACTAACGGCTTGCCATCAGCCAGATACCGCTCAATGCGAAATCATTTCAACGTCTGTAGAAGAGGCAGGCTTTGATGAGTCGGTACAGGTAACCTGCAACGACGATTATGCTTATCTGTCGTCTACCACGTATCCTAGCCACGATTTAATGAATGGCATAACGGGTACAAACGAACAAATCCCTGTTCCAGCTTTTGGTTATTCAGCACCTATTAAGCTTAAACCTACTAAAGCAGATGCATTAACCAGTATTGATGCCGCGTTGGGTGTGGCCGTTAATGGCGTGCCCATTTACGACTATTCATCTCAAGGTGAGCTTGATTTAACACATTACAATGAAAACGTTGATACGCTTAAGTTAGGCCAGTTAGATAATTGTGGTGGCCATGCTGGGCGAGGGGATGATTACCATTATCATGCTGCTCCAACTTGTATGATTGAAACTATGGCTAATCGGGGCGAGAACCCGATTATAGGGTGGGCGTACGACGGTTACCCCATTTACGGTGATGATAACCCTGATGGTAGTAAAATAAAAAGTGGCGCACTGGATGACTGTAACGGTCAGGCTGACGACGCATTCGGTTATCGATATCACACTTCCGAGGCGCCGCCATACATTGTTCAGTGTTTGGTGGGTAAGGTTGACGTTGCTAATTTACCCAGAGTAGCGCCATTAACCAGCACCGATAAAGATGGTTCTACAACAACAATTAATGCTATGCGAGATAACTTAACGCCTCCCAGAGATGGCGTTGAAAACTTAAAGCATGTTGTGTCTGAGAATGGTAAACGGTCTATGACTTATACCTTCCAAGGGAAGGATTACTATGTTCATTACACGCCCAATTCCAGCAAACCAAACTGTTTCGATTTCGAACAGAAAACGGTAAGTAACGGTGGAATAGTAGAAACGGGTACCTTTTGTCGTAATTTAGATTCGAAACAAAACCCAAAACCAATACCAAATCCACCCCAAAACCAAAATCAAAGCCAAAATGAAGAACCAGGCAGGAGACAAGACCAATCTCCGCCACCGCCACCAAAAGGTGATAGAAAGCCACCTCAACAGAACGACCCTAATAGCGCAAAAGTGAACAAAACTACTCACACTACAATGGTTAACAAAGGCCATGTGTTCAAACTTGAAGCGTGGGCCGACAACTGGTTTGCAGCATATCTTGACGAGGAACTTATTGTTGAAGATTCGGTACCCATAACCACCGAGCGTTCATTCAATGCAGAAGAAGTTATATTCTCGGCAGATTATCCGCTAATCATTAACCTAGTGATTAAAGACTTTAAGCAGGACGATACCGGGCTGGAATATATTGGTACACCTAGGCAGCAAATGGGAGATGGCGGTTTTATAATGCAACTTACCGACGTTTCAACCAATGAAACAGTTGCCGCTAGTAATAGCGCGTGGCATTGCAAGGTACTCCATGAAGCACCTTTGAATAAACAGTGTGAAACCGAAACGAACCCTAAAGTTGGCGTAGCGCCATGTGGGTTTACGAGTACAGCAGAACCTTCTGGTTGGAAAAAGGCAGGGTTCGACGTAAGTGACTGGCCAAATGCTATTGAATATAGCGCTTCAGATGTAAGCCCTAAAGACGGGTACAACCTTGTAAGCTGGGATGAAAGTGCAACCTTAATTTGGGGCGACGATTTAGAAACAACTAACACCCTTATATGCAAATTCACGGTTCAGAAGCCATGAGGTATACCATGAATGCATTGTTATTTGCTGGGTCGTTTATGCGCGTATTTTCGCTTAAAAGTTTGTTTGTGGTAACGGCCTTAGTCATGTTTTTGGTTATGCGTAACCCCGCTTATGCACATACCGTTGAGGAAACCACCGCGCAAATCATACTGAGAGACGGACAAGTAGAAATACGGTTACAAACGGATAGAGCCCATTGGGTAGAAGCGGTGAGTGATAGCAGTGCATTTTTGTTAGGCGAAATTGATGACGTTATTCCGCATGGGCTAACCATAAAGGAGCAGGACGCTTTTTTTAAATCAGTACTTCAAGAACAAACACTAGTAAGGGTTAATAACAATCAGCAAGCTATTGCAGGTATTACTGTAATTGAAAACGAGCAAAGCCAAAAAATGACTATCGTGATGTACGCTACGCACAAGTCGGCAAATGTCGAGAGCATTGGGGTAAGCTTTCCAAAAAGCTTAGGAAACATTCACAGTAGTTTTACTAAGCCTCAATATCGAATGATTCCTGCCGGCAGTTACAGTAGCGTAAAATTAAAATAGCGGGGTAAAAATAATGATGCCAGCCATAAGAATATCGCCTAACAAATTAACTAACCTTTCAGCTGTTCCACATCAGCGCCGCTTGGTTTAAAGTGAGTAGTAGTAAATATTAAATCAGTAAAAGGATGTACATCAGTATGAGAAAGCTATTTTTTGTTTTAGCCTGTTCGCTGTTTATTTCAATGCTAAGTGGCTGTGTTACCAGTCCTGTCGTAATGAATAAAATGGCTATTGAAGAGGTGGAAGACAAACTACCTCAAACGGTATTGCTGGTTATTAATGAGGAACTGGCTTCCTTAAAGCATCACGAAAAACAACTCGGCACTACTTTTGAGTATGACCTTGGCTTTTACCTTAAAAATGCCATTCATGATTCGCTCTCCTCTATATTTGAATCTGTTGCCCAATCAGAAAATACAAATACTAGTGACAACTTTGATGTAGTAATTACGCCGTCGGTGTTGTCTTTTTCTGCTCCTGTCCCTGCCTTAGTTTTAATGCATACAAAAACTACAGTAACTATCCAATACGAAATTACCCGGGCTAGCCCTTATAAGCCATATTTTATCGAAGCCACTGGCACTTATGAGTTAAAAAGTGATGAAGATAAAGCAATATATAACTCACTAAAAAGTGGGAGCATATACACGTATAACGCCGCAACAAATTTTGGTATGGCTGTGCCGGACTACTCATTCGAGGCCGGAAAGGATGTATATATGGCAATTTACCACGCGCTCAATGAACTGAATGCGCAATTATTAGCAAAGATTTAAAAATACCTAGCTAATACCTTAACCCGTGAATAAGTAGCTTTGGCTATAGGTTATGCAGTAGTGGTTTTTTAAACATACCGTTAAAGCTAATTAACACCAGCATGTAGCCCTAGGTGTATCGCATTACCAAGAATCTATGCGTTAAGTGAATTTTCGGCCTTTGCGCTATGATGGAACTAGGCCACTGGTAAAAATCATGTTGTAGTAGCGGCGCGGATTAACGCCGTTTGTTTGTAATCTTTAATATATTGAACTAGTCTAGCTACACTTAACAAGGATGTGGTTGTTGATTCACTGTATTCACGTAGTTCCTTATTTTTATAACAGCAAAGGAACTGTCGCATGTTATTCGCTACCAATAGAACACCCACTAGAAAATCCACCACTATTTCTCCGGTCACCAAAGTAAACCGTAAAATCCATTTTGATAATCAAAATACTCGGCCAGCCTCTGAAATGTATTTTTGCAGACGAAATGGTCCCGGTGACTATGTAGAAGTAGGGGGACGTAGGTTTTTCACCTCTTTAAAAGAGCTTGGTAAATACACTCAAATATTGCTTTATATTCACGGGTTCAATAATAACCCCGAG
This sequence comes from Alteromonas sp. 1_MG-2023, assembly GCF_030547075.1. Classification (GTDB taxonomy): domain Bacteria; phylum Pseudomonadota; class Gammaproteobacteria; order Enterobacterales; family Alteromonadaceae; genus Alteromonas. Next base: position 39,414 of record NZ_JAUOQH010000024.1, on the reverse strand, counting down.
CCTGATGTGTTTGGGTGTGCTGAAGCGCTGCAGCACCTTATTGATAAAGAAAAAGGTAAAGATTTCGCCTTAGTGGTGCCTTTGCTATGGCCTTGCGATGACGATGGTAAATCTCGGTTTTTAGATGATTATTGGGACGACCAGAAAGCGGCAGATTATAGTGGCAATGCGTTTGCCAGAATGTTGTCTAAATTCGATTCATGGCGAAAGGAAGAAGCCATGTCTGCCGACCCTTGTATGCGGCGAATAAATTTGTTGGCCCATTCAATGGGAAATAGGGTACTTAGAACCGCGATCAGTTACTGGGGAAAGTACGATCATCACGGCATGGTGCCAATGTTATTTCGTAATGTATTTATGATTGCCGCAGATGTGGTTAATCATTGCTTCGAGCCAGGTAGAAGTGGGGCACTAATACCTACAACCACCAGAAATTTAATTGTTTATTACGCGAACGACGATTTAGCAATGCCGGCCAGTAAAGTTGCTAATATAAAAAATCGGCTTTTGTCTAGACGGCTAGGTATGACTGGAGTAGAGGATATTACCAAGGTGCCGAAAAACGTTTATGAAGTTGATTGTGATGATTTCAATAATAGGTTTGATAGCCCAAAAGGACATTCTTACTTTTTAAGCAATGGCGGATTTACCAGCCCAGCGTTACTGCATATGTTAGCCGCAATAGATGGAGGACGAGTGAATCCTCCCGACCAACATCATGTTATTGAGTACATAAAAAAGTAATATGAAACTTATTCGCTAATCTTAAAAACTCTACTTCTGCCAAGCCTTTTAGTTTTATGAAGGGCTTGGCCTCCTTGCCTGAACAGAAGTGGGGTTTCAGTTTTTATATAACTGGCCTCGAATCTCTAGTTCTCTCGTTTAAATCTTTACCTTTAAATCGTCACCTTAATTCGTTACATCTACTAAACACCTCTAGTTCTCACGTTTATTTTTTACTTCTATTTTTGCCTTTGCGCTTCTATTTAAGCCACGTTTACAAACCTGTTATGTCATCAGCATAGTTTTGTCCGACTTTCTGGATACTTTCGTGATATTTGTCTTTCAGTATTGATAGGGCGTTAACACTCATTCATTACTAAGGAACAATCATGAAGCGACTTAATAAAATTTCTGCAGCGGCATTGCTTGCGTTTGCTAGCCAACAAAGCTTCGCTGCTGACATAACCGTAGAAATTCAGAACTTATCTCACGGCATATACATTACCCCAATTGCTGCGGTAGCACATACCACTGATGCGAGCTTATTTGAAGTAGGTGAAGCAGCAAGCACAGAAATTCAAATGCTAGCAGAAGGTGGCAACCTTGATGGTATTACTACCATAGGCACTTCGATTGGTGCAGATATGATTGTTAACCCTGCAGGCGGGCTATTAGCGCCTGGAATGACAACTTCTGCTGACTTAATGACCACTGGCGATAATACTGTTTTATCAGTAGTTGCTATGATTGTGCCGTCAAATGATGCCTTTATTGGATTAGATAACTGGGAAATTCCCGCAGATGCCGGTACCTACACAGTGTACGTAAACGCTTACGATGCAGGCACTGAAGCCAACGATGAAATACGAGGCGGCGGCGAACCGGGTACTCCAGGTATGCCAGTTCCACCACCGTTGGAAGATATGGTTGGTACCGGGGGAAGTGGTGTAGCTGGAGCTGATACGAATGCCGCTGTGCATATTCATCGCGGTACTATTGGCGATGACTCGTTAACTGACGGTGCCAGCGACCTAAATAATACCGTTCACCGTTGGTTGAACCCAGTAGCTAAAGTAACAGTAACCGTACGATAAGGAGGCTGTTATGCAATATTTAGCCAAACATTATAAAAAAGCATTGGTACTCACGTTACCCTTTTTGCTTGCGGCGTGTGGCGATGACGATACCCGTGAAGTAATTGTAGAAGTTGAAGTACCCGCTGAAATTCCAGATCCCGTACCGGTATCGTACGACGTAACCGTAACTAATTTAACCAATGGCCAGCCAGTATCGCCGCCTGCGGTAGTGCTGCATAGCGAAGGTACGTTGTGGGAAGTGGGCGCGGTTGCATCGGTAGAACTAGAGCGTATTGCCGAAGTAGGCGATTCAGCCGAATTTTTAATGCTAGGTGACGCAAGCGCTGGCGGTACTGGCCCAATTACCCCAGGCGATTCACAAACCATTAGTGTATCGATTAACGATATTACCGACGCTAACCTAACGATTGCCGCAATGTTGGGCAATACCAACGATGCCTTTACCGGTATTAACAGTTACAGCCTAGCAAACCTTGAAGTGGGCGCTACCTATACCACTACGCGTCCAGCTTATGACGCAGGTACAGAAGCAAACACTGAAAGTGCAGCAACAGTACCAGGGCCTGCAGCGAACGGAGAGGGCTTTAGCCCAAGCCGTGACGACACAGGCTTTATCTCTATGCACCCAGGTGTGGTTAGTGCTGACGATGGCCTTTCAAGCTCTGCACTAACGGTTGAACACAAGTTCGATAACCCTGTTATTCGTATTCAAATTACGCGCACAGAGTAACGAGCAATGATGCCCCAAGTATTAGACGAAAGGCTAATTTAACGGGCAAGTAAATAAAAAGCGTTAATCTTGTGAAAGATTAACGCTTTTCCATCGTTCTATTAGTTTTTGAACCGTGGCTTTCCCAAAATGACCGACAAAATATTAATTGTTGAAGATGACTTAGACATAGCCAATCTTATGCGAGTCAACTTGCTAGAGTTAGGCGTTGAGATTGAACATCAAGCCGATGGCAAACTAGCCCTTGAATGCGCTTTAACAGGCGAGTATGCCGTTGTGCTGTTAGATGTAATGTTACCTAGTATGAGCGGGCTAGATATTTGTAGAAAGCTGCGAGACGCTTTACCAATGCAAAGTATCATTATGCTTACTTCTAAGACGTCTGAAACTGACAGAGTACTTGGGTTAGAGCTTGGCGCTGATGATTACATGACAAAGCCATTCAGTGTGCGAGAGCTTCAAGCTCGGGTTCGTTCACAGCTTCGAAAGTATCACGTAGTTCAGCAAACCCCCGTCGTAAATCAACAAGCAGATACACCTTTAAAATTAGGCCGGTTAACTATCGACCAGCGAAATCATCAGGTGTTTTTATCTGAAGAAGAGTTGGTACTAACCGCCACAGAATTTGAATTGCTTCACCACTTGGCCAGTCATCCAGGGCAAGTATTTAGTCGCAGTCAATTATTAGAGTCAGTGTGGGGATATCACCATAGTGGTTACGAGCACACGGTGAACTCACACATTAACCGGCTGCGTTCAAAATTAGAAAATGATGCTACCGCCCCGCAAATAGTACAAACCGTTTGGGGTGTAGGGTATAAATTTAATCCTCAAGGAGTTTAACCCCATGAAATTTGGCTTTTATCCTCGCCTAGCCGTGTGCTTAGTTGGCGTATTTATGGTGGTGATGATTGCCTGTTTTTACTCCACCAACTTATTGCAAAAGCGTACTCAGCAAGAAGCAGAGCAAAAACTGCATATCGGGTTGGCTGAACACCTTGTTAGCGATAACCCGCTGCTTAAAGAAGGGGTCTACGACTATGAAGCCCTTGGAAATCTTTTCCATACGCTAATGATATTAGGCCCAAGCTTTGAGTTTTATTACCTTGACCCAGAAGGCACTATTCTTACCTACTCAGCCGAACCTGGTAAAGTAAAAGCCGATGCGGTGGATATTGCACCTATTAAACAACTGATTAATACCGATCGCGGTTTTCCCATTGAAGGGGATGACCCAAGAAATATTGGCCTTCAGAAAATATTTTCAGCAGCACCGGTTTATAACAATGAACAACTACAAGGCTACCTATACGTAATTATTGGTGGTGAGCGTTATGATTCAATTATCGCGAATTTGCAAAACAGTCAGAGCATGCGTGAAGTGGCGTTGTTTATGTTTGTTGGCTTAGTGTTGTTATTAGTCGCTTTATTGGTTTTATTTAAGTATTTCACCACGCCATTAAGACGTTTAAGCGACGATATGGACAGTGTTCGTGAAGCCGATTTTCATCGTGAAAAGTTGCCGCCGAATTTAGCTAAATGGAATAGAAACAGTGCGAACGAGGTCGACCGTTTGGGCTGCGCATTCACCGATATGCTTACCCATATAGATAATCAGTTCGACCAACTTAATAAAATTGATACCCAAAGAAGAGTGTTGTTGGCCGACTTATCCCACGACCTCCGTACTCCCTTGGCTAGCCTGCAAGGTTACATTGAAACCTTAGCGCTAAATGAAGACAGTTTGTCTAAACAAGATAGAAAGCATTTTGTCGATATATCGTTAAAAAATTCAAAGAACTTAAAGCACCTTATCGATCAAATATTTGAGCTAGCGTATTTAGAAGGTGGGCAAGTTACGCTTAATCAGGAGTCTTTCCCGTTAGGCGAATTACTGCATGACGTGGCCGCCAAGTTCGAGCTTGACGCGAAGCAGAAAAATATCGCCATACGAGTTATTCCCGACCACTTCGAATATTACGTATTTGCTGATATTGGCAAACTTGAGCGTGTGCTAACGAACCTTATTGCCAATGCTATTCGCCATACCCCTGCAGATGGCAGCATAGACCTTGCTGTGGTGCTACACAACGATAAGCTAAGGGTTGATATTCGTGATACCGGTGTTGGAATTAGCGATAAAGAAATAGCCTATATTTTCGATGCTAGGTATCAAGCTAGTAACACAGAGAAAGATACATGCAGTCATGCTGGCTTAGGCTTGGCAATATGTAAAAAGCTAATGGCGCTGCTGAATTCAGATTTACGGGTAGAGAGTCAATTAGGAAAGGGCACGTGTTTTAGCTTTGAACTTAACTTAGCGCAAAGCCATTAACGTTGGGTTTATAACAGCAGGTTAATTATCGCTGTGCTGCGATTATCGCGGCAGGTCAATTATAACGGTGCTGTGATTATAGCGGGACTTTGATTTTAAGCGGGCATAAGGCTACGCAGCAGCATGGAAGAATTTCGTCATCGTCAATAAAGGCGAGGGGATCGGTAGTGTATTCTACTTCGCCTTCAATGAGCTTAGTTCTACACGCACCACAAAAGCCTTCACGGCAATGGTAGTGAATATTAATATTAGCGGCTTCAAGGGCAGTAAGAAGCGTAGTATCAGGGGGAGAAGAAATACACCCCACATCAACAACGTCGATGCGGAGTGTTTTATCGTTATTGCTCATTATTTTTCGGTGTTGATTCCGGCGTTTTTTCTCTGCGTGCTCTGTTAGCGTTAGCGCTCGAAATTAGCTTCGCGATAGCGCTAAAAATTAGCTTCGCGCTAGAGCTCGAAATCAGCAAAATCGTCTTCGCTTACAGAAGAATCGATTTGCCCTACCAAGTAAGAACTAATTTCAGACTCTTGTGGTGCTACCTGAACGTTGTCAGAGTTAAGGTAGTTATTCATCCACGGCAGAGGGTTACTGCTAATTTCAAATGGCGCGTCTAGGCCAATAGCCGTCATACGTTGATTCGCAATGTACTCAACATAAGAACAAAGGATTTCTTTGTTAAGGCCAATCATAGAACCGGTTTTGAACAGGTAATCAGCCCATTCTTTTTCTTGCTCAACCGCGTTCATGAAAATAGCGCGTGCTTCTTCTTTGCAGTCTTCTGCAATTTGCGCCATTTCAGGATCGTCTTTGCTTCGTGCCCACAAATTTAAAATATGTTGGGTAGAAGACAAATGTAAATTCTCATCACGGGCAATCAGGCGGATAATTTTTGAATTACCTTCCATCAACTTGCGTTCCGCAAAGGCAAACGTACAAGCAAATGACACATAGAAACGAATCGCTTCTAAAGCATTCACAGAGTTCATGCACAAGAATAGCTTTTTCTTCAACTCATACATATTAATGGTGTGTGGCACGCCATCAACAGTGTGAATGCCTTCACCTTGTGTTTGCCATAGCTGAGTAGCAAAGATAAGGTCGTCATAGTACTTCGAAATATCCGCAGCACGGCGCTTAATTTCGTCGTTAACCACAATGTCTTCAAAAATGTCGCTAGGATCTGAAAACAAGTTACGCAAAATATGCGTGTAAGAGCGTGAGTGAATGGTTTCAAAGAAAGACCATGTTTCAACCCAGGTCTCAAGCTCAGGCAATGAGATGATAGGTAGAAAGGCAATATTAGGGCTGCGGCCTTGTACCGAGTCTAATAGAGTTTGGTATTTCAAGTTTGAAATAAAGATGTGCTTTTCAGGTTCGGTTAATTTTTGAAAATCAACACGATCGCGAGATACATCTACTTCCTCAGGGCGCCAGAAAAAGCTAATTTGCTTTTCAATAAGCTTTTCGAAAATGGCATGCTTTTGTTGGTCGTAACGGGCTACATTCACCGGGTTACCGAAGAACATAGGTTCAACCAATGGGTTGGTACTTTGCTGATTAAACGTAGTATATTTCATGATTGCCTAACTAAAAACTTAAAGATAAACGCGTTTTTTATTTATGTTCTTGCTGCGATACCGATTTCGCAAAAGCGGGTGCGCGCTATATTTTGCACGCACCGCCTGCACAATCATCATCTTCTTCTATTATCACTTCTTCTTGACGCGGTAACGGCTCATTGGCTTTAACTTCTAATGCTGAAGCGTCAGTCGCACCATCACGAGTGTTGTGATAATACAGGGTTTTCACACCCAGTTTGTATGTTGTTAATAGATCCTTAAGCAACAGCTTCATAGGAACCTTGCTACCGTCGTAACGACTAGGATCGTAGTTGGTATTAGCAGAAATAGTTTGGTCGATAAACTTCTGCATAATACCTACAAGCTGTAAGTAACCATCGTTCGAAGGAATATCCCACAACAATTCGTACTGATCTCTTAAACGCTCGTACTCTGGTACTACTTGCTTAAGCACACCGTCTTTACTTGATTTAATGCTAATAAAACCACGTGGCGGCTCAATACCGTTGGTTGCGTTTGAAATCTGAGAAGATGTCTCAGAAGGCATTAACGCAGACAAGGTAGAGTTACGTAAACCGTGAGTTTTAATTTCTTCACGAAGGGCATCCCAATCGTAATGAAGTGGCTCGTTACATACGCCATCAAGATCTTTCTTGTAACTATCGATAGGCATGATGCCTTGCGAATAGGTGGTCTCATTAAACTTAGGACATGCACCTTTTTCTTTCGCAAGATTGTTCGATGCTTTCAGTAGGTAATACTGCATCGCTTCAAACGTGCGGTGAACTAGGCCGTTAGCGCTATGATCTGAATATTTCACACCATTTTTCGCTAAGTAGTAAGCGAAGTTGATAACACCCACACCCAAGGTTCTGCGACCCATAGTGGCATTGTATGCCGCTGGAACAGGGTAGTCTTGGTAATCGAGTAGGTTATCAAGGGCACGTACTGCTAGGTCTGATAACTCTTCAAATTCGTCTAGCGACTTAATGGCACCTAAGTTAAAGGCAGAAAGCGTACAAAGGGCAATTTCACCTTCTTCGTCGTTAACGTGCTGCAACGGCTTAGTAGGAAGCGCAATTTCAAGACAAAGGTTACTTTGACGTACAGGTGCCACTTCAGGGTTGAAAGGGCTGTGGGTATTACAGTGGTCAACGTTCTGAAGGTAAATACGACCCGTGCTTGCACGCTCTTGCATGAACAAGCTGAAAAGCTCCATGGCTTTAATGCGCTTCTTGCGAATGTTGTCGTCGTTTTCGTATTGAACATACAAACGCTCGAACTTTTCTTGATCAGCAAAGAAAGCATCGTAAAGGCCAGGTACGTCAGATGGACTAAATAGTGAAATATAGTCATCTTTCATCATGCGTTGATACATGAGTTTGTTGAACTGTACGCCGTAGTCTAAGTGACGAACGCGGTTTTCTTCTACACCACGGTTGTTCTTAAGTACTAATAACGATTCAACTTCCATATGCCATAGCGGGTAGAACAAGGTAGCTGCGCCACCACGAACACCACCTTGAGAACAGCTTTTAACCGCTGTTTGGAAGTATTTATAGAATGGGATACAACCCGTGTGGAAAGCTTCACCACCGCGAATAGGACTACCTAGTGCGCGAATACGGCCAGCATTCACACCGATACCTGCTCGCTGGCTTACGTATTTAACGATAGCGCTAGCCGTGGCGTTGATTGAATCAAGGCTATCGCCAGTTTCAATTAATACACACGAGCTAAATTGACGAGTAGGGGTACGTACGCCAGACATAATTGGCGTAGGTAAAGATAGCTTAAATGTAGAAGCTGCATCGTAGAAACGACGGATGTAGCTCATACGGGTATCTTTCGGGTAGTTAGCGAACAGACACGCTGCTACCAAGATATAAAGAAACTGAGCACTTTCGTAAATTTCACCGGTTACACGGTTTTGAACTAGGTATTTACCTTCAAGCTGCTTAACGGCGGCGTAGCTGAAGTTCATGTCGCGCCAATGATCGATGTAATCATCCATCTCGGCAAATTCTTCAGCAGTATAATCTTCAATTAAATGCTTATCGTATTTACCCATTTCAACCATGTTAGTGACATGGTTAAACAGTGCAGGGGGCTCAAACTGGCCGTAAGCTTTTTTGCGAAGGTGGAAAATAGCAAGGCGAGCTGCCAAGTATTGATAATCAGGTGCGTCGGTAGAAATTAAGTCTGCCGCTGATTTAATAAGGGTTTCGTGAATTTCGCTGGTATTAATACCATCAAAAAACTGAATTTGAGCTTTAATTTCAACTTGTGAAACTGAGACGTTTTCAAGTCCTTTTGCAGCCCATGTCACCACCTTATGAATTTTTTCTAGGTCGATGGATTCTTGCTCACCATTTCGCTTGGTGACGGATAAACTATTATTCATGTTTCTCTGGCCGTTGTCTGTTAGCGCGCGAAGCGTGGGTATATAACCCTGTTATAATGTGTATTCTTTTTAGGTTAGTTGTTTCGCTGCGAAGCAATACATCAGCGTAAGACCCTTTGCGCGATTTACACAACTAACCACGACCAACCCTAAACTTATTAGCGCATAAGTTTGAGAGAAGCCGCTGAATTCTTTTCATTAATAGTATGTTTTATCTGATAATCCGAAAAAACGCAGTAAAAGGATCGATATCGATCTCAATATTTCCAAAAATTTGCTTTGGGATCCCGCGTTGGATTAAACACAAGATAGTGAGGTTTGCCTCTGATTGCAACCCAATATCTGGTGCTTAAACGAGCACTTAAACTGGCACGGATTTTAGGTTAGTAGTGACTAACTTTTTAGCATCGTACAAGCCTTAAATATACCGATTGCAAGTACTATTCGAAAAAATGATCGAGGCTTAAAATAATTTAACTTAATATCGTACTTAACACCTAAACACGATATGTGGTGTTGAAATTATCAACAAGCCCCAATATGTAGTGCTAATTAATCTTGTGACACCGTATATAGTAGGTAGTTAACATCCACGTTACGGTCTGACAGATAAAAACCTTGGGAAACGGGGTCCATATGCAAGCCGGTCATGTCTCGAGGTAACAAACCTGCATCATCTGTCATTTTCAAGAGTTCAGAAGGTTTAATGAATCGAGAATGATCGTGAGTGCCTTTGGGCACAAGTTTAAGCAAGTACTCCGCACCCACGATCCCCATTAAATAAGACTTTATATTTCTATTTAATGTAGAGAAGAAAACATGCCCACCAGGCTTAGCTAATTTAGCGCAAGCTCGCACTACTGAAGCTGGGTCTGGTACATGCTCAAGCATCTCCATACAGGTAACTACATCGAATTTACCCGCATGGCTGTCTGCGAATGATTCAGCAGTAACACAGTGGTAATCTACTTTAACCCCAGACTCCAAGCCATGCAGCTTAGCAATCTCTAAAGATGCGCTTGCCATGTCTAGGCCAACCACTTCTGCACCGGCTTTCGCCATAGACTCTGCCAATATGCCGCCGCCACAACCAATATCCACCACTTTTTTGTTAAACAATCCGTTAGTGTGTTGGTTAATAAAATCTAAACGAAGTGGGTTAATTAAATGTAGGGGTTTGAACTCACCTTCAGGATCCCACCACCGTGAGGCCAACTCTGAAAACTTATCAATTTCCTGCTCATCAACGTTTGTCATTTATATTTTTCCTTTCTGCGCCTGCTTATTATTTTGCTTTTATTTATAAAACCGGTTTTGCACACCAATTTCGCAAAAGAACGCGCATTACTAATGTTACTCGACAGATAGGTGATATCTGCGATTAATGAATTACTGCCTTCATATGGCTAATAACATAACGCAAAACCATCATTAAGGCATCGTTTTTGGCATTGCAATGGGGTTTCGACCGCCTGCTTGAACGAAAAATAATCGCTTGGTGCTAAGTAGGAAAGGATGCGTAATTAAGCGCTACATAAATGTGTCATCAAGTGTTACACTCGAAGCAAGATTATGAGCCCATAATAACAATGCAAATCTATAATTTGCTTCTCTATATTGTGTAGATTGAGCTAGATAGATAATGCAGAACAAACCGAAATAAAGGGATTAAGCAGTTTATGTCTGATAACGCTAACGAAATCCTCCCCGTTAATATTGAGGAAGAGTTAAAGAACTCCTATCTCGATTACGCGATGAGCGTTATTGTCGGGCGAGCATTGCCTGACGTAAGAGATGGTTTGAAGCCTGTACACCGCCGTGTGCTGTTCGCAATGAACGAACTGAAAAACGACTTCAATAAACCATACAAGAAATCTGCCCGTGTGGTAGGTGATGTAATTGGTAAGTATCACCCACATGGTGATTCTGCGGTATACGATACTATTGTACGTATGGCCCAGCCATTCTCGCTTCGCTACATGTTGGTAGACGGCCAAGGTAACTTTGGTTCGGTAGATGGCGATTCAGCCGCTGCGATGCGTTATACCGAAATACGTATGGCAAAAATTGCCCACGAACTTCTTGCCGACCTCGATAAAGAAACCGTCGACTTCGTACCTAACTACGATGGTACTGAACACATTCCAGAAGTGTTACCTACTAAGGTTCCTAACTTACTGGTAAACGGTTCTTCTGGTATCGCGGTAGGTATGGCAACTAACATTCCGCCACATAACTTAACTGAGGTTATTAACGGCTGTATTGCCCTTATTAAAGACCCATCAATTACGATTGATGACTTAATGCTTCATATCCCTGGTCCTGATTTCCCAACTGCCGCTATGATCAGTGGCCGTAAAGGTATTGATGACGCTTACCGTACTGGTCGCGGCAAAATATACATGCGCGCCAAAGCGGAAATTGAAACGGAAGATAACGGTAAAGAAACCATTATCATTAATGAAATTCCGTATCAGGTTAACAAAGCTCGCTTAATTGAAAAAATTGCTGAGCTAGTTAAAGAAAAACGTATCGAAGGTATTTCTGCACTACGTGACGAGTCTGATAAAGACGGTATGCGTATTGTTGTTGAAGTAAAACGTAACGAATCAGCGGAAGTACTACTTAACCATTTATATGCCAATACTCAGCTACAAACTGTATTCGGTATTAACATGGTTGCGTTAGATAACGGCCAACCTAAAGTCTTTAACTTAAAAGAGACCTTAGAAGCCTTTATTCTACATCGCCGTGAAGTAGTAACACGTAGAACCGTATTTGAACTACGTAAAGCCCGTGACCGTGCACACATCCTTGAAGGTTTAGCCATTGCGCTAGCCAACATCGACCCAATCATTGAGCTAATTAAAGCCTCACCTGGCCCTGCTGATGCGAAAAAAGCATTAGTTGCACAAGGTTGGGATTTAGGCGATGTATCGCAAATGCTTGAACGTGCCGGTGATGATGCTGCACGCCCAGATTGGCTAATGCCTGAGTTTGGTATTCGTGATGGACAGTACTTCCTTACTGAACAACAAGCACAAGCTATTCTAGACCTTCGTCTGCACAGACTTACTGGTCTTGAGCACGAAAAAATTCTTGAAGAATATAAACAACTTCTAGAAGTTATCGCTGAACTGCTTCACATCCTTAATAGCCCAGAACGATTAATGGAAGTGATTGAAGAAGAGCTTGAGAAAATTCGTGACGAATTTGGTGACGAGCGCCGTACTGAAATTACTGCTGCTAGTCACGATATTGATATTGAAGACCTGATTGAACAAGAAGATGTTGTCGTTACCTTGTCTCGTGAAGGCTATGTGAAGTATCAAAAACTAAACGATTATGAAGCGCAGCGTCGCGGTGGCCGTGGTAAATCGGCAACTAAGATGAAAAATGAAGACTTCATTGAGAAACTATTGGTGGCCAATACTCATGACCACATTCTTTGTTTCTCAACCCGTGGCCGTTTGTACTGGTTGAAAGTTTATCAATTGCCGTTTGCGAGCCGAAATGCCCGTGGTCGTCCAATTGTAAACATTCTTCCTTTAGAAGATAACGAGCGTATTACTGCAATTTTACCTATCAAAGAATTTGAAGAAGGTAAGTTTGTATTAATGGCTACGGCTAACGGAACCGTGAAGAAAACAGATTTAAGCCTTTATTCACGTCCACGTTCAAGCGGTATTATTGCCGTTAACTTGAACGAAGGTGATGAACTTATTGGTGTTGACATTACCCATGGTGATGACGACATTATGTTGTTCTCAGACGCAGGTAAAGTGGTTCGCTTTAACGAAAAACTTCGTGATAGCGAAACAGGTAACGTTAAGTTAGATCCTGAAACTGGCGAAGAACTATTAGCACTACGTCCAATGGGCCGAACTGCTACTGGTGTTCGTGGTATCAGATTACAAGACGACCAACGCGTTGTTTCCCTCATTGTACCTCGTGGTGATGGTCCTATCCTGACTGCCACAGAGAACGGTTTTGGTAAACGTACGCCACTTGAAGATTACCCAGCTAAGAGCCGTGCTACACAAGGTGTAGTATCTATTAAGGTTTCTGAGCGTAATGGTAAAGTGGTTGGCGCGGTTCAAGTTGATGAATCCAATGAAATTATGCTTATTTCTGACCAAGGTACCCTAGTACGTACCCGCGTTGGCGAAGTTTCAGTAGTAGGAAGGAATACCCAAGGTGTTCGCTTAATCCGTACTGTTGAGAACGAGCATGTTGTTGGCTTACAACGTATAGAAGAAGTAGTTGAAGAATTGCTAGAGCTAGATGAAGATGGCAATCCAATCGCTATAGAAGAACCTATTGAGCAAGAAGAAAACGCTGCACAAGACGGCGACAGCTCAACGACAGAAGAGTAGGGTATTGCCCGCTTAATTTATAAGCGGGCAGTTATCGGTGTTCTTTATTACAAGCGGCTTAGGCCGCTTGTTATTTTATAGGTGTTGAAAAACGCAATGAAAGAGGTTTTCAATTTTAGCGCTGGCCCGGCAAAGTTGCCTGAAGCCGTAATGCAAAAAGCACAAGCTGAATTTACTAACTGGCGCGACTCAGGTTGCTCGGTAATGGAAGTCAGCCACCGTGGAAAAGATTTCATCGAGATAGCAGCCAAAGCTGAACAAGATTTGCGCGACTTACTCTCGGTTCCTAAAAATTACCATGTTCTTTTCACCCATGGCGGTGGACGTGGTCAATTTGCAGCTGTTCCCCTTAATTTATCGTCTGCGTCAGACACCAGCCTTCACTTAGTGAGTGGATCTTGGTCTGATGGTGCAGTAAGCGAAGCCGCGAAATACAACAACGCTGTGGTCGTTGGTGAGCTTTCTAAAAAAGATGGTTTGCATCACATGCCTCAACCATCGCTTGCCAATGTAGACCAATCAGCAGCGTATTATCATTTTTGTCCAAACGAAACCGTTGACGGTATCGCGTACGATTGGTTACCAGAATCTGGCGATGTGCCGCTGGTTTCAGATATGTCGTCTACCATATTGTCTCAGCCTATTGATGTTGCTAAACACGGCCTTATTTATGCCGGTGCGCAGAAAAATATTGGCCCCAGCGGTTTATCGGTAGTGATTGTTCGTGAAGACTTGGTGGGTAAAGCTCGCAAAGAAACACCGTCAATTTTCGACTACGCATTAGCAGCGAAAGCTGACTCTATGTATAACACGCCACCTACGTTCTCGTGGTATTTGGCGGGGTTAGTGTTTGAATGGCTTAAAGAAATGGGCGGCGTTGATGCCATGGCAAAACGCAACAGCGAAAAAGCGTCACTGTTGTATTCTGCTATCGACAGCTCAGATTTTTATGCTAGCCAAGTACACCCAGACAACCGCTCTAAAATGAACGTACCGTTTCAGTTAGTTAACCCTGAATTAGACGCGCTATTTTTAAGCCAAGCACAAGACGCTGGCTTAATGGCATTAAAAGGCCACCGCTCTGTAGGCGGAATGCGTGCCAGCATTTATAACGCTATGCCCGTTGAAGGGGTAATGGCGTTAGTAGAATTTATGCGTGAATTTGAACGAGCAAACGGGTAGTCATGGAACAGTTAACATTAGAACCTATTAGCAAAGTATCGGGGATAGTAAACGTTCCTGGGTCTAAAAGCCTGTCGAACCGAGCATTACTGCTTGCTGCATTAGCTGAAGGCGAAACCGAACTAACAAACTTGCTTGATAGTGAAGATATTGAGCACATGCTAAATGCGTTAACCAAGCTTGGCGTAACGTATTCACTAAGCGAAGATAAAACCCGCTGTAAAGTAGTAGGTAACGGCGGCGCGTTTTCAGTCGCTGAGCCACTAGAGCTTTTCTTAGGTAACGCGGGCACGGCAATGCGCCCACTATGTGCGGCATTAGCAGCCAGTAATGTACAAGTAGTCCTTACCGGTGAGCCGCGTATGGAAGAGCGCCCTATAGGCGATTTGGTTGATGCTTTGCGGGAAGGCAATGCAGAAATTGAATACCTTAAAAACGACGGTTTTCCACCCCTACAAATTAAGGGTAAGACGTTAACTGGCGGTCAAATGGAAGTAGATGGTAGTGTATCTAGTCAGTTTTTGACTGCACTATTAATGTCTGCTCCTTTGTTTACCGGTGACGTGACCATTCGCATTAAAGGCGAATTAGTGTCAAAACCCTACATTGATATTACCTTAGATACCATGGCGAAGTTTGGCGTTGAAGTGAACAACGATAACTATCAAACTTTTACCATAAGTGCGGGGCAATCGTATCGTTCACCAGGTAAATTCATGGTGGAAGGTGATGCTTCATCGGCTTCTTACTTCCTTGCAGCCGGCGCGATTAAAGGCGGCACGGTACGCGTAACCGGAATTGGTCAAAATAGCATACAAGGTGACATTCGTTTTGCCGATGTGCTTGAAGCGATGGGCGCTAAAATCACTTGGCATGATGAATATGTGGAAGTGACAGGTGCTCCGCTTAAAGGTGTAGACATGGATATGAACCATATTCCTGATGCAGCCATGACCATTGCGACAACCGCACTGTTCGCTGAAGGCCCAACCAGTATTACTAACATCTACAACTGGCGAGTAAAGGAAACTGACCGTTTAAACGCCATGGCCACTGAGCTTAGAAAGTTGGGTGCAGAAGTTGAAGAAGGTCACGACTATATAAAGGTATGGCCAACGGATACGTTGAAGCATGCCGATATAGATACCTATAATGATCATCGCATTGCAATGTGCTTTTCGTTAGTGGCGCTCAGTGATACGCCGGTAACCATTAACGACCCAGGTTGTACCCGCAAAACCTTCCCTGACTACTTCACGCGGTTTGCTACGTTATATTCTTAGTTGGTTAAAAGACGCTATTTAGTTTGAAGTGTACTCTTTTTAAAACGAAAGCTAGCCTTATGTACAATGCCATCAACGTTTGATGGCATTGCTTATCTCTGCTTAACGCGTATAATTGCGCGCGATTTTTACGTATTTTATAAATTCTGGAGCAGGTATGCATTCTACACCCGTAGTCACGGTTGACGGTCCTAGCGGTGCAGGTAAGGGAACGTTAAGTAGCTTACTCGCAAAGAAGCTTGGGTGGCACTTTTTAGATAGCGGCGCGATTTATCGTGTTTTAGCTGTCGCTGCACTGCACCACGACTTACCGTGCGACGATGAAGAATGTGTTGTTCCGTTGGCAACCGGTCTTGATGTTAGTTTTGAAACTGACAAAGACACCACACGCGTTATTTTGGAAGGCGAAGACGTTACTGACGACATTCGTACAGAAGATGTAGGCAGTGTAGCGTCAAAGGTTGCTGCGTTACCTCGCGTTCGTGAAGCATTGCTTCGACGCCAGCGCGCTTTTCAACAAGAACCCGGCCTTGTTGCCGACGGTCGTGACATGGGTACGGTGGTTTTCCCAGACGCGCAAGTGAAGTTATTTCTTACTGCTAGCGCTGAAGCCCGTGCCGAACGTCGCTATAGCCAGTTGAAAGCTAAAGGTATGGATGTTAATATTGCGCGCCTTTTAACCGATATCAAGGCGAGAGACGAGCGAGATACACAACGTTCAGTGGCTCCATTGGTACCGGCTCAAGATGCGGTAATTATAGACTCAACTGATTTGGATATTGACCAAGTCTTTGAAAAAGCGATGGATATCATCAATTCGCGCCTTTAAGTAAGGTGAGTTTTTAAGGTATTCAAAGCAGTGCTACCACAGGGAGTGGCGGCTTTTACTAATAACCCCACGTTATCCGGATTTGAAGCGTGGATATCAACTTAAAGTTAATTTAAACCTTATGACTGAAAATTTTGCACAACTTTTTGAAGAAAGCTTACAAGAACTAGAAACACGTCCAGGTTCAATTGTAAAAGGTACTGTAGTTTCTATCGATAAAGACATCGTTCTTGTTGATGCAGGCTTGAAATCAGAAAGTGCTATCCCAGTTGACCAATTTAAAAACGCTGAAGGCGAGCTTGAAATCGCTATTGGTGATGAAGTCGATGTAGCACTTGATGCGGTAGAAGATGGTTTCGGTGAAACTATTCTTTCTCGCGAAAAAGCTAAGCGTCACGAAGCGTGGGTTGAGCTGGAAAAAGCTTACGATGATAAAGTTACCATTAAAGGTGTTATCAACGGTAAAGTTAAAGGCGGTTTCACTGTTGAAGTTAACACAGTGCGCGCTTTCCTTCCTGGTTCACTAGTTGATGTACGTCCAGTACGTGACACAACTCACCTTGAAGGCAAAGAGTTAGAATTTAAAGTTATCAAACTTGATGCTAAGCGTAACAACGTTGTTGTTTCTCGTCGCGCAGTTATTGAAGCAGAAAGTAGCGCTGAGCGTGAATCGCTTCTTGCTAACCTTGAAGAAGGCCACGAAATCAAAGGTATCGTTAAGAACCTTACTGATTACGGAGCATTCGTTGACCTTGGTGGCGTAGACGGTCTACTACATATTACCGATATGGCTTGGAAGCGCGTTAAGCACCCAAGTGAAATCGTAAATGTTGGTGACGAAATCAACGTTAAAGTACTTAAGTTCGATAAAGAGAAGCAACGTGTTTCTCTTGGCATGAAGCAAATGGGCAACGATCCATGGCAAGAAATTGCTTCACGCTACCCAGAAGGTACTAAGATCTCTGGTCAGGTTACGAATCTTACCGATTATGGCTGCTTCGTTGAAATCGAAGACGGCGTTGAAGGTCTTGTACACGTTTCTGAAATGGATTGGACTAACAAGAACATCCACCCATCTAAGGTTGTTAACCTAGGTGACACAGTTGACGTTATGGTTCTTGAAATCGACGAAGAACGTCGTCGTATTTCTCTAGGCCTTAAACAGTGCATCGACAACCCTTGGGAAACTTTCGCTAAGTCACACGAAAAAGGTGACAAAGTGTCTGGTAAGATCAAGTCAATCACTGACTTCGGTATCTTCATCGGCCTTGACGGCGGCATCGACGGTCTAGTTCACCTTTCTGACATTAGCTGGAACAAGTCTGGTGAAGACGCTGTTCGTGACTATAAGAAAGGCGACGAAATCTCAGCTGTTGTTCTTCAAGTTGACCCTGAGCGTGAGCGTATCTCTCTTGGCGTTAAGCAAATCGAAGAAGACCCTTTCAACAAGTATCTGACAGATAACAAGAAAGGTGCTATCGTTGTAGGTACGGTTACTGAAGTTGACGCTAAAGGCGTTACAGTTAACCTTTCTGAAGAAGTTGATGGCTACATTCGTGTTGCAGATTTATCTGTTGACCGTATTGAAGACGCAACTGAAGCTGCTAACGTTGGCGACAGCATCGAAGCGAAATTTATGGGCGTAGACCGTAAAAACCGCACCGTTAACCTATCTGTGAAAGCAAAAGATCAGGCTGACGAGAAAGATGCAATCGACAAGGTTAATCAGCAAGAAGATGCTGGTTTTGCTAGCGCAATGGCAGAAGCATTTAAAGCTGCTAAAGGCGAATAATAAGCTATATGTGGGAGTGTTTAATGCTCCCTTGTTCGCTGTAGCTGTTTAACGATAATATTGAAACGAGGTTTGTATGACCAAGTCTGAATTAATTGAACGGCTCGCGGATCAAGCGCGTCAAATTCCTGCGAAAGATCTAGAATTAGCGATTAAAGAACTCCTCGAACAGATGGCCCAGACCCTTCAAAAAGGCGATAGGATTGAAATTCGAGGCTTCGGCAGCTTTTCATTACATTACCGCGCACCTCGCGTTGGTCGTAATCCGAAAACTGGCGAAACAGTAGAGTTAGATGGCAAATATGTCCCTCACTTTAAGCCTGGCAAAGAGCTTCGAGAAAGGGTAGACGCCTCCATAGCTTAATTTCAAAAAAACCGCACCTGTTGCGGTTTTTTTATATCTATTGAAAAAAAATTTGGTATATTTAATCCTTAAGTTTAATTTCTTCTTATGTGGCGATGTATTTTCATTGGCATAGGGAGATGTGGTAGTTAACCCTATACGGTGCGTGGTGTACCAATGTCGGCCGGCGAAGAACAACAAATAATAAAACAATATCAGCCGCTTATTCGTGCCTTAATTCCATACGAGCAACAAAACCGCTTGTTGGAAGGTATTAATAAATTTTCAAAACGGCTCCCAAGCAATGTCCGAAAGATCATTAAAGAGGAAGTAGGTCGACTTACTTCTTTGACTGATGCATCTGCGGATAATTCTGCTTTCGCGCAATTCCCTGTCATGAAGTTTAAGCACTTTGGTATTCCAATGCGCTTAGACAGAGTGGGCGCTAAAATTCTTCAAAGTGAAACGGCGTTGTATCAAGAGCGCTATACGGTAGGTGTGTTTGAATCGGTAATGAACACCGATTTTTATAAAACCCAGATTAAGCGTGATCAGTTCAAGAAAATTGTTGAAGCCTTCAATGTTGAAAGTCAGTCGTTTACCGATATCGATTTTGGTGATGATATTGCGGTAAGACCAAACTTCACTGTGTCGTCTGTGGATTTTGAAAAGGGTAGGCATTGTACGGTGAGTTCGCTTTCCTTTACAGGTATTGCAGTAGAAACTAAACGGCCGCCAAATGTGTCTACGGGTGACATAGTCACCTTCGTTATTCCAGAGGTAATGGGGCTCACTACAGAACAAACCGAAGTGACCTACGAGTTAGATTCCATTAAGTACAACAAGCACCTAGGTAAGTATGAGTCGTTTTTTACGATTTCCTCAGACACTGACCTTACGCTGCTGAACAACTTAAAGCGTTATATTAAAGCTATTTCTTACAAACAGCCCCTGCAACGAGATTTAGAAATTGAAAGGGCCATGCAAGATCTTGAGCGAGACCGCATTCTAGAAAATAGCCCATGGCTACCTGTTTTTCTTTCACCTCATCAAAAGTCGCTTAAGCCTGTTATTGCATTATTTACTAAAGCTAACGTTGAGAATAATGATTCTGAGAGGCTACTTGCGAGCCTGCAAGATAAAACCCATTTTGAAAGCCTTACGCAAGAATTAAAAAAGTACAATGAAGCGTTTATATTCCACGGCATCATTAAAACTAAAAGCGGTGAGATAACCATTACCGCCACTCATCGCCAGTTAGTCAAGTTAGGTCAACTGAACGCCATTGTATATTTGTTGGTAAAAAGCGGTAATTTCACATGTACACAGTGTCGTTTAGAAGAAGTAAGCCGTGATGATAAAGTTAAGGCTTTTGCTATTCACGACATTCCAAGCAAAGATTTTGAGCATCTTGCAGCGATAAATCATGTGCTGTATTGCCGCGACATCTCAATGTATCTGACTAATCTAACTCTTAGTGAAAAGTGTGATTTCAAGCCGTTATCGAAAACACTTCGTTCATCAGCTGAAAATTGGTCAATAGATTTTGTGATGGAAGATGATCTTGATAGGCGCTCTGAAACTCGTTACATCATAGATAAACCCGCCATGATCAAAGTCGGTTTGCTGTCTTCAATTGACGTACGTGTTGCCGACTTATCTGCAAGTGGCATGAAGTTAATGGTGGCCCCAGGCACTGAACTGCAAAGTGAGGTGAGGGTATCTGTCCCAGACCTTAAAATTAAAAACGAAAAATATAAAGTCGTTCACTATGATGCTAAATCTGGCGTGGTGCGCCTGTGTTTAGATGATGTGAAAAAATCTAAAGCAGGAAGCAGCGTTGATGCCATGGTTGAAGAGAATACCGCGTATTTCAAAATTAGAGACATAGCTCGCATACAACGTTCTACCCATCGATTTATTTGGGAATTGGCAGTAAGACATATGCCATCACTCGCCGTACTGTGTGTGATGAATAGGCATATCCTCGATAGACTCAAAACCGTTTATCAGAGCGATTCATCTGACGATTTATATCCCTTTTCTCGCACTGCGAACATTATTCCCTTACACGGATTTTTTGCCGATAAAGCTGTGGCTAAACCAAAATCAGATATGCTTGAAACCATGTTCAAAGGGGATGTTGAGAACAGTCTTGTGGTGCACTGTGTACGTAAAAGCGACAATCGCTTAGTGTACATAAAAGAAAAAGACTTTCTTTATTCAAAATTACGCGGCCAAATTCAAGGGCAATTAGAAGACGAAAAAGTACAAATTAGTGCCACCAATGTAACAGCAATTCGCTGCTACGGCGCGACAACCCCGCTTACTAAGAAACGTTTAGCACAGCTGTCTAAACTTGATAAGGCAATGTACGATAAGTTAGAAACTATGCAAGCTGGCTATACACACTGCATTTTTGTGACTAATATGTCTGCATTGCATCACGACTTGGTTATGGCCAAATTAATTGCAAAACAAGAGCGTCCTGTAACTGAAGGGGAAGGTGCTGCGTAACGCTAACGTAAGCTCAACTAAAACCTTGGGTTTTGGTGTTATCTCTTGTCGCATTTTGCTATTCTTAATTAATTACGTATAAGAAGGATTTGGTCTTGAAGGGGCTCCTCACAATTCTCATCATTTTGGTTTTACTGACATTCGCTTTTGTCATTGGTACCCAAAACGAAGCCTATATTACCGTTAACTATCTTATCGCTCAGGCTAACATGCGGGTTTCAACCCTAATTGCTATTGCGCTGTCATTAGGTGTTTTAGTGGGAATACTGATTATGTCAGCAAGCTGGTTGCGTTTACGTGTACAGCTTTTGTCGGCGAATTCAAAAATTAATAGCCTGAATAAAGAACACTAATATGCTCGAACTGCTGTTTTTACTTTTGCCTGTTGCAGCAGGTTACGGATGGATAATGGGCCGTAACAGTGTTCGCCAAGCACAACGTAAACAGTCTAGTATTCTTTCTAAGCATTACTATAAAGGCTTAAATTTCCTCCTTTCCGATCAACCCGATAAAGCGGTCGACACGTTAATTAAAATGATTAATGTGAACAGCGACACGGTTGAAACTCATATTGCGATGGGTAGCTTCTTTCGTCATCGCGGCGAAATAGACAGAGCCATAAAAGTTCATCAAAACTTAGTGAGCAGAGAAGAATTACAGCCCACGCAACGTGAAAGTGCATTAAAAGAGCTTGGGCACGATTATACCCATGCAGGCTTTTTAGAACGTGCCGAGAACGCATTCCTTCAGTTATTGAATAGCGATAAGCATTATTTAGTAGCGCAAACACAACTATTTAGTATTTACCAAACCACAAAAGAGTGGGACAGAGCCATTGAACTTGCCGAGCGCATGGTTGAATGCCATGGTGACAACGACGATGTGTGCGAACGTTTAGCCCATTTTTATTGTGAGCATGCGGTAGCTAAATTGAAAGATGACGATCAAGGATCTGCACTTTCGTTACTGCAAAAGGCCGTAAACGCCGATGAGCATGCGGTAAGACCTTGGTTGATGCTTGGGCAACTAGCGCTGCAACAAGAACGCTACAGCGACGCACGAGCTTATTTTGTGCAAGTGGCCGAACGAGATATCAATTGGTTTAGTGAAGCCGTACCCAGCCTAGAAAAGATTGCGGAAGAAACCGGCGATTGGGATAACTTTGCCGAAAGCCTAGAAGCCCATTGGCAAGAATGCGCAACCTCGTATTTGGCCATGGTTGATGTATTGCTTAAAAAAGGCGACACCATTCAAGCGGCAGATTACCTATTAGAACAACTACGTAAACGCCCAACCATGCGTGGCTTTAAAACCTTGATGGGGTTATATATCGACCAATTAGACGATAAAACCTCCGCAGAGAGTTTACGAATATTAAAAGAGCTAGTAGAAAAGCAAATGTTGCAACGTCCTAAATACCGCTGCCATAGCTGTGGATTTTCTGGGCGCAAACTCTACTGGCTGTGCCCTTCATGTAAAAAATGGGGCGTAGTAAAACCGATAAAAGGGCTAGACGGAGAATAACCTCACCATGCAAGAACCTCGCGTTATTGTTGCACTCGACTATGACAACCAAGAACAAGCGCTTTCGTTTGTAGACCAATTAGATCCCAGCCTGTGTAAAGTAAAAGTGGGGAAAGAAATGTTCACCCTGTTTGGCCCTGAGTTTGTAAAATCTCTAGTGGCAAAAGGCTTTGACGTTTTTCTCGATTTGAAATTTCACGATATTCCAAACACGGTAGGTAAAGCATGCAAAGCTGCTGCTGAACTAGGCGTGTGGATGGTAAACGTACATGCCAGCGGTGGACTTCCCATGATGCAGGCTGCCAAAGAAGGCATTGCACAAAGTAGCCGACCTGAAACCAAATTAATTGCGGTAACCGTACTAACCAGCATGGACCAATCGCAGCTAAGCGGCGTGATTAATAACGTGACGCCAGAGCAACAAGTATTGCGTTTAGCGTCGTTAACTGCCCAAGCGGGTTTAGATGGCGTGGTGTGTTCTGCTAAAGAAGCGGCAATGCTACGCAATGAAATTGGCGAAGACTTTTTGTTGATTACTCCGGGCATTCGCCCTAAGGGCAGTGATGCCGGCGATCAAAAGCGTGTAATGACACCGCCAGAAGCAATAGACAGTGGCGTAAGCTACTTAGTGATGGGACGACCTATCACCCAAGCTAGCGAACCTATGGAAGTGTTAAAGCAGGTAAACGCGTCTATTAGCTAACACGCTCTTCATCTTGTAGCTGATATTGCGGGTGTATCATATCTTAAGTTGATGCGTCTTTTTCACCTGCTATTAGGCGAAGCCGGTTCAAAACATTGAATTGGCCACCCCTGCCATACAGCGTTATATACCAGATACCAGACATAAAAAAACGCCCAGTAAGTGAATAGCATAAAATATGCATTCACGACTGGGCGTTTTTGTTTGCTAGTGCCATTAACAGCAGCACTAGCAATATGGAAAACGACCTATGCGTTAAGCGCTTCTTCAGCAGGGGTGTAAGTTAAACCTAACTTTTCACCTAGTGCGTCAACTACAGCTTTGTACGTTACTTTACCTTCATGAACATTAAGACCGTTCAATAAGTGCTTATCTTCAAGCATGGCTTTAGCCGGGCCTTTATTCGCCAACGCTAAACCAAATGGTAGAGTTGCATTGTTAAGGGCCATTGTTGAAGTACGTGCAACACCACCTGGCATATTAGCAACACAGTAATGTACTACGTCGTCGATGATGTATACAGGGTCTTGGTGAGTAGTGGCTTTAGAGGTTTCAAAACAACCACCTTGGTCGATAGCAACATCAACCAATACAGAGCCTGGCTTCATAGCCGCAATCTGTTCGCGGTTTAAAAGCTTAGGTGCTGCTGCGCCAGGAATAAGTACAGCGCCAACAACAAGATCAGCTTTCGACGAATAATGTTCAATCGCATCAACGGTAGAATAAACGGTTTTAACTTGGCCGTTGAAAATATCATCTAACTGACGAAGGCGAGGAAGTGAACGGTCTAAAATAGTCACGTCTGCACCTAGGCCTAATGCCATCTTAGCGGCTTGGGTACCCACAACGCCGCCGCCAATAATAAGCACTTTACCCGGCGCTACGCCAGGCACGCCACCCAATAGGGTACCGCTGCCGCCATGGGCTTTTTCAAGATAATGTGCACCGGCTTGTACTGACATACGCCCAGCAACTTCACTCATAGGCGCTAGTAAAGGCAATCCACCACGGTCGTCAGTTACTGTTTCATAAGCAATACAGGTTGCACCAGAGGCAATGAGCAATTCTGTTTGTGTAGGATCAGGGGCCAAATGAAGGTAAGTGTAAAGGGTTTGACCTTTACGAAGCATTTTACATTCATTGGTTTGTGGCTCTTTTACCTTGATAATCATTTCTGCTTCTGCAAAAACTTGCTCAGCCGTAGTGGCAATTGAAGCACCAGCTTCAACGTACATTTCATCGGTAAAACCAATTGCATCTCCAGCTAGCGTCTCAACTAATACTGAATGACCATGACTGGTAAACTCTTTCACTGCCGCTGGCGTTAAGCCAACACGATATTCATGGTTCTTAATTTCTTTTGGTACACCGATTAGCATAACTTTTCCTCTATTTGATTAGCCCAGTGGCTCACTTGCCGATTATTATTTGAATTAGTATACGGTAGATAAAAGCGAACTATGTGCTGAAAAAATATCAGTTGCAGCATATAATCACGTTTATCACGTATATAGCCGAATATAATATGCTAGTAAAAACCCCAAAACACCTTGACCGAATAGACAGGAATATACTGATTTCCTTGCAAAAAAACGGCCGTATATCAAACGTGGAATTGGCTAAAGACGTGGGCTTGAGCCCAAGTCCATGTTTAGAGCGAGTTAAGCGTTTAGAGAGCCAAGGCTATATAAAAGGCTACCATGCTGTGGTTGATCCAGAAAAACTGGGCGCCGCCATGCTGGTTTTTGTTGAAATAACACTAACTAAGACATCGGTAGATATCTTTGCAGAATTTTCTGCGGCCGTTAGGCTTCATGACGATATTCAAGAGTGTCATCTTGTTTCAGGAGATTTCGACTTCTTATTAAAAGCACGGGTTGCTGATATGTCGAGTTATCGTCGTTTGTTGGGCGATACCTTACTACGATTGCCAGGGGTAAGTGAGTCTCGTACCTACGTAGTAATGGAAGAAGTGAAAAGTACAACATCACTTCGGATTAATTTGAAGTAATGAAAGCATGGCTCAATTATGGGCATTTGTGATAGGCTGTGCAAAAATACAGTGGTTATTTAAGGCGTGTATAAAACACCTTGTAATAGAAGTAACTAAGCAAAACCGAATACCATCTTTCAGTAAATGAGTTTTTCGGTACTTATTGAAAACGTTACGATAATATTGGCACTGCATTTGTATTCTTCTTTATCGATAGAATTATCACAACAACGAAACATCAATTTAGTTTAATAAGTGATTTAGGGTTATGACGCAATTAACAGGGATTCAGCGAATTTGGGAAGCCGGCATGATTATAGCCTGTGTCTTCGCCTTTTTCTTATTGCTGGCATTAGTATCTTTTCATCCGGGCGACCCTGGCTGGAGCCAAGCGGGCTTACAATTAGACGTACATAACTGGGTAGGCTCTACTGGCGCATGGAGTGCCGATTTATTACTTTTCTCCTTTGGCTTCTTAGCCTATCTACTTCCATTTGGCGCAGCATTCTTAGGTTGGTTTTTATTCCAGCACATTAAAGCATTGGAAGAGTTCGATTATCTAACTATTGGTTTACGTATTATTGGTGGGTTACTGATGGCGCTAGGTGCCACGGGAATTGCCAGTATAAATTTCGACGATATATATAACTTTTCAGCCGGCGGCTTTATAGGCGATGTTATCAGCTCCGCCCTTGTTCCTTATTTTAATACCGCAGGTACTATATTATTGCTGCTGTGTTTCTTCTGTACCGGCTTTACCTTATTAACGGGAATCAGCTGGTTAAGTATTGTGGATAGGCTTGGTGAAATGACGTTGTGGTTCGGCCGCAAGTGCGTGTCTTTACCACAACAAGCATTAGCTCTAGATATGCCAAAGCTAGCGCTGCCTTCTCGTGGTGCTAAAGCAGATAACGATGAAATAGACATTACCAGTATGCGTGCAGAGCCTGTAGAAGCATCTACACCTGTTTATTCACATCAACCAAAAGTATCTCGAAGCGAGCCGTCGTTTGGTATTCCAGATGATGTATTTGATGAAGTTGACGAGCCACCTTTCGAAACTCAAAGCCAAGCGCCTGTTAATACTGAAAGCGATAGCAAATCTAAGTCGAGCTTTTCGTTATCGGGTATGCGTGAAGCAGTGCGTAATAAGGTGAAAGAGGCGAAGCCTGAAAAAGCGGTAGACATCAAAGCACCTAATGATGCGCAAACCAGGGAAGTGGTTGACCCTACCTTTGATGTTTCGTACACAGATACATTGGATGAACCGAAAGCGGCTGAAGTTCAATCACCTGCTACGCCGGTTGAAACAGAACGCGCTCAACCAGCACCTAAGCCAGCACATCAACCATTTACGCCTGTCGCGATGGGGGCAAAAGCAATTACGCCTATTGAAGGGGAGGGGAGCGAACCTATCACCGCTATGCCTTCTTTCGACTTACTAGAGCGTGCAGATAAACACGAAAATCCACTTACTCAAGAAGAGATAGAGGGTATTTCACGTTTAGTTGAAGAGAAACTTGCTGATTTTAATATTGAAGCCACCGTAGTGGGTGTTTATCCAGGGCCTGTTATCACCCGTTTCGAGCTAGATTTAGCGCCAGGGGTAAAAGTGAGCAAAATTACGGGCTTATCTAAAGATTTAGCCCGCGCTATGTCGGCAATATCGGTACGTGTTGTAGAAGTGATACCAGGTAAATCTGTTATAGGCCTTGAGTTGCCAAACAAAAAGCGTGAAATGGTGCGCTTGAGTGAAGTGATTGGTGGTGATGCCTTTCAGCGTAATAGTTCACCCCTTACCATGGTATTAGGTGCGGATATTTCCGGTAAGCCTGTGATAGTAGATTTGGCTAAGATGCCTCACTTATTAGTGGCGGGTACTACCGGTTCAGGGAAGTCGGTTGGGGTTAACGTGATGATCTTAAGCTTGCTGTATAAGAGCACGCCAGAAGATGTACGTATGATCATGATAGACCCGAAAATGCTTGAGCTATCAGTATACGAAGGTATTCCGCATTTGCTTGCCGAAGTGGTTACCGACATGAAAGAGGCGGCTAACGCCCTTCGTTGGTGTGTGGGCGAAATGGAACGTCGTTATCGCTTAATGAGCGCGCTAGGCGTAAGAAACCTAAAAGGCTACAACGCTAAGGTGGCCGACGCGATTGCCGCAGGCACGCCTATTCAAGACCCGCTTTGGAAGAGTGAAGAAAGCATGGAGCCTCATGCGCCTGATTTAGAAAAGCTGCCTGCTATTGTGGTTGTAGTAGATGAATTCGCCGACATGATGATGATTGTGGGGAAAAAAGTGGAAGAGCTTATTGCTCGTATTGCACAAAAGGCCCGTGCGGCAGGTATTCACTTGGTACTCGCCACGCAGCGTCCTTCGGTAGATGTTATTACGGGCTTAATTAAAGCGAATATACCAACGCGTATAGCATTTCAGGTTTCTAGTAAAATTGATTCACGTACCATTTTAGACCAACAAGGTGCTGAAGCACTGCTAGGCATGGGTGACATGTTGTACTTGCCACCAGGCAGTCCAGTTCCAACTCGTGTGCACGGCGCATTTGTGGACGATCACGAAGTTCATGCTGTTGTGGCAGATTGGAAGCGTAGAGGCGCACCTAAATATATTGATGAGATATTAAATGGCGAAGCGTCTGCCGAGGTACTTTTACCAGGTGAGCAAGCCGAAGGTGAAGATCAAGAATTTGATGCATTTTACGATGAAGCCGTAGCCTTTGTTACCGAAACAAGAAGGGCAAGTGTCTCTAGTGTGCAACGCAAATTCAGAATTGGTTACAATCGCGCAGCACGATTAGTGGAACAAATGGAATCTAGTGGCGTCGTAAGTGCACAGGGTCACAACGGCAACCGCGAAGTATTAGCTCCGCCAGCGCCTAAGGATTAACAACAATGAACAATGTATTACCTATTATGATGGCAGCGTTAATAACCGCACCATTAAGCTTATCTGCAATGCAGGTAACTAATATAACTAGCGCTGCGCTAAAGACGAATAGCGAAGCCGAAGTGGTAGTGGGGTCTGTAACAAAGCCTGAATTTACCACTCAAAGCACTAAAGAAATGTCGAAAGCCGCTGATGCAGCAGATAATGCAAGTGTACTGTTAAAAAAACGCTTACACGGGTTACAACAATACCAAGCCGCATTTAATCAAACAGTAACCGATGCCCAAGGTAACATTGTGCATGAAGCGCAAGGTACATTAACCATGATGCGGCCGAACAAGCTTCGCTGGGAAACCACGTTTCCTGATGAAACTTTGCTTATTGCCGATGGTGAAGCGGTATGGAATATCGATACCTTTGTTGAGCAGGTTACTATTATTTCGCAAGACCAAGCAATTAAAGACAACCCTATTGTTTTATTAACGGCTAACGATGATGAAACGTGGGACAGCTTTGTTATCAGCAAATTAGATGATGCCAAAACGCCTTCTAGTTTAGAACAATATCAAGTAGTACCTAAATCGACGGATGGCCAAATAAAGTCACTGACATTAGGGTTCAACAACGAGGGCATTCTGTCGACGCTGGATATGCTTGATGCACAAGATCAAACCAGTGCGTTAGTGTTTAGCGAGCAAGACTTAGATTTTGCTATTGATACTGCTAAAGACAATCTTTTCTCTGTAGACGTGCCGCAAAGCTATATTATTGATGATCAGCGATAGCAAAGAATAGATGATTAACGATAACAAAGAACCGCTTGAACCTTTTGCGCCACTAGCAGCCAAAATGCGGCCGGTGACCATAGATGAGTATGCCGGCCAGTCGCACTTATTAGGCGCTAACAAACCCCTACGTAAAATGCTAGAAGCGGGCCACTGCCATTCGATGATTTTATGGGGCCCACCTGGTACGGGTAAAACAACCCTAGCAGAGCTTATTGCCACCTATACCAATGCCTCGGTTATTCGCATTTCGGCGGTAACCTCTGGGGTTAAAGATATACGTGCTGCAATGGACACCGCGAAAGAAAACTCCCGTTACAACCAACGTACTTTGTTATTTGTAGATGAGGTACACAGGTTCAACAAAAGCCAACAAGACGCTTTTTTACCTTTTGTAGAGTCGGGCACTGTTACTTTCATAGGTGCAACCACTGAAAACCCTTCTTTTGAACTGAACAATGCATTGCTTTCTCGTGTGCGGGTTTACGTACTTAAAGCACTAGAACAAGACGCACTTGCTGAATTAATGCAACGGGCGCTGACCGATGAAGAAAAAGGGTTAGGTTCACGACAGTTAAGTATCGAGGAAGATGCCAGTAACGCTTTATTGGGTCTGTGTGGCGGTGATGGCCGCAGGTTACTCACTTATTTAGAGCTGGCCGCTGACTTTACTGAGAACAGTGTTATTTCTATTGCCGATATTGAACAAGCGGTAGGCGAAAAAATTGCCAGCTACGACAATAAAGGTGATACATTTTACGACCTAATATCGGCGTTTCATAAGTCGGTACGGGGTTCCGATCCTGATGCCGCGTTATATTGGTACGCACGTATATTAGACGGTGGCGGTGACGCGCTGTATGTGGCAAGAAGATTATTGGCAATTGCATCGGAAGATATTGGTAATGCCGATCCCAGAGCCATGCAGTTATGCATAAACGCGTGGGATACTTTTCATCGCGTAGGGCCAGCTGAGGGTGAACGTGCCATTGCACAAGCGGCTGTTTATTGTGCGTTGGCGGCAAAAAGTAATGCCGTTTATATGGCATTTAACCAAGCAAAAGCATTAGCAAGACAAACATCCGATGCGCCTGTGCCCATGCATTTACGTAATGCGCCTACTGAACTAATGAAAGACTTAGGCCATGGTGATGGTTATCGGTACGCGCATAACGAACCCAATGCATTTGCAGCAGGTGAAGTGTATTTACCTGATAGCATCGCAGGTACTCGCTTATATGAGCCTAATGAACGTGGTTTAGAAAAAGCGCTTAAAGCAAAACGTGACTATTTAGACAAGCTAAATGAAAGCGCACAAAGTGCGCGGAATAATCAGAAACGGTGAATATTGTGCCTCAAGGCGTTATTTTATACTGCTATATTGCAGCGGGCGGCGCAATTGGGGCTTGCTTGCGTTATTTTTGTACCACAACCATAGATTCTTGGTTTGGAAAAAATTTGCCCTTTGGTACACTAGCGGTGAATGTTGTGGGCTCGTTTGCTTTAGCCACTTTGTATGGCATTCTTGAGCGCAACGATTTAACCGACTCTCCCTATCGCGCATTAATTGGGGTAGGGCTGTTGGGCGCGTTTACCACATTTTCAACATTCTCTGTGGAAACGCTCACATTATTAGAAAACGAGCTGTGGTTAAAAGCCATTGCTAACATATTTCTTAACGTCGGCGCTTGCTTATTAGCAGGTTGGCTGGCTATTGAACTCATGAAAGGATAAGTAGGAACACATGTTAGATCCAAAGTGTTTACGAAGCGATATAGAAGAAACTGCCAAGCGTTTGGCTGCCCGTGGTTATAACCTCGATGTAGCAACATTTAACTCGCTAGAAGAAAAAAGAAAAACACTTCAGTCCAAAACACAGGATCTGCAGAACGAACGTAATGTTCGAAGTAAGTCCATTGGTAAAGCAAAGTCACAAGGCCAAGACATTGCGCCTTTGTTGGCAGAAGTGGGCAAATTAGGCGATGACTTAGATGCGGCTAAAGCTGAACTAACTGTATTGCTTGATGAAATCACTGCGTTTACCCAAGGCATTCCTAACTTGCCACATGAGTCGGTACCTGAAGGTAAAGACGAAGACGACAACGTTGAGATTTCACGTTGGGGTGAGCCGCGTACTTTCGACTTTGAAGTGAAAGATCACGTTGATATTGGTGAAGCGCTTAATAACAGCCTAGATTTCGCGACGGCGACTAAATTAACCGGTAGCCGCTTTGTAGTGATGCGCCGAGATATGGCTCGCTTAAACCGTGCCATTGCTCAGTTTATGTTAGATGTTCATACCACTGAGCATGGTTATGATGAAATGTATGTGCCGTTTTTGGTAAACGCAGACAGCCTTTATGGCACAGGGCAATTACCTAAATTTGGTGAAGACTTATTTCATACTCAGCCAGCAACGGAAGAAGGCCAAGGGCTTTCACTTATTCCAACTGCAGAAGTGCCGTTAACGAATATCGCCCGTGATGAAATATTAGATGAGAAGTCGCTACCGGTTAAAATGACCGCTCATACTCCTTGTTTTCGTTCAGAAGCAGGCTCGTATGGCCGTGATACCCGTGGTTTGATTCGTCAGCATCAGTTCGACAAAGTTGAGCTTGTACAGCTAGTGAAGCCTGAAAACAGCTTCGACGCGTTAGAAGAACTTACTCAGCACGCTGAAACCATTTTGCAGAAGCTTGAATTGCCATACCGTAAAGTATTGCTTTGTACTGGCGACATGGGCTTTGGCGCATGTAAAACTTATGATTTAGAAGTATGGCTGCCAGCACAAAACACCTATCGTGAAATCTCATCATGTTCAAACATGTTAGATTTCCAGGCTAGACGTATGCAAGGCCGTTTCAGAAACCCAGAAACCAACAAGCCTGAGTTGCTTCATACATTAAACGGTTCTGGTTTGGCAGTTGGCCGTACATTGGTGGCTATTTTAGAAAACTACCAACAGGCTGACGGCAGCGTCATAGTACCTAAAGTGTTGGTACCATACATGGCTGGCCAAGAGTCTATTAATGCAACTTCAGCATAATAATTTACATTGACTAGTTATTATTAATTAACCACTAGTTCAATAAGTAATCAAACAAAAATCCGATACTTTAATAAGGTATCGGATTTTTTTATGCTCTCTTTAAATAAAATTTAATAACTCTTTGAAGTCTTTCTAATTCAACACGGTAGTTAAATCATAAAAATCTGAAAAATAGACATTTATTCAGAGACTTATGGTTCATGGTTTTTAAAATTAAAATCGTTACTGAATGTAAACAAAAGCCGACGAATAACAATAAAATGTTTATTTTTCAACCACTAAAATCAAAACTGACACTTTCTTTACAATCTACTACTTTTGGCTTAAATTGCGCTAGCCATATCAAAATTAAAATGCGATTTGCATTAGCTTCTAAAACAATAACGGATCGCATTTATAACTATTAGTTTGAAGTTAACAGGTTTTGGCTATTCGCTATTACCAGTAACTTCAAAAAGAAAACCAGGGAAAACGCATGTTTAAAAAAAGTCTTATTACCACCGCGGTACGAAATGCCGCGTTGGTAGGTTTAGTGAGCTCACTTGCCTATCCAGTACTGGCACAAGAGACCGCAGTAGATGAAGAATCAGTTGAAAAAATAAAGGTAACTGGTTCTCGCATCAAACGCGCTGAGCTATCAACACCCGCCCCAATTATTTCTGTAAGTGCTGAAGAAATTCAGCGTTTTGGAACACCAGATTTAGGAAGTATTCTTGCAGAGCTTCCTGCCATTGCAGCGGGCTCTACGTTGGTTGGTAACAACAACAGTAATGCTAATGCAGGTCTAAGCTCACCAGATTTACGCTCTTTAGGCGAAAATAGAACGCTAACGCTTGTAAACGGCAAACGCCATGTAGCGGGTTCACCTTTTTCAAGTGCTGTAGATACAGGCTCAATTCCAGCAGCTATGATTGACCGTATTGAAGTTATCACCGGTGGCGCTTCAGCTATCTACGGTTCTGATGCTGTTTCAGGTGTTATTAACGTTATTTTACGTGATGACTATGAAGGGCTGGAACTAAACTTCGACGGTGCTACCGACTTGGAAGGCGTTGGTAATAGAACGAACAACCTTAGTGCGCTGTATGGTTACACTACAGATGATGGTAGAGGTAATATTACCTTCTTCGCTGAAAAAAGTAATATTAATCAAGTAATGGAACCTGATCTACAACAAGCTGCAGCTTGGGGTACTATTGCTAACCCGCTAGATACAGGTGAAGACGACGGTATTGCTGACAGGCTACGTGTACCTTTCGTTGGTTCTGAAATGATTAACCAATATGGTGTTCTCAACCCATTTGGTGCCGGTCCAAGAATTACCTTCATGCCAGACGGCACGCCTATGGACCAAGTAGAGCGTATCGGCGATAATAGCTTCGCTTTTGGTAGCTTTGATCAACGCTACGACTCGGTATTTTTTGGCGAAGACTATGTTAACTATATTCCAGACCAAGAAACGGTTACTTTGGCAAGTACGTTCCGTTATGACATTACTGATAATGTACGTTTTTACGGCGATATCAAACATGTTGATAAAGAAATAGAACAGCAATTTCAGCCTTCTTTCCGGTTTGGTGGTGTGTTCGTAGACGTAGAAGATAATGCATACCTAGACAACTCTACGCGCTCACGTCTGCTTGATGGCGGCCAATCTGTGGTTCAAATGTCACGCTTCTTTACCGACATAGGCAACCGTTCTGCATCAAATGACCGTGAATTATTCCGCGTTGTTGGCGGTTTTGAGGGCTACTTTAGCTTAAGTGAAACAGACTTCGACTTTGATGTATATTACACCCGTGGTGAAGTGTCGAACGTACGCCGTACACTTAATGATCTAATACCTTCAAACTTTGAGGCCGCGCTAGACTCGGTGATTGACCCTGCAACTGGGGAAGCCGCATGTCGTAGTCAAGTGCCTGAACTTCAAGGTGAAGGTTATGAAGATCCAGCGCTGGTTAACCCAGAAAGCTGTGCGCCTTTCAATCCATTTGGTTATGGTCAGGCAAGTGCTGAGTCTATAGCATTCGTTTCTGGTGACGTTCAGCGCGAAGATGAAATTACGCAAGAAATGATTGGCGGAACCGTTGCTTTTGATACGACTGAATGGTTTGAGCTTCCAGGTGGTCCTTTAGGCATCGCTCTAGGTTATGAGTACCGAGAAGAAGATGTTACAACGACTACTGACGTATTTACTCAGCAAGGTTTCTTCACAAGCGCCGCTACACCTGATTCCTCAGGTGGTTATGATGTTAAAGAGTTCTTTGTTGAGCTACGATTACCACTGCTAACTGACGTTACTTTTGCAAAAGAGTTATCAGTTGATGCTGCTTATCGAACAGCTAGTTACTCGCACGCGGGTACTGCTGATGCATGGCAAGTAGGGTTTATGTGGGCACCAATTGAAGACTTTCGCGTTCGCGGTACAGTGGGCGAAGCGGTACGTGCACCAAACGTTGATGAAGCATTTTCACCACAGTCTCCAGGCTTTGCAAATATCAACGACCCATGTGACGCCGACAACATTAACGACGATCCAGATCGTGCTGCTAACTGTTTAGCATTGGGTATCCCTGAAGGGTTCGAAGCAAATGACAACGTAAGTATTGAAACCTTGTCTGGCGGCAACCCTGATTTATTCTCTGAAAGCAGTGAGTCTAAAACAGTCGGTGTTGTTTGGACGCCTGAATTTATTGAGAACTTCTCTGTAACCCTTGATTTTTATGATATTGAAATCTCAGACGCCATCACAGAAGTTACAGCGCAGGATATTCTAGACAACTGTGTAGACGCAACAGGCGGCCCAGATGCTGGATTCTGTTCTCAAATCGATCGTAACGGCGAAAACAATATTGAAGTAGTACGCTCTGGTTTTATTAATGCGTCAGCTATTAAAACATCGGGTGTTGAGTTCCAAATTCGCTATACCACAGAACTAAGTGATTTTAACTTACCAGGCGAATTACGTTTAAACCTTCAAGGAAACAAAGTTAACGAACTTGAAGAGTACGCGTTCCAAGACCGTCCTGATGAAATTGATGTAAGAGTGGGCGAAGTTGGCGATCCTGAGTATCAACTAAGAACAATTATTGATTACCGTATTAATGATTGGAACTACAACTATACAAGCCGATTTATTGATCGTTCTGCGCTGTTTGACGTTTCTCCTGGTGGTGATACACCTGAAGATACTTCTCCGGCATTTGTTGGTAGTATTTGGACTCATGACTTCAGCGTTGAATATTCATACAGCGAGAATGTTGACGTATATGTAGGCTTAAGGAATGCTTTCAATAAGATACCACCAGGCTACACGTTTAATTCGCTATATGACCTGTTAGGTCGTCGTTTAAATGCAGGTGTTACTGTTCGTTTTGAATAAGTATTAAATGACCAAAAGAGCTATCATGCAAAGTGATAGCTCTTTTTTTATATCAATCTTCTTCTATTTTTTATAACTTTTAGCCATATTCATCTCTTTGAAGTCTCATCTCAAGTGTAGCTTTATTCAACGTATAACTGACATCTCAGATGTCATCGCCCTGTTTGAAGAAGTCGAGCTAACCCAGACTATATCGCTTTTTACTAGCGAGCTCTCGCGAACTGGTGTTATCTAAGCTCGTAGATGTTGAATCTACGAGGCTTATTTGTAGGTGGGGGAAGGTTAAATCTTTATTGGTAAATGTCTATTGGTAAATGCCAAATGCCTAGTAGCAAAGAGCAGAGCGTGTAGTGTTTGTCGCTTATTTGTGACTTACAGTGAAAATCGTTGCCTCAGAAAGCGTGCTACACCATCTTCATTATGATGCCCAATCACTTCACTGGCTGCGCTTTTGATAACCGGCTTAGCGTTGTCGGGGGCGTAACATTCGTTCGCTAATTCGAACATGCTTAAATCGTTGTCGCTGTCGCCAAAACAAATAACATTGGTAGCGCCAAGTTTATGTTTCAAACTCATTACCGCACTACCTTTGCTGGCCGCACGGTGGTGAATATCCATCCAGCTAAAAGATTGCCCTTCAATTGCAGGCCCTGAATACGCAATAAGGTTTTCAACGTCGTTGATTGTTTTGTACATATTTCTAACCCTTGTATTGTCGCCAATCATACTGATGTTGGTTATTTTAGCTGAAAGGGAAAGCTGGCTTAACGGGCGAAGTACTGCGTTAGTTTTCTTAAAATATTTGTCTAATAAATTTTGTTCTATTGGGTGTTTCGGTGCGGGGTGATAAACAATATGAGACGTGCCATCAATCACATTCACAAAAGGCGTAATATCATTTTGATGGGCAAGATTAATGATAAATTCGAGTTCATTACCATTCACTAGATTTTCAAGGGTTAATGCATTGGCAGTGGGATCCCATATAGCCACACCGTTATTATAAATATGAGGTAGAAGAAAGTTATCTTCTGCAATAATGCTGTTAGCCGACAGCATGGTTCTGCCCGTTGCCACTGTATATGCAATGCCGTTTTGTTGGAGCAGGGCTAGCGTTTCGCGGGTGTAGTTTGATATTTGCGATTCGCTGTTTAACAGCGTTCCGTCTAAATCGAAAAAGATAAGATCCATGTACAGCTCCTCATTAGCTCTTAATTAGTGCCTAAGCGCATGCACCAACTGAAATAGGTTTTACAAGCATTTAGCTGGCTTTGGCAACCCAGCAAGTTTGGTGGCTTGCTTGGCTGGTCCTTTAGGGAACAACCGTTGTAAATAACGACTATTACCTTTCTCTGGCCCATACTTAGCTGCCATTGCTTTCACTAGCGCGCGAATAGCTGGGCTAGTTTCAAACTCTTCATAAAAGTTACGTACAAAGCGAATAACTTCCCAATGAGGCTCACTAAGCGTAATGTTTTCGTTTGCAGCTAATGTTGGCACCATATCTTCATTCCACAACGTGTGATCAAGCAGATAGCCTGCTTTGTCGGTGGGAATGGCTGTGCCGTTAAATTCAAAATGAAACTGTTCTTGGGTCATTAATAAAGCTCTGTAATTGACGCATTGTGTACTGTACGTATCAGTGTTGATTCTAGGTGTTGATGAAACGCAACTATTTAAAGGCAAACCACGGGATAAAAAGTACCTGTCAGCATTACACACTCATCCATTGATATAGGCTTGATAGATGTTTTATTGTCTTCGCTGAACCCCTGATTTGCCCCGTTACTTATTCTGGGAACAACTCCGCGTAGCGCCATATCTTCTTGTAAGGCAAACAGTTGTGTTGTTGCACTGTGCACATCTTCATTGGCGTCAGATGTGTTCGCTAAAACGCTTAACAAACCGTCATCAGTCTGTTGGGCGTAATACACGCCGTCATCTATTAACACTAGCGCTTGGTCAGAATCAGCACTTCTAAACGCCTGCTGAAGGGTTTTAATTGCTACAGCATTTAACGGGTAAGATTTTACTATAAACAGCATTAGAAGGTCACCACGTGGTCAACGCGCGCACACAGTGCTAGCTTTTCATCAATCGATAACAGTGAAGCGTCTAGTTGCGCTATTAATTCATGTTTATCGTTATTTAGTGGCGACAATTTCAAACTTTCTTCGCAAACGTAACATTCTTCAATATCAAAAAAGGGCAGGGAGCCTAACCGTTTGCTATGGTTTTTTGTTCCGCGCGCTGATTCAGTTTTAGTTAACTGCAATACACCTTGTTGCTCGAACAGCACAATAATTTCATGGCCATAATTGGTGGCAGCTAGTGCAAAGTCTAGCCCGTCTTGGCTAGTACTAAATTGATAAGGGGTTTGCGTAAATCGAATCAGTAACGTAGCCATTAAAACTGTACCACCTTATCGCAGTCGTGAAGCGCGGTAAAAAACTCACCTAAACCGGCTTGTTCAAACCCATCTGCCACGTTAGCAGCTGGTAAGCCTGCGCTAGCGGCTTCCTGCTCGCCAATAACTCCGCGTTTGACCGCGGCAGTAATACAAAGCAGTAGGGTAATGTCATGGTCGTTTTTGAGCGATTGCCAGGCTTTAATGGGATAGAACTCATCACCCACTTCTACCATGAAGCCATTAGCATGGTGCACACCTTGGCCATAAAAGAAGATGTTATTAACAGTATGCCCTTGTGCAATTGCACTTTTAACAAAGGTAACCGCACGCTGTGCATGTGTACCTTCATAAGGGGAGCTTGTGACTAAAATTGAATAGTGTGCCATGACTCTACAATATGGTTGGTGATTAATTTAGTGATAAATCTAATGCTAAATCTAGTAGAAAAAACTACGCTGTAGAAACAAAAACACCCCATTAACGGGGTGTTTTCTTAAACGCTTACGTTAAGCTTAGTCGTCGCCGCCAAATGCACCTAGAAGGTGAAGCATAGACGTGAACAAGTTGTAGATGTTCAAGTACAAAGAAACCGTTGCGCGGATGTAGTTTGTCTCGCCACCGTTGATGATACGGCTTGTATCAAACAAGATGAAACCAGACATGATAAATACGATAACTGCGCTAATTGCCAAGCTTACCGCAGGTACGGCGAAAAACATATTCGCGATAGCCGCTACAATCACTACAACTAAGCCTACTACCAAGAAGCCACCCATAAATGAGAAGTCTTTTTTGGTGGTAAGTGCATAACCAGAAAGGGCGAAGAATACTAACGCAGTAGCACCTAACGCTTCCATGATTAAGCCTGGGCCTGCTACACCTAAGTAGAAGTTAAGGGTGTAACCTAATGAGGCACCCATTAAACCGGTGAACAAGAATACCCAGTAAATACCAGAAGCTGATTCAGCTTTCTTTTGTACAACAAATAAAGTAATGAATGCACCAATGGTCATGCCTAATGACATCATAGGAGAAATACCTACAGCCATGGCAACACCAGCACAAACGGCACTGAACGCTAGTGTCATCGCAAGCAGCATATAGGTGTTGCGCAAAACCTTGTTCGTTTGCAACACTGATGGTTGAGATGCACTTGAATACATCGAACGTTGATCCATTGTTTCCTCCAAAAGGACTTTGTCTTTAACCAAAACGGTAAACTAACTATTAGTGTATGTTGTATGGGTTTTGGTTCCCATTTTCAAGTAGTTTCAAATGAAAATAGTGTTAGTAAGTATGAAATACGTGTTAACAGCGCAATTAGCGCACTAATTGTTTGAATTGCCATCACTTAACCTATTTTTTTTAATTTTTACTTTACAGTCATAAAAATATCATTAAGATACGCAGCACTTGGAGAGGTGGCAGAGCTCGGTTTAATGCACCTGACTTGAAATCAGGCGAA
>NZ_JAUOQH010000023.1 GCF_030547075.1 Alteromonas sp. 1_MG-2023 | reverse complement strand
TAGATACGTTTTCTTTGTTTCATGGCAACATTCCTCCTTAAATAAGGATAGCGTTGCGCTCACCAATTGAACTCAAGGTTCACAACAGTCATTGAGGTCCTTCAAATTCACTAGCCGCTTTTGGCACATACCTGTCAATTAAATGTGCCCGGTTTTCAAATAAGAAATGCTAACTAACGGTACACCAAATACAAACCAGAACATCTTTCAGCTACTCTTTCGTGTCGCCTTTTAATTCAATAACCGCACTCACTTCAACTGCCATATTGCCAGGCAAGCTACTCATGCCAACGGCGGCTCTTGCTGCTTTGCCATCGTCACCAAACGCGGTTACGAATATATCGGAAAAACCATTTATCACCAGTGAATGTCCAGTGAAATCATCAGTGGCGTTTACCATGCCCGTTATTTGTAGCACTTGCTTCACCGTGCTTAAATCGCCAGTGGCTTCTTTGATTGTTGCCAAAGCACATAACCCTACCAGTTGTGAGGCATCGAAACCCTGATCTACCGTTAAATCTTGTCCCAATTTACCAAGCACACTTTTGCCTTCACAGGCGCCATGACCCGACAGGTACAATATGTTTCCTGCACGGCGCCATGTTACGTAATTCGCTATGGGCTTGACTGGCGCAGGCAGGGTAAAACCATTTGCTTTCAAATTTTGCTCTGGCGTATTCGCACTTGCCACAATAGGTGCAAACATTAATGAAACGGCTGTCGCTAGTATAAATTTCTTCATCGTTTTTCCTTTCTATAGGCTTTTTAACGCTAAAATTAATTGCTTTATTTCTTCAGCTGAAATGAATATCTGTGGGGTCACTCTAATACAACAACCACTGGCTAACCCTACCCTTACCACCGTGAATACATTGAATTCATTTTCCAGTCTTTGCTGAAGCATCTTTGCATCGTCTAGCGACACTTTACCTTTTATTCGAAATGCCCCCATTCCCGTACTTGATGCATCATCTTCGCCGCCCAGCACTTCAATATTAGGCAGCTTTTTCGCTTCCTCTACCCACAAGTTACGCAAATAACGCAACCTAGCTTCTTTATTGGCAGGCCCAATAGACTCATGAAAGTCGATAGCAGCAGGAACCGTTAAGATAGATGCAAAATTTGAAGTGGCAGTGTGAACCCGCTTATTTACTAACGTATTATTAGGGTCGATTTCTCCTGGGTATGGAGAGATTTTTTCTAAGCTGCCCTTCTTCATATAAAGCGCCCCAACACCCACAGGGCTGCCAATCCATTTGTGTAGATTAAAGCCTGCCCAGTCCACATTTAGGTCAGCAATGGTAAAGTCGAGCAAGCCCCACGACTGAGCACAGTCACAAATAACATCTATACCTCGCATTTTGGCCGCTTTAGCAATGTCGGCAACGGGCAGTATGAGCCCGTGCTGGTTACTTACATGGGTAAGCAGCATGAGCTTCAAATTAGGGTGTTTATCAAATGCTTTAACGTAAATATCGAGGATTTCAGATTGGTTAGTTTGCGCGGGTAAAATAACCTCTACAGGTTCTACGTTCTGCGTTTTTGCCAACCAACGCATGGTATCTTTAAAGCTTGGGTAATCAATGTCGGCAAACAGTACGGTATCGTTTACCTCAAAATTATTGTATTGCCGCATTAGATTGTGAATAGACTCAGTGGCGTTGCGGGTAAGCACCACTTCTTCGTTTTCAGCCCCAAGTGCTTGTGCTGCTCTATTGGT
Source organism: Alteromonas sp. 1_MG-2023 (assembly GCF_030547075.1). GTDB lineage: Bacteria > Pseudomonadota > Gammaproteobacteria > Enterobacterales > Alteromonadaceae > Alteromonas. Next base: position 56,901 of record NZ_JAUOQH010000023.1, on the reverse strand, counting down.
ACTATGGGCTAGGTCATCTTTAAAGTGTCTACGGCCATAAACAGAAAGCTGAGTATTCACCATTTCCGTCTTCGCAATGAATACTTCCTGCACCTGCTTAGACATCTTTCCCCAATAACCATGTTCTAAATTAACAATGCCCTGCACTTTGTCATAATTCAGTGCAACTTGAGCCCAAAATGACTCATCTTTTGCCAGCATTTCGGGCGATATATTTTTAGGTGTTTTGGGTAATTGGGGTAATTTGGCAGTTACCGATGATGCAACTTCACTACTAGCGTGAACCAACTTTGTTGCCGCCAAAGTTCCTACCGTCCCACCGACCGCCCCAGCTACCAAGGCTTTTAGCACTCGTCTGCGGTTTAAATACTCTGGCACTTCACTCATAGGTTCACACTCACTGCTAGGCTTAAACGAAAAGAAAAAAGGTTTGTATTTCAATGAACTTGAGCCACAAATCTTCTATTAAGGCCAATTAAAGCAATTGTTGAACCACATAATTTACTAATGTGTCATTCTGAATGTAAAGCCTCTCATTCTCTGTTCAGTGCGAACGTGCAAAGCATGACTATTTTGTATTTAAAACTTGTTACAAGACTCAGAATAGGAATAGGTACAAGAAGACAGGTTTTCAGTTCGGCTGCAGCCAACTGTCAATGCGTGTAAATAATCAGCAGTAAAATGTAAAGCATAAGGCGAAGTAGCTGAAACTTAATTAAGGTTTTAATCAACCAGTAGCGGTGAGTACTTTAATTAAAATGGATTTCTAGATGAACAGATGGTTTTGGGGTGTATTGGTTTTCTGCTTTTTAATAGTGAATGAGACAACAGTAGATTGGATACTTGCTATTACCATTGGCGGTTATGATTTTAAGGCAAGTATTGAACATATCTTCCGATATTCCTCACCGCTAGGTTACTTTGAATCCACTCCTTTTCGGCTTATTCCTTACTTATTACTTGCTAGCTTAGCTGCATTTCTTGGTGCTCATTATACTATTCATGAAAAAATAGCCTTTTGGGGGGCATTAATCGCTATTGCGCTCTTTCATTGTTGGGGATATTGGGGCCTAAACTCTCCTTCCTATACGGGTGAGCGCCTATCATCCACAGCAGGGTTAGCCCTCATTTTTATTCCCTTACACGCTATTTGGGTTGGCTTGCTAGCGGGTATAGCTACAGGGCTTTTATCATTATTTTCCGCTAGTATTTTCAAAAAAGTTCGCGGCGTTTAAAGGCACTGCAGCTGCCAGTTAAACGCCTTCGATTGAGCAATTTTGCCTGCTACCCGATACCGCTAATGGCTACCCGATTCCGCTAATGGCTATCAGATACCTTGAATAAGAAGCGCAGACAGATAAAACCCTAAGCCAAATATCGAATGGTTCACAATAGTCTTAAATCTCGCCGCTAACGGATTAGGGGCTTTAGCGGCTGCGATCCCCATTCCAAACGCAGGTTGCATTACAAACATGGGAAATATGATAGTAACTATACCGAATAGCAGCGCTGGCAAGACGGTAGGCTGTTGAAGCCAAGCCGCCGACACTAACAATAAGAACAGCACACCATATACCGCACCAATGACATAGTGGGCAATCCACCCGATGGCACATTCAAACGGCCGTTGTTCTGCAGCGGCAATACTTGTATGTTTGAATTCACCTTGCTGCATATGAGAAAACCACCTTCCCACAAAACACCAATTGGTGGTTGGGGATTTGATGGTACGTTTCATCAGCTCAGCCCAAACATCTAGCACCAAGGTTGCCCCAAGCCCTATAAAAACGGCTGAGATAAACATGCTGACATTCATACTTTTTACCTACAATATTGTAATGAAATAAACCCGCTTAGTTTCGCCCAGCGATAACTCCGCCATCAACATCCCAAATCGCACCGGTTACCCAACTGGTCTGTTCTTGTAGCAAAAAGACAATACTGTTGGCGATATCATCGGGCGTACCAATACGCCCAATAGGATGAAAATCATTGAAGCCAGCTAGCGCATCATCAAGTTCAGACGGGTTAATAAACGACTCATAAATGGGTGTTTTAACTACCGCGGGTGATACTGCATTTACCCGTATATTATGCTCTGCGAGCTCCATCGCCATGTGTTGCGTTAATGCGTGCAACCCTGCTTTCGCCATTGAATAGGCAGAAGACGGTGTTGCTTTTATTGCCTGTTTTGCCCACATAGAACCAATATGCACAATAGCGCCGCCGCCATGCTCAATCATATTATTCACCACCGCCTGACTAATGAAAAAAGTAGCGCGATTTAGGCTAGCGTATGTATCGTAATCCTTAGCTTCATGAGACAAAAATGGCTTAGGGCTAAAGTAACCTGCTGCGTTCACTAAGTACTGAATATGTCGACTTTCATTGTTTATGTTTTGTATCACTTTGTCTATGTCTTGCTGCTGATATAAATTAGCTTGAAGAGTTTCAACCGTAGCGCCATCTTTAGATAAAGCTTCTAAATCAGATTTAGCAGTAGCTAATTTACTGCTTTTATTGCCTAAAATAACAATGCTAATGCCCTTAGCAATAAGTTGCTTGGCGGTGGACAAGCCCATTCCACTAGAGCCACCTACTATCAATGCAATGCTTGAAGAATCCATAATTAATTACCTTGGTTATGTTAAACTGTGCGGCAAATTTAACGGCAATCAATAAACTTAAAAAGTAAGCACTTATCGGTAAGGTAGGTACTTTTTGGTACATCTTAATGAAAACACTAGAGAAGAATTTTTCAAAAAAATTAGTACCAAGCAAGGCCGCGCAAATGGTGGAAACTATTTATGGGTGCAAATGGTCGCTTACTATTTATCAGCTACTTAGTAATGGTATTAATCGCCCTGGCGAAATGGTGCGCAGTGTAGAGGGCCTTACCACAAAAGTACTTAATCAATGTTTACGCAAAAATATCGAATTTGATATTTTAGCCCGCGTTTCTTATAACGAAGTTCCTCCTCGCGTTGAGTACGAAGTCACCGAGTTTGGCAGAAAGTTTATGAGAGTACTTGATGAGCTAGACAAGCTACAAAATGAAATAGATGGGCATGAATAAATACTAGTTCCCCTCTTTCCCCCGAACCATTTGAACTTCCCTACATCTTTAATAAGCCACCTCCCTCAAAACCAGCACTGATTAAAAAAAACGCGATTAACGCTTGCGCTTTAGAATTACACATGTAATCTTAAATGTAAGACTACATGTGTAATCCACTTATTGAAAAGCCTTTATGACATTGGCTAAAGCGAATAAATTATGAATAAACCTAAAGCGCAGCCAGATATTAGCAATACCGAGTTTGAAGTATTAGACGTAATTTGGGACAGCAACCCGGTATCGTCTAACGAGGTCATTGATCGCCTTAATCAACATAAGCCTTGGCATGAGAAAACAGTAAAAACTTTACTCGGCCGCCTAGTTAAAAAGGGGGCAATCAGTTTTCACAAGCAGCAGCGCCAATACCTTTACTACCCCTTAATTGCCCGCGAAGAATATGTTCAAGAAGAAACCAGTAGTTTTTTAAGCCGACTGTTCAAAGGCAAAGTTGCGCCAATGATTGCAGGCTTTGCCAACCAAAATGAATTATCTAAAGAAGATATTGATGAGCTTAAAGCGGTCATCAAGCAGTGGGAGCAAAACAATGATTGAGTGGGTGATTTCTCAGCAGGTTATGTTAACGGTTGTTTTGGCGCTTTTGATCATTTGTGAGCGAATCCTTACTAACCAACTAGGTACAAAATTTGTTTATAAATCGTGGTTGTTAGTACCTGCCGCACTTTTGATGAACAACCTGCCAGTTGATTTGGTCTCTATTCCCGCTAATAGCATCAGCCGCTATATAGTGGGTATTAACCCTAATGTATCCGGTGCGCCATTCAACGTGCTGTTTTGGCTGTGGGCAACAGGTGCTAGCGCAGTAGCAGCGTACATATTGGTGCACCATATAAGCATATTAACGTCTATTGATAAAAAACAGGTTGTTCACTCGCGTAAATCTACCGTTTCAGTAGGCGCAAATACGTCACCTTCCCTTAACGCTTATTATTCTGAAAAAGCTTCTACACCTATGCTTTTTGGTTTTATAAAGCCCGCGGTGCTACTGCCCCGTTACTTTGAGACCGCTTTTTCAAGCACTCAACAAGCATTAATTCTTGAACATGAAAATGTACATAGCCGACACAAAGACAATGTATGGAATGCCACTGCGTTAGCATTTTCGGTGCTTTTTTGGTTCAACCCTGCAACCTGGATTGCGTTAAAGTCGTTTCGTAGCAGCCAAGAATTAGCATGCGATAACTCGGTACTGGCCAACAAATCACCAGACGAGAAACTCATTTATGCAAAAGCACTTGTATGTTGTGCCGAGCATAATTCAAAAGCAGTAAACCTGTACCCAACCTTTGGAGAGAAAAGTACAATGATTAAAAGATTGAACGCGATTAAAACCCCGTATAAAGGTAATAAGTTACTTGCCGCTGGCACAGCGGCTATTTTTGCCTTAATCACTGCCAATATGGCGTTAGCTAATGTGCCACTTCAAAATACTGAGCACAAACAATCGAAGGTTAACGACGCTGCACCGGTAGAATTTGTATCGCCTGCATATCCCAAGTCGGCCGAAAAGGGCAACATTGAAGGCTTCGTTGTATTGCAGTTCGATATTACCAAAACTGGTAGCACCGACAATATCACGGTAGTCAATGCCACTCCCGACGGTATATTTGATGAAAGTGCTAAAGCCGCGCTTAGACAATGGAAATACAAACCGGCAATTAAAGGTGGTCTTGCCCGTAGGCAAACGGGTTTGTTAGTTCAGCTCGACTATAAACTTGATCAGCCTTTAACGGCGGGCACTGAGAAATAGACTTTACGAAAACAAATAGAATACTAAAAGGAGCTGTTGCTCCTTTTAGTGTTTTCTCCAAACAAGGCTTTTCTCACTTAAGCTGTTCTCTCTTAACCTATTCTCTCTTAACCTGTTCTCTCTTAACCGATCATGTCTTCGCCTACACCAACGTAGTACGAAGCAAATATTTCACTGCTACCAGTAAAGACTACGGGCACTTCATTCGCCATACATCGCTTATTCGTTTTCATTTCCCCTAACCTACTGTAACTATTCTCGAAAATTACTAAAGGAGGGCTCGGCACTGTCTTTGCTTCATTTTATGGTTAAAGCAAGTGATTAGGATTGATGCTGATTAGTTTAGATATTAGTTAGTTCGCACAACTCACAAGTAACATTTAGGAGGAAACATGGCTGGTGGCTGGGCAAAAGATGGTGCAGTACAAGATCAAATAGACGCAAGCGTTGAAGATGCCGTGGCGCGTGCTAAAAACAACATGTATCACGGCGAGAGTTCCGAGTTCTGTGAAGAGTGCGATGCCCCTATTCCTGAGCGCAGACGCATAGCAGTGCCCGGTGTTCAGTTATGTATTAACTGCCAAGCCGAAATGGAAAAGGCGACGAAGGTTGAATCTGCATTCAATCGACGTGGTAGTAAAGACAGTCAGCTTAGATAATATTCATACTATATTTTTTAAAATAACAGTATCAAGCACCTTGTAAAAAACACCTCATAAAATATTAGCTAACTATACACTCCAATTATAATTAAAAGCATTTTTCATAAATTTTTACATAAGACAAAATTTTAAAAGTAAAACACTTCTAAAACCTCAACTTTCAAACTGTAAATATTACGTAATTATTTCAAATGAATAAACAGAGCTTTCTAATTTTATTTTAAAAAATTTAATTTTAATTAGTGCTATATCGCTTTCTAGCCGCGCTATCGAATAAAACACGCCATCTTTATTTTTGATTGGCGTAAATATTGCGATGACTAATACGATTTATCAATTGCATTCAGTATTAGCACTTCGATGGCGAGGTTTGAATTACGCCGTCCTTCATTTATTCGAGGAATTCATTATGGAAAGAGAAATCGTTGGAACACCTGCCGCAACGGCCGCTAACTTTAACCTACCAGTCGGGCATCGTATTAGTTGGGGTGCCATTATTGCGGGTATAACATTAATGATTGCATTAAGCTGGCTCATGCTGCTTTTAGGCTCTGCAATAGGCGTAGGTATTGCTGATGCGACCGATTTATCTGCAATGGGAAATGGGTTAGGTATAGGCTCGATTATTTGGATTTTGGTTACCACTATCTTCTCTACCTTTGCTGGCGGTGTATTGGCAGCAAAAATGGCGGGTACGGTAGACGACAGAGTAGGTGCCCTGCACGGTCTTACCGTATGGTCGGTAGGCACAGTGTTAATCATCATGCTAAGTATTTCAGGCATTAGCAGCACCATGGGTTCTGTTGGTAACGCGTTAGGTACTGCAAACAAAGCAAGTTCTTCTATTGTGAAAACAGGTTCAAGCAATAAAAGCATGCTGCCTGAATCAGTAAAAACCGGTATTGCTGCAATGATGAAGCGTCAAGCCTCACAAATTATTAGCGAAACAGGTACTGGCTCACAAAGCCCCAATCAGCAAGAAGTTAGTTCTGCAATTGAATCATTAAGTGCTGAAGACTCAGGTGCTATTACTAGTGCACTCATCTCTGGTGATACTGAAAAGGCGCGAAATGAACTATCACAACGTACCAGTTTAAGCGCTACAGAAATTGACTCGATAATTACTGGTGCCGAAGAAAAAGCGGAAGCTTGGAGCAATTCAAGTGAAGCCCAAGAAGCACAAAACTGGTTGAGTCAGCAAATGAATAGCATTGAAAGCTCGGTAAGCGATTCAGTAGGTGAAATGGCTGGCGGTGAAGTTTCGTCACAGGAAGTTAGCCAAGCAATTAAAGAGTTAAACTCTGAAACTTTGATGGAAGCAGGCCAATATTTAATTACCGGTGAACCTGAAATGGCTAAAGATGTTTTAGCAGTAAATACAAGCCTATCTGAACAAGAAATTGAAGCCATTGTAGATGGTGCGGAACAAGAAGCTGAACAGCTTATTGCAGAAGCAAAAGCTGAGATTAACAAAGTAACTGAGACAGTAGGAACTTATACCCAGGCTGTTCTTTGGACAGCATTTATTGCCTCTGCTTTAGGCTTAATTGCCGGATTGATGGGTGGCCACCTTGGTGCTGGCGCAGTTCGTAAAGTTTACGCAGTGAAGCTTTAATAAGGCAATTTCATCATTGAATTAAAAGTAAGTGAAATTAATTGAGGAAAATATTATGAGAATGGGTTTATTAAGTTTAGTTATCTTAGTTTTATTAATTGCAGCGTTAGTACAAAATGTAGCTATCGGCGGCATCGGTGGTGTTATTCTACTGGTTGTTTTATTACTTTTCCTTACTGGTAGATTGTAATAAAACCTAATAAAGCTAAAAAAATTTGAGAAGAGTAATTTCTTTTCGATAGAAAAAACTTCTCAAAATATTCGAACAAAGCCCCTTAAAAACCTACTTAAGGGGCTTTTTATTAAAAGTTAACTCTGATTTTTCTTAAATTCGCACTTACTTTTTTGCTTTTAATAAATACTATTTCCAATGGGTAATATTTTTGTATCTATGGCACGGGTTAATCAACACACCTTACAAAATCCCCGTTACTACTACGACATATCTAATACCATGAAAAATAAAAACCTATTTGAATCACAAACACGCCATTAAGTTAGGCATGCCACTTCAGCCTTTCACCCCATGATTACTCAAGTTAACCGTTTAGGCATTGCAATGTGCAGCGACTTTTGCGAATCATAACCCATTGATTTATATATTCCTTAGAATGTAATAATAAGAACGGAAACCACATGAAATTCAAAACACTCGCACTAGCGTGTGCCTCTTCAATTATTTTTGGATGTGCAACTTCATCAACGAATCAGTCACAGCCTGCAGAAATATCAACGCCATACACATTAAAGTCTGGTGGCGAAATTTCTGAAAGACAAAAACACCTCTCAATTAGCCATGCAAAACTCGCCTTTTCCTTCGATTTCGACAAAGAGATAGTGTTTGGCGATACTACCCTCACCCTGCAAGCGCCTTCACCACAACAAGAAATCTCTGTGGATTTAGACACGCGTTTTACTATCGGTAGCGTTTGGCTGAACGATACTGCACTATCTGCACAGCAATTTAGTAACCTTGAAGGCGAGCTTATTGTATCGCCGGCTACAAATGTTGCTTTTCCTGCTACATTACGGGTTGTGTATTCAGGCCACCCTCGCACGCCGATTAGAGCCCCTTGGGATGGCGGTGTGATGTGGGAAGAAACACCTGATGGACACCCATGGTTGGCAACGGCGGTGCAAGGTGAAGGGTGCGATATTTTCTGGCCGTGTATCGACCAACCTTATGGTGAACCCGCTAATGCCGATCTTTACATTACAGTACCTAAGCCTCTCGTGGCTGCCAGCAATGGGGTATTAGTAGATACCTTAGAAAATGGTAACGACCGCACGTTTCACTGGCAAACCAAGTCGATGCATAACACGTACGGCATTGCCTTAAACATTGCACCTTATGAAAAGCTCACACAGAACTTCACTAGCATCTATGGCAATACCTACCCATTAACTTACTACCACCTGCCAGAAAACGAAGGCAAGGCGAAAGCCCTGTTTGATGAGCTACCTGAAATGATTACCTTTTTCGAGCGTATGATTGGCCCCTATCCGTTTGCGGACGAGAAAGTGGGCATAGTACAAACGCCTCACTTGGGTATGGAGCACCAAACCATAAACGCCTATGGTAACGAATATAAAAAAGACGATGCTGGTTACGATTGGTTGATGCAACATGAGTTTGCTCATGAATGGTTTGGTAATCAACTGACCAACGACAACTGGGATCACATGTGGTTACACGAAGGGTTTGGCACCTACATGCAGCCGCTTTATGCTCAATACCTTCACGGCAACGAAGCGTATTTTACTAAGCTAAATGCACAGCGAAAAGGGTTGGCTAATGCTCACCCCATCGTAAGTAATGAATTGATGTCTGAAGAAGATGTGTATGAAAAAGGCCCTGCAGGTGATATTTATGCCAAAGGTTCTTGGGTTATTCATACACTTAGAGGACTAATGGGCGACAAAGATTTTTTCCGCTCTGTCACTGAATTAGTGTACGGTCGTAGCGATCCAGAACCTGGAAATTTCAAACCAGTTTTCGCCAATACTCAAGACTTTATTGATATCGTCAATAAAAACAGTGAGCAAAACCTAGATTGGTTTTTTGACGTGTATATATTTAGCGCGGCCTTACCTAAATTAGACGTTGCTCGCTCTGACCACGATGTAAGCTTTACATGGCAAACCGAAGGTGATTTACCCTTCCCTATGCCGTTAGAGGTTAGCGTAAACGGTAAAGTAACCACGCTCGATATGCAAAACCAAAACAGCTTATTTGTAAGCCAATACGATATTGTAATTGCCGATCCGAACAGCAAAGTGCTTCGTTACGAGCAACGCTTTGAAGACTATAAAGCTTGGCAAGAAGAGCAAGCTGAAATAAAGGATAAGCAAACTGAGGAATAAGCTTAAAACAGAGCCCCTTAACTACGCGCCACTCTATTCACTCCATGCCATGCCGCAATAAGCACAGCATGAAGTGGATAGCATGCCGATTAAGGAGCCCTTACTTATATTGGTAAAATGAATCCATAAATATCAGTTACGGTTTTACCCTTATTTACCGATTTTTTACCATCTATTACCGATTTTTTACCATCTATTACCGATGTTTTACCTCCTATTACCGATGTTTACCGCTTTTGGGAAATAGGGGTAACTCTATTTTTTTCCCCTACAAGCTCTTCTAACGCCACACCGGGATCTTCTTCCCCAGCTACTGACGACGCATAGGGGCTAGCAGCCTTGGCTTCCGCATCCGAAACAGGCGTAACGTTGCTATCACGGGTGCTCTGGGTGCCCAGGGTCTCAGAAGCGTCAACGTTTCCATCTTGATTCTTACCTTTTAAACCACGCATTAATTCCTCCAAATAGGGTACAAACTCTAAGGCTAGTGCTACCAATAACACGGTAACTAAATACCATGTGGGTAAAGGGTCTTCTTTAAGTTGAAGCGCGAAATCGGCGGGGATATCGCCAATACCAAACAGCGCGGTGAAATGAGGCCAATGTCGGCCCACCACTAAAACTAAGGCTAGCAGCGGGATCATTTCTAAAAAGCTATGAACATGCTGTTCAATGGGTCCTACACGGCGCTTAGTTACCGCGTAAGAGACATCCCACATGGCTGTGGCTTCATGCACAAAAAAGAGCAGAATACTGATAGCAATAATTAGGCTGTTTACTTCAAATATCAGCACCATGAAAAGTGGAATGCCTACTTCAGCGAACATAAGTAAATGAATAAGCGATTCTTTTGCGCCGCTAGTACCGGAAATATTACTTCGCTTATGGCAGTACCAATCGACAATACCCGCCAAGAACCAGATGGGAATGATGAAATACATTAGGATTATTAGCGTAGGATCGTCCATAGAAACCTGCCTCTCCTCAAAACATGGCCCACATCAAGTGATGCAGGCGAAGGTGTATGAGGTTATAAACGGGCAATTGACCAGAACAGATTAGCAATTCATTAAATTTTTTTAACGTTTAGCGACTGGAATCGAACTATTTGATAGTTAGCGACACCCAAACCATTCTATGGTCAGAGCTTGCTTGCCTGTCTTTTACTAGCCTATATAAATCACTGTCTTTGGTAGGCCAAAATACGCCGGCGTCTTTTACGTCGAAACCATACTGTGAAGGCAGCACATAATCGGCTCTTGCCCCCCAATACGCAGTGAATCGGTTACTGAAGGCTTTGTTTGAGGCTTCTGCACCACCCGCACTTGTAGGAATAAGGCTATTGTTCACTAACAGGCTTTCAGTTAATTGCTCAATCACATCAGGTCTATGTTTATCGCCAATATCAGCAGCATTAAAGTCGCCGACTAGTACGAATCGGTCGTTGTCTTTTAAGCTAACTTGCTCGCCAGCATCGTCATAAATATAGCCACCACGTTTTGGCGTTAAATAATCTGCCATTAGGCGAATTTCATCGTGATTACGGGTACCGTTTCTGTCTTCCTCACCATCAAAATTTGGCGGCGTGGGGTGCATGGCTAACACATGCACTAATTCTCCGTTCACATTAACCGGAATATCCCAATGAGATTTAGAGCTTAAACGAAAGGCCTGCCACTCTTCTTCTGAATACCAAGGCGTACCCGCTTCTTCAGTACTGGCGGCAGGTAACATGGGCTGTTGGGCATCAGGCATATCTTGCCATTTGAAGGTTTGAAACGTACGTGCGCTAGCATGATCAATAGGGTACTTAGACAATACCACCATGCCATATTGGCCTGGGTATAACCCATAACCATAAGCATCACCGCCGTATTGTTCTTTTTTACCGTTGTTGTCTAAATCAAAATTCGTGGGCTCGCCGGTATTCACGGTATTAGTATAAACATAGCCATAATCCACAGCATTTTGACCAGCTTGTGAGACATTTAGGTAATGTTTGATAAAGTTATCGATACCTACTGACTGGTCGGCGATATAATCAAACTCATTGAGTAACAGAATGTCGGGGTTAACACGTTGAATAATTTCAGCAATATTCTTAACTTGCTGATTATCACCATTAGATAGCACCTGCTGTAAAACCTTAGCACTAGGCGCTAACCCAAGCGCTTTGTAGTTAGTCGATTCCATGCTTACGTTAAACGTGGCTACTTTTAGTGTTTGCGCTATCTGTTCCTCTTGATTGCCCTGTGCTTCAAAAGGTTGAAGTGCTTCGGCGTGTAGGCCAAATGGTAGCAAGGTAAATAGTGATAAAAGAAGCCTGTATTTCATGGGTTTACTCAGTGGTTATTCTACTTTCTATAAGACTACCAATATTATGGTGATTACCAAGCGGTTTTAACCTATTTATTCGTCGCTTGAAATCTTAGTATCAGCTGACATTTTTTACTCGCTAACTTAGATGCAGTATAGTGAACGTCCATTTTTAGGTAGTAAATGAATGTCGATTAACCTGCGTAAAACAAGCCGCAATTTTCACTTGTGGCTTTCTTTGGTCATTTTTATTCCTGTCGTTGTTGTGATTGGCAGTGGCCTTTTGTTGCAGGTGAAAAAAGAGTTCGACTGGCTACAACCGCCTACCCAAAAAGCCCTTGGCGATACGCCATCTATTAGCTTTGATAACATTATTGAAGCGGTAAAAAATGTTCCTGAAGCCGAATTAAATGGTTGGGGCGATATCGACCGTTTAGACGTTCGCCCCAATAAAGGCATTATAAAAGTACGCGGTAAGAATCATTGGGAAGTGCAGCTAGATGCAATTAGTGGCGAAGTGCTGCAGGTTGCTTATCGGCGTACCGATACTATCGAAGCTATTCACGATGGCAGCTGGTTTTTTGAAGGGGCAAAACTATGGTTGTTTTTGCCCGCCGCCATTTTGCTTTTCATTTTATGGCTGACGGGCTTAGTGATGTTGTTTACTACGTTAAAAAGTAAATATCTAAAGCAATATTATCGCTCACAGCAAAAAAGTTAGCACTAACTGTACGCTTTCACCTTGTGCAAACGCTGCTTTGTCATCGGCGCTCACATAATATTGCTGATTAGTAAGATTCCGCCAACTCGCTTGCAACGACATACGTTGGCTCAATTGCCATGCCGCACCAATATCTAATGTGGTTACATTGTCGAGTTCTTTTTCACCATCGCCAATATCTCGTTTGCTAGCACGATAAACCAGTGTTGAAAATAGCCATATATTCTCTAGTTCATACCCTAATGTTAATCGCTGACTGTTTGGCGGAATATCCGCGATAGCGTTTCCTGCAGCATCTTCACCATCAATCCACGCGCCATTTAACTGCGCAAACCAATACCCCTGATTTGGTACGTTACTTTGCGGCCTATTTACCGCTTGTGACTGTTGCCAATCTAGCTGATAGCTTATGCCTTGAATGGTCGCACTGTCTAAATTACTATAAACCTGCACATCTTCAGATACCGTTATACGTTCAATATAGTGATTAATTTTTTGATGAAATACTTCAACTGAGCCCGTTAAATCTTTGCTGTTGTACGATAACGAAGCCTGTATGTTTGTGGCCTGCTCTGTCTCTAAATCGGCATCACCTAGCACGGTGCCCCGAGGGGTTTCTCCCGAAAAGTAACGCTCTGTTAATGACGGGTTTCTAAAGGCGCTAGATACGTAAACACTTGCCGACCATTGCGGCGAGAGCATATGGCTAGCCCCAATAAAACCGCTAACGTTAGTATTAGTGACATCATCAGCGTTGTTAGACTGCTGCTGCCAATCTAACCTGCCTCCAAATGCTAGCGAAGTAGCACCAAAGGTATGCGATGCATCAGCAATACCTGCCACTGTGTTTTCGCTGGCATCCAATGTACGAAGCTCGTAAGCTAATTCAGAGATAAAAGATGAATCGGTTAGGTTTGAAGCTTCATCTAAAAGAGGCTGATTTGTAAGCGTTTTGTCTCCAAGAAATTCGTCTATAATAGATTCACCTACAAGCGATCCACTAGCAGAGGAAACCAAGGAAAACTCTCTTTCATCAATAATTACCCCCTCTCGTCCCATCAATTGAACTTGCCAATTCACTTGCCAGTTATTAATACGTGCATTACTGCCAACATCAAACCCGAAATCTAACGCCTCGCTTTCACTTTCGTTTATCCGATCCTCTGGCCTTAAAATGTGGGTGTCCAATGTGGATTGGTGCCACCAAAGGTTGCTTACTAGGTCTGTGCTAGATGGGTCAGAGTTAGCTATGTCTTCGCTGAATAAGTCTCCGCTAAATAAATCTCCGCTAAATAAATCAGAGAATGCAAAGGTCATTTTGCCTAGCCAATGCGTATTTTCTGGGTAGGTAGTTATTCTGTCTTCGGGAAAGTCACTGCTGGATTTACCAATATCACGGTTGTCTGAATACAAAGTCCACGCTTCTTTCAGCACCCCACTTTCCGGTCGATGCCTTATGAATAGCGCGGTTTGTTCGAACTTATCGAACAGCGTATTACCTTGTGCATCATTACCGTTATTCCCTTTACGGTACGACAGATTCCAATCGGTATTGCCTGCGTAATCGGCGTAACTATAATCTTGAGCCTGTTGGTTACTGCTCCACCCCACTTGAAGGTTAGATTCAGTGTTGTATGGAAGTAACAAATCTACAGCGCCACCAATAGCGCCCGAGCCTAAATAGGTAGACGCAGCCCCTGGAATGACGGCAACACCTTGAATAAATGATGGGGGAACAAACCCAATACTCGCCCCTGCTCTGCGGTCGCTCACAATAGGTACGCCATCAAGTAGCGATTGAATTCGCCAGCGAGAGAAGCCGCGAATATTGATGTTTTGAATTTGCCCACCTTGCCCATTTAAGTTAACAGACGGCGATTGAAGCAAAATGTCATTGATGTGAGGGCTACCCACAAGGTTCGATTTATCGTAGCTATATTGGGGGAAAATACTGTTCAAGGTTTCATTGTAATACGGGCGCTCAGCCGTGACAGTGTACCGCTCTAGCTCCTCGGTACTCATAACTTCAGTACTAGCAGCGTGAGCTTCTTCAGTAGCAGATCCTTCAATAGCAGCGCCGTCAATACTACTAGCACTGGCACAAAAAACGGGAGCAGCTAAAAATGAAACGGTTAAAAATAACTTAAAAGGGGCTAATCTAAAAATTGAAAACTTAGCCGAAGGTAATTCAAAAAACTTCGAACGGAATATAAAACAGAAAGAATACGACAGGCTTTTCATTGGGTCTTGCTACGGTAATAAAACTAATAAAAGGAAGGGTAAGAATAAAAACGCGGCAGCATAACGCTGCCGCATCTGTTTTGACTAACGCACGTTAGTTTGCAATTACCGGAATGCCAGCGGTCCACGGACCACCTTCATTCACCACGGCTTGCTGTAGCGCCGGCACAGTAGTTTCATGCAGTGTTTTTATACGTGCACTCACTTGGTTTAATTCACCTTCAGCATAACCTAGTTGGTCTTTATGCTGTTGAGTAGGCCCATAAGATGAATTTAATGCCGACCTAGCGTAACGTAAACGGCTCATAATATTAGCCGGTTTAATGCCTTTACGATCACGTGATTCTAAGCCACTAAACGCTTTATTAATGTCGTTTAATTCACTTTGAATACTCGCAAATTTAGCTTCTAACTGGCTTACATCACTAGGGGTACGGTCAATAGCAACACGCAATAATGCCATCGTTTCTTTCACCTGGCCTAGCACAGTACTAGAAGACATTGCTCGTTTTTGCGCTTTAGTAACGGCGTTCCCATAGGCTGTAATGTCCTCTGCAGATGCCCCTTTCAGTGCACCTTCATAAATAGACTCCAGCGTAAACTGAACAGGTTCAGCTAATTGAGTAACACTTGCCCCCTCACGCTTAAATAACGTAGCGCTATAGGTGCCTGGCAATGCCATTAAGCCATTATTTTTACTGTCTTTCTTAGTAAGCGGTGTGGTATTTGAATACTTCATATCCCACGTGATGCGGTGAAGCCCTTTCTTAGTACTACCCGCTACGCGATTTATTACGTCGCCCGCACTGTCACGAATTTCAACATAAACTGCAGGTTCTGGCTCTTGAAGTTCAGCTTCAATCGCTTCCCAGCTTGGATACTTCGGATACTTGTCATCTTCAAGTAGCTTTTTCTCAGCTTCTTGACGCTTACCCTTCGCGGTTAACAAAGTGTCTTTTAGGAAATAGGTTAACGTAGCACCATGTGCTGGGTTCTCTGCCACAAAGCGGTCGTCGCCGTCTGAGTCAGAATGTCTAGTGTCTAGCTTAAACCATTTCACGGGGCGGCTAGGCGCGAACAACAGTGCATCTTGCTGCATCGACTTTTCAGTTAATGCACGAAGCGGTGCGTAATCATCTAAAATGTAGATACCACGGCCAAATGTACCGGCCACTAAGTCATTTTCTCTGCGCTGAATTTTCACATCGCGAGTAGAAATGGTTGGCATACCACCATCAAGTTCAACCCACTCTTTACCACCATTCACCGTAAAGAAAACACCAAACTCAGTACCAATGAACATCAAATCTTTGTTCACATGGTCTTGAACAATACGCCAAACAAGATGCTTTGCAGGTAAATCATCGGCAAGTGATGTCCACTTTTTGCCTAGGTTAGTCGACTTGATTAAGTAGGGTTTGTAATCGCCATATTTATGGTTATCTAAGGCAACATAAACGGTATTCGGGTCGTATAAATCAGCGCGAATATCATTTACATAAGCGGTGGCTGGAATACCTTTAATATCGTCTAATTCAATTTTCTTCCACGACTCACCGCCGTTGGTAGTGACTTGAATAATGCCATCGTCGGTGCCCGCCCATAGAATATTTTCGTCCACAGGGCTTTCAGAGAAGTTAGCAATGGTGTGGAATTCTGTCATGGCGTACAAATCCCAACCCGCTTCTACCGACCACGTTCTGCCCATCATAGGCATATGCATACGGTTTCCGTCTTGGGTTAGGTCGCCAGAAACGGCGGTCCAGCTATCGCCGCGGTTGTCTGAGCGCCATACGCGCTGTGAAGCAAAATAAATGCGAGCAGGATCATGGCTAGACACATTAATAGGTGCGTCCCAATTATAGCGCTCTGCTGGATCGCCCGGAAGCGGTTGCGGCTTAACGTAAACACCTTCTTTAGTCGTCATATCTACACGGGTAAGGTTACCCTGTTGCCACTGTGAATACATAATGTCTGGGTTGCCTGGCTCAACTGCTGGCTGGTGCCCGTCACCGCCAAGGGTTAAGAACCAATCTTTGTTCTTAATACCTTCCTCGCGCATTGTGCGCGATGGCCCACCTTGGGTAGAGTTATCTTGCGCCCCCGCATAAATCATGTAGAAGGGTTTTGAATCATCCGGCGCTACTTTATAAAACTGGGTTAACGGCAAGTTCGCCATAAAGCGCCAATTCGCCATTCTGTCATGAGACATATAAATGCCGCCGTCTGATCCCATTAACACGAAATCAGGATCGGTAGGATGAAATGCCATAGCATGATCATCTACGTGCTTGCGTTTGGTATTGATTGGCGTCCACGTTTTGCCGCCATCGTCAGACACTTTACTGTAGTTACTGGCAATATAAACACGGTCGAACTGGTGTTGGTCAGCAAAAATTTCTTGGTAATAATGAGGGCCTGTTCCAGCACCTATCTCATCAGACACTTTGGTCCAACTTGCGCCTTGATCAGCTGAGCGATAGAAGCCACCTTTGCGATTATCAGTTTCGATAGTGGCGTAAAGTACATCAGGGTTCATAGGCGATATCGCCATACCTATTTTACCCATGTTGCCTTCTGGCAAACCGGTTTTAAGTTCGGTCCAGGTTTCACCGCCATCATCAGAGGTATGAATGCCCGCACCTTCGTTAGTGCCTACATATACCGCAATAGAACGCTGGCGAGCCCATGTTGCTGCATAAAGTTTATCAGGGTTGCGCGGGTCGATAAGTAAGGAGGTTACGCCAGTCCATTTGTCGGCTGGCGTTAGTACTTGCTTCCAAGTATCACCACCATCGGTGGTTTTGTACAAGCCACGTTCACCGCCGCCAGACCACAATGGCCCTTGGGCTGAAACCCACACGATGTCTGGGTTTGTTGGGTGAATAATAATGTCAGAGATATGTTCAGATTTCTCTAAACCCACATTATTCCATGTTTGCCCGCCATCGACAGACTTGTAAACACCGTCACCAAAACTGATATGGCGCCCGCCGTTATTTTCACCAGTACCTACCCAAATAATATTTGAGTTACTAGGCGCAATGGTCACATCGCCAATAGAGTAAACCGCTTGTTTGTCGAAAATAGGCGTCCAGGTGTTACCTGCGTTTGTGGTTTTCCATACGCCACCGGAACCTACAGCGGTATACCATGTTGAAGGGTTATTTTGATCGATAGCAATATCAGCTATTCGGCCAGACATATAAGCGGGCCCAATATTTCTAAGCTCCATAGCTTTGAAAGTTGAACTGCTAAAAATAGATTTGTTGTCGTTAGATTTTTCTGCAAAAACAGTCGAGCATGAGAGTGCAAGAGATACAGCTACTGCAGCTTTAAAAAGCTTCTTCATTATTATTATCCACAGAGTGTTTATTTTGAATTTAGAATTCTGAATTTGGAACTATAGGTATTTACACTATATAGAGTTACTAACAAACCTATAAAGTTTCAATAAACACACGACCAACTACCGAATATAGAGGTTAAAAAATGGTCGTGAGTGGACGGGCATTTTAAGGAGAGATTTTTATACTCCCTCCCTAAATAATGGTTGGCATGTTTGGTTTCAGCGGTATTAATTACGCTTTTTTAATAGCGCCAGAAGATAGTGACAAAGTAAGGCGCTTAATAAAAATACGCCTCACTCAATAAGCTACTCCAATAAGCAGCTTTCAATACGCACCAGCATCTAACTAAAAAGTGACGATGTCATCATTAATCAAATGACCCACTATCGAGCTGTTCTCTGCATCGACAAACCCGTTATCGATGGCCTTAGCGCGCCCGCGAGTTACCCTGCGGTAATTAGGATGGGTATAAATGTAGGTTTGTTTTGAACGCAATGCTTCCAACACACGTTCAGCCAGCATAGATACAGGAATTCCCGACTCCACGGCCATAGTGGCAGCTTTCGCCCCTGCTTTAAGCTTTTCTTTATCGATACGCTTTGCAGTGGCTACCGCATACTTTTCTTGTCTATTACGATAAGACTCATGAATACGGGTTTTTACGAATGCAGGGCATAATACCGATGTGTGAATATTAAATGGCTCGAGCTCTGGCACCCAACCTTCAGTCATAGACACAACCGCCGCCTTAGAGGCGCAGTATGCGCCAGCGTATGGCATACCCATCATGCCGGCCATCGACGCTACGTTTAATACCCAGCCCCCTTCACCGTGCTCTTTTATAGCAGGCACGCAAGCTTGAGCCCCATACAAAACGCCCATCACATTTACGTCCATCACCCAGCGCCAGGTTTCAGCTTCTGAGTCTTCTATTTTTCCAGGCGAACCACCAACACCAGCGTTGTTGATGACCATATGGATTTTGCCAAACGCTTCTTTGGCTTTCGCGACAACCTCTTCCCACTGGGCATAGTCGGTTACATCAAGTGAGCAGGTTATTAGCTTATAACCCTTAGCGCGCAAATCTTCGCTAGATTGTGCAAGGGCTGCGGCATCTATATCGGCCATCACAATATTCATTCCCTGCGCCGCTAATGCTTCACTTAGGGCCAAGCCAATTCCACCCGCTGCGCCAGAAATAACCGCGGTTTTACCTGAAAATTCATTAGACTGAGACATCTGCTCTCCTGTTGCTTTTATTAGCGCAGCAAATATGATTGCTGCAACCTCTGCTTGCCGCCACCACTACGACCAGATCAAAGTAAGGTCAACAAAGAAGCGGAGCTAAATAAGTTATATAATCGGTAAGTAGAGTAGTCTGCGGATGTAAGGGTAGATACTTTATTTGGCTAATTTCAGATACTTCATGAAATCAATAATGTGAAGAGAATAGATTCCTGCTTTTTAGTGAAGCTAATAAACCAACGTGTTTTTCATTATTCCAAAATATGACTTCTAAATGGAATATGACTGATAATCAAAATATATTTAGGTTGTAAGCCAAAATGGAGTTCTTCTACTCATCGCAAAAATCGGCTTACTTAACTGTTATCTAAACTTACTTTGTGTATGCTCAATCACGCGGAAAAACAAAACATTAAATTAACAAATTCACATCTCAGCTGTGAGTTAAATACATAAGCCGAATACACATGCTCGATTTATCAGGCTGTTAACTACCCACAGCATCTATACTCCCAACCCTATTAGAAATTAATTATTTGTTAACGTGAGTGAAAATCGAAAGTTTTTTATTGAGGTGACTTTTATTAAAGTGGGCATGCGCCCCCTTGTGATGAATAGAATTAATCATTACTCTCCCTCGCTGAAATAGCGACTCAAGTTCATTTTATTGCCCCAACAATTTTCGAGGTTTTTTACTTAAGCATGGCTAATCCACGCCCTTCAATTGATGTTTTTCTGCAGCTTGCTTTCGCAGCATTTGTGCAGAAGCTTCAACGCTACACCACTGGTGTAGGGGTGTTCCTATGGATTGCAAACGCGGCCTTACTGCTTAACGTTGCATTGATAGCCAGCGGTACAATGGCCGACTCTGGCGAGTTTGTTAGCGCACTTCACGACAATATTGTTATTGAGCCTTTTTTCATTGCCGCTTTTAACCAAGCGCTTTCCCTGTTTTCTCTTCCTACCATTATATTGGTGCTGATTGGCCTTCAAGTTCATGCTTGTGCCATCGCTAGAGCCCAATTTATTGGCAATGACCAACCAGTTCCTTTCGTTTTTCACGAATATCCTCACCCCTTTATTCAAAAAGTTGGTAGCCGAGCACCTCCTACTCTCAGCTAACCGTTTTTGATATCGATGTATACACACTAATCGTTACCCGAAAACGCTAAATGGCGTGCTTATCTTTACGGATTAAGCACCGCGGCTCTCTATTGTCTTCGATATGTATATCGATGATCTATTTGCTGCTCGTCTTTAATACTTATCTTTGCTGCTCGTCTGCACTGTCTATTTTTGCTGACTAATTGCCGCATTCCCTTGAACTTACGGGTTATAGGAAAAATGTTTTTGTCTATTCGTAACCTCTTGAAATTAACTTTTACCACAATCGCGCTGATGCTGGCCGGTTGCAGTGGCGGCGTACTCGATCCAAAAGGGCAAGTAGGTGTGGATGAAAAGAATCTAATCATTCTTTGCACCATACTTATGCTCATTGTTGTGATCCCAGTCATTGTGCTAACACTCTATTTTGCCTGGAAATATCGCGCCAGCCGCGACTTTGAAATTTATACCCCAAAATGGGCCCACTCGACCAAAATCGAAGCCTTGGTATGGTCAGTTCCCGTACTCATTATTGTTGCGCTAGGCGTTATAACTTGGCGTTCAACCATAGCGCTAGACCCCTATGCGCCGCTTGAAGGTCAAGGTGAACACCTTACTGTAGAAGTGGTGTCGTTAGACTGGAAGTGGCTATTCATCTATCCAGAGCAAGGCATTGCTACGGTTAACGAATTAGTTTTTCCTGCTAACAAACCTATCGCGTTCAAAATTACCTCTGAAAACGCCATGAACTCGTTTTTCATTCCTCAATTGGGCAGTCAAATCTACTCAATGGCCGGAATGGAAACCAAGCTACACCTCATTGCAAATGAGCCAGGTACGTTCAAAGGCATTTCGTCCAACTACAGTGGCGCTGGTTTCTCGGGCATGAAATTCGATGCAATTGCCACCCCTACAGAAGCTGATTTCGACGCTTGGGTAGAAAAGGTTAAGCAAGAAGATACGGTATTAACTTCTGACTCTTACAAAGAACTCGCAGAGCCCACCGAAAATCACCCTGTGACCTACTACGGCGATGTAAGTGATGGGTTATTCCACGAAATACTAATGAAATATATGAAAGACCACGGCTCGATGGATTTTTACAGCAAGCCTAATAACGCTGCTACAGGTATGAAAAAAGCGATGCCTGCTATGCACAAGGGTCATCATGAAGAGGTTAACGAATAATTATGTCTTTTTTAGGTAAATTATCTATAGAGTCAGTGCCTTACCACGAACCCATTATCATGGTTACGTTGGCAGTGATTGCTGTAGTGGGTATTGCTGTTGCGCTACTCATTACAAAATATAAGCAGTGGGGCACACTGTGGAGCGATTGGATCACGTCTGTTGACCATAAACACCTAGGTATTATGTACATCGTGCTGGCTATGGTGATGTTACTGCGTGGTTTTGCCGACGCCATTATGATGCGTACCCAACTTGCGGTAGCGACTAATGGTGCGCCTGGCTATTTGCCACCGGAACACTACGACCAAATTTTCACCGCCCACGGCGTTATTATGATCATCTTTATGGCCATGCCATTTATGATTGGTTTAATGAACATTGTGCTGCCGCTGCAAATTGGTGCTCGTGATGTTGCCTACCCGTTTTTGAATAATTTAAGTTTTTGGCTTACCGCTGGCGGCGCCATCCTCATTAATATTTCATTAGGTATAGGTGAATTTGCAAAAACAGGTTGGGTAGCTTATCCGCCAATAGCGGGGCTTGAATTAAGCCCGGGGGTTGGCGTCGACTACTACATATGGGCCTTGCAGATATCAGGGCTCGGCACGCTACTTACTGCGGTTAACTTCTTAGTGACTGTATTTAAGATGCGTGCACCGGGCATGAAATTGATGCAAATGCCAATCTTCACGTGGACATGCACATGGGCAAATATCCTTATTGCTGCGTCGTTCCCTATTCTTACGGCAGTGCTAGCTATGCTAACACTAGACCGCTATCTAGACTTCCACTTCTTCACTAACGAAGCGGGTGGTAACTCTATGATGTACATTAATTTATTCTGGGCATGGGGCCACCCTGAAGTTTACATTTTGGTGCTACCTGCTTTTGGTATTTTCTCAGAGGTTATATCAACCTTTACGGCAAAACGCTTATTTGGTTACACCTCAATGGTATATGCATCGGGTGCAATTGCTATTTTAGGCTTTGTGGTATGGCTGCATCACTTCTTCACCATGGGTTCAAGTGCCAATGTAAATGCCTTCTTCGGTATTATGACCATGGTTATCGCCGTACCGACAGGGGTGAAACTATTTAACTGGTTATTCACCATGTACCGCGGCCGTCTTGTGCTTAGTGTACCTGTTCTATGGGCATTAGGCTTTATGGTGACCTTTACCATTGGTGGAATGACCGGTGTGCTATTAGCTATACCTGGCGCCGATTATGTACTTCATAACAGTCTGTTTTTGATTGCTCATTTCCATAACACCATTATTGGTGGTGCGGTATTTGGTTACTTGGCAGGTTTTGCATTTTGGTTCCCGAAGGCCATGGGCTTCAAGCTTGATGAAAGAACCGGTAAGGCCGCTTTCTGGTGCTGGCAAATTGGTTTCATGATGGCATTCTTACCATTGTATGTGTTGGGTTTCTTGGGCATGACCCGCAGACTTAACCACACCAACAACCCTGACTGGAACTTATGGTTATACATTGCTGCAGTTGGTGCGTTTGTTATTGCCCTTGGTATTTTCTTCCAGCTATTACAGTTGTTCATAAGCTTTAAAAATAAAGACAAACTTGATGACACCACCGGCGATCCATGGAATGGACACACACTGGAATGGTCTACTGCGTCTCCGCCTCAATTTTATAATTTTGCGCACATTCCTCACATCCAAGATATTGATGCGTGGACAGACGCAAAAGAACGGGGCGACTCTTATCATAAACCTGAGAAATACGCGCCTATTCACATGCCGAAGAATACCTCTGCTGGCGTATTCATGAGCATGAGCTTCACCGTGATGGGCTTTGCGCTTATTTGGCATATTTGGTGGTTAGCCGCTGCAGCGCTTATTGCTGGAATAGGTGTATTTATTAAGCGTTGTTACACCTCTGATGTTGATTACTACGTTCAGGTAGATGAGATAGAAAAAATTGAACAAGCGCATTTAGCTGCCAATGCGAAAGGAGCGTCTGTATGAGCGCACTAGCAAATGATATAGCAACTGATATGGCTCACGATATACATGAAGAACATGAGCATGAACATCACGAAAACAATACGGTATTCGGCTTTTGGCTGTACTTAATGACTGATTGTTTGTTGTTCGCTTCGTTTTTCGCTACCTACGCCGTGTTGTTCATGAACACGGCCGGAGGCGTGTCTGGTAAAGACATCTTCGAACTAAACTTTGTGGCGGTTGAAACCGCCGCGCTACTAGTTAGTAGTATCACCTTTGGCTTCGCCATGATTTGTGCGCACAAGCAAAACAAAAGTGGTGCATTGGCATGGCTTGCTATTACGTGGGTGTTGGGTGCTACTTTTATCGGTATGGAAGTGTATGAATTCCATCACTTAATCGTGCATGGTAACGGCCCTCAAGAAAGCGCCTTTCTTACCGCTTTTTTCTCACTAGTAGGCTTACACGGTATTCATGTTACGTCGGGGCTTATTTGGATGACAATTTTGTTTATCGAAGTATCTCGTCGTGGTTTACCTGAGAAAACGGTAACAAGATTAAGCTGTTTAAGCTTGTTCTGGCATTTCCTCGATATCGTATGGATTTGTGTTTTCACCGTGGTTTATTTAATGGGAGCAATGTAATGGCGCATCAAGGTTCACACACGGCTGCTCATGCTGAATCGGCTCATAATAACGGTGCTCACGCACAAGATCATGGCGATGTGAAAACCTATCTAATTGGTTTTGTGCTTTCAGTGATCCTGACGGTTATCCCATTTTGGATGGTAATGGAAGGCGACTTCTCAAAAGTGACCACCCTATGGAGCATCGTTATTTTTGCTCTGGTACAAATCTGGGTTCACCTAAAGTACTTCCTTCATCTTAACTTTGTTACTGAAGACGGTCGAGCCAGTACCATTTCGTTTTTATTCAGCGCACTCATTATCTTCATGGTAGTGGGCTTGTCGATTTGGATAATCTACGAATCGAACGCCATGATGATGTACTAGCGCTTCGCAAGCGATGAGTTACAGCAACAAAAAAGGTAAACAGTAAAATGAACGCTATATTTCGCCGCTATTTATCGGTGACCAAACCCGGCATTATTATGGGCAACTTAATTTCCGTAGCAGGTGGATTTTTACTTGCCGCCCGTGGGGATGTTGACTGGCCTTTAATGATAGCAACCTTGGTTGGCTTGTCTTTAGTGGTGGCTTCTGGTTGTGCGGTTAACAACTGCATAGACAGCGACATCGACCCCAAAATGCAGCGAACGCGCACTCGGGTCACGGTTACCGGCGAAATGTCGTTGAAAGCAGCCTTCTGGCACGGCGCAGTGCTAGGGGTTGCAGGGTTCGCTTTACTGGCTTTTTACACCAATCTAACGGCAGTGTTTTTCGCTGCCTTAGGTTATGCGGTTTACGTAGGTGTGTATAGCTTATACATGAAACGTAACTCTGTGTATGGCACCCTTGTAGGTAGTTTGTCTGGCGCGGTACCGCCCGTGGTAGGTTACTGTGCAGTAACCGGAGAGTTCGATGCGGCCGCGGCTATATTGCTAGTGATGTTCAGCATATGGCAAATGCCTCATTCTTACGCCATCGCTATTTTTCGTTATAAAGATTACGAAGCGGCCAATATACCGGTACTTCCAGTGGCACAAGGCATTGCAAAAGCGAAGCAACACATTGTGTTATACATTGCGGTGTATGCCATGGTCACACTGCTGTTACCAATTAGTGGTTATACCGGTGTGGGCTTTTTGGCCGTCGCTTTTGCCACCAGCTTGTGGTGGTTAATAATGGCGTTACGGGGTTATCGCCGCGATATAAATATTGAAGGCTGGGCGCGCCAAGTGTTCGGGTTTTCAATCGTTAATATCACCGCATTATCAATTGCCATGGCGGTGGATTACCACCACCATGTATCGTTTCTCTTTAATTAGTACAGTTTAGGTAGGAGCCTGACTCGCAGGCTTCCTACCTTGCGCTTAACCTTTGAGCTTTATAGGTCTAGAGTATTGAAGGTTAAGAGTATTGAAGGTTAAGAGTATTGAAGTTTCAAACCTTTACTGCCCAATACTACTTGATCAGTTAGTCGATGTAGGCATCACGTAAACTTCTCTTATGCACGCAGAATCGTTTGCCGATAACGCGAACAACACCGACTTGGCAATATCTTCAGGTTGTAGTTTGTCTTCTTTGGGTTCATCGAAAAACGGCGTATTAACCATACCAGGGCAAATAGTAGTGCATCGCCCGCCCCACTCTTTCATTTCTACCGCTAAGTTTTGCCCAAAGCCATAAGCGAACCATTTACTTGCGCCATATACAGAACCTTTCAGCGCAATTCTTCCTGCTACCGAACTGGTTAATATAAAGTGTCCTTTGGTTTGTTTAAGTAAAGGAAGCCCTAATTTAGCGGTATATAAAAGCCCATTTACATTCGCGCCCAACATACTTTGCCATTCTTCAACTTCACCATTTTCAATACCTGCGCTTTTAGCGCCTGTACCAGCATTAGCGAAAACACCATCTACTTGACCGAAATGCTCAGTAACTTTGCTAAACGCCTTTTCTAAATCATCGAAATCGCTCACATCGGCAGTAACGGCGAATGCATTTCCTTCACCAAGCTCTGCCACTAGGTCATTAAGCTTACCTTCGCTTCGGGCAATTAAGGCAACTTTGTTTCCTTCATCTACCAGTGCTTGCGCAGTCGCTTTGCCAATCCCGCTTGATGCGCCGGTTATAACAATAACCTTTGAATCTGTTTTCTGATCAGACATACCTACTCCTTTAAATCTACTTGTTTACTCGCCTAACATTTTTCCTGTGAGTTTCTAGTCTCACCTAAAACCTTAAGCAATGAGTTCACTAATTTTCTCCACAAAGGCTGGAATGTCATCTGGGTTTCGGCTGGTTACCAATTTGCCGTCTTGTACCACTTGTTCGTCTTTCCAGGTTGCGCCGGCATTGATTAAATCAGTTTTGATACTTGGGAAAGACGTAACTGTGCTGTCTTTTGCCACTTCCGATTCGACAAGTAGCCATGGTCCATGACATATAGCCGCAAGTGCTCTAATACGAAGTTCAGTGTATGCCTGCTTAACAAATGAAACCGCATCGCTGTTTGTACGCAAGATATCTGGGTTAATTTGACCACCTGGCAATATCAGCGCGTCGTAATCACTTGGTACTACCGAGGACACTTGGGCATCTACCGATATTTGTTTACCCCAATTCCCTTCATTCCATGCAGTGATACTGCTTCGGTCATCAATTGAAAGTATCTCTACTGTGGCGCCCTGGTCTGTAAGCATATCTCTTGGCTGCACTAGCTCACTTTGCTCAAAACCGTCGGTAGCTAAAATTGCGATTTTTTTGCCTTCTAAATTTTTTTGGTTGCTCATAATTAAACTCCTACTTCTTAATCAACATCTAATGCCACTTCCCATTCAGTGTTTGCGTAAAGCAAAGCTGAAAAATGAAGGTTGCTGGTATGTACGCTCATCAGTGCGTACACTTTCTAAGCTGGCAACTCGAATAACTAACTAGTGTGTGTACTTTGAGACTGCAATAACCAAACCAGTGCCATAAAAACCTTAAGCATTTGTTTATATAAAGCTTTTGTCAGAAATGAAAAGTTACAGTGCTTTAGCCGGAACCTTGAGCGTGCGACTTTTTCAGCATTTATGAAGGTTTTACATGAGGATGAACCCAACTACATGTAGAAAAACATCAACAGAGCACCGGCTATCATGAACAGGTTTTCAGTTAACGAGACAAAGCCCAATGGCACATTGCTGTCACCACCTACGCAGGCACATTTAAGCTCTCGCTTGTCGATATACACCGCTTTGATAACTGAAACCGCTCCCACCGTACCGATAAATAGAGAAAACGGTGCCACTACTAGCGCGGGCAGTTGAGCCACCATACCAATACCTGCATAGGCTTCTACAAACGGATAGATATACCCGTAGCGAACCCATTTCATGGCTAATAAATCGTAGGTGATAAATGAATTGGTAAAGCTGAATAAATCTTTAAGCTTTTGTACTGCTAATAATGACATTGAAAACGCGATAAATAGCATTAGCGTGCGAAGCGAAAAATACGCACCGGCTACAGTATATTGAAATGCTAGTGCTAGTAATGCTGCTACAGAAAAAATGGCGATTACGGGGGTATAAGTGGTGCCGGTTTGACCCGCCTCGCCTTTTCCAAAATACGTACGCAACTCATCGTATCCACCTATGCGCTCATTGTTTATAAAAGCCTGTGGCGTGGTTTCAACATCATGTTTAGCTTTAAACGCATCGGTTTCTTCTCTGGAAGTAAGCGGGCGATCGTCTACCTCATAGCCTTTTCTTTCAAGCAAATCTTTCGAACGTAAACCAAATGGGCAAATATGATTGTCGGTTACCATTCTGTATAGGATTGCACTTTTATTCATCATTCTCCCCTTCTGTGTCGTGTTTGCTAATAATGTTCGTTGTGAATAGCGACTCTTTGAATCAAGCGTAAGTAGCCAGCCTGTGAAACACTTACTTATGAAAAACACTAAGGCTGTAAATTGCTCACAAAACTGCTGCTTATTTAGTCATACGATGAGTAGTTACAATATTCGTACCGATTGCTCGCTCTTCAATCGCGATGCATTCAACCTAGAAGCATTCAGTCTACTAGCCACCGTTCTCCGCTTTCTTTGTAAGCCTTTGCTCAATCGCAATGACTGTCGCGTAGTGCTAAATACTTAATCTGGTAAATACTCAAAGGGTTAAAATAAAACAAAAAATTAACAATTGAGTTATTATTTAGTTACATAGGTATGGATTAGGGAAATACATGATGCATAAGCAAGCTGCTGATATACCGCATTTTGATGTACTCATTATTGGTGCGGGGCTCTCTGGTATTGGTACGGCTTGTCATATTGCGAACACGTCCCCGCAAAAATCTATTACCCTTTTAGAGCGGCGAGAAAGACTGGGTGGAACGTGGGATTTATTCAAATACCCAGGTATTCGTTCAGACTCTGACATGCTTACATTTGGCTATAACTTTCGCCCTTGGAACAAATTACATACGTTGGCCGATGGGCCTGCAATTAAACAATATATTTCTGATACTGCAGATGAATTTGGGGTAACAGAGAAAATTCAATTTGGCGTTAAAACGCTAAGTGCCAATTGGGATAGCCAAAGCAAGTGCTGGACAGTAACAACCCTTCACGAAGCGTCAGGTGAAAAACGTGAGTATACCTGCGGTTTTTTTATCAGTTGTACCGGATATTACGACCAAGATGTAGGCTACCGGCCAGCGTTTCCCAACGAATCTAGCTTCAAGGGAGAACAGGTCCATCCTCAACATTGGCCGAAAAATTTCGACTACAAAGACAAAAACGTTGTCATAATAGGAAGTGGCGCTACAGCAGTTACACTTATGCCCGCCATGGCTGAAGATGCTAAACATGTCACTATGCTTCAACGCTCTCCCTCTTATATTGTGTCAGTACCTTCCATCGATAAAATGACAGGCAGACTTGAGCGCTTTTTGCCTAAAAGTTGGGCTTACAAATTTGCGCGAAAGCGCAATTTAACAATGCAACGCATCATTTATTTAGCCTGTCGTCGTTGGCCCAACTTCATGAGAAAGTACCTTATATCCCATGTTCAAAAACGAGTTGGCCCCAATGTAGATATGCGCCATTTCACCCCCAAATATTTGCCTTGGGATGAACGACTTTGCTCAGTACCTGATGCCGATTTATTTAACGCGATTAATGATGGTAAAGCGTCTATTGAAACAGGTGAAATAGCGCGATTTACTGAAAATGGTATTTTAATGAAAAGCGGTAAAACACTACCGGCTGACGTTATTATTACCGCAACGGGCTTAAATCTACTTACCCTTGGTGGTACTGCTGTTAGCATCGACAATACCCCCTGTTCGTTCTCAGAAAAAATGACCTACAAGAGTGTGTTGATTGAGGATATGCCGAACATGGCGTGGATATTTGGTTACGTTAATGCTTCTTGGACATTGAAAGCAGATATTTCCGCAACGTACCTTTGCCGTTTATTTAACTACATGGAAGACAATGAATTTGATGTAGTAATCCCAGAAGATCATGACAATTGCGCGCTGGATGACGGTGTCATGGATTCTCTGCAAGCAGGCTATGTACAAAGGGGAAAACATCAACTGCCACGCCAAGGTCGTAAATACCCTTGGAAAGTGACCATGCATTATGGAAAGGACAGAAAAATGCTATTGGACGACCCTATCGAAGACGCGGCTCTACATTTCAGTAATAAAGAGACCTACGTAGACAGCGTGGACAACGTTGGCAATACAGTACCTTCACATCACAATTTAACAAAAGAGGCTTAGTATGACTTTAGTATTTTTACACGGTTCTGGTTGCACAAGTAACGTGTGGAAGCATCAAGTTTCGTTTTTCAAAAATAGCCTAGCATTGGATTTTCCTGGTCATCCTAACGGCGAAGCAATAAGTGATGTGAAATCTATTGCTCAGTGGGTGCTCGACACCATTGAACAAGAAGAGTCAAAAGACGTAGTGCTCGTTGGTCACTCTTTAGGTAGCGCGGTTGCTATGCAAGCCGCTCTGCTTGCTTTACAGGAAACATCTACCTTTGATTCAAATCGGCTCAAAGCACTGGTGCTAATAGGTGCGGGCGCTAAATTAAAAGTAATGCCACAGTTACTTACCTCGCTAGCCACGCTTATAGAAGAAGATGGGGAGTTTCCCGATTACCTGCTGGCTTCAAACCAACAATTGCAAGAGCCTTTAAGAACCCAGGTGAATATGGCAATTGTTAACAACGGTGCAGCAGTTATGCTAAAAGACTTCACCGCTTGTGACCATTTCAACATTATGCACGACCTAGCTAATCTAGTATTACCCGTTCAGCTAATTGTAGGCGACAAAGACATTATGACCCCTGTTAAGTATTCTGAATACTTATTAGCACAGTTACCAAACGCAAAATTAGACGTTATAGAAGCTGGAACCCATATGGTATTTGCCGAGCAATATGACAAAGTGAACAAATGCATACAGCGCTTTGTTGCTGGTTTGTCCTAGTTTCACATATTTATAGCAATAAAAAAGACGTTACTTTAAAAAGTAACGTCTTTTGTTTGTTTGATTGTGCACTTTGTTAAATCAGCACCCCCCTGATAAAGCGAATTCCAAATTGAACGCTGTCATAAGTAAGCCTTGGTCTAATCAAGTTTGTCGGCAATGTACTTATCGATAATTCGCTCTAATACATCTAAAGGCACTGCACCATTTTTCAGTACTGCATCGTGGAATTCACCTAGAACAAACTTATCACCTAACGCTACTTTCGCTTTTTCACGTAGTTCTAGAATTTTCATCATGCCCACTTTGTACGAAGTTGCTTGCCCCGGCATAACGATGTAACGTTCTATTTCAGAAGTTACGTCAGATTCAGCCATACCTGTATTCGCTAGCATGTAGTCAATGGCTTCTTCTCGCGTCCAGCGTTTTGCATGAATGCCAGTATCAACCACAAGCCTTACCGCACGGAAAAGCTCTGCTTGTAAGCGGCCAATATTATCAAACGGATCGTCTTGGAAACCTAGCTCCCATGCCAAGCGTTCAGAATACAAAGCCCACCCTTCTACATAGGCCACAAAAGGCGCTACGGTTCTAAAAATCGGTAAACCTTCTAACTCCATTGCAATCGCAATTTGGAAATGGTGACCAGGAATGCCTTCATGATAGGCCAGCGTACGCATGCTGTAGGTAGGCGTTGCTTTAATATCATATAGATTGGCAAAGAACATACCTGGGCGAGAGCCATCAAAAGCAGGCGGTTGATAGTATGCACCGGGCGCTGTTTTCTCTTTAAACAATGGAATACGCTTCACTTCCATACCCGCTTCTGGGCGCACTAAAAATGCATCGCCAAGGCCCCCATCAATTTCATCAAGAATAGTTTGATAATCGGCTAGAATTTGCTCCCGTCCTTCATCAGTATCTTCATAATAAAAGCGTTCATCTTCTGCTAGCGTACTTATCGCCGCGGTAAAACCTTGGCTAATATCAAAACCTTCTTGCGCTAATATCGCTAAAATCTCAGCCTGAATACGATCAACCTCCGATAAACCCACATTATGAATGTAATCGGCAGAGTAATCAGTGGTAGTGAAGAAGCGAAGGGCCAGTTTATACGCTTCGTCGCCACCTTCTAAGTGCCACAAGCCATCATCCGTACCTGCCTTTTCTTTAAGACCAGTAAAGTAATCGATAAGCATTTGGTAAGTAGGATAAACCGTATTTTCTATTTCAGTTGATACATTGGACAAAAGCCCGTCGTATTCGTCTTCAACAATGGCATCAGACTCTTCCATTCGACGCAGTACCGAGGTGTACAAAATATTTTCTGTTACCGGCGTGTCAATAAAGCCCTGCATTTCATCGATAACTCTTTGAATAACAAAGCGTGGCGGAAGGATATTTTTTTCTTCGCGCAACTTCATGCCTTCAAGCATCTGGGTAAAGTAACGCTTACTTTCACTTAACCGGCTAACGTAGAAATCAACGCTTTCTACATCAGTGATCGGGTGCTGGCCATCCATAAAGCTAGGGAAGTTACTTTGCGCCCCCGACATTTGGTTGAACGGGTAGCTATGATATTGATACTTTTCGAACCCGCTTAAGGTATCAAGCAAATACATTGCGATATCTTTGGATAATTGCTGTTCTTCATCCAAATTCTCGTATTGTATAAGTACGCTTTTAATCTCCATCAGCTCGTCAAACGTAGCTTGTGAAGACGCTAAACTCGCATCATCAAGGTGGGCGTTATGGCCTTTTATGCCCATACCGTCCAACACCCCAATTGAGGTTAAGGTTTGCGGACTCTTTAATGCCTGCTGAATAAGTGCTCTGTCTAAAAACACACGATATGAGAATGGCTTATCAGCATTCCATTCATGTGTACCCCACGCTGCTGCACCAAGTATAATTACCAGTACACCAATACCTACCCACTTAAAGAAAGTTTTCATTCTGTTCCCTATTGTTTTTTATTTGTTCTTTGTAGTTCAGTCGTTTTAGCTTTAGCAGCTTTCAAATTCAGAACCTTTGACATTTAGAAGCTGCAATTCCCGTATATAGGTTCTACATTTATTCAGCTTGGCGACAATGTCAATAAAAAGGCCTGAACTTAGCGGTACACAAATCAGCCACTTTAAATATTTGGCCACTTCATAATGAACATAAAGTAAATTTTATTACTTAAGTATTGTATCGACCTTCTCTTTTGTGCTTAACTCAGTCCCGTAGACGAAACTCGTTTATCACATCTAATAATTATAAGTCTTATCAGACAAATCGGCTTTTAGCTGTACCCCGCAACAGAAAAGAAGTATTTGCAGTTTGTGCAATGCATCCAGTATGCGTACCCAAAATACGCTTAGTTCCTGCATACAAAAGCACACTGTTATTGCAAATTTCATTCGCTTAAAAATACACTTATAAAAATTCGGGAACACACAATGCAACAGGCAAATTTTAACGCTTCTGCTTTTAAGCTTTCTTTAATTGCAGGCGCAATCGCTGCTATGCCGCTTTCAACATCGGTAATGGCTCAGGAACAAACCAACATTGACGAGCAAGATGTTGAGCAAATCCAAATTGTTGGTTCACGCCGTGTAGGCCGAACTGTGAATGACTCTCCGGTTCCTATCGATATTATCGATGCGTCTTCTATTGAAGCCACTGGTTTAACCGAAACCAACATGATCCTTAACTCGTTGTTGCCAAGCTTCAACTTTCCGCAGCCTTCTGTTACCGATGGAACAGACCATGTTCGCCCCGCACAGCTTCGTGGGTTAGCGCCAGATCACACACTTGTTTTAGTAAATGGTAAGCGCCGCCATACTTCTGCACTACTTAACCTAAACGGTTCTGTAGGCCGTGGTTCTTCGGCTGTAGACTTAAATGCTATACCGGCCAATGCGATTAAACGCATTGAAGTACTTCGCGACGGCGCGGCGGCACAATACGGTTCAGACGCCATTGCGGGCGTGATTAATATTGTATTGAAAGACGCTAGCGAAGGCGGTGAAGTGTCGGCCACATACGGCGCGAACGTAACTACGATGGACGGTGTGCCGAATTTAGAAGGCGTAAGTGCAGATGCCAATGGCGACCTAGCTTTTGATACAGGTTCAGATCGTGAACTAACTGACGGACAAACTCTTACCCTTCGCGGCAACATGGGCTTTGAATGGGGCGACGATGGTTTTGTAAATGTATCAGCAGAATACCGCGATCGCGGCGAATCAAATCGTTCCGACTTCGATACACGAGAAAACTATGCCCGTGATGCTGATGGTAATTTAGATGAAAGAGAATTTACGGTTAACCGCTACAACCATGTATATGGTAACGGTGAAGTAGAAGATTACGCGCTGTTTGTAAACGCAGGTAAAGCTATTAACGACAGTATCGAATTTTACGGTACTGCTGGTTTTAGTTCGCGTGATTCTATTGGCGGTGGTTTTTATCGCAGAGCTTCAGATAGCCGCAATATCACTTCTATCTACCCTGATGGCTTCTTACCTTCTATTCAAACTGATATTCAAGATATGTCGGTACTAGGCGGTATTAAAGGTTACGGCGATGTGTGGAACTACGATTTGTCACTCACACACGGTGGAAATGCACTAGAGTACAGCGTAGTAAATAGCTTAAACACCTCTCTTGGGCCAACAAGCCAAACCAGCTTTAACGCCGGTGAGCTTGAATACAACACCACTATTATTAACGCTGATGCTTCGCGCCTTGTTGATACAGGCTATTTCTACAGTGAAATGAACTTCGCTATGGGCGCGGAGTATCGTCACGAAAGCTATGAAATTACCGCAGGTGAAGAAAATTCGTATATCCAAGGTACGTTTGGCCCAGGTGGCGTAGTAACCGACCCTGTTGATGGCCCTTTTGGCTCAGCGGGATCACAAGTATTCCCTGGTTTCACCCCAGAGTCAGCAGGTGAAAACACGCGTCACAACTATAGCTTTTATGTAGATGTAGAAGCCGATGTGCTTGAGAACTGGAATGTGGCAGTAGCTGGTCGCTATGAAGACTATTCTGATTTCGGTAGTACCTTTAACTGGAAAATGTCACATCGAGTAACCATTACCGATGCCCTCGCCCTACGTGCCTCTGTATCTACTGGCTTTAGAGCGCCGTCGTTGCAACAACAGCACTTTACTTCTATTGCCACAGTATTTGTGGATGGCGAGCCAACTGAAACGGGTACGTTTGCCGCTTCAAGTGATGTTGCACAGGCATTGGGTAGTCCAGGTCTTGATGCTGAAGAATCAGATAACTACAGTGCTGGTTTCACCTACTCGCCTACCGCCAACTTCAACCTAACCGTAGATTTCTACCGTATTGATATTGACGATCGTATTGTGTTGTCGAACAACCTATCAGGCGATGCTATTGAAGCATTACTTGAAGGTACTGGTGCTAACCAAGCTCGCTTCTTCTTAAATGCTATTAATTCTCGTACTGAAGGGGTAGATATTGTTTCTACCTACACGTTAAACACGGCTGATTTGGGTGCGTTTAACTTCAATGTGGGTATCAACTTCAACGATATCGAAGTGACTGATATTTTAGAAGCGCCAGATGTACTGCAAGGTGCAGGGTTCGATCAAAGTAACTTGTTTGACGATGTTGAACTACGCCGTTTTGAAACAAGCTCACCAGATAGCAAAGTTAACCTTGGCGTAACTTGGTCTTACGACCGTTATAATGCCACGTTACGTACTACTCGCTATGGCGAAGTGGAAGACCCATCATCGGTTGAAGCTCGTAACGAAATTATACCTTCTGAGTGGATCACAGATTTAGATGTTCGCGTCGCCCTTACCGACAACTTAGCGATTTCTGTTGGTGCAAATAACATCTTTGATGTATACCCAGAAGCCACCCGTGATTTAGTTGATGACGTAACGACTTTCTCTATGATTTTTCCATATTCAGGCTTCTCGTCGTATGGATTCACAGGCCGTTATGTTTACGGAAAAGTGACTTATAGCTTTTAATTAATCATGTAAGTTAACACTAAATAAAAATGCCGAATGTGAAAACATCCGGCATTTTTTAATGTGTCATGGTTAAGCGTATTTGCTATTCATAAGTATGGTGACGGGTAACGCTAAAGCGATTTAATATATGATGCATAACGTAAACAGCACTTAAGCTAAGGGCAATGGCTACGGCCACAGAACTAAAACGGTAAAGCGCGCTATACACCAAATCTTGGTTTGGCGTTAAAGAGTTTCCAAATAAAATACCAAACGTGGTTAGCACACCAAACCCAATGCCTGGCATTCCACCGCCTAAAATATGATAGCGACTAAAAATGAAAGCTAAAATCCACAATACAAGCACCGGAAAAAGTAAAAAATCGCTGTGATTGTACAAAAACAATTGAGCCAGCAATGCCAGATTACACCCGATAAGCGTACCTATTGCCCGTTGCCACCCAGCTAAACTTGCTGCTTTCCAGCAAAGCGAAAATAGAATAAGCACCGATGACGCCTGAGCTGATATCGAGTCTTGCAAATCCAGCGCTTGAAACACTACAAACGATAAGGTTGCCACACTTGCACATAACAGTACTTCGTGACGAATACTCTCTTTCGCCTTAGGCGGTGGAACACGAGGTGTTCGCGGCGCAACATCCGGAAATATGCCATGCATGAAAGCCGCAATAACAATCGATAAAAGCGTAGCTGCCCCATTACTCACTATTAACGGGTAGACAGTATCTATGCCGGTTACATAACTTGAAAAGTGCAGCTGTATTGAAAGCCCTACTGCCCCTAATGCTCCAAACAAAAAGCCGCCACCACTGCTCATTTGATAGAACAAAATACAAAAGCATAGAAACACAATAAGGGTCATCACCACTGGAATGTGGGAAAATAGCCCTTGCAGTACTAATACAATAAAGGCGCTGAACCCCGCACTGGCGACGAACTGCTTTATCACTGTTTTATTAATAACGGGTACTAAACCCAGTAACAACATGGGATAAACCGTAAAGAAAATACCATAAGGCCAGTTCATCACATTACTGATGGCAAAGCCCAGGGTACAGCCACCCGCTATACGTAATGCTTGGCGCAGACCATTGGCATCTAACCGCGGCCCTTTACTAACTGTTGTCGACATTTAGCCTCCGCTAGTAAATGTAATGCAACCAACTAATGGCGTTAATTTGCAACGTACCAAACCACTGACCTAGTGTTGATTCAGGTAATAATTGTACTGTGGCACGAGCGCCACTTGGCATACTTTCTATCAAGGCTTCGTTTTCTTGCAGGACAATATGAACCCGCTGACGCTGGGCGTCTCGCACCCATCTATTGCTCGTTTCGGTAACGCTTAACGTACCATTTGCACTTAATTGACCATCACTAACACCGGCCTCGAAAGAGGCAATATGCGCATCGTATACTTCACCTGGGCGGCTATCAAACACCACTTTAGCGATGCTATGCACCGGCATATGTGCCAAGGATTTTTCTCTAAAATCGGCAACCAGATCCGTTTCGCTAGTTACAATAGCCAACAACGAGTTACCTTTTACCGCATAGGCGCCTTCACGTAACTGCATGTTAGACACCACACCATCGTTGCGTGCTCGTACTTGGGTGTAAGATAGATTTAATTTGGCTTCGGCTAGCTGATTTGCAGCATGGCGTACCGTAAGATTGCTTTCACCAGAATCGCCTCTTGCCAGTAAAGCCTCAGATAACTGTGCCTCTAAGGCTAATTTATCGGCAACACTCGCTTCATAATTGGCTCGCATTGCTTCCAGTTCTTGTTCTGAAATTGCGCGCTGTTTATATAAAGCGTCGCTGCGTTGCTGAAGTAACTTTTGCTCGTGCAACTTGGCACTAGCCGCCT
This sequence comes from Alteromonas sp. 1_MG-2023, assembly GCF_030547075.1. Lineage (GTDB taxonomy): Bacteria > Pseudomonadota > Gammaproteobacteria > Enterobacterales > Alteromonadaceae > Alteromonas. Next base: position 19,245 of record NZ_JAUOQH010000023.1, on the reverse strand, counting down.
TAATTTGAGCCTCTAGCGATTTAATATTGGTATCCAGTCGCTTGTTTTGTAATTTGGCATCATCTAGCGCTAACTTAGCTTGGGTTAATGCTATGTCGTAAGGCCCCCTATCAATCTGAAACAGCACGTCGCCCGCTTTTACCGTTTGGTTATTGGTAACAAAAACCTGCGTTACTTCGCCGCTTAGCTGAGGCGCAACTTGCACAACCGGATGATAAATACGTGCTTGGGGCGTTACTGGCATAAAGGTGTCGGCAATTAGGTAGTAAATAAATACCAACACAAAACCAATTAAAGAAAACCTAACGTAAAGAGAAAACTTCTGATCGGGCGTCATTATTCACCTTCCTCTATTTTACTTTTTCGGCGCTCTTCCTGCAGAGAAATACAGTCAGAGGCATTTTGCTCTATTTGCAACAACGCGCGCGCCATCACATCAAGTTGTTCGTGGGTTAACCCTGCATAAAACTGCTGCTTAACATCTGCTATTTTTTCATTTAGCGAATTCAAAACAACACGACCTTCCTTGGTAAAATACAATTTTTTGCTGCGCTTATCGTTGTCATCAACTTGGCGGCTAATCAACGATTGCTCTTCAAGCTGCTTTAATGTGCGGGTTAACGAAGGCATTTCTATGCCCAAGCTTTGCGCTAGCGCTAGTTGGGTAACCCCTTCGCCAATTAAATTGATGTGCATTAACGCAAGCCACCTTGATTGGGTTAACCCCAAGGGCTCAACAATCAAGGTCACGGCCTCTCTGCACAACCGATGTACTCGGCCCATATTTCCAATAAGCGTAAAATCTAACGTTTCGTGAAACGGCTTTTGTGCAGACATGCACACCTCCAACTTACTTAGCATGCTAACTACAATAGCATTACTTAGCACGCTAAGTAAATAGAGAGGTGTATAAATTGATCTCTATACTTTAGGTTTCTCGGTCCAATTTATGATCGTAATAAATGTCTGATGCTTACTCATCTTACGTTTGCTGGTTTTATCTAAAGCGGTAAGAGTGGAATAGGTGATTAAGGTGGTAACGGAAGCATGACTATAGATAATGATAATTTTCTGCAGGTACGCGGAGCACGGGTTCACAATTTAAAAGACGTGAATGTTGATATCCCCAGGAATAGGATTGTGGCATTTACGGGTATTTCTGGCTCAGGTAAGTCCTCACTCGCCTTTGGCACCTTGTACGCAGAAGCGCAGCACCGTTATTTAGATTCAGTTTCCCCCTATGCCAGAAGGTTAATTGATCAAATTGAAACCCCCGATGTAGATAGTATTGAAGGCTTACCACCCGCGGTTGGGCTGCATCAGAACCGAGGCGCACCGTCTATTCGTTCATCGGTAGGCAGTATTACCACTATTTCAAATAGCCTGCGTATGTTGTATTCCCGTGCAGGTGATTACCCTGCTGGTCAAAAGATTATTTATGCCGATGGGTTCTCGCCAAATACCGTTGAAGGTGCCTGCGAGCAATGCCATGGTATAGGTACTGTGTTTGATGTTACCGAAGACAAACTTGTACCCGACACCACCCTTACTATTCGAGAAGGCGCTATTGCAGCGTGGCCCGGAGCGTGGCAGGGTAAAAATCTAGTTAGGGTATTGCTGTCGTTAGACATTGATGTAGATATACCTTGGCATGCGTTACCCGAGTCTACCCGAGACTGGATTTTATACACCGACGATACCCCCCAAGTGCCTGTTTACAGAAACTACAATTTGACGCAAACCCAAGCGGCGAAGGAAGAAGGCGAACCCGCCAGTTATAATGGCAAGTTTATTGGGGCTAAACGCTATGTACTTGAAACCTTTAAAACCTCTCAAAAAGAAAAAATTAAGCAAAAAGTCGCCCAATATCTTGCGGTTTCAACCTGCCCACAATGCCATGGGAAAAAGTTAAAGCAAGCTTCGCTTTCAGTGACACTTTGTGGCCTAGACATCACCGCCTTCTCTCGGCTTTCTTTAAGCGACGTGGTGGAACATTTACATACGCTACTTGAAACCGCCGAAGCGCAAAACAACGAGCGGGCGCTAGTTATTCGCAATATTGGCAAAGACATCGTGGCGCGTATCAAACCCATTATTGCCCTAGGGTTGGGGTATCTGTCGTTAGAGCGAAGCACCACGACTATTTCAGCGGGTGAATTACAGCGATTGCGGCTAGCCACCCAAATAAAATCAAAATTGTTTGGCGTGGTATACATAATGGATGAGCCTTCGTCTGGCCTGCACCCCAACGATGTAAATGCCTTACTCGATGCATTTGATGCGCTAGTACAGGCTGGTAATAGCGTATTTTTGGTTGAGCATAACCCACGAGTCATTAAACACGCTGACTGGGTTGTTGATATAGGCCCCAATGCCGGCATTAATGGCGGCGAATTAGTATTTAGTGGGCCAGTAGGTGCATTGCAGCAAGCATCTAATTCAATAACCTCGCAATATCTATTCGATGACGCATTAGCCCTTAAGCACCATAACCGCGCCCCGAAGGGTTGGTTGTCATTAAAAGCCATTACCAAAAATAATCTTGAAAATATCGACTGCGCATTTCCACTAGGTACTATTACTACGGTAACCGGCGTATCGGGTTCAGGTAAGTCGAGTTTAGTCAGCCATGCATTGGTAGAACTAGTGAAAGCGTCACTTGGAACTAGCAAAACGCTAGATAAAAGCACTGCCAATAAAAATTCACCAGCAGATATTACCGAAGCCACCTTACTGGAAAACAACGATGAGCAACCCGCTAGTGGCTATATTGATAAAGATTACATAAATAAAAGTAGTGAAGACGGCAGTTCAGAATCCATAACAAGTGATGCGGAGAAAATAAAGCGATTGGTGGTAGTCAACCAATCCCCAATCGGCAGAACGCCCCGCTCGAATTTAGCGACTTACACTGGGCTATTCGACCATGTGCGCAAACTGTTTGCCGCCACACCCTTAGCAAAAAAACGACGTTACGATGCAGGTCGATTTTCGTTTAACACAACCAAAGGTAGGTGCGCCAACTGCGAGGGTGTAGGCTTCGTATCGGTAGAATTACTCTTTATGCCATCGGTGTATTCCCCCTGCCCCGTGTGCAACACAAAACGCTATAATCAAGACACCTTAGACGTTACTTGGAACGACTTATCGATAGCCGACGTGCTGTCGCTAAGCGTGGCCGAGGCTCATAACATATTCGCCAATGAAGCTCCTGTTTTTCGTGCACTAAATGCGCTGGTAAAAGTCGGCTTAGGCTATTTGCGATTAGGCCAACCTGCCACCGAACTTTCAGGGGGAGAAGCACAGCGAATAAAGCTGGCTACCGAGTTAAAACGAGCCGACAAGAAACATACACTTTATGTACTAGACGAACCCACTACTGGGCTTCATCCCGCAGATATCGCCCTGCTCATGAAGCATCTAAATACATTAGTGGATGAAGGCAGCAGCGTGGTAATGGTAGAGCACAATATGCAAGTTGCTTCGGCCAGTGATTATTTAATAGATATCGGCCCTGGTGCAGGTGATGCTGGTGGGAAAATAGTGGCTAAAGGTACGCCAATGGAAGTGGCTCGCTGTCAAAATAGTAAAACGGCTCCTTTTCTCATGACCAGCTAATCTCAATACGGGCTAATTTCAATAGGACTAAATGGGGTCTATCCCACGTCCTTCTCTATTTTTGACCGCCCTAAATGAATAAGCCAATAAATTTTATAAACTTAGTTGTTCACTGCGCTGTATTAACTGTAACTACTATCATTTTAACGCGACTACATGAACACAACCCATCAGAACAGAGCCGAATCCGCATTTGGACTATCAGTAAAAAATTGGTGGAGCATTTCCAAGCGCATTTTCACTAATATTCAAAAACACAATGTGCCGCTTATTGCAGCAGGTGTGGCTTTCTATTGCTTGTTAGCAATATTTCCATTATTGGGGGCAACTATTTCATTATATGGGTTGATGGTATCGCCTGATGAATTGCAAAAACACATGTCACTGTTGGTGAACGTTGTACCTACCGACAGCAGATATATTATTGAAGAGCAGCTTAAAAACCTTACCGAGAAATCAAACTCAGCCTTAGGGTGGAGCTTTCTACTCACGCTAGTTTTATCTTTATGGAGTAGTAGTAAAGGTGCTAATGCATTAATTACCGCATGCAATATTACTTACAGTGAAGACAACGGCAGAGGCTTTTTCAGAGGCATGCTAGCGCGTATAACCTGTACTGTTTTTATGATAGCCACCGTTATTGTTGCTTTAGCATGCATTTCCGTTCTTCCAGAAATTATAAGCTGGGCAGCAGGAGGTTTGCTAAGCGACAAACAAGCAGCATGGCTAACGTGGCCTGTCATGTTAGTGCTATTTAATATTAGCCTGTCAGCACTTTACCGTTATGCTCCGCATCGCCGCTCTGCCCAATGGCGATGGGTAACCCCAGGCGCACTTTTGGCAACGCTAATGTGGATAGCTGCATCTTATGGATTTTCAATTTATTTGAACGAATTCGCCAGCTATAGCAAAACCTACGGCTCCGTAGGTGGGATCATCATTCTGTTGATGTGGCTGTATTTAAGTGCCTACATCATATTGATTGGAGCAGAGGTAAATGCATCGATAGAACTTCAGACCACCGCCGACAGCACCATTGGAAAAGACAAACCTATGGGTGAACGCAATGCTGTGGTGGCAGATAATACGCCGGAGGACTTGAGGGGTAGTTGAAGTCAGTGAATTTCAATCTAACGTTACAACTCTGAAAACCAGCAATACAAAAATTAATGTATTGCTGGTTATTTACTTTAAGAACTTACTTGCATGCTCCTGGAACGCGACATGCACACGAAGTCGGTACATGGCACGCATGCTCCCCGCAACGTGCTGCTACGTTTCCTAGATTCCCATGAACTTCATTGGACGGATAAGCACCAAAGTGCTCCTCATATAGCGATACAGTTATATCGAAAGATTGCTGTAAGGCATTTTGATCTTCTTCTCCGTAAATACCAAAATATGGAAAATGGTGAATAAAGTGTCCGAATATCTTATTACAGTCATCTTGATAAGACTTAGTGTCTAAGATATGTTCATGCCAAAATTTATCAACTAACTTGTTCGGTACCAAAGAAACTTTCGGATAACGCAGCTTCAAGTATAAAAACTTCTTATACTCTTCTTCCGCAAAGTCACATAAGTCACTGGACCAAGACGCCTCGCTAGATTTAGTAAGTTTCCATTTTAATTTATCAAAATTTAACGTATTGACCATTGATGTGTATTCAATACTATCTACTGATACACCCGCCACAGACGAATGGGCATTGTCTGATAAATCTTTGAATGATAAATCCATGTTACTTCCCTCCTTGCTGCTTTTGCTTGCTACGATTTCCCTGAGCTTGATCGTATTGACGATTCGTACCTGACGTCCCCTTGTTGCGATTTTTTTGATTTGCGGAATTATCGCTCGGCTTGATTTTATCGTTCATTTTTTGATTTCCTTAAATGTATTTAACTATGGTGAATGTAATACGCTTTGTATTACCTTCGCTTAAGGAAACGTGAAAGATGCTTTCGTTGAATTAGACTTTCTGGAATAAGGCCGTTAGGCGTATATTTGAAAATCAGCCTGTAGTTACCTAATTTAAATCTTACAAGGTTCTTCGAGAGTTTCAGTTTTTTCCCTCCGAATCGAGAATACTGAACTCCTGTATTTAATGCCTCTTCTATAGCCTTAGCTTTAGTAAGGTAGCGGCGACACTCTGATGTACTTTGTTCGCTAAATAGTAGATTAACTGTTGTCATGATTATCTCCTCTCAAATGACGAGAACCATATTCATTTTGTGCGCCGCACAAACAACGGTTAATTTAAAATTTTATTAAAATATTCCCACGCTTCCAATGCCTCGTCTTCCTGAGCTTTTATATTTTTGTTCAAGCTTTCAATTACTGGCAGGCGTACAATCGTATCCTGCTCTAACTTTATTAAAATTTGCTTGGCGTCTGAATATTTTTTCTCGTTGAAAAGAGCATCTGCCTGTTTATATCTTTCCATGTAGTCTTGCCATGGTATCTCTTGAGAAAATAACTTCCTCATGGGCGATATATCATAGGGCGTTTTTTTCGTGGTGAAGAATGGTGATGGAAGTTTTTGCTCGAAGAGGTTGAATTCGCTTGATGTTAACTTATCAATGATACTTTCAACGTTTTCTCTAACAACACCCAAACAGAAAAATTCAAGATATTGTTTATTAGCTAGCTTTTCGAGTTCTTTAATACTGCTGCTTAATGAGCGCCTTTCAGCATAAGCACTTAAAAAAGATTTTGTTTTATTTGTGTCAGCGCCAAAGAGATACCATAGAATGAGAATATTCCTGATGCTATCTCTTTTCCCTTTGTTAAGCGGTGACTTGTTCTTTGGAACTCCCCTAACATTCTCGTTGATAACGATATGATGATAGCTCTTTGAAGCCGATGTTTTCTTAGTAAGAATAGTATACAAAGCTATTCTGATAGGCTCAGGAAGCTGATCAGCTTCCAAGCACGACTTTGCTATATCTACAAATGTTTGAATCTCAATTTCTGAATTCATACCTTCGCCTAATCACAAAGTAAATCTCTCAGATTTTCACGATTCATAGATACTTCACCGCTTTTCCGAATAGCTTCTATCGCTGTTGAGCCTTTTTTGCAACGATACACTCGATGGCTTGAATAGTACCCTGGTCGGTGAGGAACCAACTCTTCATCATAACGAGTGTATATATATTTTATAGCGCCAGCACACTGCCCAATTTTTATAGACTCGGCCTTTGACAAAGATAATATGCCTAAGTAATTATTCTTATCTTCCACAACCTCATTGCATGCATCTACAATATTGAGAGTCTTCCTTTTCTTTAATAGGTTTTCAGCTAAGCATTCTCCGAGCTGAATAAATTCCATTTTACTAAAAATTACAAAGCTTTCTTCCACAACCTCATCGAGGTTACTACAGTTGCTAGGTAGCGATTCGTATGAAAAAGAAGGCATAGAAAAAACTAAAAAAATAAAGAGATACATATATTTCATTTTCACCCCCTACCTAACCATCTAAATGATCTTAAGAGAATGAATATCAACAAAAAATTACATACTAAATCAAATGTATCGGAAAATACGCCGTTCCCCGCATGCAAAAATGCATCTGATACCTTCTCATCCGGATACATGCTTATAATTGGTAAATAACAAGCTACAACAATTATAGATAGTTTAAAAAAGCCAATCCCCCCCCTCCCAATAGAGTTAGCGATAATAGCTAGGCGATACTGACTAGCACTGCCCGCTCCTTTGACCTTAAACACTTGCCATATTTTAAAGATAGAAAAAAACACTATTAGCGTAATAGTGAAATGGTCAACAAAATTAAGCGCACCTACGTCACCTATTCCTTGCACATGAGTTTTATATAAAAAAATAGGTAAAATTAAAAAGCCAATTAACAGTGGGGATAATAGGACTAATAGAACGAAGTGACAAAAAGAGTGATAGTAACTTATCTTAGAGTTACGAAACCTATATACCGCCTCGGGGTTAACCAGTTTTAACTTACTTCGCTGCGTGGACAACCATTCCATCTCACCTTTGTCCAACTCAGCTATGTCAATACCTTGATGACCTGTTGTAAAGGGGGATGATGCTCCATTCGAACTAGTTACACCTTCCTCAACATCCCTACCTGAAAAAGCTTTTGACTCTCCGGTCATTAATTACTCCTTTTTAGTTTCTTGCAATTCTGCCTGTATTCTTTGTATTTGTTAACACGCGAAGCCTATGTTTTATATAGCTAAAGTATTATTTTCTATAAGTTTAGTTAGGTAGCACAAATCGATATATTTTACCTATAAAGGCTTTTGCGCAAACGCCCCTTATCTTGTTGTATCATACCCTCAAATACTTCAAGGCTATGCGCAGTTAAATGACCCCAGACTACTCTTCACTTTTACAAAACCTGTTTGGATTTCCCTCGTTTCGTTCCGGTCAGCAAGAGGTTGTAGAAGGTCTGTTAAGTCAGCGCTCATCGCTTGCCATATTCCCTACCGGCTCTGGCAAGTCGTTGTGCTATCAATTTGTGGCAACCCAATTGCCTAATTTAACGTTGGTGGTATCCCCCCTATTAGCCTTGATGAAAGATCAGCTCGCTTTTCTACATAGCAAAGGCATTGCTGCTGCGAGCATCGATTCAACATTAACTGCTGAGCAAAATAAGCAAGTGATGAATGAAGTGCGCTCAGGTGAATGCAAAATTTTGATGGTGTCGGTAGAGCGGTTTAAGAACGAACGTTTCAGGCAGTTTATAGAGTCTGTTGCAGTTTCAATGTTGGTTATAGACGAAGCACACTGTATCTCTGAATGGGGGCACAACTTTCGCCCTGATTATTTGAAACTGCCAGCTTATCAACAAGAATTAAATATCCCTTTAGTGCTGCTGCTAACCGCAACGGCCACTAAAAAAGTGAAACTTGATATGGCACGCCGGTTTGATATTTCGCCAGACAATATTGTTCAAACCGGTTTCTACCGCCCAAACCTTAACTTGAATGTGCTGCCTGTTGTAGAAGCAAATAAAAACCAAGCGCTATTAGATGAACTTAAGCGCCAACAAGGCGCAGGCATTGTATATGTAACACTGCAACAAACCGCTGAACAAGTGGCTCGCTATTTACAACAAAACGGCTGTGCAGCAAGTGCCTATCACGCGGGGCTAGACAGTGATGTGCGCCAGAACATTCAACAAGATTTCATGGCCAACAAGCTCCAAGTAGTAGTGGCCACCATTGCATTTGGCATGGGCATCGACAAATCTGATATTCGCTTTGTTGTACATTACGATTTACCCAAGTCTATAGAGAACTACAGCCAAGAAATTGGTCGAGGCGGCCGCGACGGTCAAAACGCTAACTGCACTGTGCTGGCCAACCTTGATGGTCTGGTAACTATCGAAAACTTTGTTTATGGCGATACGCCAGACAAATCCGCTATTGAGCGGGTGCTCAAAGACATTGCCAGTCAAGCGCCTGAGCAAAGCGCTAGTTCTTCAGGCAGTTCTTCAAGTAGCACTGCAAACAGTGCTTCGGACAAAGGTACGTACCAGTGGGAAACACAAATTAATAGCTTATCAACCTTAAGCAATATTCGTCAGTTGCCGCTAAAAACACTGTTAGTACAACTGGAGCTAGCCAAGGTCATCCGCCCTTTATACGCCTATTTTGCTGAATTCAAATACCGTTTTAATACCGAAAAAGCCGACATTCTTGATCTATTTGGCAAAGAACGAAGCGATTTCCTAAACGCGGTTTTCACCCATACCGATATGAAAAAAGTGTGGGGGGTAGTGAATTTCGACAGTATTTTTGAGCATTATGGCGCCGAGCGCGCAAGAGTAGTATCGGCATTAGAGTATTTACACGAACACAATCATATCGAGTTAGCGTCGCGTTTAATCACCGATGTGTACGAGGTGAATCAACAAGCACTGTTAGCCGAAGATCTACCGAATAGCCTAGCTGAAACCCTCGCACACTACTTTGCTGAAAATGAGCTTAAAGAAGTAAAACGTATTGCTGCTCTGGTACGGTTCTTTGAGCTTAATAGTTGTTTAAACTATAACTTATCGGCCTATTTTGATGACCAACAGGCCCCAAAAGAATGCGGCCACTGCAGCGTGTGCAATGGTAAAGTGGCTAAATTGGATTATTCATCGCCTATTCCCTTACCAGATAAAACTCACGTAGCCGAAGCAATGGCAGCGCTTAATGCTCACCTTGACGGTAAGTTTAATGAAGCCATTACTGAATCTATCTATTGCCGGTTTTTAACCGCCATGACTATGCCTTTATTTACGCGTTTAAAAGTAAGGCAAGTTCAAGGGTTCGGAAGTTGTGAGTTTTGCAGATATGCGGATGTGAAAGCTGTAGTTACTGAAATTTTAGAAGAGGGCGCAAGGCCTTAATACCTGTTATTATATTCATTAAACAAGCGCAGCAAATAAGCGCGACATATATTCTCAGCAAACATATGCTAAAAATAAGCAATGCACGAAACTGTATACTTGTATAAAAGCGCTAGCTTCAAGTTTTAGCGCCCAATAACACTAGTGCGTGCGCCAAATGAATATAAATATAAAAATAAGACTAGCGTTAAGCACTACATAACGCACTTGGCATAATACTCAGGATCACCATGGCTCTTAAAGCAACCATTTTCAAAGCTGACATATCGATAACCGATATGGATCGAAATTACTACAACGAGCACAATTTAACTATTGCTCGCCACCCTTCTGAAAACGATGCACGCATGATGCTTCGTATCGTAGCTTTTATTGTGAATGCTCACGAACAATTACAGTTTACAAAGGGCCTATCTGACGATGAAGTGCCAGACATTTGGCAAAAGGACTTCAGCGATGTAATAGAGCTGTGGATTGAGCTAGGGCAACCTTCTGAGCAACGTATCAAAAAAGGCTGCAATCAAAGTCAGCAGATGATGATTTATGCGTACGCAGATAACAGCTTTGATGCTTGGTGGAAAAAAGAACAGAACAGCTTGCGTACCAGAAAGAACTTATCGGTGTTTACCTTGCCTGAAAGCTTATCTACCACACTGGCGAATGCCGTTGACCGTTCAATGCAAATGCAAGTAACGGTGCAAGATGGCCAAATTTGGCTAACTATCGAAAGCGCTGGCAATAGCGAATGTATAGAAGTGGAAATTGAAAAGCATTTATAGCTTACAAAACTTAAAAGAATGCAGAGCAATAAATTTCCCCACTAGCTGACTTATTTTTGTAATCTATGCCTAATAAAATAATTAAATAAAGAAACAGCTATAGTCAATATGTGAAAATATTACTAATTAACTTGCCTGAGTCAGTCGACCGACTCAAATTGTTTTCAGAGAGCGCAAAGCATTATTCAGCTGACTTTTCGATCATAACGGCAGTTAATGGCTCGGAAGATCGCGCTATTTGTCAAGGGTACTCGGCGCGCGCGAACAAACTTAATTACTACAAAAAATTAACCCCTGGGGAAATTGGCTGCTTTCTTAGTCACAGAAAAGCTTGGTCTGTTATTTTCGAGCAGAAATTAACATTCGCCATTGTACTAGAAGACGATGTGATGTTTGAGAGTAGCTTTAAACAACTGGGTGAAGCGATAGATAAAATCAAAGAGCCTTGGGACTATATCAAACTCAATGAAGTGCATGAAAAGCGGGCAGCGAAAACCATGTACACCACGAACAATCTCTCGGTGGTGAAATACAATAAGTTACCTATTGGTGCTTCTGCGCAAGTAATCTCTTATAGCGGTGCAGAAAAGTTATTAAAATATACAGAGTCTTTTTCTAGGCCTGTTGATGTTGAGCTTCAATGGTTGTCAGTAGATAAAATAAAGGCTTTCGGTATAAAACCTTACCCGTTTAAGACAAGAAAACTACAAAGCGACATTGACCGGTTTGGTAAAAGAAACAAGATAAATGGCAACCCTATTGTGAAATTTTTCAATCTGCTAAAGTTTCAAGTTCACCTTTTAAAAAATATTACTCACTGACATCAAGTAATAACTCATAACCCCAAATAACCAGGCTTAACTCACCTTTCATCTAAATTACTTTTAAGTGTAAGTACTAGTTTCTTAAGTATCTCTTTTTCTTCATCGCTAACGCCTTTCAGCATGTCAGAAAAAACGCGCTCTTCTATCTATACTATATGAATATCTCAAGTGCGCGTTTTCCACTTTCCGTTAGCGATAGAATTTGGCTGCGTTTATCTTCTTCACTTTGTATTTTTTTTGCTAAGTCGTTATGTACCAACTCTTTGATTGAGCCTAGTTTGGAAGCACATTTTGCCAAGACTACTTAAACGCACTCCATTTTGATAAGCACAGCTTATCTCCCATATTAGAAAGCATGCCCTTTGAAGCGATGTTCTCACAAGTATTATCTGTTTCATTACTGTCAGCGCATTCAACGCTAGCGTTATTTTCGACATGTGGAGGTTCTTGTTTACCAGCATGGTGAAAACTGCCTGAAAGTTTATTTTTTACTGCTATTAAATATGAAATCGCTCCACTTTTTTTAGCATTCACGCCAGTAACTCCTTGTCATTTAGTGGAGCTAGTGTCTCGATTAGCTCTTTACTTAACCAACGATTAAATCTAACTTATAAAATAAGCTGAACTTATATAATGGAAAATAATGGACAAGCGATTGCGATGGCTAAATAACTTGCTTTGCTTTGAGGTTGCGGCAAGACATGAGAGCTATAGTAAGGCGGCGGAAGAGTTGTATATTTCGCAAGCTGCGGTAAGCCAACAAATGCGGCAGTTAGAAGCAAACTTGGGGGTAAGCTTGTTTCGCAGGCAGTCACGAAAAATGCTATTAACTGGGCCGGGAAGAACCCTTTATGCATCGTGTGAGAAAGGGTTTAGCGAAATCGTCAATGGTTTGAACCAAGTACACGAAGAGCCGTTGGAAGGCAGCTTAACAATTACCTCTACTCAAGCTTTTTGTTCGTTATGGCTTATGCCTAATTTGTTCGAGTTTTTTAATCAGTACCCCAACATTAATATCAATATTCAGGCATCTAACCGCATCGAAAGTTTACATAAAGGCGATATCGACGTAGCTATTCGTTTTTATACCTCAACCACCGCATCGCAAGATGACAGCCTTATCATGCAAAGGTTTGGTGAAAATGGCGTAGTGCCCGCTTGCTCTCCAGCTTTTCAAACCCAAAAGCAGCTGCATACTGTTGAAGATATGTTAGCTACTCGCCTGTTAGCACTAGCAGGGGAAGAGAAAGCCAGTTGGGAGTCATACTTCGAACACAATAAAATAAATCTATCGAGTAAAGTGTTGAGAAAAACCGTAGTGTCTTCTAGCGATCTGGCGCTTAGCGCTGCGCTGGCAGGCCAAGGCATCATGTTAGCCTCTGATGTTATGATTGGGCAGTATTTAAAATCAGGGCAATTGGTAGTGCCCGTTGATATTCCCCATCCAGTGCGCTGGAAATCTCACTTTGTATATCTAAAGAACTCGCCAAAGCAACAACGTATAGCGCATTTTTGTGAATGGCTGACAGAAAAAATGGCAAACCATGAAGCACTACAAACGTAAAAACAGGTTAAAACCGCGTTAGCCGACGTTGAAGATTTTCGTTTTCTTCTACCAGCTTTTCTTTTTGCTTCAGCAACTCAACAATCATCGCTACCGCTACCCAATCCAACTCTAATTGGGAATATAGCGTTATAGCTTTTTTTACCCACCGCACACTATTTGTATCAAATACCCAATTACTCGTACCGTCACCCGAGATGGGTTCAGCAATGCCATAATCAATAACTTCGATAATCATTTCTTGGTCTAGTCGTTCAACGTGGCAAAGTTCTTCAAATGATATTATTAGCAGTGAATTAGTCATTTTACTTACTCCATTGCGCGCGAGGATCATCATGCTCTAATTGCGCTAGTTGTTGCCACAAAGCCTTGCCTTCGTCGGTCGTTTTATCTGGAGTAACGATTTTTAAAACAGCAATCATATCGCCCTGGCCCGTTTTCATTTTAAGCCCTTTGCCCTTAACTCGCAGTTTTTGACCAGCTTGACTATTTGGCTTTATATTCAGGTTAATCTTACCTGCCAAAGTCGGTACCTCAACTTTACATCCAAGTACGGCTTCCCAAGGCAATATAGGCACTGTAATGACGAGGTTGTGTCCTTCTACATCGAACAGTGGATGCGGCACTAAACGAATGTGTAGATATAGATCGCCGTTTCTACCCTGCCCCTGCCCTTTACCGCCTTGGCCTTTCAGCCTGATCCGTTCTGAGTCAACCACGCCAGTTGGTATTTTAACTTTGAGAGTTTTATTGACGTGTTTAACTTCTCCATCTTCTAGCGTTGGCATCGAAAACTGAATGGTTTTAGGTGTTTCTGAAAATAAGTCTTCAAGGAATACTGGAACTTCAATCTCAGCATCTTGCCCGTGATTGTTAAACCCTGAAAAGTCGTCTGAATGATGGCTACGCGGCCCCTGATTGAACCCACCGCCAAATACTGAATTAAAAAAATCGGAAAAGTCGCCGCTGGTGTGAGCGCCATTGAAATCATTGTTACTTTGCCAGCCTGGTGGCGGTTGAAAATTATCGCGTGAAGTTGCACCATATTTTTTCAATTCGTCATATTCGGCTCTGCGCTGCGGATCTTTAAGCACCTCATAAGCTTCGACTAATTCTTTAAATTCCTCATCGGAATTACTATCAGGTTGCATATCGGGGTGCAGCTTTAAGGCAAGCTTGCGATATGCTTTTTTGATTTCTTTTAAATCAGCATCTTCTTTAACACCAAGGATCTGATAATAATCTTTAAATTCCATTCAATGATGCTCAGCGTAGTAACGATAGAGTAGTTAATATAGCGGATACCTAAAAAGCGTAAATTGATATTGATCAAATATCATAAGGACTACGCAAAACTGTAGGGGATAATTAATGTTGAATATGAAGTTTGGCTTCAATTTAGGCTAGAAATGCAGGGAGCTAATGCAATGTGAAATGCAAAAATAGCGCAGTCCTGATTTAATCATCAGGCCCTTCTAGGGTAAACACCAAGTGCCTACGCATATCTTTTAAAATAACGCCTTTCTTGACCATGGCGGCGCTTAAGCGCTTTCGCCATTTTAATAATTCGGGTTCTGCAGCGGCTAGGGCTTGCTCATTTTCAAACTGAAAGCGCAGTAGTAAAGAGCTTGGAAACAGCTCGTATTTCATATCAAACCAGCATTGCACCATGCCAGGAATTTCAGCGCGCCCTTGCGCTTCAAGCATGTTCGCAACATCAAGGACAAGTGCTTGTTGTTTAATTTGCACTTTAGAAAGCTTTTTCATCTGTGGTGTCCATCTTAATTTGTAGAAAGCTGTTTTGTTTATTGTCGCTCATTCCTGAAGAAATTCAGCAATTTATTAGACTATCGACTAATGTAATTAGTCTATATTGTTATGATTATAATACTATTTATACTTTGATGGATAATTAGGCTAGACTGGAAATATCAAATATTAGTCCGTAAAAAAGCTAATTGCACATTCTAGCTTAACGCTAATAGTTGAAAGCAACATTTTTACTAACCTTAATATTTGCACTAAATTCAGCAAAAGGAGTTTCACCATGAAAAACAAAGCAATTGCGTTAGCATTATTACTCACCGTTGTAGGCTGTTCTGAGTCTAACGAAGAATCAGCAGCAGAAGCTAAAAAAGAAGCCATGATGGAAATGGAGAAGGCTGGCGACGCGACAGCTGAAGGCTACGAAGAAGGGAAAGAAAAAGCAGCTGATGCTTGGGACGAAACTAAGGACTCTGCATCAAGTGCTTATGAAGACGGTAAAGACATGGCTTCTGATGCCTATGAAGACGGTAAAGACATGGCATCAGATGCCTATGAAGATGGCAAAGACATGGCCTCTGATGCATATGAAGATGGCAAAGAAAAGGGTGCTGACATGATGGATGCAGGCTCTAAAAAGGTACGTGAAGCCTGCATTAAAATGAAAGAAAAAATGGGTGGTGATGTTAGCGAGTGCGATAGCGACAACTAATACACCTCGAAGAGCTTCTCACTCTGAATCTAGGCAGATAGTCTGCCTAGATTTGAGTGTTTCCAAGTATGTATGTGTTGGCTTTTCTTAAAGTTATTACATAAGAGCTCTGACTGTGACGTTAGTCGCTAACAAACGTATTACTCTGCAAGTGTCGGCAGAGGTGGTGTTTAAGTCATGAATAAACTTCTAAGTATTATAGTGTTGATATTTTCTCAACATTGTATGGGTGGTAGTTTCAAGCAAGATATTGTTTCAGCTGCAATTGAACGCACCAAACACGACATTACCTATGATGGGTCATATTTTTCTATTCCATACCCCAATGGAGACGTTCCCCAAAATTTTGGCGTTTGCACAGACGTAGTTATCCGCAGCTACCGTTCACTGGGTACCGATTTACAAATGCTTGTTCATCAAGATATGTCTAGTAACTTTGCAGTGTATCCATCGAAAAGAATTTGGGGTTTAGATAAACCAGACAGAAATATTGATCATCGCCGAGTGCCCAATTTACAGGTGTTTTTATCTCGATATGGTGAGAGTTTACCTATAACGCTTGCAGCAAAAGATTATGCGCCAGGAGATATTGTAACTTGGTCGCTGCCTAGAAATTTACCCCATATAGGGATTGTCAGCGATACAATTTCAGAAGTTAGTGGCAACCCACTTATAATTCATAATATTGGCTCAGGCCCAAATAGTGAAGATATGTTGTTTAAATATCAAATAACAGGCCACTATCGTTACATACCACAAAAATACATTACCTCACCTCTTTAATGAACATCTTAGAGTAAAGATGGGTTATTCTTTTCTGCCTCTACAATAGGCGCGTTAGTTCTAGAATTTCACTACAAAAACTTCATTTTCTTGTAGCGCGGTTATATTGTATATCTTATTAATTTACATAGTAATTTATAGAAACCCCATGCGTTTATGGTATTATTTTTTTAACATAATCCCCGAAGTAATATTATATAAGCAACATATAACAGAAGTGAGAAGAAATGGACTCTGCAACACCTAAATCCCCCGCAAAAGCTATCAAAAGGCAACAACCTATCATAAAGCTTGATAACTCTGATTTAGTTAAAACTGGATTTTGGATCGGACAAATATTTATGGTTATTGCAACCGTGGTGGGCGTTTATTTAGCGGCCCAAGAAGGTTTGTCGCAAGCATTATTGTTTGAAAATCTCAATAGCAAAGAAAGAAATTATTATTTACAACACGCTTTAGCAGATGAGCTTGACGATAATATTACTTCCCTAAATGCCTACGCCGACCTGCTTCAAAATAAACCTATTTATGACATAAAAGCTAATCGACCGGTTGTCAGCGATTTTGTGTGGGAGAGTATGAAGTATTCTCCAAATGCATTAGAAACACCAAGTGATATTCTCTCTGCAATCCGTCGATATAATTCTGAAGTTGCCCTGATTATTACAAAAATGGAAAGTAATCAATTCGGGCCTAAGCACGGTTCGAGTTTGTTGTTAGCGCTCAATAAAAAGGTAACCGATGGCGCGCTAAAAGATCTTATTCGTCATTATACTCAGCTGCACCATGAATTAATGGAAGCTGGTATTGATGTTAGCCCATTGACGAATATTGAAGGCGCATAACCATGGAAAAATGTCCCAATTGTGTAAGCGCTTCAATGGATAAACATGTATTTCACCATCAGGAAGTTGAGCAATGCCAAGACTGTAATGGTATCTGGCTAGAGGCCGGTGAACTAAACGATGCTTTATCGGTGGCTGATAATGGTCATTCGAAAGTTGTTTTAGAGGATGCTTTGGGGGAAATGCTTGGTGTATCAGAGCGGCATTGTCATATCTGTGATACAAAGCTATGTCGATATTATTTAATGTCGGGGTTTGAAGTTGAAGTTGATGCCTGCCCAAGCTGCAGTGGTGTGTGGTTAGACAAAGATGAGTTGGAAAAAGTTACCCATTCTCCTGCAATAGCAAAAGCCTTATTGGAATTAGACAAACCCACTCAAAAGCGTACATGGTTATTTCAATTCTTGTCTCAAATGCCAGTCGAGTATAACTTAAAGCCAAAAAAAACGCCTTGGGCTATGTATTCTTTAGTGGTTCTGAATCTAATCTTCTTTGTTAGTTATGCTTTTGGGCCTATTGATGCCACTGATGCTTTTAATAACTTTGCGTTGCATCCTATCGAGATCAGTCACGGACAGCAGCTATGGACAATATTTTCGCACATGTTCATGCATGCAGGGATTTTGCATCTAGTAGGTAACATGTACTTCTTGTATATCATAGGTGACAATCTCGAAGACGCTCTCGGACACCGTAAGTTTATTTTTTATTATATCTTGTGCGGCTTGGCTGCTGTTGCTGCTCAAACCCTAGCTAATACAAGCTCATTTATTCCTGTGGTAGGGGCAAGTGGGGCTATTGCGGGTTTGTTTGGTATGTACCTATTATGGTTTAGGCATGCAAGTTTAACCTTGATGATTATTGTTTATCAGAAAAAAGTTAGCCCAGCGATATTCTTTGGGTTGTGGCTTCTTATCAATATTTTAGGCCTATATTTGTCTGATGATAGTGAAGGTGGCGTAGCTTATTGGGCCCATATCGGTGGCTTCATTGCTGGTATTG
Source organism: Alteromonas sp. 1_MG-2023 (assembly GCF_030547075.1). Taxonomy (GTDB): domain Bacteria; phylum Pseudomonadota; class Gammaproteobacteria; order Enterobacterales; family Alteromonadaceae; genus Alteromonas. Next base: position 971 of record NZ_JAUOQH010000023.1, on the reverse strand, counting down.
CCATCGGGATGATTTTTAAAAAGCAAGTGCTGGCTGATAACCCTCTGTTGGCTGTGCTTAACAGTCAAGAAGTAAAAGTGAAGCGCTAACCTTAGTGAATGCCAACAGCCTTTAATTAGGGTGTTGGCACACGTGCGCTTGTAATCTAAAGCTTCGCTCTCCTTGTTCCCTTTCTTCCTTATTTGCTTATCTCCTTTTACTTCCATAACCTTACAAGAAAGATACTCTGGTAAAAAGCTTTCTATTGGTAACGGAGGCTCCAGTTTTAGAACAACAGCCCTGAGCGGATGAGCCTTCAGCGGGTAAATGAGCCTTCAGCGGATATATAAGCCTTTATCTAAAATCAAAAGCCCTTAGCTAACTAAAGAACCAATCAATTCGCCAAGCACTTTTATGCTTTGTGTACGAACCTCTTGCGAGCCATCTATAAAATTAAACCGTAGGCAATTGCGATACTTTCCAGTTGCTGAAAACATTTGCCCTGGGGCAATATAAACACCGTGCTGTTTGGCTTTCTCTGCCAGTTTTACCGCATCATATTTTGCATTCAGTTCAACCCAAAGCACGTAACCTCCTAGTGGGTAACTTACGCAGGTATCTTCTGGAAAGTAGCGTTTAATATCGGCCCGTAGTGCGTCTCTTGCGCTTAAATAGTAATGGCGCATTGCCCGAATATGCTTGTCGTACCCGCCTTGCTCAATGAAGCTAGCAATGGCAAGTTGTGGAAATGTAGGGCACATCGAACTGCTTACATATTTTACATGAAGCACTTTGTTTCTGAAGCTTCCGGGTGCTATCCACCCTACCCTAAATCCCGGCGCCAATGTTTTTGAAAACGACGAACACAGCAAAACTCGGCCATCTTCATCAAACGATTTAACCGTTTTAGGGCGAGGATACGAATAGGCAATATCGCCGTAAATATCATCTTCTATAATGGCCACATCGTATTCTCTAGCCATCTCATAAAG